>NZ_CP060138.2:719486-1438972 GCF_016743795.2 Rickettsia tillamookensis | reverse complement strand
AAGTGAATAATTAGCTTTGTCATACTTTACACATGTAATTGTGGATAAATTTTTTAATAACTTATTATTTTTCCTATTAAAATCTATTAAAAATTTCCTCAAATCCTTATTAAATCAAGTAAATCTAGTATATTTTCTTTTAAATAAATAGTTTGTGGATAAAATTGTGAATAAATATCATTTTTCTTTGAAAAAATAGTCTTTTCTAAGCTATAAATGAATTTTACACTTAATTATCCACTTGTATAAATTCATTATAAACTTATGTGAATTATAATTAAAAATACCTATATTTTTAAGAATATTTTAATGAAAATTTTGTTGATAACTCTGTTTAAAACATTTAATCTACATAATTCTGTTTACATAAACAACAAATAATAAATATATTTGTTAATTTAATATTTTTAGTAATAGCATGAAGCAAATTATAAATCCGTTAAAAAGAAATAGTAATACAATACCTATTTGGTTTATGCGTCAAGCAGGTAGATATCTACCTGAATATAAAAAAGTAAGAGAAACAACAAAAAATTTTCTAGATTTTTGTTATGATGTTAACAAAGCAACGGAAGTAACATTACAACCGATAAAACGTTATGGATTTGATGCAGCTATTATTTTTTCTGATATATTAGTTTTACCTCATGCTCTTGGATGGGAAGTAGATTTTAAAGAAAACATAGGACCTATATTAAAGCAGTTCAAATCAAGAGAGGATTTTAAATATCTACAAAGCAATCCGAATAATAAATTAGAGAAAGTTTATGAAATAATAAAAAAAGTAAAAGAAGAGTTACCTTCTACCACTTCTTTAATAGGATTTGCAGGTAGTCCTTGGACGGTAATGAGTTACATGCTAGAAGGGAAAGGAAAACAGGATTTTAAGGTAAGTAAAAAATTTATATATGAAAATAAAATACTTGCTAAAGAATTATTAAATTTTATTACGGCAAAAACAGCTGATCATCTTATAAATCAAGCAAAATCGGGAGCAGATGTTTTAAAGCTTTTTGATTCATGGTCAGGAGTGCTTGCCGAAGAAGAATTTACTGAATTTGTAATAGAACCGACAAAAAAGATTATACTGAAAGTAAAAGAAGTTTTTCCAAAAATTCCTATAATTGCTTTTCCTAAAGGAGCGGGATTATTATACGAAAAATTTATAAAAGAAGTACCTATAGATATTTTAGCTGTAGATCAAATGGTTCCTCTTGAAAAAATGAAAGAGTGGAGTGATAAAGTAATAGTACAAGGTAATTTAGATCCGGTTGTATTACTTACGAATAAAGAAATTATTAAAGAAAAAGCTTACAAAATTCTTGAGTCAATGAAAGGAAAGAATTTTATATTTAATTTAGGGCATGGTATTTTGCCTGAAACACCTCCGGAAAATGTAGAATTTTTGACAAAATATGTTAGGTTATATGAAGAAAAGAATAGCAATAGTACTTTTTAATTTAGGCGGTCCAAAAAACCTTGAATCCGTAAAACCTTTTTTGTTTAATTTATTCTATGATAAAGCTATAATTAATCTACCAAATCCTTTGCGTTATATTATCGCTAAAATAATTTCTATTACTAGAGAGAAAAAATCTCAAAAAATTTATTCTTTAATCGGTGGTAAATCTTCTCTACTTCAAGAAACAGAAAAGCAGAAATTAGCACTAACAGAAAAACTAAAGCAACTCATAAAAGAAGATTTCACTATTTTTATAAATATGAGATATTCAGCACCTTTTGCTAAAGAAGTAATAGGTCAAATAAAAAAATATAATCCAAGCGAAATAATATTATTGCCTCTATATCCTCAATTTTCAAGTACTACGACAGGATCTTCGGTTAAAAATTTTTTACAAAACTTTGATATTGATATTCCAATTAAAACAATTTGTTGTTATCCTCTAGAAGAAGATTTTATAAAAAGCCATGTTTCATTGATTAAGGAAAAACTATACGATTACGATAAAAATTTTCGTATATTATTTTCTGCTCATGGGTTACCTGAAAAAATAATAAAAGCAGGCGATCCTTATAGTTTTCAGATAAAAGAAACAGTAAAAGCAATAGTTAAAGAATTAAATATAAAAGATCTAGATTATAAGATAACTTATCAAAGTAGAGTAGGACCTATAGAATGGTTAAAACCGAATACGGAAGACGAGATAGAGCTAGCAGGAAAGTTAAAAAAAGACATAATTATCGTACCTATATCCTTTGTATCCGAGCATGTTGAAACGCTAGTAGAACTTGATATTGAATATAAATTAATCGCAGATAAATATGAAATTCAATATACCCGAATTTCGACACTTGGAACAAATAAAATTTTTATTAATAGTTTGACAAATATATTGCTACGATTTATTAATAAGGTTGATACTAATTTAGTTACGAGTAGCTCTAGTACAAGAATATGTCCAAACGAATTTACTAAATGTTTATGTAAATTAACAAATTAACAAGGAAAAGAATGGCAAGTTACTATCTATGGTTTAAGTCAGTCCATCTGATATCTGCTATATGTTGGATGGCAGGGCTTCTTTACTTACCTAGAATATATGTTTACCATACTAAAGCTAAAATAGGTAGTGAGCTAGATAATACCTTACAAGTGATGGAGCTAAAATTACTCAGGTTCATTATGAATCCGGCAATGATTAGCACATTTATATTCGGTTTAATAAATGCTCATATTTACGGGTTTGTTGCTCTTGATACTTGGTTTCACGTTAAAATGTTTGCAGTGTTAATTTTAGTGATATTTCACGGTTTACTTGCAAGATGGCGAAAAGATTTTGCAAATGGCAAGAATGTACATTCAGAAAAATTTTACCGTATAGTTAATGAGATTCCAGCTATTTGTATGATTGTTGCAGTAATAATGGTTATAGTGAAACCATTTGATTAAAATTTCTAAATTGTCATTGCAAAGTCACTTCGGCATTGTTGCATGACTCGGTTTTTCCGTCATTGCGAGAAGAATTACGTAGTAATTCGACGAAGCAATCCAGTAAAAAATTCTGTAAATCAGAATTTTTTTAATTATTTTCTAGATTGCCGCACTCCCTATGGTCGCTCGCAATGACGATTTGGTAGCCATGCAACAAAGCTAGTCACTTCTACTTTTAGTTAAGAGCATTAAATATTGCTTCTAGTTCTGCTAAGCGTTTCTCTATTGCGTTGAGATCTCTCTTTTTCAAAGGTTTTTCTAGCAACTCTGCTATCTCAATTTTCAGAATTTCTAAATTTTCTTTTGAAGTAAACTCTGCTACGAGTTCAGGTAGGGTTTTGGTATTTTGGCTGGACATATGGACATTCCCAATTGATTAAACTTAAGTAGCTCAAGTTTTAACCACCGAAGAGAAATAAACCCTTGGTGGTCGGGGAAGTAAGAAAACCATCAACGATAGCCATAATAGCCTTTAGGTTTAAAGTATGCACTTTAAACCTTGGACATAACTATTATAACCCCGACCAAAATAAAGCCGAGGATTGCGTCATTTTATGGTCGACACAGATACCACGTTGATTAAGAGGTTCTTACGCCCCAAAATAGCAAAATGCTATTTCAGTTAAAGTTTATACCTAACTTCCTTTAAAAGTCAATCTATAACTTATTTTATTTTAAACTAATAGTTTATTTACTTAAAAGATTTTTTATTTCTAATATAAGTTGTAAAATTTATTTAGAATATCTATAATTCATAAAAAATAATATGGAACATTATGAATAATAGCGATGAACTTAATAAGTTAGTAATTTTTAAAGATAAAACCATTAGAAGAATTTTGCATAACAACGAATGGTGGTTTTCAGTAGTTGACGTAGTAGGAGCATTAACCGATAGCAGTGACCCTGGAGCTTATTGGAGAAAGCTAAAGCAAAGGTTAAACGAAGAAAAAAGTGAGGTCGTGACAAATTGTCACGGACTGAAATTAACTGCCACAGATGGAAAAAAATATATAACAGACTGTGCAAATACAGAATCATTACTTCGTATTATACAATCTATTCCGTCTCCAAAAGCAGAACCGTTTAAACAATGGCTTGCTAAAGTCGGTTATGAGAGGATTCAAGAAATTTCTGATCCGGAAAAGTCAATTGATAGAGCAAGAGATAATTGGAAACGGCACGGTCGTAGCGAGAAATGGATTCAACAACGTATGATGGGGCAGGAAACACGTAACAAATTAACTGACTACTGGAAAAATCATGAAGTAACGAAAGAAAATGAATTTGCTATATTAACTAATATTATTCACCAAGAATGGGCAGGTATAAGCGTAAAAGAACATAAGAATATAAAAGGGTTAAAAAATCAAAATTTACGTGATCACATGAATGAAGCAGAATTAATTTTTACTGCTCTTGCTGAATTATCTACTCGTCAAGTAGCAGAAACTAATAATGCAGTAGGAATGGTAGAAAATAAAGTTGCAGGTAAAATAGGAGGAAGTATAGCTAAAAACGCTAAAAATGCCTTAGAAAATAAAACCGGTAAAAAAGTAATCTCAACAGAGAATTATTTACCGCATAAACTTACAAAGTAAAAAAATTTGTTATATAGTAAAAGCGAGCAGGTGTTATTGCGTGGACCGTTTTATGTCATTCTTAGCTAAAAGCGGGAATCCAGTAAAACCTACAAAAAACTTGTTTTTTTAGGTTTATTTTGTCAAGATTAAGACTATTTTTTTTGGATTCCTGCTTTCGCAGGAATGACATCGTGTGGGTTTTTCGAGCCATGCGAGCAACGCCGGCTTGACCTAGAACGCATTTACCGGTCTACGCAGGCAATACCTTGCGAGAAGCCGTAGGCTGCGTGGTAATCCAGAAAAATAATAAAAAAATTAATGACGTAGTCTTTTTAACACCATTTCACTTCGGGCGGCAATGACATTAATATTGCTTCAACATTTCCGTCAGTCATTAAGCCGAATTTAGTACCGCGATCATACAGCAAATTAAATTCTACATATCTACCTCGCCTTATAAGCTGGTATTCTCTCTGCTCAGCCGTCCAAGGTAAAAATAACTTACTTCTAACGATTTCAGGATATACAGCCAATAAAGCTCTGCCTACATCCTGTGTAAAGGCAAAATCCTGTTCAAAATTACCGCTATTTAAGTAATCATAGAATATTCCGCCTACTCCTCTTGGCTCTTTTCGATGCTTTAGATAAAAATATTCGTCACATTGCTGTTTGAATTTAGGATAATAGCTAGAATTATACTTATCGCACGCTTCTTTAAAAGCTGCATGAAACTTTGCAGCTTCGTTTTCTTCCGGATAAAAAGGTGTTAAATCGCCACCGCCGCCAAACCAACTTTTAGAAGTTTCTATATAACGAGTATTAAAATGCATAGCGGGAATTAGTGGCGATTTAAGATGTGCGACTAATGAAATGCCTGTTGCAAAGAATTTCCCGTCTAGCTCTGCTCCTGGAATTTCACTACGGAATTCGGGAGAAAATTCACCGAATACGGTAGATATATTAACCCCGACTTTTTCAAATACTTCTCCTTTCATGAGAGACATAATACCGCCGCCACCGCCGTTACGTTGCCAGCTTGTACGTACAAACTTAGCCGGTTTTAAACCTTTTGTCTGTGCATATTCTTCTTCGATTTTTTCAAATTCTTTGCACAATAAATCACGTAAATCAGTAAACCAATTACTAGCTGTCTCTTTATTTTCTATTTTCATAATTATTAAGCAACGATTTAATTACTTTCCTCATCATATACATAATCACTAAAAATACAGCAGCAATGATCATGATATAAAAAGCTGGAGCATAAAATAAGCCTGTATGTTCTACAAGCCAACGGGAAATAATAGGTGAAGTTCCGCCGAATATCGCTATTGCAAAATTGTAGCTGAAAGCAACCCCGGTAAATCTTTGTTCTGCCGTAAACAGGGATATAACGAATATATAAGCCGTACCTGCTATGCTTCCTGCGAGCATACCAAGCATTGTAAGAGCTATAATTTGTTGCCACATCTCTTCTGCTGACATAAGTAACATGGTCGGTAAAATCAATATCAAAATAGCAGTACCAACAAGCATTGCCATTTTAAATTTTCCGATAATATCGGCAGTACCGCCGGCAAGCGGCATCGCTATCATTGCAATAAATGAACTATACGCTAAATATGATAAAGCAATAGTATTACTAAGGTGCATTACATTATAATAGAAAACATTTATATAAGTTTTTACTAAATACATAACACTGCTAGCAATAGCACCTATACACATAGTTAAAAACATCGATCTCCAAGCAGTTCTAATTACATTGGAAAAAGGTGCTTTAAGAACTTGTTTCTTTTTCTCAAGCATTTTAAAAATCGGTGTTTCCGATACACGTAATCGCAAGTAAAATCCGGCAAGACCCATAAATCCGCCAAGCAGAAAAGCAAAACGCCAAGCAAAATCTATATGCGAAAAATAACGCTCAATTATAATACCTATAAATGTTGCGATTAACGTACCTGCTATATTTGAACCATGAACTAAACCTGCCGTAAAACCGGGTCTTAAATTTTGACGATGTTCAAGGATAAAAATAGCCGCTCCCGTTCCTTCACCGCTAATACATAAACCTTGAATAAGTCGCATTATAACTAGAGTTATAGGGGCATAAATCCCAATACTTGCATATGAGGGTATGAGACCCATAATAAAGGTCGGAATAGTCATACCTAGCATCGAAATTATTAAAGCGATACGTCTACCGTATCTATCACCGATATAACCGAATAATATGCCCCCTATCGGTCTTGTCAGAAAGCCAACTGCAAATACTCCAAGGCTTAGAAGAATTCTAATGAATTCTGATTCACCTGGGAAAAAAACTTGTCCAATAATCAGCGAAAAAACTGAATATACCGTAAAATCGTAATATTCGAGTACATTACCTGAAATAGCAGATAAAAAAATGAACTTAGACCTATTCATCGAGCTTTAAATAACTTAATTACTAATTAGTTATTATAGACAAGTTACATCATTTATAAAGTGTTAAATATGATTTATTATGAGTGATCTTTAAACTAATTGAGATAAGAAAGTCTTAGCAGGAACAATTACAGGATAGTTATAACTGAAGCAATCAATCTCTTTATATTCCATATTAAATACTACTTGCAAGGCAAAAGGGCAATTTAAAAGTTCTTGAAAATATTTTAAATTTGAGTTTAATTCTTGATTTGAAGAAGTTTTAGCTTCAACTAACATCCATGGTTTGTTATTTTTTGTTACTAAAAAATCTACTTCTTTCTTTTGTTTATCTCTAATAAAATATAATTCATATTCACCAAATCCTAAATCACTCCAAAAATGACAGAATTTTAATAAATGATTTGCGATAAAATTTTCATATTTTGCTCCCATATCTTCTATAAGCGACCAGTCCCATAGATATATTTTGGGCTCTTTTATTAAACTTCTAGGAATATTATTTGACCATGGATAAATACGATAACTATAAAAAAATGACTCAAATGATTCAAGCCATCTTGTAATGGTTGGAATTGATACTTTAATTTTATTTGCAAGAGAGCTGTAAGATGCTTGTCCTCCTATAGAGGAAGTCAAAAAGTTTCCTAAGACTTCCATTTGAGATAACTCTTGGATTTGTGTTAACTCTCTAATATCTTCTTTAAAAAGCTGAGTATTTTTAGTTTTCTTCCATCTATGCCAAAATGTGGAAGAATTCTTAAGATAAGGATCAGGAAAACCACCAAATTTAAATAAGGATTCAAATTGTTCTTCGGATATTTTTTTTGGTAGATTTATTTCTTTGGTTAGACTACTAAAATTTTCTATTACTTCAGCTAGTGTCAAAGGGTGCATACGATATGGGAAATATCTTCCCATCATACTATCACCGCCTTTTTTATATACTCCAAGCTTTGAGCTGCCGGTAACTATAATGTGAGCTTGTTCTCCATAAACATCATAAAATCCTTTTAAAAAAGTTTGCCAGTTTGAGAATTTATGTAGCTCATCAAAAATCACAATAGGATTATTTTGCTCCGGAATATGTAGACCTATAAAATCTGCTATTGCTGTTGTTCCTTTTAGAATTAGCAAACGGGCCTTTTCTTCATCCCAATTTAAGTAGTAATTTTTATCTATTACTTTTTTAGCTAAAGTAGTTTTACCGACTTGACGTGCTCCTTCTATAAAAATCATTTGCCTATTTTCTTGCAAGTGATTTTTTATTACTAATTCATAAATCCTTTTCATATATTTATTATGACTATTATAACGTACATATTAATTTGGTCATAACTATTATAATATACACGTTATAATGGTCAAGTACTATCTACCGAGTAGGAACTACCGGAATTCCTACTTTTGTAAGTTTAGCTCCTTTTGGCTTTTTAATTCCTGCAAATTTCTGTTCTTCTTGTTGTTTTCGTAGTTTTTCTCCTATTTTTGCAGCTTCTCTGCTACCTTTAAGAGCACTTTTTACGGGTTTTGTGTTAAGATTCGTAACACCTCTCGAAGTCTTAATATCTTCATCTTTATCAAAATATTTTATGTCTTTAGAAGTGCTTAAATGATAAACTCCACTACTTTTTTGTATAAACTGATTTTGTAAAGCTTTACCTTCTAAATCTAAGAATTTACCATTTTTTTCAATAGCAAATACTTTTCCATTTTTTTGAAGAATAGTTTCATCAAGCTTAATATTTTCATCTAATACTACTTTTCCAAAATCACCTACCTCCCCAATTTTTGTACCACTAAGATCATATGCGTGAAGTTTTTCTTCATGGAAATCTAAGTTGTTTAAAAAGTTCTCTATGGAATTCTTATCATTAGTAAAATTGCCTAATTCATAGGTGCCTATAATTTTCTCTTCTCTGCTTACTACTTTTTCCGTATATTTTTCTTCTTTAATAACTTTTTTGGTATTTTTAATAATTCCAAGATAGGCTAGAGCTTTTTTAAACTTACCCAAATTACGCTTTACCTCAACTTCTACGGGTCTAGAAAATTCTTTTTCTTTTACTTCTTCAACTTCTCCTATAACTAATTGCTCATCTATGGGTCTACCCAGTTCATCTTTAAAATGAATTAATTTGGCATTTTTTACTCTATTTAATTCAATTTCTTCAGTTTGAAAATGTAGATGTTTTTTTTCTGGCATAAATTCCTCCTTGAATAAAATTTGATTTATTTCAAGTGTAAAGGAGTAAATTAAATTTTTGCAAGAAGTTTTTATTGTTAGTTATTTCTCAATAACTAACAAATATTAAGAATTAAAAACTATTGTGCCGTCCAGCCGCCATCTATCAAGAGTCCACTACCTGTTATTGATGATGCTTTTTCATCACATAAGAATATTACTAAGTTTGCTATTTCATCAGCTTCTACAAATTTTTTCGTAGCTTGAGATTTAAGGATTACATCCCGGAGTGCCGATTCTTCACTGATATGTCTAGCTTTAGCAGTATCTGCTATTTGATTCTGCACGAGCGGTGTATTGACGTAACCGGGACAGATAGCATTAACTGTAATATTATTCTCAGCCACTTCTAAAGCAACAGTTTTGGTAAGCCCAAGGATACCATGCTTTGCTGCTACATATGCCGACTTAAAAGGTGATGCAACATATGCGTGAGCGGAAGCGATGTTAACAATTCGCCCGAAGCCGTTTTTTTTCATAATAGGTATTGCATATTTTGTAGTATAAAAAGAGGCTATTAAATCTATACGCAAAATTTGCTCCCATTTATCTTCAGGAAATTCATCGATAGGAGCAACATGCTGAATACCGGCATTATTTACTAATATGTCTATTTTACCGAATTCTTTTATTATTCTCTCAAACATAGAAAATATTTCTTCAGGTTCTGCCAAATTTATTCCTTGATAAAATACGCTACTTGCACCAAGCTCTTTCAATTCTGCTAAAATTTTGGCTACTTCATCTTCTTTTGCAAAACCGTTAATAACTAGCTTAGCGTTTAGCTTTGCAAAATGTTTTGCTATTTCAAGTCCGATACCGCTAGTAGAACCGGTAATAACTGCTACTTTGTCTTTCATTTTTACCTCCTGTTGTGTGTTATCCCGTGGCTTGATCACTGGATGACATAGTTAATCAAGTATTATTTGTTTTTTATTTAAAAGTAACTTATATTAGATTTCACTTAAAGAAATAATGTATAAATCTATGGAAATTGTTAATAGCGTTGATGCATCTGTATCTTGCCAGGGCAAAGAACCTCCATATGACCATCCAAAAGTTTATTTAGAGATAGATAAAGAAAAAAAGGAAGTTATTTGCCCATATTGTAGTAAGAAATTTAAATTAGTAAAAAGTTCTATGAATGAAATTTAAATTAATCTATTCTAGTTCTTTTTAGCTGCAAATTATAAGATTTTTTTGAAATAGGATTACTATAGTAAAACACTTAGAATTAGGTGACATTTCTATTTCATCTTTTAATTTTTTAAAAACATATCTCATACCGTAAATGGATTAGCATTAGCGGTATTCGCTATATCTTTAAAAAAATAAAATATCTCTTATAAATATCATCTAACTCTAAGTGTTTTACTATATTTCGGCAAAAATCCTATTAATTTTCGCATAAAAATAATTTAAAATATAAATAATTTAAATTTCATTCATAGAACTAATGACTATAAAATTTCTATCAGAAAGTACTATCAACCGAATTGCTGCCGGTGAGGTTATAGAAAGACCTGCATCGGTAGTAAAAGAGCTAGTTGAAAATGCTGTTGATGCCGGTAGTACCAAAATAGATATTATCTTAGAACGTGCCGGTAAAAATCTAATCATTATTTCCGATGACGGTATCGGTATGACTGATAAGGAATTAGAAATTGCCGTTGAACGTCACACAACTTCTAAGCTTGATGAAAGCGATTTCCTAAATATTCATACTTTCGGTTTTAGAGGTGAAGCACTGCCGTCTATTGCTGCCATTAGCAAAATGCTAATTACTTCTAAGAAACAAGGGGCTGACAAAGCATTTCAGATTAAGTTAATCGGTGGCAATGAAAAACAAGTTACTATTTCTGTTCATAATGAAGGTACTAAAATAGAGATACGAGATTTATTCTTCGCAACACCTGCACGTTTAAAATTTCTAAGAAGCGATAAAACAGAGCTTGCAGCAACTGTAGATGTGGTTAAGAAAATCGCTCTAGCACATCCTGAAATTTCTTTTAGCTTAACGCACGATGACAAAAATCTGTTAAAATTTAAAGGACAAAATAAAGATGCAGAAACTAACCTAAAACAACGAATAGTTGATGTAATAGGTGATGATTTTATAAAAAACGCCGCTTATATAGATTTCAAAACACCTGATTTCTCTATTTGTGGCTATACTAGTATCCCGACATATAACAGAGCTTCAAGTGAAGATCAGTTTTTATTTATCAATAATAGACCGGTAAAAGATAAGTTGCTACAAGTAGCTTTAAGGGTAGCATATCAGGATTATTTAGCTCGTGATCGTTATCCTCTATGTGCTATATTCTTACAAATCGATCCACAACTTGTTGATGTTAACGTACATCCGGCAAAAGCAGAGGTAAGATTTCATGACCCGAATTATGTGCGAAACTTGTTAATAGAAGCAATTAAAAATGCTTTAACAAATAAAAGCCATGTTACTTCTACTACTATCGCCTCTGATGCTCTTCAGTTATTTAAAAATCCTTTAGTTAACAAACAACCGTCAGTAAGTAAAGCTGTAAGCGTGAATAGTAAACCGGCAGATTATAGACCGGCAATGCCTTCTAGTTTAAAACCTACGCCAAATACTGCTTGTCAAAAACTAATCGATACATTACCGCACGCTAAAATAGAACAAGAAGTAGAAAGACGTATAGAACATGAGCAGCAAGCCCGTAAACAATATAAACTTGGGGCAGCTAAAGCACAACTTCATACTACTTATATTATTTCGCAAACCGAAGATAGTATAGTAATTACCGACCAGCATGCAGCACATGAACGTTTAGGATATGAAAAAATAAAAGATTACCTTAAAACGGAAGAGTTAATCAAACAGCGTTTGCTTATTCCTGAGATAGTAGAACTGCCAAATGAAAGAAAAGCAGATTGTTTATATGAAAATAGAGAAAAATTATATAAACTTGGTTTAACTCTAGAAAAATTCGGTGAGAAATCTATTATAGTGACTGAAATTCCAAATATCCTTGGATATGTAAACGTGCAAAAGTTAATTCAGGATCTCGCTGATCATTTATCGGATTTTGGTGAGAATATAGCTTTGACGGAGTTAATAGAGCATGTGACGGAAACTTATGCCTGTCATTACTCTATTAGAGCGGGACGAAAATTATCGGCAGATGAAATGAATGCCTTACTGCGTCAAATGGAAAATACGCCGTTTTCAGGTCAATGTAATCACGGCAGACCTACTTATATTGAGTTGAAGCTTAAGGATATCGAACGCTTATTTGGGCGGTAACTCGTTTTATTTGGAAAATTGGCTACGTCGTCTTATAAGTTCTGCGGTGCTCACGTATTTAGTATACGCTCCGCTACTCGACTTATAAACTCCTTGCTCTTTTCCAAATAAAACTTCGTTACTAAACCTTATCATTTTCATAGAGCATATATTATTCTACATGTATAGTATTTTACTTGACTATTTTTCAATTTCGTTTTATTCTGCTTTTCTTAAGTAATAATAAAATAATATCTTGATTTAAGGTGTCAGCTAATGGCAAAGAAAAATAAAAATGTTTTGGTAAGATTGGTAAGTACGGCAGGTACAGGTTTTTTTTTAGTGAAAAAGCGTAATCCAAAAACCCAAACCGAGAAGCTTTCTTTTCGTAAATATGATCCAAAAGTAAGAAAGCACGTTATCTTCAAAGAAGAAAAAATAAAATAATTGTAAGTAATATATGGCAGTAAAAATTCGTTTAGCTAGAGGCGGTGCTAAAAAGCGTCCTTTTTACCGTGTAGTAGTAGCTAACGCAACAGCACCTCGTGACGGTGACTTTTTAGAAAAAGTCGGAACTTATAATCCGATGCTTGCTTCAGATAATAGTGAGCGTGTGGTTTTAAAAAAAGATCGTATAGAATATTGGCTTGGCACCGGTGCTAAACCAACTGAACGAGTCGCAAAATTTATTGAGCAAGCGGGTGTTACTCTTCCTGAGAAAGTTAAAAAGGAAATGGAAGTTAAAGCAAAAAACCGTAAAGCTAGACCAAGTAAAAAGGAAGCTAAAGAAGCTTAGTTTATAGTGTATTTTCGTCATTGCGAGGAGCGAAGCGACGTGGCAATCTCGTAAAACATCCTGAGATTGCTTTGTCGAATTACTACGTAATTCTTCTCGCAATGACGATATAGTAACGCTTTATCAAATTATATACCTCTTCTCTATAATCATATTAATATGCCGGATTAGCTCAGTGGTAGAGCAACCGCCTTGTAAGCGGTAGGTCATCAGTTCAAATCCGATATCCGGCACCATCGAAATTTTTCTTGTTATACCAGGAATGACATAAGAGCCATGCAACAAAGTCATTTTTAACTAAGATTAACATCCTTTAAAATTTTTATATATGATAGTAATCGATAAAACATCTTATAGGGCTGTGGGGTTTGATAAACGTATTAAATTCCTAGTGCTACATTATACGCAGTGTGATTTTAAGCAATCCTTAGACTTTCTAACCGGTGAAAAGCTAAGTAGCCATTATTTAATAAACGATGAAAACCCTGAACATATATTCCAGCTAGTAGAAGAGCATGATAGAGCATGGCATGCCGGAGTGAGTTATTGGCAAGGTCATGAGCGTATTAATGATACATCAATCGGTATTGAAATCGTAAATCCTGCTTTTGAAGTAAATACAAAAAATCATAATATGCAGCTAAATTCACAAAGCTTCAGACAGGATGAATTTAAGAGTAAGTCTGCGGAGCGTACAAAAGTACGTGAGCACAGACTTAACTCAAAAAATTCGCCTGTATCAAGCTTTGTGAATGACGCTGTAATTTGGTTGCCTTATTCGGAAGCACAAATTAATAGTGTTATAAGTTTGTGTAAACAGATTATTGCTCGATATGATATTAAACCTACTAGAGTGGTTGGGCATTCTGATATTGCCCCAGGTAGAAAACAGGACCCTGGACCGCTATTTCCTTGGAAACTATTATATGATAACGATATTGGAGCTTGGTATGATGAACAAGTATTTAACGATCTATTGCCGCAAATCGACATAACTGATATTAAAGCAATTCAACAAAAATTTATTATATACGGTTATAAACTTGAGGCTAACGGAATTCTCGACTCTAAAATGAAAGATGTTATAATTTCGTTTCAAATGCATTTTCGTCCTAGTAATTTTTCCGGCGATTTGGATGCTGAAACCATAGCAATTTTAGATGCATTAATATTGAAATATAAATCTGAGTTAAGTAATTAATATGACACATTTATAATATGCTACAATTTATAACTATACCGAATCTTATGGATTATCGGGTTACTTTGAAATTAATGGAAGATTACGTTAACAAAGTAATTAGTGATAATGAGCCGGAAATTATTTATTTAGTTGAACATTTGGAAGTATACACAGCCGGTACTAATTATAAACAAGAAGAATTATTAAATTACGGTGATATTCCGGTAATTTACACAGGACGTGGCGGTAAATTTACTTTTCATGGACCGGGTCAGCGTGTTATTTATCCAATTCTTAATTTAGCTTCACCAAATCGACACAAAGATTTAAAGCTATATATAAAAATGCTTGAAGAATGGATTATAAATAGCTTAAATTATTTTGGAATTAAAGCATATATTATTAAAGATAAAGTAGGAATTTGGGTAAAAGTAAGAAAAGATGAATTTGCTAAAATTGCTGCAATAGGTGTTAGAGTAAGAAAATGGGTTACATATCATGGTATAGCTATAAATATTTCAACAGATTTAAGTAAGTTTAGTGGGATTATTCCTTGTGGACTTGAAAATTCTTTAGTAACATCTTTAAATCAATTAGGTGTTTATATTGAAATGTCTGAATTTGATAAAATTATTCAAACTGAATTTAATAAAATATTTAAATGATCAGAAAATTTTTACTCACAATTTTAGCAATTTTTGCTCTTTGGGTCGGTGGTTTTGGTTATTATTTATATTTAATAAATTCTTATAAGCTCAATAGTAATACCACTAATGCAATAATAGTATTTGCAGGAGGAGGACATAAAATTGAAACCGGTATTGCTTTGCTTAAAGCAGGCTATGCACCTATATTATTTATTACCGGTATAGAATCTACAGAGCAATTAAAAAATTTGTTAAAGGAACGTAATGTTATAGAACAGCAGGTAATACTTGCTCCGAATAAAATAATGTCTGAAGAAGATAATATTAAGAAAGCGGTTGATTTTATTGTAACTTACAATCTTACTTCAATAATGTTAGTAGAGCATAATTATAATATGCCTTTTACAATGAATGATCTTGAAAAAGCGATTCCTTCTTCTAATAATATCTATATAGTACCATATCCTGTTTTTTCCAAACAAAAATATGATGTGTTATTAAAATCCTATCATCGTTATTTAATGAGTATAGTAAACTGATCGTGAGCGTTCACGGGTTCTGTACTGTCACCTAGTTCGCTTGACCACGGGGTCCAGTTAAAAATACTAAAATTATTAGTATTTTTTATTGTTTTTATGGACCCTATGGGTTTTATCGGTCCACGCAACAATGTCTTTGTTGTTCGTTGGCTTGCCTATTAGTTATAGATTTCCCTCCTCACGCCCATCACAAAATGGGTCTGTTACTCAAGGTAGAGCTTCTTAGGTTCTTTACTCTTTGCTAGTACAATATTTTAGAACGGCTACGCCAAATAATGCAGAAATTAAAGAGCCTATTATTACTGCAGCTCTCATAGAGTTTGAAGGACAACTACTCTCAAACGTAATACTACCTATAAATAAACTTAGGGTAAATCCGATTCCTCCAAGTATAGATATAGAATAAAATTTTAACCATGAGGTATCACTTGGTAAATTACAGAGTTTAAATTTTACAAATGGATATGAAAATAGCATAATACCTAATTGCTTACCTACAAATAAACCAAATATTATCCCATAAATTAAAGCAAGTATTGAGTTGGAACAGGTGCCTTTAAATACAAAATATTCTAAAAGGATACCGGAATTCATAAATACAAAAAGCGGTAAAATAAAGTAATTTACAAAAGGACGAGTTAAATTTTCAAGTTTTTTAAAAGAAGTGTTAAATTCTCCTTTTATATTAACAGGTATAAAAAGTGCTATAATAGCTCCGCATAAAGTACCGTGAATACCTGACTCCACCATACTAATCCATAATAATAAACCTACAATTATATAATAAAATAATTGTTTAACTTGTCGATAATTCAATATAAACAAGATGAATATAATTACAGAGGAAATTAATAATGCCGGAGTATTGATTGTTTTAGTATAAAACAAGGCTAGTATAATTAACGCAAAAGCATCGTCAATTAATGAGAAACCTATAATAAAAGCTCGTAATTCTAAAGATATATGTCGGCTGAAAAAGGATAAAATACCAAGGACAAAAGCAGTATCAGTTGCTATAGGAATAGCCCATCCTTTTATTAATCCCGGTTTATCATAATTAAAAAACATATACATTAGGGCAGGAACTACCACACCTCCAAGGGCTGCCGCCGCAGGTAATATTAGTTTTTTTTATTTTTATATTCACCTTCTACTAGGTGAAATTTCATCTCTAAACCTATTAATAAAAAGAAGAAGGTCATGAGACCGTCATTAACCAACTCTATAAAAGTTGTTTTTATACTTTTATAAGCTTGTATAATTAAGTGCAAGAAGATATAATTACAAAATAAAAATATCTAAGCAATTCTTATGTTAGCAGAACAGCAAACCGAATGGATTATCAGCAATAACCTTGTAAATAAAGGTTGGCACATAGATAATGATACTAAAAAGAATGTTTATTTCCAAAAACCAAAATCAAAAACAGAACAGACAAAATTAAGCGGAAAAAGACCGGATTATATCTTATATGAAAGTAATACTGATAAACCTATTGCAATAATAGAAGCAAAAAAAACAGGAGTGGATTTAAGGCAAGCTTTAGAACAAGCAACAGAATATGCAAAATTGCTTGATGTACCTATAGTGTTTGCAATGAACGGAGCTTACTGCGAAGCTCGTTTTGTCTCAAATAATAAAGAGCTTATATTAAACGGTGATGAAGTAAGGGAATTACTACGTGAAAAAGAGATATTAGCTTTTTTAGATGAAAATAGCAATGAAGCGTGGACAATCCCTAAGGAAGTTAAAGTTTCACGAAATGAGTTAATATCAATATTCAAAAACCTAAATAATATTTTAAGAAGTGAGGGTCTCCGAGCTGGAATAGAAAGATTTGGTGAATTTGCTAATATATTATTCCTAAAGTTACTAAGCGAGAATAATGAAAAATCTTGGTGGAGTAGTATCAAAGCACAATCAAACGAAGATATTATTGGTTACATAAATGGTTATGTCATAGAACAAATTAAAAATAAATACGGTGGTGATGTGTTTATGCCTATTTCTCTAAGCAATTCCATTACTCTCCGCCACATTATCGATGCAATTGACCCTCTTATTTTATCTACAATAGATACAGATGTAAAAGGTGAGGTTTTTGATCAATTCTTAGAAAAAACCATTTTCATTGAAAATAATTTTGGTGAATATTCTACTCCGAGAAATATAATCAAAACAATTATTAACTTAATTGATCCCAAATTTGGAGAAACTATTTATGATCCTTTTTGCGGTACAGGTGGCTTTTTAACTGAAGCTTTTAATTATATAAAAGAAAATAATATAATTAACACTGAAGAAGATTTAGAAAGATTAAAGTTTAATACGTTATATGGACGAGAGTTAACTAAAACTGCTAGAATCGCAAAGATGAACACTGTTTTACAATGCGATGATGGATATAGTGAAATCCAGCAAATAGATAGCCTAAGAAATCCTTATTATATTAGCTCCAAGACAAACCAACAATTAAAGTTTGATATAATCGTTACTAATATGCCATTTGTTCAAGTGATTGGTGTAAACAATGATATTACCCCTCTTTATTACGATGGTATTGCTAAGGGTAATGGGAATGCCGTTTGCGTTTTACACTGTCTCCAAAACTTAAAAGAAGGCGGTAGGATGGCATTAATAGTACCTGAAAGCTTTATATTTAGAAAATATAATGCCACTGTATTTCAATTTTTACTATCAAAAGCTAGATTACAAAAAATTATTTCTTTGCCGCCAGGTATTCTTTCACCTAATTCATCGTTAAAAACATCAATACTTTATTTTACTGATGCACATAAACCAAATAAACAAAAATATTATTGGTTTTCTAAGTTTGAAGATATGCATAGCATATTAGATAATAGAAAAATGGAAAAGCTAAGAGTAGATGAACTATTTTTATTTGATAATAGAAAAGTAATTAAAATTCCAAATAATGAAACCAAATTAAATTCTCTTTGGCAATAATTGATGTACATTAACTACTTAAAAGATTTGATTGGTTTTAAGTCTGTAACTCCTGAGAGTGACGGGGCTATTGAGTATATTGATGGTTTGCTTAAAAAACACGGTTTTAAGACTGAAATAAAGATATTAGGTGAGGCAGAAGAACAAGTAACCAATCTTTATGCGGTGTATGGTAATGGTAAACCTAATATTTGCTTTGTTGGGCATGTAGATGTAGTGCCGGCAGGTAATCATGAGCTTTGGCATAATGCGAGTCCATTTAAGGCTAGCCAGCAAGACGGTAAGATATATGGCAGAGGCGTAGTTGATATGAAAGGGGCTATAGCGTGCTTTCTAGCAGCTAGCTTAGATTTTATAAAAAATAATACCGGTTTTAAAGGTTCTATTAGTTTCTTACTTACTAGTGATGAGGAGGGAAAAGCAAAGCATGGTACTAAAGAAATGCTGCAATATATTTATAACCAAGGGCATAAGATGGATTTTGCTATTGTCGGTGAACCCACTTGTGAAAAAAAAATAGGCGACACAATTAAGATCGGCAGAAGAGGAAGTGTTAACTTTAAATTAAATATAGAAGGTTTAGCAGGGCATGTAGCTTATCCTCATAAAGCAAATAATCCATTGCCTTGCTTAATAAAAATATTGAACGAGTTAACAAATATAAGACTTGATGAAGGGACGGAATTTTTTCAAAATTCAAATCTTGAAGTGACGAATATCGATGTCGGTAATAATACTTCAAACGTAATTCCGGCAAGTACGGAAGCATCTTTCAATATACGTTTTAATGATTTACATAGTGCAGAAACTTTAGCAAAATCGGTAGAAGAAATTATTAAACGATATTGTAAAGAATATAAAGTAGATTATAAGTTAGAATATAGTAGTTCTGCTGATAGTTTTATTCAAAATCCCAACGATAAAATAAAAGAATTTGCTAAAATAGTAGAGCATATGCTTAAAATAAAGCCTGAATTCTCTACAAGCGGCGGTACGTCAGATGCAAGATTCGTCAAAAATTATTGTCCGTTAGTAGAATTTGGTTTATTATCCGAAACGGCACATAAAATAAATGAATACACAAAAATTAGCGATTTACAAAAATTATATGATGTGTATTATAATTTTTTGATGGAAATGCTTTAATGTCATTCCAGCGTGGATACCAAGTCGTCATTGCGAGCAGCCATAGGCTGCGTGGCAATCTCGTCAAATATCCTGAGATTGCTTCGTCAATTACTTTGTAATTTCCTCGCAATGACGGATAAACCCGATCCACGCAACAATGCTGAGCTAGGAATAACATTACCATATGCGGATGTGATGAAACTGGTAGACATGCAAGATTTAGGTTCTTGTGCCGCGAGGCGTGGGGGTTCAAGTCCCTTCATCCGTACCAATCTTTAATTTTCTCATAAAAAATAACATAAAATTTTTATGCAGCAATTTAGTATTTATCAAACAAGCGATGAATTACTTCTAAAATCGATATTGCTTCTGATAGAAAAATGCTATCACTCTGATCTTAAAAGTGTGATATTAACTACAGATGCAGATCAACAAGAAATACTCAATAAAAATCTTTGGACTTATTCACGTAAGCAATTTATACCTCACGGTAGTAAGCTTGATCCACAGCCTGAAAAACAGCCGATTTATATTACTGATGAGTTACAAAATCCTAATAATGCTAGTGTGCTTGTTATTATTTCGCCTACAGATATAGGAAAAATTTTACAAGCAAAAGAATATATAAGAGTTTTTAAAAGGATAATTATAATAACTGATTTACCAGAAGATTTAAAAGAATTAACAGTTAAAATAAATAAACTTATCGAGCAGGAAAACAAAATCGATTGTTTTACTCAAAATAGTCGTGGAGCGTGGAATAAAGTAGAATAAGCTTATACTCCTATGAAATTGAAGAATTGGGATACGAAGTTCAACTTGGAAAAGAGTAATCGGTCTGTAAGCCGAGGAGCGGAGCGTATACTTAATACGTGAGCATCCGAGGACTTATAAAGACGACGTAGCCAATTTTTTAAGTTCAACGAGTATATATTCTTTTACGTACAAATAAATATAATCCGATCGTTAAAGCAATAACCAAATTGGAATAACAAGCAAAAATAAAATCTAGATTTTTTGAAGCAAAATTTTGCAATATAAAATGAATTGAAGTAACTAGCAATACTGTTAAGGCAGAAAATAATACTGGCATAAAAGTTGTCTTTTTGCTATAAGGATATCTCAAAAAAACTGCAAGAGCTAAAAAAGGTAATACAAAATTATATAAAGGCCAAATTATTCTTTGATGTGCTTCAGCAATTAATTTAGTTTTTTTAGTAATAGCTAAATCATGAGGAGGGGCAAGTAATTCGCTTATATAATACTCGTTTGCTTCTTTATTATGTTTAGTTCTTTGCGATACTAAAGGATTATCATTTTGTAGTTTTATCATTAAAGAATCGAAAGTTAACTGAGTTAAATTACCGTTTACGTCATATTCTTGTCTTATGCCTCTATTAAGTTCAAAAATCGGGCTATTATCATATATATTAAGAGTACCTGAACCCGCAAATACTACTGATGGGTTATCGGCGTTGCGATTATCAAATATTATTACGCCGTTCATAATATTTCCTGCTGATTTTTTATCTATAAAAACAGTGATATCTTTCGTTACTTTATTAAAAGTTTTCTCTTCAATCATACTTGAGATATAATTATTCTTTATAAAGTTTAAACGTGATTTTAAGTTTATATGAGATAACGGCAGGATGGTTGAAGATATATAATAAGCAAGTAGCATAACTATTAATGCGACATATAAAGCAGGCAATGCTAGCTGTACATTATTAACTCCTGAAGCTTGTAATATAATTAATTGTCGCTCGACTTTTAAATTATTATAGATATAGATCACGGCAATAACCGTTATTACCGGTAACAGAATAAATAATAAAGTAGGAAGTACTAGAACTATTAAACTGAAGAAGTCTATAACTTTTATACCTTTATCAAATAAGTATAAAAGTTTTAATATTTGCGTTATCCATACTATGCTAGTCACTGAAAAAGTAACGACTATAAGCAGCGGTAAGATATTTTTTATAAAGTATTTTCGGTATAGTAGCATAATGTTTGTTTGATTTTTTGATGTCATTCCTGCAAGGTATTGTTGCGTAGATATCTAATCGTCATTGCGAGCAGCCATAGGCTGCGTGGCAATCTCGTTAAATATCCTGAGATTGCTTCGTCAATTACTTCGTAATTTTCCTCGCAATGACGAAAGGATAAAGACACCAACCTTTCTTATTATATTATTTGCAAAGATTCGATAAATTAAATTACCTATAAGTATTGTTATAAATGCAATAGCAATACCGTAAGTTATATCACTTGGGTAATGCATAGCAAGGCTTATACGAGATAAAGACACGAGTATAATAACACAAATCATTAAGATTTTTAATGGTAATTTAATATAATCCCAAATAAAATATGTTACCAAAACGCTAAGAGCCGCGTGGCTGCTTGGAAAGCTTGAAAAGCATCTTTCATTTGCAGTATTTATTATGGTCATGAAACTATCAGCAGGAAGACTACAATAAGGGCGAGGGAAATTAACTGAAAATTTAAGAGCGGTAAAAATTAAACCGAATACCCCGTATATTATACCGATATCAACTAATTTATTATAATTGTGCCAAAATTTATTTTGCCGTTCATTATCATTTTTAATTTTCTTTAATTGAATATAAAAATATATACAGTATAAAATATATATTAAGGCGAAATTAGCGATATTAAAACAAAACGAAATTATTTTAAAAAAATAAGGTATAAAGCCGATATTAGTAATTTTATTCAAAAATAAGAATATTTCTTGATTTAAGCCGCAAAAATTATAAAAAACTTCAAACATCATTTTAAATATTTATGTTACAAGTAACAATACTTGGGTGTGGAGCATCTATAGGTGTACCGGTAATCGGGTGCGATTGCAGTATATGCTTATCGAATTCAAAGTACAATAAAAGGACTAGATCAGCAATATATATTAAAGATGAAAATAGTCAAATATTAGTTGATTTCGGTTTTGATATTAGAAATCAACTATTACAAGAAAAGATAAATAAGCTCGATTGTGCTATATTAACACATTATCATTCCGACCACGTTAACGGCATCGATGATTTACGGGTATTTACTTTTATGCAAGGTAAGCCATTTGAAATCTATACAGATCATAATAGTGCAGCAAAGCTCCATACAAAATTTGATTATCTATTTGATAATAAGTTATTTAAGCTTGGGCGACTGCTCACAACTCAATCTGTTAGTTTTTTTGATAAAATTAAAATTAATACTATTGAGATACAATTTTTTAGACAACATCATGGTCCTATAGATAGTTTAGGTTTACGTATAGGTGATTTTGTTTATTCGCCCGATGTAATCGATTTTCCGCCTGAATCGGAAAAATTTTTAAAGGATATAAAAATATGGATTTTAGATTGTATGGATTATAAATCAAATCCGAATCATGTAGGGCTTGATAAAGTTCTAGAATGGCGTGAAAAATATAAACCTGAGCAGATATTATTAACCAATATGAGACATACGATAGATTATCATGAGATTACGAAAATGCTTCCAAATAATGTTAAGCCGCTTTACGACGGCTACAAATTCACGGTTTAGTGTCTACTCGATGAACTTCAAAAATTGGCTACGTCGTCTTATAAGATCTGCGGTGCTCACGTATTATTATACGCTCCGCTCATTGACTTATAGGCTCCTTGCTCTTTTTGAAGTTGATCTTCGTATACCAATTCTTTATTTGGAGAATATATGATTATTTTAGAAAAAGTTTGTAAGCGTTACGGCAAAAATTATGCAATTAAGAATATTGATTTAGATTTTACTACTAAGGAAACTACTGTAATAATCGGTCCTTCGGGAAGTGGAAAAACTACTCTGCTTAGAATTTTAAATAATTTAGAAGAACCGAGTAGCGGTACTTTTTTGGTAGACGGGAAGAAGCTACTGCCTAAAGATAGAAGAAAGCTTCGTTTAAAAGTCGGTATGGTTTTTCAAAATTTTAATCTCTTCCCGCATTTAACAGTAGGAGAAAACCTAATTTATACGCCGGTAAATGTATTAAATTTGCCAAAAGAACAAGCAATTTCTATGGCAAAGGAATTACTTGCAAAATTTAAGCTAACGCAAAAATTTGACTCATATCCGGCAAGTCTATCAGGAGGGCAGAAACAACGCACCGCAATAGCAAGAGCCTTGATGATGAAACCGGAAATTTTGTTATTCGATGAACCGACTTCGGCTTTAGACCCTGAAAATATTAAAGATGTTATAGAAAATATAAATTTATTAAAAGATCAAATGAGTATGGTAGTAGTCACGCATCATTTGAAATTTGCAAAATTAATAGCAGATCGTGTTATTTTTATGGATCAAGGACAGATTTTAGCAAATCAGCCTGCCGAGGATTTTTTTAATAAACCGGCATCGCATCGAGCTAGGTTGTTTTTAGAGAATATCGGCGATTTAATGTAATATTCTTGATAAATATAAAATTGCAAATTATAATTAGTATTTAATTTAGTATTAATTATAGGTCTAATAATGGAACATATTTATGCAAATCTAACAGTTAGTATCTCTGAATTTAAAAAAAGTCCTACCGCATTATTAGATAAGGCAAGCGGTGAGCCTGTTGCCTTATTAAATCATAATAAACCGACTGCTTATTTAATTTCCGCTGAATTATATGCAAGAATCATTGAAGCTTTAGATGATAATTATTTATTAGAGCTTTCTAAAACTAGATTAAAAGATAAAAAGGAAGCAATCAAGGTTGATATAAATGACTTATAGTCTAGAATTTATTCCTATTGCCAGAAAAGAATGGGATAAGTTAGGTTCTACAATAAAAGAGCAGTTTAAAAAGAAGTTATCAGAGAGACTTAAATCACCCCACGTACCCAAAGATGCAGTAAACGGTGGAAATAACTTATATAAAATAAAGTTGAGGTCAGTCGGTTACCGACTAGTGTATGAAGTAGATGATAAGCGTATAATAGTACTTGTACTTGCTATTGGAAAAAGAAATCGGAATGAAGTGTATAACAAATTATTTTCTCGTATTTAATTTCTTAGTATCATATATGTAAATGAACATAATATCGCCATATGAATAAAAAGCTTATCTTATTTTTTAGTATAATATCATTATTGTTATGTTCTACAGTCTTTGCACAGACACGAGTAGAATTACCGCAAAAACTAAAAAATTTTATTAAAAAGCTCGAATTGCAAAAAGACGAATTACAAGGAGGAGCAATTGCAATTTTATACAAAGGTGAAGTTATTTATAAAACAACGTTTGGAAATCAAAAAGGTAATAGCGGAGTTATTACGGATAAAACTTTATTTCCGTTAGCATCGGTTTCAAAAGCTGTTTCAGCAACGGCAATTGCATTAATGGTAGATCAAGGAAGTTTAGATTTTGATGAAAAATTCAAATTACCATACTTAAAAAATACTATTAGTCTTAATAATATTTTAAGCCATACAACAGGTTATCAATTCTCAGGAAATATTGAAATTGAGCAAGGAATGAGTCGCTCAAAGCTTTTAACGCTGCTAAAAAAACAACAAGCTAGTTGTAAACCCGGACAATGTTATAAATATAGTAACACTGTTTTCAGCTTGCTTGAAGAAGCTTTAAATTGTAAAAAATCAAGCTTAAATGCTGCAATAGATAATTTGCGTACAACGCTTAAAACGCAAGATATACAAATATTACCGCTAGAGCCGAATATACAACTTGCTTATCCGCATTCTAAAGCAATAATAGACGGACAAGAGGTAATAACATTACTGCCGTTTCCGCCTTATTACCCAAAGACGGTACCTGCATCTGCCGGTATTTTTGCATCGATAGATGGAATGATTGAAATATTCAAACTTAGTTTTGGTTATAAACCGAATCTTATTTCTAAAAGTACTTTAGATCGTATGTATAAAATAGTAAAATCAAACAAAGATGTTTTTGGATTTAAATGGCAACCGATTTGGCCTATTGATCAAAAAATGATCGAGTCATATTATGCTCTTGGATGGCGTATTCTTAAAGTAAAAGGACGCTCAAATAAGGATTTAATTTTTCACTCAGGCTATATTAACGGTATTAATTCTTTTATTGGTTTTATACCCTCAGAAGAACTTGGAATTATTATTCTAGTGAACCAAGAAGGTAGTTTTCCACTTAAAAATGGGCTGGGACTTTGGTTTGATTATATAGATTAAAAAAGTTATATTATATGAATAAAAAACTTATAAAAATAAGTTTTATAATTTGCAGCACCGTAATTGTAACCGGTTTATTATACAAATATATCAATCAGCATTATCCGAAATTTTTTAAAGAACCGCAAAATATAGGAAGTTTTTGTGCGTCGTTATTAATATTATTTAGTATAATTTACAGTACTATTAGCCAAAATGAAGTGCGTAAATTTTGTTTGCAATTAGCAATGTGGGCAGCAATTTTTTTAGTTATAATAACCGGTTATGCTTTTAGGTTTGAGCTGAACTATGCTTATCATAGGGTAATGTCTGCTTTAATTCCATCATATAAATGGTCTACCGAAGTCGGAGAAATTATTATAGCTCGTAGCGGGGACGGGCATTTTTATATCAATGCTTTTGTAAATAACGTTAAGATAAAATTTATGGTAGATACTGGTGCAAGTGATATAGCTTTAACTAAAGAGGATGCTCAAAAATTAGGCTTTGACTTAACTAAATTAAAATATACTAGAACTTATCTAACAGCTAACGGCGAAAATAAAGCTGCCCCTATAACCTTAAATAGTGTAGTAATCGGTACGGAATTTAAGAACATCAAAGGACATGTAGGTCTAGGTGACCTGGATATTTCACTGCTTGGTATGTCGCTACTTGAGCGTTTCAAAGGTTTCAGAATTTATAAGGATTTATTGATTTTGAATTATTAGACTTCATCGTCATTGCGAGATTGTGAGGGTTTTGTTGCATGGACACCCAAACCGTCATTGCGAGGAGCGAAGCGACGTGGCAATCTTGTCAAGCATCCTGAGATTGCTTCGTCAAAACTTGCAGTTTTTCCTCGCAATGACGATTTTAAACCATAAACGCCTTATTAAAACGGCATTTTGAAACCAGGCGGTAAGCTCATACCGTTTAAAGCTCCTGATAAAGAATTTTGAGAATCTTCATCACATTTTTGTTTAGCATCGTTAAAAGCAACTTTAATTAAATCCTCAAGCATTTCTTTTTCTTCTGGTTTTAATAAAGATTCATCAATTGTAATCTTTTCAACTTCACCTTTGCCTGTTGCAATAACCTCAACGAGCCCGCCGCCGGCTTTACCGGTATATCTTGCATTTGCCATTTGCTCTTGAGCTTCTTGCATTTTCTTTTGCATTGATTGGGCTTGCTTTAAAAACTGATTAAAATTTACCATAATTCTATCCTTTAATTTTTAAGTAATATATCTGAAATTGTTACATTAGGAAAATGTTTTTTAATTAAACCAAAATCATTACTTACTTCAATCTTACCTATTAACTGATTCTTTAAATTTTGCTTGCTCTGTTCCTTTATGATTACTATCTCAAGCTTTTCTTTAGTAAAAGCAGCTAACAAATCTTCTATTTGTTTTTTTATTTTGCTTGTAACTTCAAGGCTTACGAGTTCTAATCTATTATCACTGAGATTTTTAAGTTCTGTGTTATTAAGCAGGAAGTAATATATATCTATCTCATTATTTTTATATAGATATTCAAGAAAATCTACAATTTCAAAATTTTTTTTTATTTCTGGATTAATTGGTTGATTTAAATTTTGATTATTACCGTCAAAATCTGCAAGCAAGGGTAGCGATGTCGAATATATAGATTTTATAACTAACATTTCCGTTTCTGTTAGTTGATTATAGGAAATTTTTATTTCTCCTACTCCCTTATTATATATTTGCCATAAGATTGATAAATACGGCAAGTTGGTTGTATCTAGTAGGTTTTTAGTTCTATCATTAAACGATTCATATATCGGCAAACTATAATTAGGTAACATTTTTACTTTATTAAGATAAGCAATAAAATCTGCTACCGATTCTATAAAAATCTCAAGATTAACCGAAGAACCGTAAAGTTTATTTATTAAATTTATAGCTTTTTCCGTCTCTCTGTGGATAATACATTCGACAAATTCTATTATAACCGAACTATCAACAAGCCCAAGCATTTGATTAATTACTTGAGGGCTAATTATATTATCGGATTTCGCCGACATACTAGCTGCTTGATCTAAAATAGATACTGCATCACGTGCCGACCCTTCAGACTTATGAGCTATAATTCTAAGGGCCTCTATATCGGTTTTTAAATTTTCCTGCTTAGTTATATATTCAAGTAGCTTAAAAATCTCTTCAAAACTCAACCGCCTTAAATCATAACGTTGACATCTTGAGATAATAGTTGCAGGTATCTTTTGTACTTCCGTCGTTGCAAAGATAAATATTATATGAGGCGGCGGTTCTTCTAAAGTCTTAAGAAGTGCATTAAACGCTCCTTTAGAGAGCATATGCACCTCATCAATGATGAAGATTTTATGTTTACCTTGCAGAGGTTTATATTCAGCGGATTCTATAATTCTACGTATATCGTCTACGCTAGTTTTACTTGCTGCGTCAATTTCAATTATATCGGGGTGATTATGATTATTAAAGCTGAGGCAGTTCGTACATTCTTCGCATGTTTTAATGGTCGTGTTTTCAGTAATTAAAGCAGAGCAGTTTACGGCTTTAGCAATAATACGAGCCGAGGTAGTTTTACCGACCCCTCTAATACCTGTTAAAAGATAGCCTCCGGTAAGCCTATCATTTAAAATAGTATAGCTTAAAACTTTGACTAATACCTCTTGCCCCTGAAGCTCGGTAAAATTACTAGGACGATATTTCCTTGCAAAAGGAATATACTGATTAGATGAATTTATATCTGTCACGATTTAAATTTTTGAAAAAAGGAAAGAGGAAGATTTACTCAAAGTATTTTTGAAATTGAATTTTATTTTTTAAGAGTGAATAGCGGAGCGTACACTTAAGTACGTGAGCATATGAACTCTTAAGTAAAATAAAAGAGCAATTTTAAAAAGACGAAGAGTAATGCTAGTAATGACCCACCGAATCCTACTCCGGCTGCTTCCTTTCAGACCTGACCGACTAAACAGGCTAGGTGCCCACTACTAGCATAATTAACATAACCTGTTTATTTTCAAGAAACAATATATTTTTTTTCTATTTCCGATTTTGTTAACCTTTCAGGCGGACCGAATATTTCAGGGTTTTTTAATTTAAACAAATCGTCGGAAAATTTTTGTACTTTAGCTATTTTATCAAAAGTAATAGTGACTATATTATTATCTTCAAATATTTTTAATGCTTCAATTTGTTTAGTAGCTTTATTAAAAGTAATTTCGCTACGCTTTTCCGTTAAAGTATGATAGATAGTAATTTTAGAAATATTTCCTTCATTGATTACCGATTCAAAAACAAAATCCTTGTCAAAATGCTTATTATCTTCTAATAAAAAATTAAATGTATTTTCGCTTCTATTAATACGGCTTACTTGCTCCATATCATAATCATACATCGATACGAAATTTTTAGTACCTATTATAACTAAAGGGAAAGGAGGATAATAATTACATCTAAAATTATAAGGTTTGTGGATTAGTAATTTTCCTTTAACTATTTTACTATGCGAATCTTCTTGAGTAAAATCTATAGCAACCGATTTTATCGTATGTAGATAAGTTTTTAGCTCCGAAATAGCTGTTTTATCATCTGTCCCAAATGCTAAGCTTGAATTCACAAAAAGATAAATAATAATTAGAAAAAATATTTTTTTCATTTTCGTTGTTTTATATTTTAAATTATGTTTAAAATACCTTATGTATTCAGTTAATGCAAAATATAATTAATATTTATGAAAATCGTTGCTTTAAAAGAAAAAGCCAAGCATGAAACACGAGTTGCTATAACGCCTGAAGTAGCAGGATTGCTAGTAAAAAAAGGCTATGCGGTTACGGTAGAAAAAGATATAGGGCTTCATGCCAGTTTTCTTGATGAAGAATATGTTGCTCTAGGTGCTAAAATATCTTCGGTACCACTCGAAATTATTTCCGATGCCGAGATTATATTAAAGGTACAACCTTCATCCGTTACGGATAAATATGGTGAGCTTGAATTTGCAAAAAAAGGAGCAATTATTGTAGGATTATTATCGCCTTATTTAAATCATGAATATATAAAAGCGGCAGCTAAAAAAAACCTTACGACTTTTGCTATGGAATTCGTTCCAAGAATTACTAAAGCTCAAAATATGGACGCTTTATCTTCTCAAAGTAACTTAGTAGGCTATAGAGCGGTAATTGAAGCAAGCTATCATTACACAAAGGCTTTTCCTATGATGATGACGGCAGCAGGGACGATTTCACCGTGTAAAACTTTGGTGCTTGGTATCGGTGTTGCAGGACTCCAAGCTATTGCAACGGCAAAAAGACTCGGTAGCATTGTTGCAGGATATGATGTGAGGGCTGCTACTAAAGAGCAGGTAGAAAGTTTAGGAGCTAAGTTTGTTTCACCGGAACTACAAGAAGATTTGCAGGATAAATCAGGTTATGCTCACGAGAGTTCGGAAGATTACAAAGCTAAACAAGAAGAGTTTTTAGCAAAAATTATTAAAGGATATGATATAGTTATTACTACTGCACAAATTCCGGGAAAAAAAGCACCTCTGCTTGTTACGGAAAAAATGCTAGAATCTATGAAGCACGGCTCAGTGATTGTTGATATAGCAACCTCTACAGGAGGAAATGTGGAAGGTTCAGAACCTGATAAGATCGTTACTAAACACGGTGTTACCATAATAGGTTTATCAAATCTTGCTACTAAAATTGCTACCGATAGCTCAAAACTCTACTCTAAGAATTTATATAATTTTCTTAGTTATGCTCTGCAAGACGGTAAATTTAATATGGATGATGAGTTAGTACGTGATATGTTGATTACTAAAGACGGAAAAATTGTGAGTGAGAAAATTGCTGTCATCCCGTGATTTATTCACGGGATCCAGTTATTAGTATTTTTAGTTGTTTTACTGGATACCGTGGACAAGCCACGGCATGACACCGAATACGTTTTTTGATCCACGCGGGCAACACCACCCAGGAATGATATAACCAAGAGAAGAAATATGAACCAATTACCGATAATGGCTAAACAAGCAGCTGAGATTGCCCATAATACTCAAGAATTATCAGATAAATTAAAAGATTTGATAATAGATACTAGTTGGCAAACAAACACAAGTACTATAGACCCGCTAGTATTTGCTATAACCATTTTTGTATTAGCTTCTTTTGTCGGATATTATGTAGTGTGGAAAGTAACGCCTGCACTTCATACTCCACTTATGTCTATTACTAACGCTATTTCAGGTATTATAGTTCTTAGTTCTATGATTGCCGCAAGTAGCTCTGCTTTTGGGTTTCCCGGTTTACTTGGGTATTTTGCAACGCTGCTTGCTTCTATAAATATTTTCGGCGGATTTATAGTGACAAAAAGGATGCTAGAGATGTTTAAGAGGAAGTGACTATTGTCTGTCTACGTCGTCATTGCGAGGAGCGAAGCGACGTGGCAATCTTGTTAGACCTCCTGAGATTGCTTCGTCAATTGCTATGCAATTTCCTCGCAATGACGAATAAATCAAATTAAAACTCCAGCTCTTTATATTCGACTTTAACTACTTCGTATGATTTAGATCCTTTCGGTGTTGTAACTTCTACAAAATCACCTACCGATTTTCCAATCAAAGCTTTTGCTATAGGAGAGGCGATTGAAACTCTTTTTCTAGTTATATCGGCTTCATATTCTCCTACAATAATATATGTTACTTCTTCTTCAGTATCGTCGTCGATCAAAGTAACCGTAGCTCCGAATTTTATGTTATCTCCTGATAATTTACCAATATCAATAATTTCCGTTCTTGCCGTCATATCTTCAAGCTCTTTAATACGCCCTTCTATAAACGCTTGTTTCTCACGTGCCGCTTCATATTCCGCATTCTCGGATAAATCGCCGTGTTCTCGTGCTTCGGCTATATCTTCACTAATTTTTTTACGCTCTACATGTTTTAAATGTTTAAGCTCGTGTTCTAATTTTTCAAAACCTTTAGCGGTGATAGGAAATTTTGTATTCATAATTATATTGTATAGATTTAGTAATTTTAGTATACTATTTTCAATAATATAGATTTCAGCAAGTATATTTGTAATAGTTAAATTTGTCAAATAAGCCTTTTTAATTATTTTTCACATATCTAAAAACATATTAATGATTCTATGGAAATTAAAGATTTTGACTTTGAGAAAAAGCGTAAAATTTTCCACCTATCGGCTATAATATTTCCGTTGCTTTATTTATTTATTCCAAGAACCGCTATTACGTTATTATTATTTATAATAACGGCTATTACATTATATTTAGATGTAGCACGTCATAATAATGCAAAAATTAGCGAATTTGTAACTAGATTTTTTTCAAAAGTTATAAGGCCCCTAGAAAATAACGGTTCTTTTGCTTTAAGCGGCATTAGCTTTATGATGCTCGGTTTTTTCTTAACTGCTCTTCTTTTTCCTAAAAATTTAGTGATTTGTTCATGGTTGATTTTAATTATTTCAGATTGTTTAGCGGCTCTTGTCGGCGTTAAAATAGGAAATAGCTTAGGTAACGGTAAATCTATAGCAGGTTCTGTTACTTTCTTAGCTTCTGCAATTTTTATAAGTATATTAGTGTATTTCTATTTAGGGTACAATACGAGTTTTATTATTATCATTATAAGCTGCATAGGGGCTACGGCAGCTGAATTTTATTCAAAAGATTTAAGAATTAACGATAATTTATCTATACCGCTTTCTTATTGTTTATCTACCGCTATTCTTTCTTATATACTATAAAATATGAGAGTTGCACCGGAATTTTATGAGTTTTTAAGAAACCGCATTAACATATCTGATGTAGTGCGGCAAAAAGTAGCTTTAACTAGAAAATCCGGTAACTATGTAGGTTTATGTCCTTTCCATCAAGAAAAGACTCCATCTTTTACAGTTAGTGATAGTAAGAGATTTTTCTATTGTTTTGGCTGTAAAGCAGCCGGTGACGTTATAAAATTTACTTCTAATATTAGCGGTTTATCCTATAATGAGTCTGCTATAAAGCTTGCAACCGATTATGGGATAGAGATACCGAAATTAACTGCGAAACAGAAAGAATTTTATGAAGAATCTGATGAAATTCTAAATATTTTAGAACTCGCCAATAAATTTTTCAGGACACAATTAACGCCTGAAATATTAAATTATCTACACGGAAGAAATATTACCGAAGAAACAGTAAAAGAGTTTTCAATAGGCTTCGCTCCGAAGAATAATAAATTTGAAAAGTTTTTTCACGATAAAAATATAGATATTATAAAGCTTGGTAAAGCAGGGCTAATCGGCAAGCGAGAAAACGGTGAAATATATAATTTATTTTCTAACCGTATTACTATTCCAATTAGAAATATTTACAATAAAATTGTAGGCTTTGGCGGTAGGGTACTAGGGGAGGGGCTGCCTAAATACTTGAATTCACCTGAAACTACAGTATTTCAAAAAAGTGAAACTCTATACGGTGAGCATAAAGCGATAAGCAGTAGCTATAAAAAAAATCACTCGATTTTAGTAGAAGGTTATTTTGATGTTATAGCACTACATCAAGCAGGCTTTAGCGAAGCGGTGGCGAGTCTTGGTACTAGCGTTACTGAAAATCATTTACATAAATTATGGCGTGCCGGCGATGAAATTATATTATGTCTTGACGGAGATAATGCAGGTATAAAAGCTAGCATAAGAACTATTAACTTAGCATTACCGCTTATTAATAGTGAAAAGAAAATTTCTTTTATTAGGTTACCAAGCGGACTTGATCCCGACGATGCAGTAAATAAAAACGGTGCTGATTTTTTTGCAAAGCTCATAGATAAAAGAATAAGCCTATCAGAAATGATTTGGCATATTGAGTATAGTGGCAAGAGTTTTAAAACTGCGGAAGAAAAAGCTAATTTAGAGAAAAATTTAAAAGATTACTGCAGTAAAATATCGGATAGTAATTTAAAAGCAAGTTATTACAGGTTTTTTAAAGATCAAATATGGCAAAATTTAGTCACAAAGCAGAAGAAAGCTACAACTAAAAACTCAAATTTGGCTCCTATAATTTCAAGTCACGGCTATTCAGAGCTTGAAATGCTAGAACACGCTTTTTGTGCTTTGTTAGTTAAATTTCCTATAATACTTGAAGAAAAAGATATTAGAGATTTCATCTTAAATTTAAATTTTAATAATAAGTCGCTTGAAGAATTCCGTAATTGGTATTTAAACGAGATTATAGATAATAACGTAGAAGCAAGTGAAATTACTGCAATTGTGGAAAAAACTAGCTTTTTTGATATTTTTTTATTATTATCAAAAACGGATAATTTGTTTTTAGATATCTCATTTAATAAAAATAATATCAGACTGGATTTATTATGGCAGTGGCTACATAAGAAATATTATCTAATAAATTTACAACAAGAATACGCTATTACCATAAACAGTACAGACAATCACGACTTTGAAAAAGTTTTATTATATAAAAAAGAAATTCTGAAGATTGCAAATGAACTTCAAGTTTTAAACGAATCTTTTATTAACGGTATTACTAACTAACAACAGACATCGTCATTGCGAGCGACTGCAAGGAGCGTGGCAATCCAGAAAAAATAATAAAAAAATTCTGTAAATCAGAATTTTTTACTGGATTGCTTCGTCAATTACTTGCGTAATTTCCTCGCAATGACGTGACGTTAATTTATTAATCACACGATAACTTAATTATTTCAAACTTCTTTTAAAAGAAAAAAGCATATAGGTATTTAATGAGCAATAGCAATATAGACAATGATCTAGATAAAATAGATAGTTTACTTAAAAAAGCTAAATCTAAAAAAACACCTGTTACATACGATGAGATAAATAAAGCTCTTCCTCTTAATAAAAATCCTTCAATAAGACAATTAGAGGAAGTTATATTAAAATTTTCCGATGCAGGAGTAGATATCTTAGAATCTAATGAAGATGATGAAATTAAGCTTGATATCGGAATGGATGAAGAATTTAAGCTATCTACCAATGTTGATAATGAACCTGAGGATGAGGCAGAAGAAGAAAATATAGGTACTACCGATGATCCTGTGAGATTATATCTTAAGGACATGGGAGGTGTCGATCTTTTAACTCGTGAAAACGAAGTAGAAATAGCAAAAAGGATTGAGGAAGGACGTAAAACAATGACTGCTTCCTTATGCAGAAGCCCTATTGCTATGCGTTGTTTTATAGTATGGTATGAAGATTTAGTTAATGAAAAAATGTTACTACGTGATCTGATAGATTTAGAAGCTAACATGTTACATGACGAAACACCCGAAAATGATGAAGAACATAGTAGTGAGACCGAAGGAGAAGAGCATGAGGATAATCACTTATCTATGTCTAGAGTAGAAACGCAGATATTACCTAATATCATAGAGCGTATGAAAAAGATTTCTTTTATCTGCGAAGAGCTACTCATTGAAGCTAAAAAATGTTATGAGAAATCTTTTGAGCCGAAAGTTTTACAAAATAGCAAAAAATATAATAATAATTTGGAATTATTGATAAATGAAGTTTCAGAAATACATTTTAATTCTAAAAGAACAGAAGAAATTTTAGGTAAGATGTATGGAATAAATCGTGATTTAATTAATAAAGAAACAGCCTTTTTAAAACTTGCTGAAAAATACGGAGTAACTCGCCAAAATTTCCTAGATGAATATATAGGATCAGTTATCAATGCAGCATGGAAAGAAAAAATGCTGAAAAATAAAAAAGTCGCTTGGAAAGAGTTAATTACTAAGGAATCGGATTATATAGATCAAATGATTGCCGAATTATCGCTTATAGAATCTAATACCGGGCTTTTAGTTAATGATTTTAAAAAACTAGTTAATACTATACAAAAAAGTGAGAGACAAACGCTACAAGCAAAAAAAGATATGATAGAAGCGAATTTACGTTTAGTTATATCTATCGCTAAAAAATACGCTAATAGGGGATTGCAGTTTTTAGATTTAATTCAAGAAGGTAATATAGGGCTTATGAAAGCGGTGAATAAATTTGAATATCGCCGTGGCTATAAATTCTCTACCTATGCTACTTGGTGGATTAGACAAGCTATAACAAGAGCTATTGCAGATCAAGCAAGGACTATACGTATTCCTGTGCATATGATTGAAACAATTAATAAGATACTGCGTACTTCAAGGCAAATGCTTAATGAACTCGGCTATGAACCGACAGCAACGGAAATCGCTAACCGTCTTTCAATGCCGCTTGATAAAGTGCGTAAAGTCATGAAAATAGCTAAAGAACCTATAAGCCTTGAAAATCCCATAGGTGATGATAGTGACGGCGGTCAATTAGGCGATTTTATTGAAGATAAGAATGCAGTAGCACCGATTGATGCAGCAATTCAGTCAAATTTACGAGAAGTTACCACTAGAGTACTTGCAACCCTTACGCCCCGTGAAGAAAGAGTGCTTAGAATGCGTTTTGGTATAGGTATGAATACTGACCATACTTTAGAAGAAGTAGGGCAGCAATTTAAAGTAACTAGAGAACGTATAAGACAAATCGAATCCAAAGCTTTAAGAAAGTTACAACATCCTATTAGATCCAAAAAGCTTAATAGCTTTAGAAGCGGTGGAAAGCGTGGTGAAGGTAACCCAACGGATTTACTAGAGGCGTAAGTATACTCGATGAACTTCAAAAATTGGCTACGTCGTCCTACAAGTACTGCGGTGCTCACGTATTAAGTATACGCTCCGCTCCTCGTCTTGTGGACTTCTTGCTCTTTTTGAAGTTGATCTTCGTATACCTACTCTTCATTTCATAGTAGTATACTCGTTTATCCATTCTTGTTTATCTGTCCAATAAAGACTTTAACGGGAATGACGCAGTAACTCCTTTATAGTCAATTCAGTTGAATTTGACGACAGGCGTGAGGGTAGAGCCTATAATAATAGGCGAAAGGGCGTACAATGTGCTACCTCGTTTAAATCAATTGACTATACTCAAATGATTTCGAGAATTGAATTTTATTTTGAGAGGTGAGCACCCGCAGCCTATACTTAATAGGTGAGGATGCGAATCCTTGATAAAATGAAAGAGCAATTCTTGAAATCAGCAGAGTATATATGTATCGATATAAGATTACCATTGAGTATTTAGGCACGGATCTTGCAGGTTGGCAAAGGCAAGCAGGAGTAATGTCGGTACAGCAGATATTAGAAGAAGCGATTTATAAATTTTCCGGTGAACAAATAGTATTGTTTGGATCAGGAAGAACAGATGCCGGTGTTCATGCTATAGGTCAAGTAGCACATTTTGATCTTTCAAAACATTTAGAACCTCATAAAATTATTACAGCTATCAACTATTTTGTAGGACCTTATGCAGTAGCGGTATGGCATTGTGAAATAGTCCCAAATAATTTTCATGCAAGATTTTCAGCTACCTCTCGTCATTATATATATAGAATCATTAATAGACCTTACCCATCGGTAATTGATTTAAATAGAGCATGGTGGATTAGTTCACCTTTAGATATTCTAGCTATGCAAAAAGCTGCCGCTTATCTATTAGGCAAACATGATTTTACTTCATTTAGGGCTAGTTCATGTCAATCAAAATCACCGATTAAAACTTTAACTGAACTTAATATTGTTAAAGAAGACGAAGAAATAAAATTATATCTTTCAGCACCTTCGTTTTTGCATCATATGGTACGTAATATTGTCGGTAGTTTAGTGCTTGTCGGTAAAAATATTTGGCATGCAGAACAAATTAAAGAGGTTCTAGAAGCCAAAGATAGAAAAGCCGCCGGTCCTACCGCTCCCGCATCCGGACTTTATTTTGTAAAAGCAGAGTATTAATAACTGTGAAAAATATCACAGAATTATATTGATAAACAATACTGTGTCTAAGAGTCTATCAGTAAACAAATTTTAACCGGTAATTTAGTTCTTTTTTGCTGCAAATTATAAGATTTTTTTGAAATATGAATAACTATTCCTACAAAAATCTTATTAATTTTCGCTAAAAAAGCTCCTTAATTACTAATTAAAGTTTATTTACTGATAGCCTCTAATAATAGCAGATCATACTATTTATCTTTTTATTAAAATTTCATTTAAAAATTAATTATTCTTTACAGAAAATAGAATTTATTTTATAATGCACGCCAAATTTATAGGTTATTTATTATGAAAAATTCTAAACCTTCCATTATAGAATATTCTTCTCATATTAACTCTAGCAATAATATAGTAATTACTATGTTATCGAAAGACGAAATAAATAAGTTTAGAACAATTAATCCTACTCTTAAAGCAAATATGATAGTTAAAAATCTTCCATATTTACAAAATGTAAATGCTGCAATAGAAACAATACTTTACCTTTTTAAATATTTAGATGAAGAAGCTGAGAGAATTGTAGAAAAGAAAATCAGCGTAATTGAAATGTTTTTTAATAATTATAAATATGACGAATTTAAAGGGCATGAATTATTAAAAAAGTATAACATACAGCAAAAAGGGAATGTACTATTTTATAACCTCAGTTCAAATGTTAAGAACAGTTATACCTTACAAAATAAATTTACTGTAAAATCTCTTGATCCTATAGAAAATATTTTCCTTAAAGTTCAAGCAATGAGTGAGGCGTTTTATTGTAGTATATTAAACAATCATACCGAAGCAGCAGAAACAATATTAAGCGATATATTCACTAGGGCAAATATATCTTTAACATTAATGCTTAATACAAAGAACTATGCAAAACATAAAGAATGTACGGAAACTCTGTTTTATTTGTTGAAGTTTATGAAAACAGATTTTCAGGTTAAATTTACTAAAGAGTTAACATCTCATATAAAATATTATTTTGGTATAGTAAATGAACTTTCTGAGATGTTAATAAAGAACGATTATTATGCTGAAGCATGTAAGCTTTTAGAAGAAACAATTAATAATAATTCTATAGATACTAATTTTAATGAAGAAGATAAAGGTTTTTGTCTTTATCGTTTAGCCCATATTTATGAGGTAAACGGTAATAATAAATTAGCAGAGAAATACTATAAATACGCCTTATCTTTTTTGCCGAACGATGAAAATATAATGTTCAGCTTATGTGCTAATTATAAAATGACTGATAGACCTAAAGAAGCAGCTAATATAATTCTGAAAATGTCTTTAGGCAATGTTAAATATTTATTGGAAATGCTAAATAATTTATATGAGATTAATAAAGAAAAATTAAATCTTATTAATGTTAATACGTTGCTTCCACAATATTTGTCTATATTAAATTGTTGTAAATATATTGCTAAATATAATAGTTTTTCTGATAAAGAAAGAAGGATTTATAAGGAAGAATTAAAGCAAGAATTAAAAGAAATTTTTAAGTTCTCAAGTGATAAGCTTTTGATACTTTCAACTGCACTTTATACTAAACAAGTTGAAGTAGCTCACGATGTTTTAAAAACTATACCTAAAAAAGATATGCAAATATATAAAAATTTTGCAGTCTTACAAAGCTATCTTGATCCTGATTCTATATTGTACGATGAATCTGAATTCAAAGAAGAAGTGATAGTAGAAATTCTTAATACTGCAAGCACTTCTTTAATAGCAGACGAAAAAACTACAGCTGCTCTTAAGAATATTGAGAAATCTTTAAAATATGCCCCTCAAAATGAAGAAGCTTTAGAAATCGGCGTAGCAGCTGCTTTATTAGATAAGGATAAGGAAAAAGCTCAAGGATATTTAAATCAATTAAGCGAAGAAAAACAACAAGAAATTGCTGTTAATTATAACGCTGAAAATATAGAGAAGCTTATTGAAAAATATGATCCAAAAGAAATACATGCTCATTATCAACGGGTAAAACAACAAAAACTTTTTGAAATTAGTCAAAAAATCACTAATAACCAAATTGTTAGTAATTGGAATGTTAATAAACAGATCATTAAAAAAAATGATACTTATCCTATAGGCAAATATAAAGGTTTAAATTGTTTTGCAAAAATTGCGAAAGAAGTTGAAAAGAAGCTAGATAAGAACCTCATTGATTCTTTTACTCGTGCTATAGAAAAAGGTATTACATATTGCAAAACAAACGTGAATGGAGTTAAATTTTTACAGAATAAAGCTGTAGAGATTAAAATTAACGATGACATGCGTTTATTTACCAACATTTTTTATAAAAATTCTCAAGAAGAACTATTACTAAATTTTGATCATTACGGCAATCATAATGAGGTAGAAAATTTTGCTAATAACCATAAATTAGTAGAAGCACTTGGGGATTTAATTACACTATGATATTAATACAGGTGTCACACCATGGCTTGTTCGGTGTTGTTGCATGGCTCGGTTTTCCGTCATTGCGAGGAGCGAAGCGACGTGGCAATCTCATGAAGCAGTACTAATTTCCTGAAATTGCTTCGCCTTGATTACTACGTAATTCTTCTCACAATGACGATTAGATATCTACGCAACAATACCCGCTCGCAATGATGACCTAAACTAGCACACTATGATACTGTTAATAAACTATGTAATTTTTCATGGATGTTAGTTAGCTTACCTATATCATTTCCGCCGGCTTGAGCAATCGAAGGCTGTCCACCGCCGCCGCTGCCTCCTAAGAATAAAGAGAGTTCTTTTACTATTATACCTGCATTAAATTTGTCCGTTATAGCTTTACTAACCGCAACCGTAATAGATAATTTATCGTTATTACCCGTAATATATACTACTATTAAATTCTCTACTTTTTTCGTTAAATTTTCTGCAGCCTGACGCAATACTTTATTGTCTAAATTCTCTATATATCGATAAATTAGCTTAAATCCTTTTATATCTTCAGCTTGTTTTTCAATCTGCTCTATACTTAAATCTAAACGAGCTAAATGAGTTTTTTCTAACTCTTTCTCAAGTTCCTTATTACGCTCTAGGGTATTATTAACCTTAGTAACAAGTTCGTTTTTGTTAGTCTTTAAACTGCTTTCTATCGATTTAAGTAAACTATCCTTTTCTCTCATTAATTTAATTACGAATTCACCGCAAACTGCTTCAATTCTGCGAACCCCTGCCGCTATAGCACTTTCGCTTGTGATTTTAAAGCAACCGATGTCACCGGTACGTCTGACATGCGTACCACCGCATAATTCTAAAGAAGTCTCACCCATCTTAACTACTCTTACCTCAGAGTCGTATTTCTCGCCAAACAGTGCCATAGCTCCTTGTTTGACTGCATCTTCAGTTGTCATTAATGTAGTATCTACTTCATGATTATCTCTAATAATCTCATTTACCTTATCTTCGATTAAAGTGATTTCTTCATTAGTCACAGCTTTAGAATGGCTAATATCAAAACGTAAATAAGTCGGAGCGACTAAAGAACCTTTTTGTGTAACATGTTTACCAAGCACCTCATGCAGTACTGCATGTAATATATGCGTTGCCGAGTGATGAATTCTTAAATTTTGTCTATATTTGATGTCTATACTAAAATTAGCATTTTCGCCTATTTTAATCTGCCCCTTTTTCAAAATACATTTGTGGACTATAATAGAGCCTAAATATTTTAGAGTATCTATTACTTCTACTTCAGAATCTTTTGCAAATATCCTACCTACATCACCCATTTGACCGCCGGACTCACCGTAAAAAGGTGTTTGGTTGCTAATTAACAAAAATTGCGTGTCTATTTTTTTTATATCATCAACTAAATTATTATCTTTAATTAATGCAATTATTTTACATTCAGCTTCATTAAGCGTATATCCTAAAAATTCCGTGCTACCATGCTGCTCTTTAATATCAAACCACAACTGATCGGTTTTGGACTCACCGGAGCCAAGCCAAGATTTTCTAGCACGTTCTTTTTGTGCAAGCATTTGCTCTTCAAATCCCTTATGATCGACGGAAATATTACGATTTTTTAGAATATCTTCAGTTAAATCAAGAGGAAATCCGTAAGTATCATATAGTTTAAATGCTACTTCTCCTGATAATTCATTACCTTTTATTAGTGTTTCTGTTTCTTCGGTAAGAAGCTTTAGACCACGTTCTAAAGTAGTTTTAAACCTAATTTCTTCTTGTTCTAAGATGCTGCTGATAAAGCTTTCTGCTCTCTTAAGTTCAGGATAAACATTCCCCATTAAATCAACAAGCTTTGGCAGTAATTTATACATTAATGGCTCTTTTGACCCAAGCATATGAGCATGCCTCATGGCTCTTCGCATAATACGGCGAAGTACGTAACCACGCCCCTCATTTGAAGGGATAACACCGTCAGCTATTAAAAAGCTACTTGCTCGTAAGTGGTCGGCAATAACTCGGTAAGAAAATTTGGCTTCTCCCTCTACTTTCACTTTTACTATATTTTCGGTAAAATTAATTATTTCCTGAAATAAATCTATGTCATAATTATTGTTAACATGCTGTAATACTGCCGTCATACGCTCAAGACCCATACCGGTATCGATAGATTTTTGCGGTAACTCTATTCTAGTATCTTTATCGATTTGTTCATATTGCATAAATACCATATTCCAAATCTCGATAAATCTATCACCGTCTTCGTCCTTAGTGCCAGGTAGCCCACCGTATATTTGTTCACCGTGGTCATAAAAAATTTCAGAGCAAGGACCGCAAGGACCCGTATCGCCCATAGACCAAAAATTATCGTTTGTTTTAATCCTTATTATGCGATCATCTCTAAATCCTGCTATTTTTTTCCAGTAAGAAGCTGCTTCGTCGTCGGTATGATAGACTGTTACATATAGCTTATCTTTTGGGAGTTCAAATTCTTTAGTCAGTAAATTCCAAGCGTAATATATGGCGTGTTCTTTAAAATAGTCACCGAATGAAAAATTGCCTAGCATTTCAAAAAAGGTATGATGTCTTGCCGTGTAACCGACATTCTCAAGGTCGTTATGCTTGCCACCGGCTCTAAGAGATTTCTGACTAGTTACCGCTTTGTTATAAGGTCTTTTTTCTTGTCCGGTAAAAACATTTTTAAATTGTACCATTCCGGAATTAACAAACATTAAGCTAGGGTCATTGTGTGGAATTAATGAGCTAGCTGGTACATGTGTATGATTATTTGCTTTAAAGTAAGTTATAAATTTACTTCTAACTTCTTCGGTGGTAAATTTAGTCATGGTAAGATATATTATTTAAATATTATGTCATTCCTGCGTTGATACCGAGTCGTCATTGCGAGGAGCGACGCGACGCAGCAATCTCGTCAAATATCATGAGATTGCTTCGTTGAATTATTACGTAATTCTTCTCGCAATGACGGCTCAGGTAATGCTACCCAGGTATGACTTTGCATATAGTAAAATATAATGAATCATGATTAAAATAAACTTATTTATGAAAAATATTTTTGATTCGATCAAATTACATATTGTTAATTTTGTTACAAAATTAACAATATTTTCTTTCAAAAGAAAAAAGATCGTGGTGTTACTAGGTAATAAAGGTGTATTTCTTAGTACTTTTCTCGATAATAAATTATTAGATAAATTATTTATCCCTACTCAGGAACAGATAGACTTAAATCCTTATAAAAACTTTTTTAGTAAATTTCCAAAAAGCGATATTTATTTTTTACTTGACGGTAGTGAATGTAAGACACGGCATGATCAAATACCTATATTACAGTCAATAGTTAAACTTGATCCTATTGAACAATTTATCGAAGGTTATTTTAATAAAGAAGACATTATAGCACATTGTGTTTACGAAATTACTACTACACCAAGTGAAATTTGGTCGACTTTAATTATGTCGTGTCCATTTGAAACACCTTTAAGTGATATAATTTCATGTATTATAGATAAAAGATCGCTTGATTTAAAAGGAATTTACTTTTTAACGTTAGAGCTAAAAGTTATTATAAATAAAATAGTTCAGAATATAGAAAATGATAAATATAATGATTATTTCCAAATTTGTGTATATGTCTCACAAGCTAGCGGTATAAAATTTATTATCAAACATAAAAATAATATAATAACAATTAGAAATCTTGATTATCCATTCGGTAAAACAACCGGCTATGTTCAAGGTATTATAGAACAAGAAATTAATGATTGTTTTATATTATTTAAAAACTATATAAGTAATCTTAATCAAAGAGCCTGTATAATTCTTATAGTAGATGAAGAGTTAAAATCTTTATTAGAATCAACAAATTTTGAAGATCGCCCTGTAATCTTTATACCGGTTGATAATATACTAAATAAGCAAACTCTAGAAAAAGAAAGATTTATAGATACGAATATTAGTAGGCTGTTTCTAGAATATAAGAGTTTTCCCGCTTATAATAATAATTTAAAATCAATAAAAAAACTAGTTACTATAAAGGATCTGACATTTAAATTATATAGTGCATTACTTATAATATTAATATTAGTGGTCGGTATTATCAAATATAATACAAAACAGAATTACAAAGACATAAACTCCATTAATGAAAAATATTATGCAACAAATCAAGAATATGATAGTATCAAATATAAATATCCTTATATTAAAAATACTACTAGCCTAGCTGATTTATATGTAATAGAAAAATTACTAGAAGCACCGGTACCGCTACCGTTTGATTTACTTAACAGACTTATAATTACTTTAAATCCGGCTTTTAAATTAGAAGAAATTAAATGGGAATTAACAAATATAGATAATATTTTGTTAATTTCTAAGAGACAATTAATAATCAAATTAATACTTAAATATCATACTAATAATCTATCGGTAGATGAATCTCTAAAGATGCTAGATGATCATATGCAAAACGTAAAAAATAAATTATCTAATTTGCAGATAGATTATGTTATATATAAGGATAAAATACTTGATATATTCGGTAAGGTAGTAATTCCTTTATCGGTTAATATAGTTGACGATAAGACGTAATATACTCGATCAACTTCAAAAATTGGCTACGTCGTTCTACAAGAGCTGCGGTTCTCACGTATTAAGTATACGCTGCGATCCTCGCCTTGTGAACTCCTTGCACTTTTTGAAGTTGATCTTCGTATCTACTCCAGAGTATATTGATCCTAAACCGGCACTAATAACCCAAGGTAACAATAATGTTTGAAAAATATATTATGTATTTAAAGAATCTTATATTCTTTCAATTTATTATATATTTCTTCTTTATTTCCTTAACTATTTGGATAATAAAAAATTTCCAGCAAGAATACAGTAAATCTATTCTTGATAAACAAGTTTCACAAGAAAACCTAACAGAGGAAGTTTTAAAGCTTTATTCTGTCATTAACTCTAAAGAAGAAATTTTAGAATCTTACAAAAAATATGTAGATTTAAGCGTTCCAAGTAATGTGAGTTGCTTAAATTATCAAGAACTAATTCCTAAAATAAAAAGCTTAAGCAATAAATATGATTTAGTAGAACCTATAGATGTATCTATAAATTCAGTATTTTTTAAAAATAATGTTCAGGCGATTGAAGGAGAAGGTGAATCGATTCATGTAAATAATTATAGCATAAATGTAAAATATGCATGTGCAGATTTTTTGACTTTTCTAAAAATATTCTCTGAAATTTATTCTTATATGCCTCCTAATACTCTTATATCTTTTGTGCGAGTGCGTAATGAAGAAGTGTTAACGCCTAAGAATATATATAAACTTTCAGTAAATCATGCTCCTAATCTTATTTATGCTAAATTGATATTATATATCAGAGAATTAGCCTCAAAATAAATTACTAAAATGAATAATGCTATAGTACTTAATAACATAAATACTAATTTATTTAAAAAAGATATTGTTAATAATTTTGTCAATAATCTTACGAAATCTACTTGCTCTACTATTGCAAATATGCTTGCTATAGATTATACGCTAAGGCTTAATTCTAAACCGGAGGCTGAAAAATATATTAATAAATGTATTTCTAGACTCAAAAATTATTTAGGTATGCGGGTTATTAACGATGATAATTTTTCCGTAGCATTAGAGTTATTTGCAATAATGATTACTTCTGAAGACGAAAATGAGCAAAATAAGAATAATATTTTAGAGCAATCACAAGATATAATAGCAGAAAATCTTGTAGAAGTTTATTTTGGAGATGAAAAAATAAATAGTACCGAAAAAGAAAAAATTAAAAATATATTTAAAACTCTTTTAAAAGAGAAGAATTTTGACAAAATAATAAATTATGCGGAATCTCATAAAAAATTATTTAAGGCTTCTGTAATATATGCAGTGAAGAAATATAATAATATTGATGAAGCAACAATCTATATAAAGAAAGAATTTAATAAAATATTAGAGATGTCTTTAGCATTTACACAAAAAAGTAATATATTTAAACAAGCAACCGGAAAAATCGCCGGTGCTGTTTGTGCTTTATTAGTCGGAGCAATTAGTGTTGCGACTGCAGGAGCGGCTTTTTCTATCATAGTTGTACCGGCATCGATTTTTGCAGTCAGATATGCCCCTGAACTTGGCGAAAAAATTGGAGGATTAATTTTAAATAATGATAATGCAATAAAACTAGAACAAAGCAATATAGATAAGTTCACGAAAACATTACAAAATGATAAAGAAAGTCTTCTATCTCAAGAAAAAACAAAAAACATCAAACAAAATATTAAAGTTTCTCCTTCTCAAATAAATGCTAAATTAACTAAGAAAGTGGTTAATGAAAAACATAGATAAAGTATACTCGATGAACTTTAAAAATTGGCTACGTCGTCTTTGTAAGTCCTCGGATGCTCACGTACTTTTGTATGCTCCGCTCCTCGGCTTACAGACTCCTTGCTCTTTTTAAAGTTGATCTTCTTATACCTACTCTCTTATTTTGTTTGGATTATATTTTTACTTGAGAATATAAAATATTACTCTTATTATCTTCTTTAAAATCAATAAAATAACTTAATGAGAAAAGTAGTAATATCCGGCATGATCGGCAACGCTTTAGAATGGTATGATTATGCATTATATGCTCAATTTGCTTATATTATAGGGCAGCATTTTTTTCCGGATTCAGAAATGCGAGAGACTTTAACTTTTGCGGTATTTGCTGCAGGCTTTGTAGTACGACCGCTCGGCGGTATTATTTTCGGTAATATCGGTGATAGATTCGGCAGACGTACCGCTTTGGTAATGGGTATTATAACTATGGCAATACCGACTGCCGGGATAGGTCTCTTACCAGGTTATAAAACTATAGGTATTGCCGCTCCTATTATTTTAACTGTTATCAGACTCATACAAGGTTTTTCTTTAGGAGGGGAATTTAGCGGTTGTATTTCGTATATTGTAGAACATGCCTCGTTCGAGCAGCGAGGACTTGCGGGGAGTAGCTCATTCGTTAGTATGTGCGGCGGTATGCTGCTTGGACTTGGTACAGCAGCCGGTTTTTCTTATTTTATGCCTGCCGATATGCTATTTGAATGGGGTTGGAGAATACCTTTTATTGCCGGTTTATTTATTAGCTCCGTAGGTTTATATATTAGAAAAAACCTAGCAGAAAGTCCTATTTATAAAAAAGCTAAGGAAACAGGGCGTTTAGCACGTTTTCCTTTACGAGAAACATTAACAAAATACCCAAAAGAACTAATTATCGCACTTGGTCTTTATATTACCGTAACTGCTCCTTTTTATACTTCTACGGTTTTTATCGGTAATTTTATGCAAACTCTTGGTTATACTAGTCAGCAAAGCACAATTGTTAGTAGTATAATATTAATCGTAATGATGATAGTATTTCCTATATCTGCGTATGTTTCGGACAAGGTGGGGCGTCGTCCTGTACTGTACTAATATGGGGGATTATCTTGTTAATTTTATCAGTCTATCCTATTTTTCTAGCCTTAGGATCAATGAACTTTACTTTAGCTATAATATCTCAAGTAATATTTGCTGGAATTATCGCTATTTATATGGGACCTATCACAACGGTTTTAGTAGAGATATTTCCGACTAGCGTAAGATTTACCGGTGTTGCACTTTCATACAACCTTGCAGCTGCTATATTTGGCGGTACTGCTCCAATGTTAGCAATGATATTAACGAAAGTTACCGGAGACAATTATGCTATTGCATATTATTTAATTGCACTTGCCTTATTATCTTCTATAATTCTAAAATTCTATAAAGAGACATATAAGAAAAACTTGGTAAGCTAATTATGAGTGAAGTTTTTGAAATACCGGGCGGTGGTAAGGTTTTACTACATTGTTGTTGTGCTCCTTGCGTTGGTCCTTTAATGGAAAAAATGATCGATACCGGCATTAAGTTTACGCTTTTTTTCTATAATCCTAATATTCATCCTAAAAAAGAATATGAGCTTCGTAAGAACGAAAATATTAAGTTTGCCGAAAAGCATAATATAGAATTTATCGATGCAGATTATGATCCGCAAAATTGGTTTAGGCGTGCTAAAGGGATGGAGTTTGAACCTGAGCGAGGTAAACGCTGCACAATGTGCTTTGATATGCGTTTTGAGCGTACGGCTTTATATGCTTATGAGAACGGCTTTAAGGTTATAACTAGCTCGCTTGGTATTTCTAGATGGAAAGATATGAACCAAATTAATGAATCAGGAACTAGGGCTGCATCTCATTACGAAGGGATAACCTATTGGACTTATAATTGGCGTAAAGATGGTGGTGCTAGTAGGATGTACGAAATCGCTAAAGAAGAGAATTTTTACAAACAAGAATTTTGCGGATGTGTTTATTCTTTCCGTGATACTAACGATTGGCGTGTAGCTAATAACCGTCCTAAAATCGAGATTGGTAAGGAGTATTATTAAGAGGCAATTAGTAAACAAGTTTTAACCGATAATTTAGTTCTTTTTTGCTGTAAATTATAAGATTTTTTTGAAATATGAATAACTATTCCTTCAAAGATCTTATGAATTTTCGCTAAAAAAATCTTTAATTATTAATTAAAACTTATTTACTGATCGCCTCTAAGATCTCAAATTAATAAAAAAATATTTCATTTTTTTGAATCTTTATATTATAATAATCTAGACAATCTAGCTATATGAGGATTTTATATGAATAAATGGCAGTTACACGAAGCAAAAAATAAGTTAAGTAATATTATTGATATTGCCATGCATGGCACTCCTCAATGTATTACAAAAAGAGGCGAAGACGCAGTTGTAATTATGAGTATAAAAGACTATAAACAACTTACTAAAAAAAAACCTGATTTTAAAGAACATTTATTGAGCATGCCTAAGATAGATAATTTGGTTATTGAGAGAGTGCAAGGAAAAGCAAGAGATTTTGAGCTATGAAATATTTAGTAGATACTAATGTTGTATCTGAAATCAAAAAGAAAAATCCTAATTCTCAAGTAGCAGCATGGTTTTCAATTGTTCATGCTAGCCAGCTGCACTTAAGTTGTATAACCATAGGTGAAATAAGAAAGGGAATATCAAAATTAGTAAAGAACAATAAAAGAGCAAGTCTACAATTAGAGAAATGGTTAGAAAAAATAATAATAGACTATAATGAGAGAATTCTTAATATTGACAAAGAAATATGTGAAGAATGGGGTGAATTAATGAGTATAGACGGTACTAATGCAATTGATACTTTAATAGCAGCACAAGCAAAACAAAATAATATGATATTAGTTACTAGAAATACAAAACATTATAATATGTTTAACATTAAAATATTTAATCCTTTTGACTAATCAAAATTTCTTCACTAATAACTTCCTATGAAAAAACTATCATTTCAGCAAATTATACTGACATTACAAAATTACTGGCAGGATTACGGCTGTGCAATTTTGCAGCCTTACGATGCACATGTTGGAGCAGGTACGTTTCACCCTGCAACCGTGCTTAGATGTCTTGGCTCAAAACCTTGGTCTGTTGCATATGTTCAGCCATCAAGAAGACCAGGGGATAGCAGATATGGCATGCACCCCAACAGAATGCAGCATTATTATCAGTTTCAGGTTATCCTAAAGCCATCGCCGGATAATATTCAAGAGCTATATCTTAAAAGTTTAGAATGTTTAGGAATAGATTTAAAAAAACATGATATTCGTTTTGTCGAAGATGATTGGGAATCGCCAACCTTAGGTGCTGCAGGGCTTGGCTGGGAAGTATGGTGTAACGGTATGGAAGTATCGCAATTTACTTATATGCAGCAAATCGGCGGGATTGAATGCCGTCCCGTTGCCGGTGAAATCACTTACGGCTTAGAGAGACTTGCGTTATATATTCAAGGTGTCGATGAAGTAAAAGAACTTGATTGGAATGGGCAGGTAGGAGAAAAAGCTTTAAAATACGGTGAAGTAGATTTTGAGGCTGAAAGACAATTTTCAAAATATAATTTAGAACTTGCGAATAGTGAAATGTTACTGCAGCATTTCAAAGATAGTGAAGAGGAATGCAAAAGACTAGTTGACAGAGATGTGCCGTTAGCTGCTTATGATGAATGCCTTAAGGCAAGTCATACATTTAATCAACTAAATGCACTTGGGGTAATTAGCGTCACTGAACGTGCCTCTTATGTTTTAAGAGTGCGTTATTTAGCAAAAATTTGTTGTACAAAATGGTTGGAGATGAACGAGTGAGCGAGTTATTATTAGAGCTATTTAGTGAAGAAATACCTGCATTAATGCAAAAAAATGCTGAAGAGGGTTATTTCAATATATTTACAAAGATTTTTGAAGAAAACGAAATATTTGCAAAAGTACAACTATTCGTAGGACCTCGCAGGATAACGCTGCATGCTACCTACCTGCCGAAAGTAACGCTGCCGAAAGAAACGGAAATTAAAGGACCTAGCTTAGATGCTCCGGAAGCCGCTATTAACGGCTTTTGTAAAGCTCATAACGTTAGTAAATTAGAGCTTTCTACTAAATTAATTAATAATCAGCTATATTATTTCTTTGTCAAAAAAACAGAAGAAAGAGAAATAAAAGAGATTTTGCCGGAGATTATTATAGAGGCTATTAATAAATATAGCTGGGCAAAATCAATGTTTTGGGGCGACTATAATATAAAGTGGGTTAGACCCCTGCGTAATATTTTATGTATATTTGACGGCGAAGTACTACCGTTGCAATTTGGTCATTTAACGTCTAATAATATTACATTTGGTCATCGTCTGAACTGTAATAAAAAACTGAAAATAACAGATTTTGAAGATTATAAAAGTAAGATTTTAGAAAACCATGTTATTTTAGAAAGAACAAAGCGAGAAGAAATAATTAAAACTGGTTTATTGGAACTTGCAAATTCTCATGATCTAAACATAAAAGAAGATAATCGTTTAATTGAAGAAGTAGCAGGGCTTAGTGAATTTCCTGTTGTATTACTTGGAAAAATCTCAAAAAAATTCTTAGAGCTACCTAAAGAAGTACTTATTTCTTCGATGCGTACACATCAGAAATATTTTTGTTTATTTGATAAAGAAGGAAATTTTGCACAATATTTTCTCTTTGTCAGTAATGGCAGATTTGCAAATACTAAGCTCGTTATTAAAGGCAATGAAAAGGTATTATCAGCACGTCTTTCAGATGCTTTATATTTTTATAAACAAGATGTAGCTAAAACTTTAGAATCAAGATTAGGTAAATTAGAAGCTGTAACATTTCATGCAAAGCTTGGTAACTTAAGAGAGAAAGTTGAGCGTGTAGCTAAAATTTGTGGTCATATAGCTCCAAATAATAAAGATTTAATTACGGCAGCTAAACTTTGCAAAAGCGATCTCGTTTCTGAAATGGTTGGGGAGTTTCCTGATTTACAAGGTATTATGGGCTATTATTATGCAAAACATGAGGGACTAGGCGAAGAAGTAGCCGCTGCAATTAGAGACCATTATAAACCTCAAGGACTTAATGATAATATACCGAGCGGGAATGCTGCACTGCTTGCGTTAGCCGATAAGCTAGATAGTTTAACCGGTCTAATGATAGCGGGTGAAGCACCAACAGGCTCAGGTGATCCATATGCCTTAAGACGCCAAGCTCTTGGTATAATTAAGATAATAATTGAGAATAAATTAGAGCTAAATTTAAATGATTTAATTAATTTTTCTATAAATTTATATAAAGACTTATCTGATGAAAATAAGAACTTAGTAGTGTCTTTCTTTGAAGAAAGAGCAAAATTTTACTTTAAAAATGACTATGATATTGCGTTAATTAATGCAGTTCTTAATTTAAATTTATTGGATACAAAATTTAAGCTTGATGCGTTAAAAGAATTTTTAATAGAAAACGCAGGCAAACAATTATTAAATGCTTACAAACGAGCCAGCAATATAATTGATGGTCAGAAAATTACCGGCTTAGTTGATGCGAGTCTCTTTAGTACACAGCCTGAACAAGAATTATTTGAAGTAATCCAAAAAATTTCGTCGCAAATTATAGATAGTATAGCTGATAAAGATTATAAGAAAGCTTTAAGTTTATTATCATCTCTATTAGCTCCGATTACTAGCTTTTTTGATAATGTACTCGTTAATGATCCTGATCCAAAAATTGTGGGGAATCGTTTATCGTTATTACAGAATATCTGTGAATTATTTGATAAAGTAGCTAAGTTTAACCGCTTATGATTGAAACCTGTCATACCGTGGCTTGACCACGGTATCCAGAAAAAAAATTAAAAAAGACTGGGGCCCGTGATCAAGTTAGCTAGGATGACAAATAGAAAAACAAAAATAACTAAATAATGATAAGCAAAGCAGTTCAATTTATAAAATCCGGTAAGGTGGTTGTTTTTCCAACTGAAACAGTTTATGGGATTGGAGCAGATGCTACAAACAATGAAGCATGTTTAAAGATTTTTCAGTTCAAAAACCGCCCTGCTATCAATCCGCTTATCGTGCATGTCTCCTCCATAGAGCAAGCAAACGAAATAGGAAAGTTTAATGATTTAGCTACAAAAATAGCAGAAAAATTTTGGCCTGGACCATTATCTATAGTTGTGCCTTTAAAAGAGAATGCAAATATTGCTCCTAGTGTAACGGCAGGGCTTAATACAATAGCGATTCGGATACCGTCTTATCCGCTAGCATTAGAACTTATCAGACAATCAGGCGTACCTATTGCCGCACCAAGTGCCAACCCTTCAAACTATATTAGTCCAACAAATAACGAGCATGTTACAAGACACTTTTCAGATAATGAAGAGATTTTTATCTTAGCTCCTGAAATCTACCAATCTGAATATGGGCTAGAGTCAACGATAATTGATACTACAACGACTAATCTTACTATATTAAGAGAAGGGTTTATAACTGCTGAAATTTTAGAAGAAGTACTTGGGGTAAAAGTTTTTAAAGTAACAAATGACGTACAGCTAAATTCACAAAGCTTCAGACAAGATGAATTTAAGGGCGAGTCTGCACAGCGTACATTAGTACGTGAGCACAGACGAGTCCTACAAAATTCGCTTGTATCAAGCTTTGTGAATGACGCTGTAAAAGCTCCTGGAATGCTTGCTAAACACTATTCACCAAAAGTACCGGTTAGACTAAATGCTACAAATTTAGAGGATAAAGAAATTGGGTTAAATTTTGGTGATAGCAAGCTTACGGGAAAGTTTTCATTAAACCTAAGCCTTAAAGGTGATCTTATAGAAGCTGCTGCAAATCTTTATGCTCATTTGAGAATTTTTGACGATTATGCTGCCTCTCATGATGTAAGCGGTATAGCAGTTGCTCCTATACCATCGATAAATATCGGGGCTGCAATTAATGATCGTCTGAAACGTGCTGCAAAATCATAAACTTTGGAGTTCTATTTTCCTTAATAGCTTTTTGATGATATTTGGTAATTATATAATTATCATGCGGCTTTAAATAATTATTTTTATTCATAATTTCAAAATTACCGTTCTGCTCAATTAACTCAATTGCTTCATAAAAATAATTTTCGATATCGGAAGCAAATACTAAACTACCGTTATTTTTTAGCTTGTCTTGTAAAATCTTAAGTCGTTCTTTATTGAAAATACGTTTCTTTTTTTGCTTATTTTTTATCCATGGATCGGGAAATAAAATATAGATTCCATCAAGGCTATTATTAGGTAAATCGTTTAATATTAAATCCAAATTATTAGGGAATAATAAAAAATTCGTAATATTCTGCTCAGCAGCAAGCTTTAAAACATTTGCAACGCCGTTTAAATATACCTCTACACCTATAAAAAGTGCGTTAGGGTTCATTTTAGCTTGGTTAATGAAATGCTCACCCATACCAAAGCCTATCTCTAAAAAGATTTTACGTTTTTCATCAATAAGTTTTTCTTTGGAAAATAAATATTTCGGTAGTTCGTTATCTAACAAATTTTGTTGCAGCCCTGATAAGCTTTTTCCTATACGTCTTGCGTATGACCTATTGAGATTGATAGGAGAAAATAATATTACCCTATTATGACCTTGTAGATCCTTATAAATGCTTTCAATATTATAACCATTACTTAAGAAAATTTGGGTTACCGCCTCTTCCTGTTTAAAACCTATTTCTAATACAATCTTACCGTTTGGTTTTAAGAATTGCTTGGCATTTTCGGCGATTAAACGGTAAGATTGCAGTCCGTCTTCTTCAGCAAATAAAGCAATAGACGGTTCATAATTGATTGTTTCAATTGCCATCTCTGATTTTTCGTCTATAGATATATATGGGGGGTTGCTAACAATAAAGTCAAATTTCTGACCCTCAATATTCTCAAACCAATCACTGTGAATAATCTGGATACGATTTGTTACATGATGTCTTAAAGCATTAGTTTTAGCAACTTCTATTGCATCAAGACTGATATCAGTAGCTACTGCCTTAGCGTTTGGTAGTTCACATAATAGGCTGATAGCAATGCAGCCGCTACCTGCCCCGAGTTCTAATATATGAAAATTGTCATTCCATGGCTTGACCACAGAATCCAGTCGCTTTTTTTCTGGATTCCCGCCTACGCGGGAATGACATTGAAATACAACATCAACTAACAACTCCGTATCCGCACGGGGGATTAACACATGTTTATTAACGATAAATTTACGTGAGTAAAATTCTTTAACACCTGTAATATACGCTATCGGTTCATGCTTTAATCTTCTCTCTAACAGTTTTTCAAAAGCTTCTATTTCAGCTTCATTTAACTGCTCATCAAGATTAATCAGCAAATATTGGGTAGGTTTATTTATAACATGCTGTAGTAAAATTCGTGCTTCTAATTGCGGTGAATTGATGCCTATTTTATTTAATTTATCTGATGCTTTACTCAAGACTTGTTTTATAGAATATTGCACGGAACAGGTCCAACTCCTATAACTTCTAATATTGCTTTATATATTGTTTGCATAATGATAGGACTGCAAGTAGTTAGAGGCCCTAGAATTAAGCGTTTATTATCTATGCTACGTATTTGGTCTATTAAAAGATCTGAATCTCTTTCTAATTTATTATGAGCTTTAATACGAATTCGTAAAGGGAAAGCATCGTCTATTAAATTAGTTGTTAGCGGAATGATTAAAGTAGAAGGATGTTTTGCGTCCAATAATACTTGATCTTGAATAATCAATACAGGTCTTGTTTTACCAAGCTCACTACCAACTCTAGGATTTAAATCGGCAAGCCAAATTTCTCCGAGATTAATTTTCAGGGTCATGCTCTATATTAGAAAATTCGGAATTTATTTTCATGCTTTCTTTTCTTGTACGCATACTAATTGCAAATAATTTTTCCTTCCTTTCTTGCTCATATAGGCTTTTATTCATAGTTTCAATAGATCTTCTAATATATTGACTACGTGAAATATGAAGTTTTTTAGCCCTTTTAGCTACTTCCTCGGCTAAATCATCGGGTAATCTTACAGTAAGTGCAGACATAACTCTTAAGTATTACAATTATAAACACATAGTGTAATTATAGTTGTAATACAATTTATGTCAAGTTCTCATTTTCTACCTAGATTTTTCATCTCTAAAATATCTTCTATACTACCCAAAGAAGCTTGTTTCTTAAGTTCAATGAATTTGTGCAGTGCATCGGTGGCTATAATCTCCTCCATATCCCTTGGCAACTCACAAGAGAATTCCATAATCTCATTACTAGTCGGATGAGTAAAGCTTAAATACCAAGAATGCAGGGCTTGACGTTTAAAATCAATTAATTTTGCTTTTAGTTCAGGGGGGGAATGAGCAATTTTTCGGTCGTTATTACCATAAGTTTGATCACCGACTACGGAATGCTTTAAATGGCTTAGCTGTACCCTAATTTGATGAGTCCTACCGGTACTAAGTTTGCACTCCACCATACTAATAGTACCCTTGTGAAACAATTCTAGAGTTTTATAATGTGTCACGGCTTCTTTACCGCCATATTTTAATATGGTCATTTTTTGGCGGTCTACTCTACTGTGACCGATATTATTCTTAATGAATCCTTCTAGCGGATTAATTACTCCCCAAACTAACGCTTTATATTTCCGTATTACCTGCCTTTGTTCTATCTGATTTGCAAGTAGCATATGTGCTTTATTATTTTTAGCAACTACCATTAAGCCCGTAGTATCTTTATCCAAACGATGCACTATCCCTGGTCTTTCTGCTGAACCTATATCCGATAAATTTTTCGTATGGTGAAGTAGTGCATTAACAAGAGTATCATCATGATGCCCTGCTCCCGGGTGTACCGTCATACCTGCAGCTTTGTTAATTACTATCAAATCATCATCTTCGTAAATTATATCAAGTGCTATATTTGCTGCTACAATTTTTAGCTCTTCAGGTTCTTTAAAAGAAAATAATATAATATCATTCTCCTTGACCAAAACATCAGGATCAGAAATAATTACATCATTAACTTGTACGCAAGAACTTTTAATGGCTTTTTGGATTTGATTTCTAGAGACATTTTCAAGAAGCGATGATAAAGCTTTATCAAGCCTTATGTTATTTAGTTCGTTTGGTACATGATATGTTAACATATGTTATTTTAAGATAATGAATAATACGCTTAAATGGTTAAGTGCAATCGGTGTTGAATATTGTTGCTACGAGCATCCACCGAAATTAAAAGTGAGTAATAATACCAAGCTACAGTTAAATTCACAAGTATACTCCTGTGAAATGAAGGGTTTGGATACGAAGTTCAACTTGGAAAAGAGCAAGGAGTCTGTAAGCCGAGGAGCGGAGCGTATAATAAACGTTCAGCATCCGAGGTCTTACAAAGACGACGTAGATAATTTTTCAAGTTCAACGAGTATAAAACCTATGCCTACAAAAGAAGCTGCATTCAACATGAATGATAAAATTCATGATAATATAACCTTAGCAAGATCTCTTGCCGATAAAGCTAATAATATCGAAGAACTAAAAGAATCTCTACTAAATTTTAAAGGTTGTGAACTTGAGAAATTTGCTACTAATACGGTTTTCGGTGATGGTAATTTGGAAGCTAAAATTATGTTAATAGGCGAAGCTCCTGGAAGTACTGAGGATTTGAAAGGAATACCTTTTTGCGGCGAAAGCGGCAATTTACTTGATAATATGCTGCACGCTATCGGAATTTCACGGAAAAATAACGCTTATATTACTAATACGGTATTTTGGCGCCCTCCCGCTAATAGACAGCCAACACTTGAAGAAGTCGATATTTGTAGACCGTTTGTTGAAAAACACATTGCTCTTATTAGCCCTAAGCTAATTATTTTAGTCGGTAGCACAGCTGCAACTAGCTTACTTGGGAAAAATTCGGGTATTACTAAAATTAGACAAGAATATTATTTTTATACCAATAAATATCTATCAGCTCCTATTCAAACTACGGCAATCTTCCACCCTGCTTATCTACTACGCCAACCTATGCAAAAACGCACCTCATGGTATGATTTACTCAAAATTAAGGAGTATTTGGTGAGTAATAGACTTCTTAAATAACTTGTACATTAATCTAGTATCCGCAGCTTCATGTACTTTTCAAAATAATTTTTTACTGGACAACTAGTCGTATTTATGCGACAACATAATTATCTCTGATTAAGATTAATATGCAAAAAACTAAACAAATACAATTTTTTATAACAAAAAATGGTAAATCTTATATTAAAGATTGGTTAGAAAAATTAGAGACAGAGACGCATAGTAGGATTCTTAATAGATTAGTTCGACTAGAATATGGAATTTATGGTGACCATAAGCAGATAAAAAGAAGACTATATGAACTTAGGTTTTTCTTTGGCAAAGGTTATAGAATATATTTTACTGAAAAAGATAATAAAATTATTCTACTATTAAATGCAGGTAATAAAGATACACAAAGCAAAGATATTGAAAAAGCTTTAGAAATAATAGAAGAAGTTTATAAACGAAATTAAGGTATTATATGGAAAAGTTTACAGATTATTTAAAAGAAAAATTGCAAAATGAGGAAATATTAGCTGGGTATATTAATGAAGCGTTAGAGCAATATTTCGTAGATCATAATAAGGAGCTATTTTTGGCTACTTTAAAAGAAGCCATTATAGCAAGAGGAGGTATAGCAAAAATCTCTAAAGAAGCTCACATAAATAGACAACATATATATAGAATGTTATCTAGCAAAGGTAATCCAAGTTTCGACAATATAGGTTCTTTATTGAGTGCTTTAGGCTTGCAGTTGAAAGTAGAAGCGTGTGCATTTTAAATTTTCATTAATCTTGTAAGCTGAGCAAGATATCAAAGAAAATTTTTAAATCCTCATAAATAATAATTCATTTCTAATTTTCTGAAATTAAGGTTATATTGATATATAACAACAAAGGGTATATATATATGACCAATGAAAATAATAATGATTCAGAATTTGCCGAATTAAAAATCAGAGGAAAAATATTTAAATTACCTATACTTAAAGCAAGTATTGGTGAGGATGTAATCGATATAAGCAGGGTATCTTCGGAAGCCGATTGTTTTACTTATGACCCGGGCTTTATGTCTACTGCTTCTTGTCAGTCTACTATCACTTATATAGACGGTGATAAAGGAATCTTGCGGCATCGAGGATATGACATTAAAGATTTAGCCGAGAAAAGCGATTTTTTAGAAGTGGCATATTTGTTAATCTATGGAGAATTACCAAGTAGTGAGCAGTATAGTAATTTCACTAAACAGGTTGCTCATCATTCATTAGTGAATGAAAGATTACACTATTTATTTCAAACTTTTTGTAGCTCTTCTCATCCTATGGCTATTATGCTTGCGGCTGTTGGTTCTCTTTCGGCATTTTATCCTGATTTACTGAATTTTAAAGAAGCAGACTACGAACTTACCGCTATTAGAATGATTGCTAAGATACCTACCATTGCCGCAATGTCTTATAAATATTCTATAGGGCAACCGTTTATTTATCCTGATAATTCGCTAGATTTTACCGAAAATTTTCTGCATATGATGTTTGCAACGCCTTGTACAAAATATAAAGTAAATCCAATAATAAAAAATGCTCTTAATAAAATATTTATCCTACATGCTGACCACGAGCAGAACGCTTCTACTTCAACAGTCCGAATTGCCGGTTCATCTGGGGCTAACCCTTTTGCTTGCGTAAGTACAGGGATTGCCTCACTTTGGGGACCTGCTCACGGCGGGGCTAATGAAGCGGTAATAAATATGCTTAAAGAAATCGGTAGTTCTGAGAATATCCCTAAATATATAGCTAAAGCTAAGGATAAAAATGATCCATTTAGGTTGATGGGCTTCGGTCATCGTGTATATAAAAACTACGATCCGCGTGCCGCAGTACTTAAAGAAACCTGCAAAGAAGTATTAAAGGAACTCGGACAGCTAGAAAACAACCCACTTCTGCAAATAGCAATAGAACTTGAAGCTATCGCTCTTAAAGATGAATATTTTATTGAGAGAAAATTATATCCAAATGTTGATTTTTATTCTGGTATTATCTATAAAGCTATGGGTATACCGTCGCAAATGTTCACGGTACTTTTTGCAATAGCAAGAACCGTAGGCTGGATGGCACAATGGAAAGAAATGCACGAAGACCCTGAACAAAAAATCAGCAGACCAAGACAACTTTACACCGGTTATGTACATAGAGAGTATAAGGTAATTGGGGAGAGGTAAAACTCACTGTCATACCGTGGCTTGACCACGGTATCCAGAAAAGACTTAAAATAATAAACATCTATGGATACCGTGGTCAAGCCACGGTATGACACTAAGGCAAATATGAATTTTATTGATGAAGTTAAAATATATATAAAAGGTGGAAACGGCGGGAATGGTTGCGTTAGTTTTCATCGTGAGAAATTTATTGACAGAGGCGGACCGGACGGCGGTGACGGTGGGCGTGGCGGTAGTGTTATTTTCAGGAGTAATCACCATCTTAATACGCTAGTAAATTATCGATATAAACAGCATTTTACCGCAGAAAACGGCGAAAATGGTAAAGGCTCGAATAGAAGCGGTAAATCAGGAAAATCGTTAGTTCTTGATGTTCCGATCGGTACTCAAATCTTTTCTGAGGACGGTCACATATTACTGCATGACTTTACTGAAGATGATCAAAGCTTTGAGCTGATTAAAGGAGGAAGCGGCGGTCTTGGTAACAGCCATTTCAAAACATCAGTTAATCAAGCTCCAAGAAAGCGTACGGAAGGGGAAATTGCTGAAGAAATGTGGATTCATTTAAGCTTAAAACTTCTCTCTGATGTTGGGCTTGTGGGTCTTCCAAATGCCGGTAAATCTACTTTTTTATCGGTTGTAACAGCAGCCAAGCCTAAAATTGCCGATTATCCCTTTACTACTTTAGTGCCGAATCTTGGAGTAGTATATGTTGACGATGAAGAATTTGTTATAGCCGATATCCCAGGCTTGATCGAAGGAGCTCATCAAGGTCACGGACTTGGCGATAAATTCTTAAAACATATAGAAAGATGTAATGTATTAATACATTTAATAGACGGCTCTAGTAATGATGTAGTGGCAGATTATAATACGGTACGTCTTGAGCTTGAATCATATTCCGATTATCTAAAAAATAAAATCGAAATCATATGTATTAATAAATGTGATGTTCTTACCGATGAGGAAATACAAGAAAAAATAAATAAGTTGCAGAAAGCTACTAATAAAGAAGTTTTTTCTATCTCTACCTACACTAATCTAGGGGTAAATAAAATAGTTAAACTAGCTTTAAAGACTATAAAAAATCAGGAGTAATATTACTTAGCGAGTAGGTGTTGTTTTGTGGATCGATTTCATCGTCATTGCTAGAAGAATTACTTAGTAATCAAGGCGAAGCAATCTCAAGAGTTGGTTATTATTTCATGAGATTGCCACGCATTCTACGAATGCTCGCAATGACAATTAATAAACTTTAAATCAAAGTAATACGTTGCTCTTCTGCCTCTAGATATTTCTCTAGCTCTTCCTTAGTATATTTCTTTTCTTTAAGCTTTATTTCGTTATTAAATATATATTGTACAGCTTTATCTTCTAAGGCAGGACCTTTAAGTCCTTCAATTGCTCTAGGATTATTTTTATAAAAATCAAATATCATATTTTCCTGCCCAGGAAAATTACGTGCTTGTTGCATAATAACTTTCCTTAAATCATCAGGCTCTAATTGCAAATTTTTAGATTTTGCGTATTCAGCAAGTAATAAACCTATTCGCACACGGCGTAGGGCTAATTTATTATAATATTCTGTTATTTCTTTAGGGGATTTATCTTTTAATAATGATTCATCTTGGTCATTTTTATCGGTTTCGGACTTTAGAATATTTTTTTCTTGCTCTAATAAAGATTCCGGTATGTCAAAATCTAACAATTTTTCTAACTTATCAAATAAGTTCATTTTCATTATAGTATTAATAGCTTCTTCCGATTCGTTTTCTATTTGTTTAGCAAAATGTGTACGCAATTCTTCAAGGCTATTACTTTGGAATTTTTTAGCAAACTCCTCATCAATAACTGTAGGTTCTGCAGTATGTACTGCTTTAATTTGTACTGCAAAACGAGCATCTTTACCTGCTAAATCTTTAGCATGGTAATTTTCAGGAAAAGTAACATTAACATCTACTTCGCTACCTGTTTTAGAACCTATTAATTGTTTCTCAAAACCTGGAATAAGTGCATTACTACCTATTACTACCTTAAAATCATTTAATTTACCGCCTTCAAAAGCTTCATCCTTGATGTACCCAATTGCATCAATAGTAACCTGATCTCCGTCTTTTATTTTTGCTTTACTTTCTTTAGTATAGCTTTTTGTTAATGCGGCAAGTTTTTCTAGTTGTTCTTCAACATCTTTAGAGTTTACTTCTAATTTTGGACGATCTAGTGAGATTTTCTTTAAATCCGGAATAGTAATTTTAGGTAATAGCTCTATTTTTACGGTAAATTCTAAAGCTTTATCGGGTTCGTTTTGCAATTCTTCAATTTTGGGTCTACCGATTATATTTAGATTATGTTCTTTAATAACGTGATTTACCGAATGGTTAATTCTTCTTTCTATTATATCATTCCTGACGGAAGTACCGTATTTTTTCTTAACAATTGAAACCGGTACTTTACCGGCTCTAAAACCTGCTATTTTAACTTTTTTGGTTAAATCAAGTAATTCTTTTTGAATATCGTCATCTATCTCACTTAAAGGAGTAGAGATTCTTGCATGAAAATCCAATCCTTCGTTTTTTAATACGGTAATTCCCATTTTAATAATCCATTAATTCTGTACATAGTTTGCTAATCAAAATAAACTAATGAGCCGAAATATGCAATAGTTTTTATATACTCGTTGGGTATAGCCTAATAGCTATCAATATCGTCATTGCGAGGAAATTGTATAACAATTGACGAAGCAATCCAGTAAAAAATTCTAGTTTACAGAATTTTTTTAACGCAAATAGCAAATTATTACATAATCCGCTATTCGGTTAGAAATATTGAATATAAAAGGTGAAAAGCGGTTTTCCCCTTTTATATAAATAAAGTATATATGTTATTTTTTAGCAAAAACTAATAATTTTTTCTAGATTACCACGCAAGTACTACAACTGCGGCGTTGTTGCATGGCTCGGAAAACCTGCTGAGTGTCATACCGTGGCTTGTCCACGGTATCCAGTAAAACAACTAAAAATACTAATATTATTAGTATTTTTAACTGGATCCCGTGAATAAATCACGGGATGACAACAAAAAAACCGAGCCATGCAACAACGCCTACAACTGGTCACAATGACGTTATGCAATAAGATTCAAACGTACTTCTTCATTTAGTTCTTTTGTAGAAGATAATTCTATATCAAGTTCGGCAAATATATGCACTAAGGCTATAGATAAATCATTGATCATTTTATCGGTATGGGCAGGGGTTGGGATGATTCGGAGGCGTTCCGTACCTCTCGGTACGGTTGGAAAATTGATATGTTGAACGTAAATACCGTATTCATTAAGGAGCATATTTGAGGCTTTCGCCGCTTTAATCGGATCACCAATAATTATCGGCACTATATGACTTTCATTTTTCAAATAAGGTATATTAAAATTTTCAAAAGAATTTTTAAGTTTTGTAACTACTTCTTGATGTTTTATTCGTTCTTCATTCGATTCTTTAAGATGTCTAATACTATGCGTTGCAGCGGTAGAAATTACCGGCGGTAATGAAGTAGTGAAAATAAATCCTGGAGCGGTTAGTCTTATAGCGTCGACTAAATTATGGTTGCTAGTGATATAACCACCGATAGTGCCATATGCTTTGGCAAGTGTACCTTGAATAATATCGATTTGATCTCTACAATTAAGAAGCTCGGCAATACCGCCTCCATGTTTACCGTATAAACCGACCGTATGAACTTCATCAATAAAGGTTAAAGCATTATATTTTTTGGCTAAGTTGATTATATCTTTGATAGGTGAGAAAAAACCGTCCATAGAGTAAGCCGATTCAAAAACAATAATTTTCGGTCTATTAATATCGACTGATTGTAAAAGCTCTTCTAGATGCTTAACGTCTAAATGTCTATATATATATTTCTCGGCTCTTGAACTTGTAACCCCGGCAATTATTGAGGCATGATTTAGCTCATCGGAAAAAAATACTATATCCGGCATGATTTTAGCAAGACTTGCAAGCGTTGTATCATTTGCAACAAAACCGGATGTAAAAACTAAAGCTGCTTGCTTTTTGTGTAAATCTGCAAGTTCTTTTTCAAGCTCAAGAATGGCAATATTATTACCGCCGATATTGCGAGTTCCGCCTGATCCAACACCGTATTTTAGCAAGGCATCTATAGAAGCTTGCATTACTTTTGCATGTTTACTCATACCCAAATAGTCATTAATGCACCACATAACTATTTGTTTATTAGCGTGTTCTGCAAAAGGAAAATTATCGGCTTGTCTTTTTAAGGCTTTAAATTCTCGATATCTTCCTTCGCTTTTGATCTTATCTATATGTTTGCTAAATATAGTATCGTAATAAAACATTTTCTCTATGTCATTCCCGCATAAGCGGGAATCCATTTTATTAATTTTTGTCTAGATACCGTGGTCAAGCCACGGTATGACAGTGGATACCCAAACTCACGTTTGCAACCATTCTATAGTCAATTCAGTTGAATTTGGTGACAGGCGTGAGGAGCGAAGCCTATAATAATAGGCGAGTCGACGAACAACAAAGCACCAAGTTCAAATCAATTGACTATACATTAAAATTAAAGAATTTTAAAGTTATAATATAGCTTTTTGTATAATATCGTTTAATCTCTTTGAAAATGCACCGGTATCAGCAACCGGTTCGCCCTCTAAAATACAGGCTTGATCAAATATTAGATTAACCAATTCTTCATTATTTGCTTTTAAATCGTTAAAGATTTTCTCTATGATTTTATTTTTAGGATTTAGCTCTAAATTTTTGGCGGATGCAGCAGCTATTTGTTTTTGCTCAATTAAAAACCTCTCCATACGAATATCCATAGCAGCGTCGCTAACGGCAAGACAAGCAGGGCTTGAAGTAAGTTTTTTAGAGATTTTAACTTCTTTTACTAACTCCCCTAGCGTCTCTTTAAAATAATCAGTTAGTAATTTATATTCCTCATCGGATTTTGTATCGTCTTTCTTTTTTTCCTCAGATGATGTAGCAGTTTGTTCTAAATCGATATCGCTTCTTGTTGCTGATTTAATGGCATGCCCTTTATATTCGCTATTAACATTTACCCAAAAATCATCCACTGTATCGGTGAAAAGTAATACATCGATATTTTTACTTAACAATCCTTCGATTTGCGGGCTTGAAAGTAATTTATCGGGATTATCCCCGCTTAAATAATATATGGTATTCTGTCCTTCTTTAAAATTCGCTATATACTCATCAAGACTTATCATTTTATTATGCAAAGCACTTCTGAATATACATACTTCTAATAATTTTTCATGGTCGGTAGTAGCCTCACATAAACCCTCTTTTAAAGCACCACCAAAATTAGCCCAAAACTTATTATACTCTTCAGATGATTCCTCTTTCTTTTTTCTAATTTCGCTAAGCACTCTTTTTGTAATAGCATTTTTGATTTTCTCAAGCACGCTATTATGCTGCAGTGATTCACGGCTAATATTTAATGGTAAATCTTCTGAATCAACTACGCCTCGTAAAAACCTTAAATATGATGGAATTAAATCAATATTCTCATCGGAAATAAATACTCTTTTTATATATAATTTTACACGCCTTTTGCGATCAGGATGAAATAAATCAAATGTTTTACTTGAGGGAATGAAAAGCAGATTAGTAAATTCTATAGCTCCCTCATTTTTATTATGCAGAGTAATCCACGGATCATCTATAGCATAAGATAAGCTTTTGTAGAATTCTTTATATTGTTCTTCCGTAATTTCTGATTTCGGTCTTGTCCATAATGCAGAAGCTGAATTAAGCTGGATTTCATTATTACCAGCTTCATCAAAGAAATATATCGGTACTGCTATATGATCGGAATAGCTTTTAACGATGTGTTTTAATCTAAAATGATCAAGGAATGTATCTTCTTCCTTTTTGATATGTAAAACGATTTCCGTGCCTCTTGTGAACTCTTTATCTGAATCTGAGACGGTATATTCACCAAGCCCGTCTGATTCCCAAACATGGACTTTATCTTCCCCAGCTTTTCTTGAAGTTACAGTCACTTTATCAGCTACCATAAAGCTTGAATAAAAGCCAACTCCAAACTGACCGATTAGCATATTATCTTTTTTAGAATCACCGGAGAGGCTTTTAAGGAAATTTGCCGTACCAGATCTTGCAATAGTACCAAGATTCTCAATCAAATCCTCTTTATTCATGCCGATACCGTTATCACGGATGATGATTTGTCCTTTATCTTTATCGACTTTAACCGTAATTTTAAAATTGCTATCGCCAGCTACTAATTCACTATTACTTTGAGACAAATAACGTAATTTATCGCAAGCATCCGAAGCATTAGAAATTAACTCCCTCATAAAAATCTCTTTATTACTATAAAGAGAGTGAATCATTAAATTTAAAATCTTGCCAACCTCGGCATCAAACTTTTTCTTTTCTTGTGTCATACTAAACCAATTTATAAATTCTTGTTTTTAGTTTTATTACTAGGTCAGTTTTTTCGGCATTGCGAGGAAAAACTGTAAGTTTTGACGAAGCAATCTCATGCTATAGTCCTGAGATTGCCACGCTCCTTTTAGTCGCTCGCAATGACGATTTTGGTATCTTGTAACAAAACTTTATTTAATATAGGAATTAATAATTAAATTTAAATAGTCTTCGTCAATATTTTTTATCAATATCATTTTTAAGCTATTAGTATGACCTTTAATAATTTCTATACTCTTGCGTGATAATTTCCATTCTTTTGCTAAATAATTTATGATTTCTTCATTAGCTTTACCTTGTGCCGGTATTGCTTTTATAGATAATTTTAGATATGGGATATTATTGATAATTACAAAATTACTAATTAGATTTTGTTTAGAATTAGGCTTTACTTTAAGACTAAGTAAAGCCTGCTTTGAAGAAGAATTGTAATTGTAGAATTTATTCATGAATATTTTTTATCACATTTGCTTATTTTTTGTAATAATAAAAGAATACTTGAAAAATTTTGCTTAAACTGATATAAAGTTTACCGTAAACGGTTCAGCACCCTTAGCTCAGCTGGATAGAGCAACAGATTTCTAATCTGTGGGTCAGAGGTTCGAATCCTTTAGGGTGCGCCATTCTTCATTTTTCGGTATTTCTACAAAAATATCAAACCGCAGATGCAGCATAAAATCAAGCTTTCTGCCGTTTAATGAAAGGTTCGATAAAACTAATTTTTATTAATTGTCTTTCACCAAATCTCTAAACTAAGCAGCTTTTCTCTTTCTTCTAAATAGTAAATTCATCACCTTATAAAAAGAAATATTAATAATTTAATTAAGCAACAAGTCGCCTTAATCTCATTTATCTTTAATTTTGGTAGCGAGAAGTTTCAAGCATCAACATTGCGGCATAAGTTAAACCGAGTTGAATATTTAGCGGCTGTCGCTGAGCTGCTAAGATGAGTGCATGTTAAAGGCGGGGTTAAGCTGCAAGGTTTAGTGAAACGTCGGTAACATTATAGATTATAATTATTACTAATTATTAAAACTCCTTATTATCTCCTTTAATCCTCTACATATTCATAGATTCCCTAAATCAACTCCAATTTATTTATCCGTACTTTTAGTTAAATTTCTATTGCTTTTTAAAAGCTACTTATTATTATTTTCTTAATTAATTATTTAATAATTAATTTTAAAACAAAAAATTTGATATTTAGGGGGTAATTATGGGAGGAGTAGCTAGTTCAGTAGTACAGCATGGGGCAAAACATGCAGTAACTCAAGCAGTACATCATGGAGCAAATCAAACCGCACGTCATTCAACACGTCCTATATATCAAGGTCACAGAACACATAATACAAATCAAGGTAGGCAACAACATAATAAACATCACACAACACATAAAGATACAGAAGCACAACAAACGCCCTCTTCTCTTAATACTAATCTTAGTCCTACAACTATCACCACTACTACTACTAGATTTAATGATTTTGGCTTTGATTTATCATTACAAGAACTGAATAGTAATAATAAGCCTATATTTAATTTAACAAACCAAAAAATTGATGACGAGAAAGCAATAAAAATTGCTGAGATTTTGAAAAAAAGTAAGAGCATAACTACTCTTAATCTTAATAACAATGAAATAACAGATAAAGGAGCAATAGCGATAGCTGAGGCTTTAAAAATTAATAATACTCTTCAATCTCTTAAACTTATGGATAATAAAATAGGAAATGAAGGAATTAAAAGAATTGCTTGTGCTTTAATTGAAAATACTACCCTTACATCTCTTAATCTTATGGATAACAATACAACAGAAGAAGGTATAAATGCAATAATAGACGATTTAGAAAAAAATTATTCTCTTACTTATTGTAATCTTTCTATAAAAACCATCCCTAAACTTCAAGAGATCTTGGAGAGAAACCTTGCACTAGAAGAAGAAAATCATAAAAAAGCAGAAATATTAAATGCTGAAGGCGATGTTTTTTACAATGATAATGAATATAAGAAAGCAATAGGAAAATATACGGAGGCAATAGCTCTTAATAAACAGCGTTTATATATCAATAATAAACATAGAGCAGAAAAATGTTATGAACAGCAATTAAAAGTAGAATTAATAGAACTTTTTAAGGTTCAAAACTTAAATATACAAATTGATGATTTATTAAATACCGATAAAACTTCTCTTAATATTTGTTATCAAACAATAAGTGATGAAGTAGCAAAATTAATCGCTGATAAATTAAAAGGTATTGAGACAATCACTACTATTAATTTTTCAGGTAGCCAAATAAGTGTCGATGGTATAATTGCTATTATTGAAGTTCTAAAAACAAGTAAATATCTAGAGAAATTTGATTTTAGTTGCAGTAATTTAGGCGATCAAAAAATATCTATATTAGCTGAAATTTTACAGGTTAGTACTCTTACTCATATTTACCTTGGTGAAAATGATATAGGGATTATAGGAATTAAAGCAATTATAGAAGCTTCAAAGTTCAATAATAATATTGTACATCTAGATTTACACAACAACAATATAAGTAATGAGGAAGTAAAATTAATAGCTGAATTCTTAACAAATAATAAAACTTTAAAGCATCTTGATATTTCAGGTAATAAGATAACGCTTGAAGTAGTAAAAGCAATTATTGTAGCTTTAAGAGAAAATACTACTATTACACATATAGATTTAGAGCAAGATAATATAGATAATAAAAGCAAAGTTATAATTGAGAAATATCTACAGCGAAATAAAAATTTAATGAGTTTTCAAAAGTTGGCTGATGGAATAAATGATAAAGTAGCTACTAATATTGCAATAAATACTAAAGATAAAGCTATAATAAAAGATACTATAGAGAATATAGTAAATAACATTAAAGCCCTTAATAATACAGCCGATATAGACAAAATAACGGCTAGTATGGAAAAGCTTATAGTTAATAAATCTACAAAATTAGAAATTGTAACTATAGAACACCGACTTAACGAAATAATTGAAAACCAAAATACAACCGACGATATTAGCATGTTAGGTGGTGATTTTGTACCTGCTGCTGGTTAATAATAAAATGCTATAAATATTTATCAATCAAGCAGATATCACCGGAGAGGGGGCAAAAGATTTTGTCGGATAATTTCCACTTTCTTTCTCCAATTTTTCAAAATGAAATATACCAAATCCAAATCCAATACTTGTTGGAATCATAATAATTAATACTCCCCAGTTTCCAAAGGTTTTTATTAAATGAGGAAAACCAAAAGAGCTAATAACATACATACAAGCAGCTGATAAAGCATATGTAAAGGTTACGGAAGTAAAGCGTTTAAAGATTGGAAAATGTCTAAAACAATTTGGTACAGCCGGCATAACATTAAGGGCAAAAGCCATGATAAGTGATTGAATAATGAATATTTGATTTGGATTAGAAGCCTTATTTAATAAATATGGACATAGTAATATTGTAATAGTAAAAATACCTAATAATGCTTTTAGAATTTTTAAAGGATATATCTTATAACTTAATGCTGCTACTATTAGTATACTTATAAGTTCTATTATAGATAATTTAAAATTTTGTTTTATAACTTGTTCAGGAGTACAGTTAAATTTGGTTACAAGAATATCGCCACAATAAATATATGCAAAATAAAAACATACAGGCCATGCACAATCCATTATAAATAGAGCTATTGCTGTCTTTTTATTAATTTTTTCTTTCCAAATAGGATTATTTTCTAATACTTTTATATCTCTATTAGCTTTTTCAAAAGTTTTAAGTAATTTAAGCTTTGCATTAGCAAATTCAGGAGTTTCTCGTAATGCGGTTCTTGCTAATGTTCCTACAACGGCAATAATTGCACCGATACCAAATGCATAACGCCAATTAAAGCCATAAGAAGTAACAATAGTAGCAACCCCTAAAGCTGCGAAAGTTCCTACAGTAGCGAAAACCGTAGCTAAGGCTACAATAGGATATTGTATTGGAGGCTTAGTAAACTCGGTTAAATAAACTTCTGTTCCTATTACCTCTCCCATTGAGGACATACCTTGAACAATTCTACATAATATTATTATAATAGAAGCTGTTATACCAATTTCATTGTAAGTAGGAAGTAGTGCCATTACTATGCACGAGGTAGCCATCATCATAGTTGTTATAACTACTGTAGTTTTTCGCCCATATGTATCGCCTAAATATCCGAAAACGAGAGCTCCGAGTGGTCTAAAGATAAAAGTAGCACATAAAGCTGCTATAGAGTAAAGCGAAGTAGCATAAGCATCAGCTTTTGGGAAAAAAAGCTCATTAAGAAGTACGGACATATGAACATAAAGCATAAGATCAAAATATTCCAATAAGTTCCTACAGATAACAACCCTACAGCTTGTTTTTGTTCTTTTGTCAAACTTCTTTGTTCTTTTTCGTAGCCTAGCATAATTCTTGTAAAAAAAATTAAATTGTAAAAAAATTATACTGTTTTGTATAAAAGTCAATAAAGGATTTTGTCTTATATATTTAAATAGATTAATAAGATTTCCCAATGCTTAATTACAAATCAGAGGAATATCTAATATATTAGACCAAATTTTATCCCAACCTTTTGCATGAGAAATATTAGGAAAAGTTTGCTTTTTTACGCATGGTGAGTTACTTGTTTTTACGTAAAGTTCTGCTATGAAAGGCGGGACTCTTTTGTCATCCATGCCGGAGAGATGTAATTGGGGGATATTATTAACTTGCTTTGCATAATTTATCGGGTTTAACGATTTAACTAAGTAACCACGATAATTATGGTATTTATCGAACTTTTTAGTATCTAAATTACCGGCAATCGTTATAATATCTTTAACATTACTATTTTGAGCAGCAATTAATATTGTAAGCCCGCCGCCACCGGAGAAGCCGACTAAGCTAAATTTCTGTCCGTTATTAAAGGTATTGATGACGTTATTAATTGAATTTACGACTTCTTGATTCATCCTCTTATCTAACCAATAATCACTAATACATTTTGGGCTCATTTCTAAAGGTGTATATTGACAAGGTCTTGCTATATAAACAATATTCGGTCTTTTATCGATTGTAGCAAGCTTTAAGAGCATCGGATTAACAGGGGTAGGGTTGTCAGAGTTAACGCCGCCATCCGCAAGATGCCCATCTCCCTCAATATAGAATACGAAAGGTAGGTTATGGTTGGTAATACGCTGATAAGTCGTAAGAGTAAAATCACCACCGTTTACTAGCCTCATCTGAAAGTTATTTTGAGTTGCTATATCTTGTGAATGCTTTACCCTACTAGCTACATCATGAGTGGTAGAACACCCTGAAAGAAATATTGATGTAAGGAATATTATACAAAGAAGTTTTTTCATAATATTTATAGGTAATATTTGGTAGAAGTTACTTGCATGTCTTTAATGATATTCCTGCGTGGATCGGCTCCATCGTCATTGCGAGCAGTCGTAGTACTTGCGTGGCAATCTCATGAAGTAATAACAAACTCCTAAGATTGCTTCGTCGAATTACTACGTAATTCTTCTCGCAATGACAGAAAATAATTAAAACGGTATTTCGTCGTCTAAGTCGCTATGGTCAAAGGAATGATTTTTAGCTTCAGGATGTTTATATTCGCTATGCCCTGAATCTTGAGTATGATTATTAGAGTTTTTACTATCTAATAATATTAATTGTGAATTAAAATTTTGTAACACAACTTCTGTGGTATATTTTTCTTGACCTGAATTATCATTCCACTTACGGGTTTGCAATGAACCTTCAATATATAATTTACTACCTTTTGTGACATAGCGTTCTACAACAGATACTAACCCTTCGCTAAATATCACTACTCTATGCCATTCAGTTCGTTCTTTTCGTTCGCTGGTAATGCGATCTTTCCAAGTTTCGGTTGTTGCTAAGGAAAGATTAATGATTTTTTTCCCTTCGCCCGTAGTTCTAATTTCCGGATCACGCCCTACATTACCTATTAATATTACTTTATTTAAACTACCTGCCATAGATTACTACCTATTTTAAAATATTATTATTGCAATAATAAAATAAAAGAGCCTATAATACTACAGGTTTTTTAAAAAATATCTCAAAAATTTTGTAGTGAAGTGATTATGAACCAAGAATATATTAAGGTACGCGGTGCTAAAGAGCATAATCTAAAAAATATAAATGTTGATATTCCAAGGAATAAATTTGTTGTTATCACCGGTCTTAGTGGTTCAGGCAAGTCTTCTTTAGCTTTTGATACTATTTATGCAGAAGGTCAAAGGCGATATGTTGAAAGCTTATCTTCATATGCAAGGCAATTCTTGCATTTACAAAATAAACCGAATGTGGAATCTATTTCCGGATTATCGCCTGCTATTGCAATTGATCAAAAAACTACTTCTAAAAATCCACGTTCTACGGTTGGAACTATAACGGAAATTTACGATTACCTTAGGTTATTATATGCAAGGGTGGGTATTCCTTACTCTCCGGCAACCGGTCTTCCGATACATAGCCAAACGGTTTCTGAGATGGTAGATATAATTAATGAACTACCTAAAGGCGCGAAAGTATATTTACTTGCTCCTATTGTTAGAGGACATAAGGGGGAGTTCAAACGTGAAATTATGAATCTAAAAAAGCAAGGCTTTCAGAAATTAATAGTTAACGGTGAAGTTTGTGAAATTGATGATTTACCGAAACTTGATAAAAATAAGAAGCATAATATAGAAGTCATCGTTGATAGAATAGTTCTAGACGAAAGTTTAGGTAATAGGCTTGCAGATAGCTTAGAGAGTTCGTTAAATCTTGCCGAAGGCATTACTTATTTAGAAATTGTAGAATTGCCACTGGCAGTTAAGACCGAATTTGAAAAAAATCAGCGTATTACTTTTTCCGAAAAATATTCTTGTCCTGTATCCGGTTTTCAGCTTACTGAAATAGAGCCTCGAATTTTTTCTTTTAATAGCCCTTTTGGAGCATGTCCTAAATGTGAAGGAATAGGTAAGGAGTTTTTCTTTGATAGAGATTTAATAGTTCCGGATCAAAGAATTTCTATTAAAGACGGTGCAATAGTACCTTGGGGTAGCACATCTTCTAAATTTATCCTAGAGACATTAAAGGCTCTTGCCGATCATTATAAATTTTCTATTGAAGTACCTTTTGTAAGTTTATCACAAAATGTTAAGGATATTTTATTTGAAGGTTCAGGAGAAGAGGCAATAAAGTTTGAATTTCACGACGGTTCTAAAACGCAAATAATAAAACAACCTTTTGCCGGTATAATACCAAGTTTGCAGGAAAAGGACCGTACTATAGAATCGGTTTTAATTAAAGAAGAACTAGCTAAATTTAAGTCAGAACATAAATGCACTGCCTGCTCAGGGTTTAGATTAAAAGACGAAGCATTATGCGTTAAAATAGCGAATCTTCATATAGGCGAAGTAGCAGGTATGAGTATTGCAGCCTTGCAAAAATGGTTTAGTCACTTAGAAGAAAAATTAAATAAAAAGCAATTATTTATTGCTGAGCGTATACTCAAAGAAATTACAGAGAGATTAAAATTTCTTATGAATGTCGGACTTGATTATCTAACGTTATCACGAGAAGCAGGTACTTTATCAGGAGGGGAAAGTCAGCGTATCCGTCTTGCATCTCAAATAGGATCAGGGCTTAGCGGTGTTTTATATGTACTTGATGAGCCGTCTATCGGTCTTCATCAACGAGATAATACAAGATTAATTGAGACGCTAAAAAGGCTTAGAGATCTAGGTAATACCGTTTTGGTAGTCGAGCATGACGAAGAAACAATGTATGAAGCAGACCATATTATCGATATAGGACCGGGAGCCGGTATTCACGGTGGTCGTGTTATTGCAGAAGGCAATGCAGAAGAAATAAAGAATTTTGAAGAAAGTATTACAGGTAGGTATCTAAGCGGTCGTCAAACAATCAAAGTGCCGTCTGAAACAAGAGTAGGGCATGATAATAGGTCAATTGAATTACTTGGGGCGGTTTCTAACAATTTAGATAATATTGATATCAAAATTCCACTTGGTACTTTTACTGCTATAACAGGCGTATCGGGAAGCGGTAAATCAAGCTTGATGATTCATACTCTATATAAAGCGGCTCTAAAGCATTTAGAGCCGACTAGCAAAGTATTTCCAGGAAAATATAGAGAGTTAAAAGGACTTGAATATATTGATAAAATTATCGATATTAATCAATCCCCGATAGGTCGAACTCCTCGTTCAAACCCTGCGACTTATACAGGTGCCTTTACCCATATTAGGGATTGGTTTGTGGAATTACCTGAATCAAAAGCTAGAGGGTATAAAGTAGGCAGATTTTCGTTTAACGTTAAAGGCGGTAGATGTGAAGCATGCCAAGGCGACGGGCTAATTAAAATAGAGATGCATTTCTTACCTGATGTATACGTGAAATGCGATATTTGTAACGGTCACAGATATAATAGAGAAACGCTTGAAATAAAATATAAAGGCAAATCTATTGCCGATATTTTGATGATGACGGTAGAAGATGCAATGCAATTTTTCGAAAAAATACCGCTAATCTATGAAAAACTTATTACCTTAAATGAAGTTGGTCTTGGCTATATTAAAATCGGTCAGTCTGCTACTACTCTTTCAGGCGGTGAGGCACAACGCGTTAAGCTTGCTAAAGAATTATCAAGACGTTCAACCGGTAAAACGCTTTATATACTTGATGAACCGACTACGGGACTACATATCGACGATATTAATAAATTGCTGAAAGTTTTACATAAACTTGTTGATATGGGTAATACCGTTTTAGTTATCGAGCATAATTTAGATGTTATAAAAACGGCAGATTATATTATTGATGTCGGTCCTGAGGGCGGTGACAAAGGCGGTAAGATAGTTGTATGCGGTACTCCTGCCGATATCGCTGCTTGTGCGGAAAGCCATACCGGCAGATATTTAAAGCAATATTTGGAATGATTTGTCATATTAATTTGCTATGGGTCTGTTAACAAAATAATTTTAATTGATATTTTATTAACAGACCTACGACTTTCTTTTTCTAAATTATTTTTAATAATATATTCTTAGTTTCATTAAAAAACTTTAATTTAACCTTGCTTTTTTTGAAAAATTACCATACTTCATGGTTTTTTGTAGAATAATTATAAAAGGAGAAATTAATGAAAGTTACATTTAATAGTATTGAAAAAATTTATAACTTATTAACTACAACTGATTGGATAGATGCTTGGAGAAATAGATATGATACAGGTAAACGCTTAGAAAAATTAGAAACAAAACTAAAGGGAACTAGTGATCCAAAAGTAAAAGTTAAATTAGAAAATGCCATAACAAACTTAAAAGAAAATGCTAAAAGTAATCCCATGGATTTAGGAAAAGCTCGGATAAGTCAAAATGATGCTGAAATATTATTAGCAAATATTCATTTATTATATAAAGAGGGCTTTAATAAAAAATCTACTGATACATTAAAAGAATTATTGGAAAATAATTTTGATCAATTAAATACTAATGATGTTTTTGAAAAAATACATAAGCAATATTTAAGTAAAAATACACGCCTTAAAAAAATTAATGAAGGACTATGTAAGGAAGTATTGCCATATTGTCAAATAATCGCTGACTTATATACGGAGAATGGTGGTTTAAATTCTTTAGAAATGGCTAAAAAATTATCTACTTACTTTGGAAATTTAGAAGATATAAAAAATTATTTAAAAACTGTTAATTATGATACAAAAGAAACAATAGAATTGAGTTTTCAATTTAATTTACCGCAAAAATTGTCCCCCGAAACATTAGAATTTTTTCAAACTTTAAATAAATCTGGAAGAGACTCATTATATATTTTCAGTAATGCACACTTACTGGAAAAAACTGAAGAATTTCAAAAAATTCTTAAAGAAAATAAACCTGAGCAAAAAACTAAAAATGATTTAAAAGCATTAGTAAATCAAGTAACTGAAATAGTAATTAAAGAATTTTATAAATACAACGAAGAAGAATTATCAGAAGAAAATAAATTACATGCAAAAAATTTAGCTAATTTTTCTTTAAAAGGAAAACTAGATGATAATAGTTTTCAAAAAGCATTGACTTTTATAAAAGAAGATAAATTAAAGAAAGAAGATTATATGCCTGATATTAATTTTGATATAGAGGTAAAAGGTAAAAAGTATAATTTTTCTAAATTACCTGCAGATGATATGAGAGGTTTTATGCTTGGTAAATTTAGTAATTCTTGTCAATCTATAGGCAGTGATTCTGAAAGATGTGTTTTAGACGGTATGAGTAAAGCAAATGCCGGTTTTTATATAATTACGGATGATAAAGGAAATATAAAAGCTCAATCATATGCTTGGCTTGCTAGAGAGGAAAAAGAGAATGAAAAAGCCACTTCTATGGTATTAGATTCATTTGAGCATTTAGGGGAAGAGGATAAATTATTATTTGTACCTATAATAAATAAATTGAGAGAAGCATTACAAGAACAAGCATTAAATTTATATGTAGGATGTGGCGGACAAACTCCTAAACTTGAGATAAATACTATACCTCATCCAAAACCAATGGAGCAAGATTTATATATCTACGGTGATGCGAAAAATGTTTATCCTATTACAAGAGAAGTACCAACAATAGAATTAAATTTAGGAAAAAATACTAATAACCTGGTTAATCAATATTCTACTATTGAAGAGCTAAAAACTGATAGTAAATTACTACAACAAATTATAATAAGTAAGCAAATTAATCGAGAATTAACAGAAGAGGAAATATGGTTGCTTAACATAGGTTGTACTTTTGAACAAATTTCAAATATGGGAAACGATAAACAAGAATTCTTTTTTTACAATAATCCTTATATAGAAATCTTAGTTAATGCTGGTCTTAGTATAAAAGAATTACTTGATATGGGAGCAGAACAGCAAGAATTCTTTATTGACCATAGCTTGCAAGTAAACACCTTGGTTGATGTCGGTGTTAGTATAAAAGAATTACTTGCTATGGAAGCAGGTCAGCAAGAATTAGTTATTAAAAATGACCATAATATAAAAAGCTTAGTTGAGTTCGGTGTTAGTATGAAAGAATTACTTACTATGGAAAAAGAACAGCAAGAATTAGTTATTAAAAATGGTTTGCAGGTAACAATCTTAGCTGACGCTGGTCTTAGTATGAAAGAATTACTTGCTATGGAAAAAGAACAGCAAGAATTATTTATTGAAAATAGTTTGAAAGTAACAATCTTAGCTAATACTAGTGTTAGTTGTACAAGAATTACTTGCTATGGAAACAGGTCAGCAAGAATTATTTATTAAAAATGAATGGAAGTTAAAAAGCTTAGTTGATATCGGTGTTAGTGTACAAGAGTTACTTGCTATAGAACCAAATCAGCAGAAATTAGTTATTGAAAATAGCTCTGACATAGCACCATTACTTAAAGCCGGTGTCGCTATAGATCAGTTACTTCATGTGAAGACAGAAACAAATCAACAAGAGTTAGAGACTACTGAGTTTGGTAATGTGGATCATAATGTATCGGAAGTAGATGTGATAGGTCATACTACAGAACAAGCTTAGATGAACTTGGAATAAAATTCAAGTACATTAGACTACCCATACGATAGGTAGTCTAATGCCTATGGTCGTGGTGGTGGGTGTAGAAGCCTAGAGAAGAAAGAGCATTTGAAAATTCCGAGTTAGGGGTTATTTCGTTTGGTATTCCGCTACAACATATATGACCGTTTAAGCATATCACTTGATCGGAGTTTTTTATTACGGTAAATAAATCGTGTGAGATCATAAAAACCGTAATATTTAGCTTTTTACGAATCAAATTAATAAGCTGATAAAATTCTTGTTGGCTTGTTACGTCTAAAGATTGCAGCGGTTCATCTAAAATAATTAAGTCAGGATTATTAACTATTGAACATGCAAGTACTACCTTTTGAAACTGCCCTCCTGAGAGCTTAGAAATTTCTTGATCTTTTATATGTTCTAAATCAATAAATGAGTTAATCTCTTTAATATTGTTATTAAAATTACTAGGTGCTAACAAATCTAAAAATTTTTTCACCGTAATAGGCAAATCAGGGCTTAGGCCGAACTTCTGCGGTACATATCCGATTTTTAATTTGGAAGCAATTATAATCTCGCCGCTTGTCGGTTTTTCAAGCCCAAGCATTAACCGTACTATGGTAGTTTTACCCGCACCGTTAGGTCCGATTAAAGTAGTAATATTATTTTTTTTGACGGTAAAGCTAACATTATTTATAGGCAATTTATTACCGAATTTTTTAGATACGTTACGAAACTCGATTATAGGTTTTTGCATTTATTTATCTATGGAATAAATGCCTATTAGTTCTGCCTCGGCAAGTAAATGTTTTTGCAAAGCTAATACTAAATCTTGCTTGCTAGCGTTTTCATCAAGCTCAAGATAATCATTTAGAGCGTATAGTTTGAAAAAATAACGATGAGGTTTACCGGCAGGTGGACAAGGACCTCCGTATTTCTTTTCTTTCCAGCTATTATCTAAAATTTTAATATTGCTATCTATTTGTCCTTCTGAAAGCTCAGTAATAGAAGCAGGAATATTATATATTATCCAATGATCCCATATACCATGCGGTGGTGCTATTTCTATTGGTGCATCAGGGTCATCCATGATAAGCACAAAAGATTTAGTATCTATAGGAGCATCACTCCACTCTAAATGCGGAGAAACATTCTGTCCTTTACAAGTAAATTTATCAGGAATACGCTCATTATGCTTAAACGCCGTACTTGTTATTATGAAAGTCATAGGTTGCTCCTTAGGAATCGTCATCCCGTGATTTATTCACGGGATCCAGTAAAAAATGTACACTATAAGTTGTTGTTTTTCTGGATACCGTGGACAAGCCACGGTATGACAGTTAATTCACAACTTGCCATTGTCCGTCAGGTTGGCGGCATGCATTACCGTATGCTTTTTGTTGTTTTCCGCCTATTACAACTGTTTGAGTATACTCACGGCAATATTGACCAGTGCTATTTCTATAAGTTTTATTAGGTGTTACATAACCGTAATTGCCGTTATCAGGATTACGCCATTCTATACTACTACCGCTAGGAGCTGCTTCTAAAGCTCTTTGTGAGGTGAGTTCTGCAAGTCTTCTATCCTGCTCATCCATACCTGCACCGATTTGTCCACCAAGAACTGCTCCAAGTAATGCACCTACACCTACTCCGACAAGCTGTCCTTTACCTTTACCGAATTGAGAGCCAAGTAATGCACCGCCGGCACCGCCAAGAAGTGTTCCTGTGCCTTGTTTATTCATACCGCCTGGACCGTTACAGGCTTGTAACATAGAAGCTGCAAGAGCTATAATCATAATTTTAGATAATAGTTTCATATAAATTCTCTCTTATTAAATATATAATTTAATAAGTATATGGTTTTTAGAATTTTGTAAAGTTAAAACTAGATTCTGTAAACAAAATTTAAATTATTTGTATTTTAAAATATTATTTTTAATTTTGTTCACGGAACCTAATTATAATTGAATTTTATATTTTCTTTGTTAAACTACAAAAAATAAATTGGAAAGATTTGTTATGGATACTAATAGCCGTAACCGGTTAATAAAATCGGCATCTTATTTATCGGTTACTACAGCATTAATTATTTTAAGTATAAAATTATACGCTTGGGTTGTTACCGATTCGCAATCAATTCTTGCTTCTTTAATTGATTCAATGCTTGATATAACTTCTTCCTTTATTAATTTAATAGCTTTAAGATTTGCCCTGCAACCGCCGGATCATCATCATCGATTCGGGCATGAAAAAATGCAGGATTTAACAATTTTTTCTCAATCGATATTTTTCTTTGCTTCAGCTTTTTTTGTAGGCTTTTCTTCAGTTAAATCTTTATTTGAAAAAACAAAACCGGAGAATATTAGCGACGGTACTACGGTAATGTATGTATGTATATTCTTAACAATTATTTTAGTACTTTATCAAACTTATGTAATTAAAAAAACAGGATCGGAAATAGTAAAAGCTGATAAGCTTCATTATTTCACAGACTTACTAACTAATGTTATAGTAATTATTTCTATAAATTTAAGTGATTATTTTTGGTTTGTTGACCCATTATTTGGTGTAGTTATTTCGTTATATATATTTCACTCTTCTTATTCTTTATTTAAAAAGGCATTTAAAAATTTAGTTGATCATGAATTACCTGAACAAGATAGACAAAAAATTATCTCGATAGTTAATAACCATTTAGGCGTAAAAGGTATGCACGAAATGAAAACTAGATATGCCGCTCAAAAAGCTTTTATTCAGTGTCATTTGGAAATGGACGGCAATATGTCGCTTTATAATGCTCATAAAATTAGCGATGAGATTGCTTTTGAAATATTGCAGGAATTTCCGGAGGCTGAAATAATTATCCACCAAGATCCTTTTGGAATCGAAGAACACGTAAATTACCGTGAATATATTGTTAGATAAAGAAGTTAGGTTCACAGAGCCTAGTTTTAATAATTTTTTCATGGAACAAGCTTTAAAACAAGCACGGATTGCTTTTGATAAAAATGAAGTTCCGGTCGGAGCGGTCATTGTAGATAGGTTAAATCAAAAAATCATTGCTAGTAGTCATAATAATACCGAAGAAAAAAATAACGCTCTTTATCATGCTGAAATTATTGCTATTAATGAAGCATGTAATCTTATATCTTCTAAAAATTTAAATGATTATGATATTTACGTTACTTTAGAACCTTGTGCTATGTGTGCGGCAGCTATAGCTCACAGCAGGTTAAAACGTTTATTTTACGGAGCATCTGATTCCAAGCACGGAGCAGTCGAAAGTAATTTACGATATTTTAACAATAGTGCTTGTTTTCATAGACCGGAAATATATAGCGGAATTCTTGCCGAAGATTCGGGACTATTAATGAAAGAGTTTTTTAAGAGGATACGACAATCATGTTAGAACTGTTGATACCGGAGTCGTCATTGCGAGCAGTCGTAGGCTGCGTGGCAATCTCATGAAATAATAACAAACTCCTGAGATTGCTTCGTCGAATTACTATGTAATTCTTCTCGCAATGACGATTTAGGTATCCACGCACGCAAGCCTCTAGCAAGAATGATATAAAGAAGTAAGAAAATATGTTAAAACTATTAACCCCCTATTATTTTAATAAATTATTAAAGGTTATATTGCCTATATTAGCGATATCTACTTTTGTAATGATGATTATAGGTCTTTATTTAGCCCTCATAGCTTCGCCGGTAGATTATCAACAAGGTGAGTTTGTACGCATTATGTATGTTCATGTTCCTGCTTCTTGGATGGCCCTTGGTATTTACGTTTTTATGGCAGCATGCAGCTTTAGCTATTTAGTATGGAAAACTACTATTAGCTATTTGCTAGCCGTAGCTTCTAGTTACATTGGAGCTACTTTTACTTTGATTAGCTTAATAACAGGCTCTTTATGGGGAAAGCCTATATGGGGAACATGGTGGGTTTGGGATGCAAGGCTTACCTCTATGCTCATATTATTTTTATTATATCTAAGCTATATTATCATAGTGAATAGTGCGGATAATATAAGAAAGGCACAAAATCCTGCTTCCATTATTGCTCTTATCGGACTGATTAACATACCGATAGTAAAATTCTCGGTAAATATTTGGTATAGTCTGCATCAGCCTGCTAGTGTTTTAAGGCTAGGGAGCCCAACTATTCACTCTTCAATGCTAAAGCCTTTAATTATCATGTTTGTCAGTTTTATATTATATTTTCTATTAGTATTACTTTTAAGAACTTCTATATTAATCGACAAAATCAAAAACAGATAACAAAATGACCTATGTTATAACTGATGAATGCGTAAAATGTAAATATACCGATTGCGTTGACGTATGCCCTGTAGATTGTTTCTACGAGGGTGAATTTATGCTAGTTATCAATCCTGATGAATGTATAGATTGCGGCGTATGTGTTCCTGATTGTCCTATAGATGCTATCAAACCCGAATCACCGGAGTTAATAGAATGGGTAGAACGTGCAAAAGATTTTATAGAAAATAAAGGATGGAAAAATATTACCCAAAAAAAACCTGCTTTGCCTGATGCCGATAAATTTAAAGATGAGAAAAATAAGTTTAATAAATATATAAATAATATGAATTAAATATATGTGTTTATTTTGTCACAAAACTTTATAAAAGCTTTATTATATGAATCTAAATACCGATTAAATATAGAACTAAAAAATATAATATGTTATATATGCCATTAAAGATAATGTTTAATTATTTAATTTGAGGTGCTAACCATGAAAAAGTTACTTTTAATAGCTGCTACAAGTGCAACAATTTTATCTTCTAGTATATCATTTGCCGATGACATGGGTAATGATTGGTATTTAAGAATAGATGCCGGTGCAGCAATGTTTAATAAAGAAAAAGATAAGGCAACCGGTGTTAAATTAAAATCTAATACGACTGTTCCGGTTGATTTAGGTATCGGTTACTATATTTCCGAAAATTTTAGAGCCGATTTAACTTTAGGTACTATAATAGGTGGAAAGTTAAAGAAATCCGGAACTGCAACTAATGCACCTTTTACCGGTACTAACGTTTCAGCAAGCCATAAACCTACTATTACACGTTTACTTATTAACGGTTATGTAGATTTAACTAATTTTGATATGTTCGATGTTTTTGCCGGTGCCGGTGTTGGTCCTGCATTAGTTAAAGAGAAAATTACATATAATGGTATAACAGGTCTTTCATCTAACACTAAAAACAGAACTAATATCTCTTACAAGCTAACTTTAGGTACTTCTGCACAAATCGCCGACGGTGTTAAAGCAGAACTAGCTTATAGCTGGATAGATGACGGTAGAACAAAAAGTAAGAATGTAATTTACCAAGGAACAAGTGTACCAACCGGTGGCATGCGTTATCAAAGTCACAACTTAACAGCCGGTATAAGGTTTGATATATAATTAAATCAGAATTTTTTACTGGATTGCTTCGTCGAAACTTGCAGTTTCTTCTCGCAATGACGATGAGGTCAACCCGTGCAATCAGCTAGGATGACAACTCAGAAATGTCACTTAAAACTATTTATTTATCGAATTTAGATAAAAATTATTATCTAATCTCGTTTTTACTAACAACTAATAAAATTTAACAATATGAAAAAATTACTTTTAATAGCAGCTGCAAGCACAGCACTTTTAACTTCCGGTCTTTCATTCGCTGATTGTGATATGAATTCTTCTGTAGATTCATCTACTAATTTATCGATGTCATCATCTATGGGAGATCAATATTATTTAAAACTTAATGCCGGTGGCGTGATTTTTGATAAAGTAAAGCCTAAAGGAGAAAAATTTAAGTTAAAATCTAATACTGGTTTTATAGGTGAAATCGGTGCAGGTTACTATATCATGGATAATTTAAGAACCGACTTAACAATTGGAACAGTAACAAATGTTCATTTGAAAAAATCTTCCACCGAAACCACACAGACACTTTTAGGACCTGTTGTTCAGACTGATTCATTAAAACATAAGCCTACTATTGTAAGTTTCTTACTTAACGGTTACGTTGATTTCGTTGATGTAAGTATGTTTAAAGTTTTTGCAGGAGCTGGTGTCGGTGCTGCATTAGTAAAAGAGAAAATAACAGGTAAAAAGACCATCCGAGGTCAAACTTCAACTGTAACAGGAAGTAGTACTACTAAAAACAAAACTAACTTCGCTTATCAATTATCTTTAGGAACTTCATTTGAAGTTGCACCAGGCGTAAAAGCGGAACTCGTTTATAGCTGGAGAGATTACGGTAAAACAAAGAATACTACCAAAACTATTGATGGAGAAAAAATTAAATTTGGTGGAACCCGTTATAGAGGTAATAACTTAATGGCAGGATTAAGATTTGATATGTAATTAGTTTCAAATCTTTTTACAAGCTATTAACACGAAAAAGGAGTCTTTAATATTAAAGACTCCTTTTTTTTGTTTGTGTACCTGCCTGCATGGATTCTCAATCGTCATTGTGAGCGACTGAAGGTCTTGTTGCATGGCTCGAAAAACGCACTCGGTGTCATCCCGTGGCTTGACCACGGGATCCAGTTAAAAATACTAAAATTATTAGTATTTTTTATTGTTTTATGGACCTAGTTAGCAAGCCACGGGGTGACATTAAGGATTACTGGATTCCCGCTTTTAGCTAGGAATGACATAGAATAAAAATTGTCCGGTACTATACCCGTCATTGCGAGAAGGCATTTATGTCGACGAAGCAATCTCATGAAATTTAAAAGAGATTGCCACGTCGTTTCGCTCCTCGCAATGACGATTTGATACCCATACTAAAGAGTCATCTTATCTTAGGTTTTTCTTTATAAAACGTTACGTTCATTTGATGTATTGCTTCAAAGCCTAAATAAATTTTAATACGCTCTAGAATAATATCTTGATAATAAGGTAATTCTGCTGCCGTAGCATTATCTTCTGCTTGTATAAACAGCGTATTAATCTTTTGTTTTTTATAAGTATAGGTGGTGATTTTTAAAGGTAATGCTTTAGTGCTGAAGTTAAACCCAACTATTTTATTCCAGTTAATCATGATTTCGGGCAGCAATGGATGTTGCCGTGCAAATATACGTCTAACTATTTTATCAATATCCTCTTTAATTAGCTTCATTTTAATAAACTCTGCACGGTTAAAGTTATGACGGCTATTGCAAGCATTATAGATATTACGGGAAAATATAAAGATGTAACCGATATTATCATTAAAAATATATTACAAACTGCTATAATCGATACTACTTGTTTATGAGACTTACCTTTTTGTACTGCTTTTTGAAAAAAATGCTTTAGATGAGGCTGCCAAATTTTTTCTTTATTGAGTAGCCGAATTAATATGGTTAGCACTGCATCAGTGATGTAATATAAGCTAGCAATAGCACAAGCTACAAATAAATTAGTGCTTGTAAGAGCAAGCAAGAGTAAGCAAAGGCCCATTAAGAATCCAAGGCTAATACTTCCCACATCTCCTAAAAATATTTTTGCCGGATGCCAATTAAATATTAAAAAACCACAAGAACAACCAAGAATAATCACATTTACGCTAGCTATAAAATACGGATTATCAATAGCAGAGAATTGTAAGAAACATAATATAAGCATGGTGCTAGATAGATGAATAGATTCCACACAACTCATACCGTCTATACCATCCATAAAATTATATATATTAATAAAACCGCTTAAAGCTATAACTAAAATAGAATATATTAGTATATGGATGGAATTTACCTGCGAAAAAAGAAAAATAGCAAAAGCTGCACAAATTAAGTGGAATATTAAACGAATTAGAATAGGTACGGCTTTTAAGTCATCTAAAAAGGAAATCGAAGCAATTACCAATAATAACGGTAATATTTTTATTGAATTAGCAAGGTTATTGCTCGTTATATATTCAAACCCGCTCAAAGCAATCATTACGACAATTACAATAGCAAGACCGCCGCCGCGTGGTGTTATCTTATCATGAGAGCGACGACTACTAGGTACATCAACTAAACCGATTGCAGGAAGATATTTAGTTAATATATATGTTAATATAGCGGTCGCTATAAAAGAAAAAATAAATAATGTGCTATAGCTATTTATATTCATAGTAACATATTAGATTTAAAACTATAATATTTGTTATTACTTATAATGACGTGATCATGTACCATAATATTTACGGTTTGGCATGTCTCTACTATCTTATTTGTCATATGAATGTCGGCTTTTGAAGGTTCAGGGCTGCCGCTTGGATGATTATGCACAAGTATAAGGCTGCTTGCTTCATTAAATAAAGCTCGTTTAATTATCTCACGTGGATATACTGCAGCTTGGTCTATAGTTCCTTGACTTAAAACCTCATCGGCAATTAAAATATTTTTCTTATTCAAAAATAATATACGAAATTGTTCTAGTCGCATATTACCCATATTAACTTTTAAATAATCAATCAAAGAACTCCAAGAAGCAATAATATTTTTATTTATTATTTTTTGTTTCAATACTCTATTTATTAACTCACGTATTAAAGCAAAATTGATATATAAATTTTCATTGGTGCCTTTAATACTAAGTAGCCTTTCCTTATCAAGGTTAATTAAATCCGTAATATCAAAATGATCAAGTAATTTTTTAGCAAGAGGTTTTACGTCTTTACGAGGGATAGCCGAAAATAACATTACTTCAAGTAATTCGTAATCGGAAAAATGTTCTGCTCCAGCAGCGACGAAGCGTTCTTTTACTCTTTTACGGTGACCTATATAATGAGGCGTATCTATTTCATCATTACCGAAATTATTTTCTAACATTCTTTATGTTTATTCAAATTATAAATTAGTGAAATGTTGCTGATGTCATTCTCGTATGACATTTTGCGTGAATACCCGAACCGTCATTGCGAGAAGAATTACATAGTAATTCGACGAAGCAATCCAGTAAAATGCGTAGCATTTTTATTCTTTTTCTGGATTGCCACGTCGCTTCGCTCCTCGCAATGACGGTTAGAAGCTTTCACATAACCTAATATGGAGGATAATCAAGTTTTTTAGGTGATAACGTAAATATTTCAAAGCCGTCTTTAGTTACGCCTATAGTATGCTCAAATTGGGCTGATAATGATTTATCACGTGTAGTAACCGTCCATCCATCTAGTTTACTTAATATAGTGTCATAATTACCGGCATTTATCATAGGTTCAACGGTGAAAAACATCCCTTCTTCTAACGTTAAACCCGTGCCGCTGCGACCGTAATTTAATATTGACGGTTCGTCATGAAAAACTCTTCCGATACCGTGACCCGTATAATCTCTAACTACAGAATAATTATGTTTCTCAGCATAGCTTTGAATAGCATGTCCAATATCACCGAGTTTAGCACCTGGTCTAACTACTTCAATCCCTTTCATCATTGCATCATAAGTTACTTGAATAAGACGCTTTGGCTTAATTGCTACGTCACCGACATAATACATACGGCTAGTATCGCCGTACCAACCGTCTAAAATTACCGTAACATCAATATTTACTATATCACCGTTTTTTAATGGTTTATCGTTTGGAATGCCGTGACAAACCACATGATTTATAGAAGTACAAATCGATTTCGGAAAGCCTTTATAATTTAATGGTGCAGGAATGGCATTATGAGAAGTAATAAAATTATGACAAAGGTCATTTAAACTATTAGTAGTGACGTTCGGTTTTACGTAATCAGTAATAAAATCGAGCGTCTCTGCAGCTAATTTTCCAGCTAGCCGCATCTTTATGAAATCTTTTTCCGTGTGGATTTTTATGGTCATGTTATATTATAAGTTTTTTAAAATCGTTTATAGTATAACATTTTTTTCTAAGGTGTAAATTTCAAAAATTGACACTAGGCTCTGTGAACATTTCTAATTGATTTGCTATTTTGAGGTATTTTTTAGCGAAAATTAATAAGATTTTTGCCGGAATAGTTATTCATATTTCAAAAAAATCTTATAATTTGCAGCAAAAAATAACCAAAATTGAATCTTTTTAGAAATGTTCACAGAGCCTATAGATCATATTAAATTAGCTTGTCTAATTTACTTTAAAAATGTATTTTATATTAAAATTTTCTAAAAATTACCTAATGCTATATTACATAAACAAAATTCTTTCAAACAATAAAGTACAAGCTGTTATCTTAGGGATAAGCGGGTTTGCTATTGTTACTGTTCTCACATCATATAATATAGACGATCCGTCTTTTAACTCGGTTACAACAGAGTATCCTAGTAATTTAGTCGGAATTTTTGGCTCTTATTTATCGGATTGTTTATATCAATTTTGGGGGTTGGCTGCTTTTATTATACCTCTTGCTTGCTTTGTTTGGGGGAGAAATTGTTGGTATGGAAGATATCGCGGCTTATTTATCCGTATATTTGTAATGTTGCTTGCTCTCATTAGCAGTAGCACATTATTATCTAAGATTAAGCTAGAATTCATACCTGCAAATGCAGGCGGAGCTGTTGGAATAATAGCTTCTAATTTTTTTGAACGATTTACAAATCAACTATATTTATTATTAATATTTTTTACCTTTATTATATTAGTTGTTTTACTTGAAATTAAATTTACTTCTTTAAGTAATTTTATTATTAAGCTAGGTAAATTTTTAATCTATCGGGTACAATATTTTTTACATAATGTATTTTCACGATTATCGTCGATAAGATTATTCCCTACTAAAAATAATGATAAGATAAATATAACTTCTTCTTACCAAAAGTCTGTAAGTGAAAAAGTAAAATTCACTGAAGAAGTAAAACCCGTACCTGCAAATCCTATAAAATTCTTTAGCAAACCCCCAGCAGTTCCTAAAATATCTCAAAGTGAAATAGCAGAATTGCCGCCTATTTCGTTATTACGCGATCCTGAAAACCATCATATAAAAGGAGCTTCTTCTTCAGAGCTTAAACAAAAGGCTGAGGAGTTATTAACAGTACTGAATGATTTTGGAGTTAAGGGGCAGATAATTAATATCAATCAAGGACCGGTGGTAACTCAATATGAGTTTGAACCGGCAGCAGGCACGAAAACATCAAGGGTAGTAGGATTATCCGACGATATAGCACGTTCGCTTTCGGCTCTATCGACAAGGATAGCAGTCATACCTGGTAAAAATGTGCTTGGCATTGAGCTTCCTAATAAGCAGCGTGAATTCTTCTGCTTAAAAGAGCTGATAGAAACTCCCGAATACCAAGACAAATCAACCTTATTGCCGTTAGTTTTGGGTAAAGATTTAGCAGGTAAGCCGCTGATTGCTGACCTTGCTAAGATGCCTCACTTGCTTGTAGCAGGAACCACAGGTTCAGGTAAATCTGTCGGTATTAATGCGATGATTGTGTCGCTCTTATACCGCTATACTCCCGAAGAATGCCGCTTTATCATGATTGACCCGAAAATGCTTGAATTATCGGCTTATGACGGAATACCGCATTTGTTAACTCCCGTTGTAACCGAGCCTTCTAAGGCAGTAGTTGCTCTTAAATGGGCAGTTAAGGAAATGGAAAATCGCTATAGAATGATGAGCAATATCGGTGTTAAGAATATTGCGGGTTACAATGCAAAAATCTTAGAAGCGGTTAAAGAAAATAGAGTAATTGAGCGTTCGATTCAAACTGGTTTTGACCCTGAAACCGGTAAACCTATTTACGAAACCGTTACGATGAATATGGAAAAGCTACCTTATATAGTGGTCATTGTGGATGAGATGGCTGATTTAATGCTAGTTGCCGGTAAGGATATCGAAATGCTGATTCAAAGGCTTGCTCAGATGGCAAGGGCGGCAGGCATCCATATTATTATGGCAACGCAAAGACCGTCGGTAGACGTTATCACCGGCGTAATTAAAGCTAATTTCCCAAGTCGTATTAGCTTTAAAGTTACCTCTAAAATCGATAGTCGAACGATTTTAGGCGAACAAGGCTCCGAGCAGTTACTCGGTATGGGTGATATGCTATTTATGGGGAATACTTCAAAGATAAGTAGGGTACACGGACCGTTTGTTAACGAATCCGAAATTGAGAAAATTACGGAGTATTTAAAAGAAACTGGTACACCCGAATATATCTCTGCCGTTACTGAGCAACCTGAAGAAGACGATAGTAGCATTGATATTGGTGATGGCACATCTGATGAAGTGCTTTACAAAAAAGCCGTGCAGATAGTACGTGATGAGCGTAAATCCTCTATTAGTTATATCCAAAGGTCGCTTAGAATCGGTTATAACAAAGCTGCTAATTTAGTCGAGAAGATGGAGAAAGACGGAATAGTCTCACCACCGAATCATACAGGTAAAAGAGAGATATTACTGCCTGAGAGGTAAATGTCATTCCCGCCTACCTATGTCATTCCTGCGAAAGCAGGAATCTAGAAAAAGCGAAGATGTCATACCGTGGCTTGTCCACGGTATCCAGTAAAACAACTAAAAATACTAATATTATTAGTATTTTTAAATGGATCCCGTGAATAAATCACGGGATGACAACAAAAAAACCGAGCCATGCAACAAAGCCGGCCCCTCCACGGTATCCATAAAAACAATAAAAAATACTAGTATTTTTTAACTGGACCCCGTGGTCAAGCCACGGGGTGACAAGGTAGATTCCCGCCTCCGCGGGAATGACATCGAGTAGGTTTTTTGAGCCATGCAACGACGCCTTCCGCTGCTCGCAATGGCGATTTAGTATCCACGCAATAATGACATAAACACATCAAAACTAGTGAAAATTTTGATTAAAGATTATGCAGGCTTTGATAAAGCTTTAGGACAAAAGCTTTTACAAAAAGCAATTTATGCCGGTGATTTAGAGTTAGTAGAAACTTTGTATAGTAAAGGTGCTGATGCCCAGTATAAAGACCAATTAGGACGCACCGCTCTGCATCACGCTATAAAAGCTAATTGCGGTGAAGAATTAATCCAGTTTTTGATTGAACACAGTACGGATATTAATTATCGTGATAAATCAGGTCTAACGCCGTTAGCCATGGCAAAAAGTAATCATTGTATCCCGGCTACAGAATTATTGCTCAAAGCTAATGCTTCTGAATATTATATGTATGATGATGTTATTAAAGTGTTAGGAGAGTACGGATACTAAAATGCCACAGGATGATAAAGTCGATTTTCGCTTTTAGCGGCGTTATTGCATAGTTACCAACTCGTCATTGCGAGGAGCGAAGCGACGCGGCAATCCAGAAAATAATTAAAAAAATTCTGTAAATCAGAATTTTTAACTGGATTGCTTCGCCCTGATTACTATGTAATTCTTCTCGCAATGACGAAAAAACGAGCCATACAACAAAGCTACCACCATTGCAGAATGCAAATGCCACATATTCATACTAAATTTGTAAAATATTGTATATAATTATTAATTATAATAGACATATTAAAAAAATTGTATTAAAATTGTAACAATTCCCAAGTTATTTAATTTTTATTAAGGTTTACATATGGCGAATATTTCTCCAAAATTATTTCAAAAAGCAATTCAAAAAGGTCTTAAAACTGCTTTATTCACTACCTCAACCACAGCGATAATGCTAACCGGTAGCGGGGCACTCGGTGCTGCAACGATAGATGCAAATGCAACATTTAGTACAGGTGTAGGGATGACACCGGCAGTGCAATTTGCAGGCGGTACTCTACAGTATACAAATGACGGTTTTACGGTTGATGCAGATGAAGCAGTAAACATTACGGCAATAGATGTAAACGGTAAAGCACCTGCTTTATTTACGGTAAATAAAAATATTTCTTTAGGTTCTGTTGATATCAATGGCGGTGCGGCATTTCCTGTTAGTATTAGCGATACCTTTACGTTAACTTTAACCGGTGCAGATGGGTTAGGAAATGGTCCTGATACTTATACCGGTTTAGGAGCTATTACCTTAAACGGTGCCACCGCAGGTTTAACTATAAATTCCGGAAACCCAGGCTTAATAACGCTTGACGGGACGATAGACAGTGGAGCTGCTGGTCAGGGTATATTAATAATTACCACGGATTCCACTTTTACTGCTGCGATAGGTGCAACTAAGAGCTTAGCTTCAATAACTGCTAGTGCAAACTTAGATGCTACTACGCTTGCAGCAACAAGTATTATTTTGAATAATATTACAATTGAGACAACAGGTGCAGTAAATGGAGCTATAAATTTAACTGGAGCTGCAGCAGAACTTAAAGCAGGTGGTTTAGTCACGGGTGATACAATATTTAATGGTGATGGTAGATTAACTTTAAGTAACGGTATAACCGGAGCAGTGACAACCGCCGGTAATAATACCGGTACACTTACAGTTGGAGCAGGGAATGTAACCGGAGCTATAGGTACAAATGGCGGTAACATATTAAAGCAAGTGCTATTTAATGGTGTGAGTGATGTAACAAGCATTGATGCAACAACAGTAACCATTAATAATGCAGCAGCAGACGTACTGGCAACAGGAGTGATCACGGCAGCAGTAAATTTTGCAGCGGACGGTCAGTTAATAGCTGATAACGGAATTACTGGAGCAGTAACTACGGCTAATAATAATACCGGTACACTTACAGTTGGAGCAGGGAATGTAACCGGAGCTATAGGTACAAATGGCGGTAACATATTAAAGCAAGTGCTATTTAATGGTGTGAATGATGTAACAAGCATTGATGCAACAACAGTAACCATTAATAATGGAGCAGCAGACGTACGGGCAGCAGGAGTGATCACGGCAGCAGTAAATTTTGCAGCGGACGGTCAGTTAATAGCTGATAACGGAATTACTGGAGCAGTAACTACGGCTAATAATAATACCGGTACACTTACAGTTGGAGCAGGGAATGTAACCGGAGCTATAGGTACAAATGGCGGTAACATATTAAAGCAAGTGCTATTTAATGGTGTGAATGATGTAACAAGCATTGATGCAACAACAGTAACCATTAATAATGGAGCAGCAGACGTACGGGCAGCAGGAGTGATCACGGCAGCAGTAAATTTTGCAGCGGACGGTGCATTAACGGCAAATAACGGAATTACCGGAGCGGTGACAACAAAGGCCAATAATACCGGTACACTTACAGTTGGAGTAGGAGATGTAACCGGAGCGATAGGAACAAATGGCGGTAATATATTAAAACAAGTATTGTTTAATGGTGCAAGTGATGTAACAAGCATTGATGCAACAACAGTAACCATTAATAATGGAGCAGCAGACGTACGGGCAGCAGGAGTGATCACGGCAGCAGTAAATTTTGCAGCGGACGGTGCATTAACGGCAAATAACGGAATTACCGGAGCGGTGACAACAAAGGCCAATAATACCGGTACACTTACAGTTGGAGTAGGAGATGTAACCGGAGCGATAGGAACAAATGGCGGTAATATATTAAAACAAGTATTGTTTAATGGTGCAAGTGATGTAACAAGCATTGATGCAACAACAGTAACCATTAATAATGGAGCAGCAGACGTACGGGCAGCAGGAGTGATCACGGCAGCAGTAAATTTTGCAGCGGACGGTGCATTAACGGCAAATAACGGAATTACCGGAGCGGTGACAACAAAGGCCAATAATACCGGTACACTTACAGTTGGAGTAGGAGATGTAACCGGAGCGATAGGAACAAATGGCGGTAATATATTAAAACAAGTATTGTTTAATGGTGCAAGTGATGTAACAAGCATTGATGCAACAACAGTAACCATTAATAATGGAGCAGCAGACGTACGGGCAGCAGGAGTGATCACGGCAGCAGTAAATTTTGCAGCGGACGGTGCATTAACGGCAAATAACGGAATTACCGGAGCGGTGACAACAAAGGCCAATAATACCGGTACACTTACAGTTGGAGTAGGAGATGTAACCGGAGCGATAGGAACAAATGGCGGTAATATATTAAAACAAGTATTGTTTAATGGTGCAAGTGATGTAACAAGCATTGATGCAACAACAGTAACCATTAATAATGGAGCAGCAGACGTACGGGCAGCAGGAGTGATCACGGCAGCAGTAAATTTTGCAGCGGACGGTGCATTAACGGCAAATAACGGAATTACCGGAGCGGTGACAACAAAGGCCAATAATACCGGTACACTTACAGTTGGAGTAGGAGATGTAACCGGAGCGATAGGAACAAATGGCGGTAATATATTAAAACAAGTATTGTTTAATGGTGCAAGTGATGTAACAAGCATTGATGCAACAACAGTAACCATTAATAATGGAGCAGCAGACGTACGGGCAGCAGGAGTGATCACGGCAGCAGTAAATTTTGCAGCGGACGGTGCATTAACGGCAAATAACGGAATTACCGGAGCGGTGACAACAAAGGCCAATAATACCGGTACACTTACAGTTGGAGTAGGAGATGTAACCGGAGCGATAGGAACAAATGGCGGTAATATATTAAAACAAGTATTGTTTAATGGTGCAAGTGATGTAACAAGCATTGATGCAACAACAGTAACCATTAATAATGGAGCAGCAGACGTACGGGCAGCAGGAGTGATCACGGCAGCAGTAAATTTTGCAGCGGACGGTCAGTTAATAGCTGATAACGGAATTACTGGAGCAGTAACTACGGCTAATAATAATACCGGTACACTTACAGTTGGAGCAGGGAATGTAACCGGAGCTATAGGTACAAATGGCGGTAACATATTAAAGCAAGTGCTATTTAATGGTATGAATGATGTAACAAGCATTGATGCAACAACAGTAACCATTAATAATGCAGCAGCAGACGTACTGGCAACAGGAGTGATCACGGCAGCAGTAAATTTTGCAGCGGACGGTCAGTTAATAGCTGATAACGGAATTACTGGAGCAGTAACTACGGCTAATAATAATACCGGTACACTTACAGTTGGAGCAGGGAATGTAACCGGAGCTATAGGTACAAATGGCGGTAATATATTAAAGCAAGTACTATTTAACGGTGTAAGTAACGTAACAACAATTGATGCCACAACAGTGAGCATTGGTAATGTAGCAGCAAATGTAACAGCAGCAGGAGCAATCACGTCAGCAGTAAGTTTTGGAGCGGACGGTGCATTAACGGCAAATAACGGAATTACCGGAGCGGTGACAACAAAGGCCAATAATACCGGTACACTTACAGTTGGAGTAGGAGATGTAACCGGAGCGATAGGAACAAATGGCGGTAATATATTAAAACAAGTATTGTTTAATGGTGCAAGTAACGTAACAAGCATTGATGCAACAACAGTGACGGTTAATAATGCAGCAACAAATGTGAAGGCAGCACAAGCAATAACGGCAGCAGTAAATTTTGCAGCAGACGGTGCGTTAACGGCGAATAACGGAATTACCGGAGCAGTAACTGCAGCAGGAGGTAACGGTACATTAACAACAGCCGGAGTAGGGGTTACCGGAGCGGTAGGTACAAATGCAGCATCTCTAAAAGTTCTGAATGCTAAAGTTAATAATGGGGCTGCAGACCTGGTGTTTGGTAGTGATATTTATGCACAAACCGTAAATTTTGATGATATTGTCGGTGGTGGAGCAGTCGGTACGATAAAAGTCGGCGGTAATTTAGTGGCTACAACTGTGAACTTCAGTGCTGATGTAGATGGTGGTACGTTAGAGTTTAACGGTCCTGGCGGTAACACTTATAACTTAAGCGGAGCTATAACAAACGGTGCTACCGGTATACTTAATATTAATGCTGGTGGTACAGTGATTGCAAACGATGCTAGTATAGGCACAGTTGCACAAATTAACATTCAAAATAATAAGTCTTTTGCAATAAATGCTAAGAACGCTGATGTTGATATATTAAACGCTCAAGCGATTAATTTTAAAGGAGCAAACTCAAATCTTTTCTTACTTAACGATAGTACTACAGATAATAGAGTTATAACTCTTAAAAATGATTTACCGGCGTTTGCAACCGGTGGCGGTGGGTTGACTCTTATTGGTACAACAAAACTTGTAACCTTACAAGGTGATGGCGGAGCTAAAGCAATAGGTACAGCAGGAAATGAATTAGCATCATTAAATGTTTTAGGTAGTGTAGCATTGAATAATATAGATACTACAAATGTTCTTGCATTTAATATCTTAGGTACTACAAATTTTGTTGATGTGGGTGGTATTACTAACCAAATTAATGTAATAAATATCGGTGCTGCAGGCGTAGGACATACAGGTGCAGCGGTTGCTGCTGCTGCCGGTTCTTATACGATTGATGCGAATGACGGTAATGTAGGAATTTTAGCAAACGGTCAGACTATTAATTTTGCCCATGAAGATGCAACTTTAGTATTACAAAATAGTGCAGCAGGAAACGGTACGATAACATTAAATGCCGTGCTTGATCCTGGAGCTCCAAATAAAGGTAAGCTTGCTGTAGATTCAGGAGCTAATGCCGGGAAAGTAATTCTTGCAAGTGCCGGGAATGCTACTTACGGTACTGCAGTAAATAGGTTAAAACAATTAGAATTTAGAGGAAACGGAACATTCCAAATAGATAGCGGTATATTTGCTAACGATTTAGAATTATCATTGCCGGCAATTACCTATAATAATGATATTAATTCTAATTTATCATTCGGTGCTGCTACTGCTTTAACTCAAAACGGTAATATTAACGGTAATGTAGATTTCAATAATCAAGCAGCAGTTATAACGCTTGGTGCAAATAAAAATATTACTGGTAGTGTTACAAGTACTGGTGGAGTTAACGGTACAATCATAGCAACCGGTGCAAGTACTATTAATGGACCTATTACAAACCTTGCTATGTTAAAAGTTGGTGCTGGGGCTGTAAGTATAACTACAGGCGGTAATACTAGCATCACTGAAATCCAAGGTAACGGTACTGCACTCTTAACATTACCTGCAAACTTTAACTTAACAGGCAGCATAAATAAAACCGGCGGTCAGGCTCTGAAGCTAAAATTCACGAATGGCGGTAGTGTTAGCGGTGCTGTAGGTAAAGTCGGTAATGAGGTCGGTGATATCACCACGGCAGGTACTACAAACTTTGCAAGCAGTGTTAACGCAAAAGGTGCAGCGACACTCGGTGGTACTACAAGTTTTGCCGATACATTTACTAACACCGGTGCAGTTACTTTAGCTAAAGCTTCTATCACTAATTTTGCTAAAAATGTAACAGCTACCAGCTTTGCAGCTAACAATGCTACTATTAATTTCGGTAATAGCCTAGCCTTTAATAGTAATATAACAGGTAGCGGTACTACACTTACTTTAGGTGCAAGCCAAGTAACATATACCGGCACCGGTAGCTTTACCGATACGCTAACCTTAAATACTACTTTTGACGGAGCAGCTAAGTCAGGCGGTAATATCTTAATTAAATCAGGTAGTACTCTTGATTTATCAGGGGTTTCAACTTTAGCACTTGTTGTTACTGCTACTAATTTCGACATTAATAATATAAGTCCAGATACAAAATATACGGTAATATCTGCAGAAACAGCAGGCGGATTAAAGCCTACTCCCGAAGGGAATGTTAAAATAACTATTAATAATGACAACCGTTTTGTTGACTTTACTTTTGATGCATCAACTTTAACATTATTTGCTGAAGATATAGCTGAAGATGTTATCGACGAATATTTTGAACCGGGTGGACCGCTTGCAAATATCCCAAATGCTGCAAATATAAAGAAATCGCTTGAGTTAATGGAAGATGCTCCAAACGGTTCGGATGCACGTCAAGCTTTCAATAATTTCGGCTTTATGACGCCGCAACAAGAAGCAGATGCTACAACTCACCTTATACAAGATGTTGTAAAACCTAGCGATACTATAGCTGCTATTAATAATCAAGTTATACTAAGTAATATCTCAAGTAGCTTAATTAATCTAAATGCTAGAATGGATGCAATACAGCCGGCTGCCGTAGCTGCCGGTGATGAGGACAGAGATGCTAAGTTTGGTGCATGGATAAGTCCGTTTGTCGGTAATGCAACGCAGAAGATGCGTAACAATATAAGCGGTTATAAGTCCGATACAACCGGTGGCACTATAGGTTTTGACGGCTTAGTTAACGATGATTTAGCACTCGGGCTTGCATATACAAGAGCCGATACCGATATTAAGCTGAAAAATAATAAGACGGGCGATAAGAATAAGGTAGAGAGTAACATCTATTCCGTATACGGTTTATATAATGTACCTTATGAAAATCTCTTCGTTGAAGCTATAGCATCTTACTCGGATAATAGGATAAAAAGCAAATCAAGACGTGTTGTTGCGGTAGCACAAAATACTATCGGTTATCAAACTGCAAACGGTAAGTATAAATCCGAAAGCTATACAGGTCAGTTAATGGCAGGTTATACCTATATGATGCCTGAGAACATTAACCTAACACCGCTTGCGGGACTTAGATATTCGGCTATCAAAGATAAGGGTTATAAAGAAACCGGTACTACTAACCAAAACCTTACAGTTAAAGGCAAGAACTATAATAGCTTCGATGGTTTACTCGGTGCTAAAGTATCAAGTAATATCAATGTCAATGAAGAAGTAGTGCTAACACCTGAGCTTTACGCAATGGTTGATTATGCATTCAAGAATAAAGTTCCGGCGATTGATGCAAGATTACAAGGTATGACTGCTCCTTTCCCAACCAACAGCTTTAAGCAAAGCAAAACAAGCTTTGATGTCGGTGTTGGTGTTACTGTTAAGCACAAAATGATGGAATATGGTATTAACTACGATACAAATATCGGAAGTAAGTATTTCGCTCAGCAAGGTAGTGTAAAAGTTCGTGTTAATTTTTAATTAACCGTTCTATAATCATAAAAAAAGCCTATATAGTTTGACTATATAGGCTTTTTTGCTTTATAATGTACTATTGTGTATATTTGTACTGTGTCATACCGTGGCTTGTCCACGGTATCCAGTCTTTGTTTTTTTATGGATCCCGTGGACAGGCCACGGGATGACACTGAGGAAAATTATGTTAGATAATATTAGAAAAACTGCCGATAGTTTTATAATGCGAGTTTTATTCGCAATGATAGCTTTTGCTTTTGTCGGCTTTGGTATTAAAGATGTATTAAACGGAAGAAGAAGCGGCGATATTGTTACTTTTTCTCATGTGAAAAATATATCCCAAGAAGATTTTTTGCGGGCAAAATCTTTAGAAATTAATGCTATAAGTAAGCAAACAGGAACAAGTTTAACGGATGAAGAAATCGCACAGTTAAATATTGATAACCGAATCCTAAAAAGGCTTGTTTACGATAATGTCTTAGATTATTTAGTTAGTTATTATGACTTAGATCTAAGTGATGATACAGTTAAAATTTTAGTTAAAGAATCACCGGTTTTTAAAAATGAGCAAGGTGTTTTCGATATAAAAATTTTTAAAACTTATTTTAGAAATTCTTATATGGATGAAGAAAAATATTTATTAAACTTCAAAGAAAAAGCTCTAAAAAATATTTTTGTCGGTACTTTTGTAGAAAGTTTCTATGTCCCTAAAGCTATGATTGACAATATAGTAGATTATATGGCTGAAAAAAGAGAAGTAGAATTAGTACAAATAGATTTACAAAATAAACCGAAAGATTTACAAATCTCTACCCCTACCGATCAGCAATTAAAGGATTTTTACCAAGATAATAAAACCTCGTTTGAAATACCTGAGAAACGCAGCTTTTCTTATATTAAAGCTAATATTAAGGATTTAAAAGTCTCAGTTACTCAAGATGAGTTGTTAGAGTTTTATAATGAAAATAAAGATGAATTCGGTGATCAAAGTTTTGAAGCAGTACAGAAACAATTACATGATTTATTAAAGGCTCAAAAAATCGACATACTTAATATGGAGTTTGCTAAAAAGCTGGAAGATGAGACGGCAGCCGGTTCTAGCTTAGTTGAAATTGCTGAAAAATATAAGCTACCGATACAAAACGTTAACTATATCAGTTATGCAGAGCTTATTGAAGATAAAATAATTGCCGAAAATGCTGATAGTATTTTTGAGCTTTCGGAAGGAGAATTATCTTATCCTATAGAAGCAGAAGATAAAAGCTATCTTATATTGGTAGAATTAAAATCGATTCAGCCGGCAAAAATACCTGAATTTGGTGCTATTAAAGAGCAGGTAAATAAAGCTTGGATAAAGCGGAATATTGCAGATGTAAACTTAAAAATTATCAAGGATTTAGCAAAGGAGTATAATTCAGATCAAGAGAACATAAAAGAGCTTAAAGCTACCGGAATAAAAATAAGCAAAAAAAGCTATATTAGATCCGAAATGGAAAATGATCTAACTCTAACTCCTGAAATATTATTATCAATTTTTAATACTAAAATAGGAAGTAATACACCTATATTCCAAGTAGGTGATGAAGTATATTTTGCATATATTAAATCTAGAACTATCGATGAATTAACGGCTAAAAATATTCATATCAATTCAGAAAAAAATATAATATATAATATTAAAAATTCTGTAATTGACGAGCTAATTAACTATGCAATTATTCAGAACGATATGCAGGTAAAAGCTAATTTTAGTAAATAGGGAGCTGTCACCCCGCACCGTCATTGCGAGGAGCGAAGGGCGTTGTTGCATGGCTCAGCTTCACCTTTGTCATCCCGTGATTTATTCACGGGATCCAGTTAAAAATACTAATATTATTAGTATTTTTAGTTGTTTTACTGGATACCGTGGACAAGCCACGGTATGACACCGAGCGGGTTTTTCGAGCCATGCAACAAGACCGGAGCGAAGCGACGTGGCAATCTTGTCAAGCATCCTGAGATTGCCACGCTCCTTGCAGTCGCTCGCAATGACGATAAAATAAGCCACGCATTATAAATAAAAAAATAGAACTATGAGCTTTAAAGACTTACCGGAATTTTTAAAATTTTTAGAAAAAAACGGTGAGTTAAAGCGTATTTCTACCCCAGTTAAAACTGACCTAGAAATTACTGAAATTAGTAGAAGAGTATTAGCACAAGGCGGACCTGCATTACTTTTTGAAAATGTTATAAAAGCCGACGGCATTAAATCTGACATCCCTGTTCTAACTAATCTTTATGCTAGTATAAATCGTATTTGTATGGGGCTTAAACTTAAGTCACCCAAAGAATTAAGAGAGCTTGGTGTTTTACTAGCATTCCTTAAACAGCCGCAACCTCCCGCATCTTTTAAAGAAACATTATCAATGTTACCTCTTGCTAAGCGTATCTTTGCTATGTCTCCTAAAACAATATCAAAAGCAGCCTGTCATGAAATCGTCATTGACAAACCGAATATTAATATATTGCCGATCCAAAGATGTTGGCCTGATGATATTTCGCCTTTAATTACTTGGGGGATAGTAGTTACTAAAGGACCTAGTAATAATAAAATAGATAATTACAACCTTGGTATATATAGGATGCAAACAATAGCTCCTAATAAGCTATTGATGCGTTGGTTAAAGTTACGGGGCGGAGCAGAGCATCATAAACGTTGGAAAGAAGTAAAAAAAGAGCCGTTTCCTGCTGCTATTGTTATTGGGGCAAATCCAGCGGTAACTTTGGCAGCGGTTACACCGATACCTGAGAATATCTCAGAATATAATTTTGCAGGTTTACTCGGTAACGAAAAAGTAGAGCTAGTGCAATGCAAAACTATTGACCTTAAAGTACCTGCACATAGTGAAATAGTGCTAGAAGGTTATGTAAGTTTAGAGGAATATTTACCTGAAGGCCCTTTTGGGGATCATACCGGATATTATAATGATGTTGAGGAGTTTCCGGTCTTTACCGTAACTGCAATAACGATGAAGAAAAATCCAGTATATTTAAGTACCTATACGGGAAAACCGCCTGATGAGCCGTCAATCTTAGGTGAAGCATTAAATGAAATCTTTATTCCTATCTTGCAGCAGCAATTTCCGGAAATAGTAGATTTTTGGCTTCCGCCTGAAGGTTGTTCATATAGGGTTGCGGTAGTATCGATTAAAAAATCTTATCCCGGTCATGCTAAAAGAATAATGCTTGGGATTTGGTCGTACTTACGGCAATTTATGTATAGTAAGTTTATTATAGTTGTAGATGATGATATTGATGTTCGTAATTGGCAAGAAGTAATTTGGGCAATAGCAACAAGAAGCGATCCAAGGCGTGATACGAGCTTTATAGATAATTCTCCTATAGATTATTTAGATTTTGCATCACCTGATTCAGGGCTTGGTAGTAAAATGGGAATAGATGCAACCGATAAAATATACCCTGAGACAAATAGAAAATGGGGTAAAAAAATAGAAATGAGTCAGGAAGTTATCGACAAGGTTGATAGTATGTGGGATGGTTTAAAGATATAAGGTATATACTCGCTGAATTTGAAAAATTGGCTACGTCGTCTTTGTAAGACCTCGGATGCTCACGTATTATTATACGCTCCGCTCCTCGGCTTACAGACTCCTTGCTCTTTTCCAAATTGAGCTTCGTATACCAACTCTTCATTTACCAGGAGTATACTCGTTTAATTTGAAAAATTGGCGTCGTTGTTTCATATTTCTTGATCCTCACGTACTAATATGTACGCTGCGGTCAAAAAATGTGAAACGCCTTGCTCTTTTCCAAATTAAACTTCGTTTACTATTTATATTAATTGTTAATTTTTTAGAAATACCTTGGAACTAAACATGTATAACATCCAGCACGAGACGATAATTAATAATTTCAAAGAAATAGCCGATAAATATCAAGAGCTTATTTTGCATTTCATGCAAGGTAGGGGGAGTATGATACCTAGGAGTCTAATTGATAGTGATAAAAACAGGATTATAGCTTCTTTAATGGTAGAACAATTTTGGGCAAATCCTGAAAAATTTTGTCAGCTTAATATTGAATATATTGATAAGTTAAGAGAGCTTACAACGAATAGCTTTGCAAAATTTGTCGGTAGTCCGGCAAAAGCTGTATTTTCTCCGGATAATCGAGATAAAAGATTTAAAGATTCTTCATGGGAGGATAATGCTTATTTTGACTTTGTTAAACAATATTATTTACTATCTAGTGAGTGGCTTAAGAAGAATATAGAACAGTATGAGCTATCAAATGATCTCAAGCAACATTTAGAGTTTGTAACTAAACATTTTATTGATGCTTTTTCACCTTCAAATTTTGCTTTTTGTAATCCTAAGGTTTTACGTGAGACGTTAGAAAGCGGCGGTCAAAATCTAGTACAGGGATTAGAAAATTTCTTAAGAGATATAAAAAGCTCTGGTGATATATTAAATATTAAAACTACCGATAAATCCGCCTTTAAACTCGGTCAAAATATTGCGGCAACAAAAGGAAAAGTTATATTCCAAAATGATTTAATGCAATTAATATGCTATGAACCGAAAGAGAAAGTCCATAAGATTCCGATATTTATTATTCCGCCATGTATAAATAAATATTATATACTCGATTTATCTCCGCATAATTCTTTAATATCTTTCTTAGTAGAAAATAATTTTCAAGTTTTTCTTATTTCATGGGTTAACCCTGATATTTCTCTATCGGAAAAAGGCTTCGAGGATTACTTAAAAGACGGTATTTTAGCACCTTTTGAGTATGTGAGAAACCTTGGTTTTAAAAAAATTGATTTTGTCGGCTATTGCATGGGTGGTACGTTCCTTGCTATAATTATCGCCTACTTTAAAGCAAAAAAAATAGATTTTGTTCACAGTAGCACTTTCTTTACTACTTTGCTTGATTATACTCACCCAGGCGAGCTTGGAATATTTTTTAATGAAGCTACGATTAATTACATTAAAGAAGATATAAAGCTAAAGGGCTATTTTGACGGACAATATTTATCAAATAGTTTTAGTTTGCTAAGGGCGAATGATCTAATTTGGACGTTTTTTGTCAATAATTATTTGCTTGGTAAAAAACCTATGCCTTTTGATTTGCTATATTGGAATGCGGATTCTACTAACTTGCCGGCAAAAATGTATGAGGAATATTTACAAAATACATATTGTAATAACTTGCTAAAAGAGTCTAATAATTTAGAGCTACTCGGAACAAAAATAGATCTTGGAAAAGTTGATTGCAACACTTTTTTCGTAGCCGCAAAAGAAGATCATATAGCTCCATGGCGTTCAATATATGATGGAGTAAAATTATTAAACGGACATAAGATTTTTTGTCTCACGGATTCAGGGCATGTAGCAGGTGTAGTTAATCCTCCTGCGATTGCTAAATATAATTATCGGCTTAATGACGACTTAAGTTTAAGTAGTCATGAGTGGCTTATGAAAGCTACGGAATATGAAGGCTCATGGTGGAATTATTGGCTTGATTGGCTTATAAAAAATAATGATAATAAGCTAGTAGATTCTTTAGATTATCAGAATCTAAAGGCTATTGAAGAAGCACCGGGCAGTTATGTTAAAAAATAGGTGTTATGGCGTATTTCGTCATTGCGAGCAGCCGTAGGCTGCGTGGCAATCTCATGAAATAATACTCCTGAGATTGCTTCGTTAATTACTTTGTAATTTCCTCGCAATGACGATTTACAAACAACGCCTAAAATATAAATAAGTCATGAAGAGAAAAAATAATAAATTTATAGAAATATCTATTGCCTTTATCTTAGGAGTTGCTTTAGGTATTTATGGACAGAATCCGGATTATTTTACTAATCTAATAAATCAAAAATCATTAGCTTCATCTGCACCGAAAATAAAGCATTACAATATTTCAGAGCTTTCAAGAAGTAAAGTTAGTACATGTTTTACTCCTCCTGCCGGTTGTACTAAGTTTATAGCAAATCAGATAGATAGAGCTGAAGACTCTATTTATATGCAAGCATACGGTATGAGCGATGCGTTAATTACTACTGCACTTATTAATGCACAGATGCGAGGAGTAAAAGTTAGAATATTGCTTGATCGTAGTAATCTTAAGCAAAAATTTTCTAAATTGCATGAATTACAACGAGCAAAAATTGACGTGGGTATAGATAAAGTACCGGGAATTGCTCATAATAAAGTTATAATTATCGATAAAAAGAAAGTAATAACCGGCTCGTTTAATTTCACGGCTGCTGCTGATAAACGTAATGCTGAAAATGTAATTATTATAGAAGATCAGGAATTAGCAGAGTCTTATCTACAAAATTGGTTAAACAGGAAGGCGAGCAATTGAGAGGAAAGCCGTTATTGTGAGCGGCTGAAAGCATGACCTGCGTGAATCGGTTTTCCGTCATTGCGAGAAGAATTACGTAGTAATTCGACGAAGCAATCTCAGGATATTTTATGAGATTGCCACGTCGCTTCGTTCCTCGCAATGACGTTAAAAATCAAGCAGATTTCTTATTAAAGTTTTTTTGTACTTGTTCTGCCATATTTTGCATATTATTAGAAGCATGATGAACATTCTCGGCAATATGCTTATTTGTGGCTTCTAATATTTTGTTTGAAGACTCATAAGCAATACTAGCGAGTTCCTTAGCATTATCCATAGATGTTTCATAAATAGATTTTAAACATTTTTGATGGCATTCACTAGCTTGTTTGAAATCTTTAGAATTTGCTGCTTCTTTGGTAGTATTCAAAATAGTATTAACATTATTTTGTATAATCTCGGAATTTTTTTTAAGCAAAGATTGCATGCTTTCTGTAGCAATTTGGTTAGTTGTTAAAAGAATATTCATAGCTCTTTGCATTGTATTTGTGATAGATGAAAGATCTACACTAGGGATATTTTTCATAGAACTCATATAAAATTCCGGATTCATATAGGATTTCATTAAATCTAAAAATTGTGTATTATTTAACATTATTCATTCTCCTAAAATAAATTAAATTTTTTACTTAAAAAATTTTTTGTGTTTTATAGGTTACGTATATGTAAACATAAACCCTCAATTCATGCTAACATTTATAAAATTATGAGTCAATAATTGTTAGCATTAAGAATAATATTAAAAATAGTTAAGTTTTTATAAATGTTAGATACATCAATTCAAGAATTAATAAATAAGTGGCAAAAATACCTCGTTTTGCAAAGAAATTACTCTAATCATACAGTAATTTCTTATAATAATGACCTTAAGCATTTCCTTGAGTTTATGAATTATTATAATTCGGAGCTTGTAACGATAAATCATATTAAAACTGCAGATATAAGATTAATCCGAAGTTGGCTTGCAAAACGTAACTGTGATAATTTTACCACTTCTTCAATTTCACGTGGTTTATCTGCAGTAAAAAATTTTTATAGGTTTTTAGAGAAAACCACACAATTAAATAGTCATATAATTTTTTCTATAAAATCTCCTAAAAAAACTAAATTATTACCAAAAGCTTTATCGGAGGATGATGTAGTAATATCACTTGAACATATTGAAGAATACGGGAATGTTAAGTGGGTAGAACTTAGAAATAAAGCCCTACTTGTTCTTATATATGCTTCAGGTCTACGTATATCGGAGGCATTATCAATTACGAAACTTCATCTACAAAATCTAGAATTTATAAGAATAATAGGTAAAGGTAGTAAAGAAAGAATAATTCCGTGGTTACCGATTGCTAGAAATTTAATTACCCAATATTTAGAAATATTGCCGTATAAGCTAAGTGATAATGAACCAATATTTAGAGGAAAGCAGGGTAAGAAATTGCAGCCACCGGTATTTAATCGTGAATTAATTAAATTAAAGCATTTTTATGGTTTACCACAGCATTTAACTGCTCATTCATTTAGACATAGTTTTGCTTCACATTTGCTTGAACATGGTGCAGATTTACGCTCTATTCAAGAGCTATTAGGTCATAAAAGTCTATCTACTACACAAAACTATACTAAAACAAGTATAAAGCATTTAGAGGCTGTATATACTACCGCATATCCGATTAAAAAATAAAATATATTAATATTCATAATCTTCTTGCGTTAATTTTAAGTTATATATTATATTATTTTAAAAACCTTATGAACATACATAGATTAAAGCTAATATTGAGATATTAATATGCTAGAAACACCTAAATTACCTATGGGATATAAACCTTCTAAAGATGAAGAATATATGTGTCCTAATCACCTAGAATATTTTAGACAAAAACTTTTAAGATGGAAAGAGGATTTATTAAAGGAATCTCAAGAGACTTTAAATCATTTAAAGGAAGAAAATTTAAAAGAATCCGATCTTAACGATTGTGCTACTCATGAAACAGAAAGAGCTTTTGAGCTTCGTAGTAGAAATAGATATTGTAAATTAATGAGTAAAATAGAAGAAGCATTATCACGTATTAAAAATGGGGAATACGGTTACTGTGAAGAAACAGGCGACCCAATAGGTATAAAAAGATTAGAAGCACGACCTATTGCTGCATTATGTATTGAAGCTCAAGAGCGTCATGAAAATTATGAGAGGAGTCATTTGGATGAGCCTGGGAATTAAGTAGCTAGGTAATTTATGTGCGTGGTTTGAAAGTTGTCATTGCGAGCCGACATTCATGCCGGCGTGGCAATCTTGTCAAGCCTCCTGAGATTGCTTCGTCAATTGCTATGCAATTTCCTCGCAATGACGGAAAAATCTATCAAGACCCAGACTATTAGCGATTATGTATCTTAAAACCTAAAGAAGTTAGAGCATTTACCGTTTCAAATAAAGGTAATCCCATAACATTTGAATATGAGCCGGAAATGAATGAGATAAAAGCTTCTGCATAACCGGAAATTTTACAGCCGCCGGCTTTATCTATTCCCTCATCCAAAGAACAATAAAAATTAATCTCTTCATCACTTAATTTTTTGAACTTAACAATAGTCTGAACTATTTTTTGTCTAACTGTAAGCTGATCATTCTCTTTTTTGATAATACATAAACCGGTATAGACACGATGACGACGTCCGGATAACATCTTAATACAATTCTTGACTTCTTCATAAGTAGTAGCTTTCGGCAATATTCTTCTACCTACTGCCGCTACGGTATCGGCAGCTATAATTATAGCAGATTCCTCTATTTGAGATGCAATTTTTATAGCTTTTTCGTAAGCAAGTCTTATGGCTAAGGGAGCGGGTAATTCACGCAAATTAGGTGTTTCGTCTATATCGGCTGGAATAATTTGTGAAGGGATAATTTTGATTCTGTTTAGTAACTCAATTCTTGCAGGAGAGCTTGATGCTAATATAATCGGTAGTTTTTTTTTGTTCTGCTTCATACTTATAAAGACTAGTGACGATGAATCACACGCCCCTTAGTTAAATCATAAGGAGTCATTTCTACCGTAACTTTATCTCCTAGTAATATTCTGATACGATTTTTACGCATCCTACCGGAAGTATGAGCAATAATTACATGATCATTCTCAAGCTTTACTCTAAAAGTAGCATTAGGTAAAAGCTCAAGTACTGTACCTGTAAACTGAATGAGGTCGTCTTTTGACATTATAATTTATGTTTTTATGGTCGGGGCGGAGAGATTCGAACTCCCGACCCTCTGGTCCCAAACCAGATGCGCTACCAGGCTGCGCTACGCCCCGAGAATTAATTATGTCTATACTATATACTCTATTATTCGTAGCAAATCAATTTGTTTATGCAAAAATAATAAAAATGCTACGCATTTTTCCGTCATTGCGAGGAAATTATGAAATAATTGACGAAGCAATCTCAGGATATTTGACGAGATTGCCACGTCGCTTCGCTCCTCGCAATGACGGAAAAACCGGTCCACGCGGGCAGTACCTTGCGAATAGGCCAAAACATATAAGTTTTATCCTTGTATTTCTTAAGTTTTATATACGATTTACCAGATTTCTGCAAAAAATACATAAAGTTTAATTTATTTTAAACAAGAAAAAGTAACTTATAATTACTCTTTATATGTAGAAAATACTTTATTTATAAGTATTTTTATAAATATCTTAGTATTTAATTAATGTTTTTCAACTAAAAGTAATGTGTTATTTATATAACAAAATTATAAGTTAGAAAAGTTTTTGTCCTTTTAATAATTGTTAATCATTTCATCTTATCCTCTTTTATTATTAATATTAATTAAAGCCCTGAATAAAAATTTAATTTTATTATTAACTTTTTTTAAAAGTGCAACATAGGTTCTGTGAACATCTCTAAAAAATAGCAAATTAATTAGAAATGTTCATAGAACCTAACAAAAATATTAAGAATTTTTATCTTAATCTCATTTACCAAAGATTTTTAAAAATTTTCCAAAATACAGAAAATTTATATTTTGTTTAATGAATACTAGTCTCGAATTGATAATTTAGAAAAATTAAGTCCAAATTTAGGAGATATTATGTCAAGTCAACGAAAAGATACTCTAAAAAATCTATTGAAAAAAAGTATGTTCGCATCAACCGCTGCATTGATGCTTGCTAGCACGAGTAGCCTTGCTGCTGCCTTAGTGAATAGAAATGTTATAGCAGATAATGCAGTTTTATCTAGCGGTGCTAATCTAGATCAAAATGGAGGAAATGTTCCTTTCAACCCTGCTTCCGTGCTTACATATAACAACGCATTTAGTGTTACTGCGAATGTTCCTGCAATTGCCGGTATATATGTAAATGCTGTTTCTATTCCCGGTCCTGGGGCATCAATGACTTTCCCAAATGATATCACACTTGGTCCAATTGTTCCACCGGATTTAATTCTAGCAAATCACGCATTAAATATGATTATTCCTGCAGGAGTAAATGTCACTTTAAATGGCGGTACACCATTTAATCCAGGTGGTCCACCTCCAATATTAGCCTTTGATCCAGCAGTTGCTGCAGCTGCTGAGGATGCAGCAGGTAATGTTAACCCATTTGCTCCAGGGCTTGGTAGTAATGTACCTTTGGTAGTAATGTACCTGTTGATACTTATTTTATTAATAATATAGATTTTCAGGGTACTAATGGGCAATTAACTATTCAAACCATAGATAACGGGGATATAGTTTTTGCTGCTGCAACTACTGATACCACGATTACAAACGGACTAGATGCTATTGTAAATGTTAAATCAAATCTTCAAGTAAAAGATAGTAGTTGGGCAACAGAGCTTGGAACAATCAATATTAGTGCTAATGCTGTATATAATTATGTAAATAATGATGCTGGTTCAATTGATGTAAACCCTATAGGAAATTTAGTATTTTTAGATCCTACTTCTCGAGCGGATTTTAGTAATGAAAATGTAAATAGTACGCAGTTTTTTGCTACTAAGGCTATAACTAGTAAGAATGATGAGGAGGGTATAGTAGCATTTCACGTATCTACTTCTGCAACAAATATTAATGTGCCTGTTGGAACTAGCCCTACCCAAAGATTTAATACCTTTATTACAGACGGACTTAATGTAACAACTATTGCAAGTAATATTTTTGCAAAAACAATTGAAATTAAGCAGAATCCAGCAAATCTAGCTGGTCAGACGCAACTTATTTGGACAACGCCAATTAATACAGGTGCTGGAGGGGTAGTGCAATTTGGTACAGATTCTATGTCAGAATTTCAGGACGACATAACTTCCAATATAGATTTTAACGGTACATCTGCTACTGCTATATTGGATGACGGTGTTACGGTAACCGGGGATATAGACGATATTTTAGGAGGAAATCTAGCAACCTTAAATTTTGCCGGCGGTAGTACGGTTACCGGTGATGTAGGAGCCACTAATACGATTAATACATTGAATGTTAAAGGGAACAACCCTGTTAATTTACAAGGAAATGTTAAGGTTAATCAGTTTAATTTTACTGCTGACGGGATAGCTGCAGTAGGAGGAACATTAACTGCAACAGCAGGAGTGCAGTATAATGATCTTGAGGCAACGTTAGCATTTTCTAATCCGGTGGGTGCTTATATTTTTTCAAGTCCTATTTTACAAGCAGGCAATGGTGGTGTAATGGTAGATACTACTCTTACGGCTACGGATTCTAGTATTGCTACGGCTAAAACTATTCAAATAGGAGCAATTTTCCCTACAGCGGCTCTTACTTTAGCAGTCAATAATAAGAATTTAAATCTTTTAGCGGGAGGAAATCAAATTAATTTTGAAAGTGCTAAGGCCGGTTTAGTTGTTGCTTCACCTGTCGTACAAGCCGTAACGTTTGGCGGTAACTTAGACGGTTTCGCAAGCGGCGGCGGTAATGTAATCTTAAACGGTACTAATGCTTTAACCGTTCAAGGAGGATCGTTCGGTGCCGTTAATAAGCTAGCTTCGGTTAGCACTATAGGAAACGTTCAGGCACAGGGAGGGATTAACCTTAGCGGTATTACTACTCTTAATGTTACAGGAAATAGTAACTTTACCGATCAAACCGCTACCTCAGCAAGTGCTGCTAATATAAATATCGGCGATGTGAATGGACTCGGGACGTATATTTTAACGCCTAATAATGTGAATTTTAATATTAGTACTGCTAATATGAAATTCAAAAATGCTGGTTCAATATTAAATATTACAAGTAACGGAAATGTAACGGCGGCTATGAACGGGGATTTAGATCCCGGTGCGGCGGCTAGCGGTATAATTCAGTTAAGCTCAACCGGCGGTCTTTTAACGATAACCGGTGGGAATAATTTAGGTATTAACGGCGGGAATACTTTAAATTCTATGATATTAGCCGGCAACGGTGATATCACGATTACGCCGGCAATTAATATAGCAACTCCTCTTTCTACAGGTATAGCAGGTAATTTAACTCTTACTACTGTTAACGGTCCAGTCAATTTTACGAATACTACTACGCTTGCAGTGACTAATATTACCGGAAAAACGGATTTTGTAAATAATGCCGGCATAATAAACCTTGCTGCGGGCGGTAATTTAGCAGCAGTAACAAGCACCGGAGGTATTAACGGGGTTGTTAATGTTTTAGGAGCAGCTACACTTGGACCCGTGACGGGCATTACAGCTTTAAATCTTAACGGAGCAGGAATTGTTACGATAAACGGAGCATCTAGTGCAACTAATCTGACAATAAATAATGCAGATGTGGTAGCTACAGCAGCCGGCGGCTTTACCGGTGATGCTGCAGTCGGAGCCGGCCAATTGACTACAAATACTATCGGGAATGTAACTATTGGAACGGGAACATACACAGGAGATATTTCAGGTACAGTAACTTTTGGCGGAGCAGGTATTCTTAATACAACTCAAGTTGGAGGGAAAGCAGATTTTGTAAATAACGCTGGTACAATAAATCTTGCTTCTAATGGACAATTAGGGGCAGTAACCAGTACTGGTGGTGTTAGCGGTACGGTTAATGTGTTAGGAGCAGGTACACTTGGACCTGTGACGGGCATTACGGCTTTAAACCTTAACGGAGCAGGAGCTGTTACGATAAACGGAGCATCTAGTGCAACTAATCTGACAATAAATAATGCAGATGTGGTAGCTACGGCTGCCGGTGGCTTTACCGGTAATGCTGCAGTTGGAGCCGGTCAATTAACTACAAATACTACGGGTAACGTTACTGTCGGAACAGGAACATATACAGGGGATATTACAGGTGCCGCAACTTTTGGTGGAGCAGGTATACTTAATACGACGCAAGTTGGGGGGAAAGTAGATTTTGTAAATAACGCCGGTATAATAAATCTTAACAATAATGGTGCTTTAACAATAGTAACAAGTACGGGCGGTATTAACGGTACCGTTAATGTATTAGGAGCAGGTGCACTCGGACCTGTTACTGGCATTACGGCTTTGAATCTTAACGAAGCAGGTAATGTTGTGATAGTCGGAGCATCTAGTGCAACTAATTTGACCATAAATAATGCAGATGTGGTAGCTACGGCTGCTGGGGGCTTTACCGGTAATGCTGCAGTCGGAGCTGGTCAATTGACTACGAATACTACGGGTAACGTTACTGTTGGAACAGGAACATATACAGGGAATATTACAGGTACGGCAACGTTTGGTGGAGCAGGTACTATTAATACTACGAATATTGGTGGACAAACGGATTTTAAAGGGTCTGCAGGTACGGTTAATGTTAATGATACCGGCACTTTAGCAGCGGTAACAAGTAGTGCGGTAGCAGCAGGTAATTTAGTATTTTTAGGAGGCGGTAACGTTACCGGAGTCATAAATAATATTGGAGGAATTACTGTTAATGCAGCAGGTAATAAAACGGTTACTTTTCAAAAAAGCGTGTCAGCTACTTCTTTAACGCTTGGTAACAATGCTGTAGCGAATTTACAAGACTCGCTTACAACAAGCAGTAACGTGGATTTTACCAATGGCGGTATCTTAGAGTTTTCGGGAACAAATCTTGCAGGTTATACGCTTAACAGCCCAATCACAAACGGGAACACAGGAACATTAAACGTTTATACTACCGGCACTACTTTAACGGCTACTGATTCAAGTATAGGTACGGTAAACACAATTAATATCGGGCAGGGAAATGGATCTGCAACATTTACGATAGACGTATCTAACAAGGCTTTAACTCTAGGAAGTGCTATTAATTTGAATAATACTAACTCCATATTTGGTCTAACTACTAGCAAAAATCAACAAGTTACCTTTACGAATAGTGTAGATGGTTTTGCCGGCGGTGGCGGTAGCGTTAATTTAAGTAGTACCGGTAATGGTGTAGTGCTTGAAATTCAAGGTATTGATAATAAGCAAACACTTGGTACTGCTGTAAATAAATTAGCTGCTATAAATGTTACTGCGGGTAGTGAAGTCGGAGTTGTCGGCGGTGCTAATAAACTTGATGTAAGTAACGTGCTTGCTCTTAATATCGGAAATGGAGCTATATTTGCCGATCAATCAATTACTTCGGCACAAATTGCCCAAATTAATATCGGTGATAATAACGGTCCCGGTACTTACGCCCTTGATGCATTAAACGGTGACTTCCAATTAAAAGCCCCGGGTGTTACATTTGTGGATCCTGCATCGGTGTTAAAGTTAATGACGACTGTAGCTAGTGGTAATAACAGTACTATAGAGTTAACAGGCAATATAGAACCGCTTGTCCCAAATACTGCTATAGTTGAGATAAATGCAAAAAATGCTAATACAAAGTTAACAATAGACGGCACAGCCAATGAGTATGCTATCGGAACAAAAGCAAATCCTGTGAGTAAAGTACAACTCACAGGGCAAGGAACGCTAATAATAACTGCTCTTAATACCCCAAATATAGACGTATCTGTTGCAAAAGTTGCTATAGGATCAGTCGGATCAAATGTTTTCTTCTCTGCTCCTTCCGGTCCTATTAATACCGAGCTTGGAGTCGTACAGATTAACGGTAATATGGATTTCCAAAATAATGCCGCTACTGCTATATTTGCTAGCGATACAAAAAATAATATAACGGCAGCTATGACCGGTAATATAACAAGTACCGGAGGTACTAATGGTACCGTAATTGTGATGGATAATTTAACTGTAGGCGGTACGGTTACTAATCTTGCTATGTTTAAGGGAGGTGCCGACGGTAGTATAGTAAGATTTAATACCGGTGGTAATATGTCGATTGGCGAAATTCAAGGGACAGGAACCGGTACAATATTATTTGCCCAAGCTGCTCCTACTACCTTAGATGCTACGATCAATCAAACAGGAGGTACGGCAGTTGATTTAGTGTTCCCAAGCGGCGGTAGTATTAGCGGTGATGTCGGTAGTGCTAATAACCCTATCGGTACGATAACTGCACAAACCGGTACATTAATTATAGATGGTAAAGTTACAGGTGATACTGCTTTTATGATAGATGGAGCAACTATTCAGTTTAATGATGATGTGAATATAGGGATTGAAAAATTAACTACACCTGCAGCTTTCATGACACCTTCACCTTTAGCAGGCACAGTACCTGATGCAAGATTTAATAGTGCAGATCCTGAAACTATTGTTAAAAATGTTGGAACCCAAACAACAGCAGTATCCATACAAATAAACGGTAATGATGTAACATTTACTAATGATGTAATAAATATTTCAAATATTGACTTTACTTCTCCTCAAGCTGTTACTGCTACTTTTGCATCTTCAAATGCTATAGTAGGCGGCACTACTACTAATGCTAATCGCTTGCATACAATTGCTATATCAGGTGATTTAACAACAGGTACTTCGCCGTTTGGTTCAGACTCAAATCACCTTAAAACAGTTCAGTTTGAAGATGTAGACGCTAAAATCACAATCGATAGTGAAGATTTTTACTCTAGTATAACAACCAAGACTAATAATCAAGGTACGGCAATATTTAACGCTAATAATGGCTTTACGGATGATTTAGGGGGTAAGGGCTTAAACCTTAAACTAGTTCAGTTCAGTAGTAATAAAGGCACGGTAAAAGGGGATACCTATGCTAAAGATATTACTATTGATGCCGGTAAATCAGCTGTATTTACCGGTTATAACAGTAGAAGTTTAGACATTCCGTCAGCAACTGTTGGCGGTGTCAAAGTACCGAGAGCAACCACAAAATTTAATTATAAAACACTCATCGTTTCAGAGAACTTAAAAGGAAGCAGTAGCAGCTCTTCAGCGGAATATACCAATGCCGCACTTGTACAAGCACCGATTAACGGCGGTAGTCATAAATTCGATGATGATGTATGGCTACAAAAACCGGTAACAGGAACTAATAATATTACTTTCGCACCGAAGAAAACCGCTTTTATTGCGTCTGATTTAGGAGCAGCTACCATAGTTGCCGATCAAGCGACAATGATGTTTACCGGCGATAACACCAGCGTAAATGTCGGCGGTAATATCTCAGGAAGTAATATTACTTTTGACCTTGGTAATAATAAAATCACTTATACGGGTTCAGCAACTCCTACCGGTGAGCTTATTATAAATGTCTTCTATGATACGACAAATGCAGGGCAAACAGGTAATACAAGTAGCGGTAATATAGTACTCGCAAGCGGCAGTAGCTTTGATTTATCAAATGTTTCTTCTATCAAAGTATTTTTAACTGTGCAAAATAATCCATCCGCTATCGGGCAAGGTAGTGCTTACCCTATTATTAGCGGCGGTGGTAATATAATAGTCGGTAATGCTGCAAGCTTACCGTTTAACGTGACTGCTAATGAAGGTGGCTTTGTCAGATGGCAAATTACGAACGGTTCGTTTGTACTTCTACCTATAGAGCTAACCGGAGATAATGTTGTTGATAATATTATAGGTAAGATAATAAAAGCTCCTCCGGGTAGTGATGCGGCAAAAGTTGCAAATGTTTTAGTAAATACACCGATAGATCAAAGGGGTGCAGTAGTGGACCACTTAAGACCGATAATCGAACGTCCTTCAAATGAAATACACAGAGTAACTACTCCGCTTACTCCTATGGGTCCTTCTGTCGGTCCGAGTGTTGGAGGTTTTAGCCCTATACAGCCGCCACCAACTAGCGGTAGTGTAGTTAACAATATATATGTTCCGCCTACCACTCCGGGCGGCTACGACGTAACACCTAGCAATCCGGCAGGATATAATACTCCGACTACTCCGGTTACAGGCACCGGTGGCTTTGGACCTAACGGACCAAGTACAGGAGGTGGTAGTCCATCAGTCGGCACGGGTGGATTTGGACCTAATGGTCCCGGCACAGGAGGAAATGCTCCTAGTGGTTCTGTAACCGGTGGAGTATTTACTCCGAATGGTCCAAGCGTTGTGGCTCCAAGCGGTCCGGCTACAGGCGGTAGTGTTGGCGGATTTGGTCCTAACGGTCCTGGTACAGCTGGAACTACAGGCGGTAATATAGGTACAGGAGGGGTAGCCCATCAGTCGGCACCGGCGGATTTGGTCCTAACGGTCCTGGCACTGGCGGCACTACAGGAGGAAATATAGGCACAGGTGGTGGTAGTCCATCAGTTGGCACTGGTGGATTTGGTCCTAACGGACCCGGCACAGGAGGAAATGCTCCTAGCGGTTCTGTAACCGGCGGAGTATTTACCCCAAGTAACCCAAGTAATCCGGCTAATAACGTCGTGCCTGTTACCGGCACCGGTGGTTTTGGTCCTAACGGTCCCGGTACAGGAGGAAATGCTCCTAGCGGTTCTGTAACCGGCGGAGTATTTACTCCGAATGGTCCAAGTGTTGTAGCTCCAAGCGGTCCGGCTACAACAGGCGGTAGCGTTGGTGGCTTTGGTCCTAACGGTCCCGGTACAGGTGGAACTACAGGAGGAAATATTGGCACAGGAGGCGGTAGCCCATCAGTCGGCACCGGCGGATTTGGTCCTAATGGTCCCGGCACTGGCGGCACTACAGGAGGTAATATCGGTACAGGAGGCGGCAGCCCGTCAGTTGGTACAGGTGGAGCTACAGGCACTACGGGCAGTGGTCCAGCTAATGTTGGAAGCAATCCTTACGGTCCGGGTAACGTCGGTACAATACCAACCTCGAGTGTAGGTGGTAATCCATCAGTTAGTACTGGTGGAGCTTCAGGAAGTAATGTAGGTACAGGTGGTACAAGCTACAATGGTCCGTCATCAGGCGGTAGTCCTGCTGGTTATGTTCCGTCTACTCCAGCTACTTCAGGCGGTAGTGTAGGTACAGGCGGTACCAGCTACAATGGTCCAGCATCAGGCGGTAGTGTAGGTAACAGTGGAACTACTTCAAGCGGTACAGGTTCTAATATCGGTACTAACTCACCTGCTGGTGGTAATAATGTATATAGTCCGTCAACAGGAGGTGCTAATGTTGGAGGATATACTCCTTCAGTTGGTCAAGGTGGAGCTACAGGTAGCACAAGCTATAACGGTCCTGCAACAGGTGGTTCTGTTGGGACTGGTGGTACAAGCTACAACGGTCCGTCATCAGGTGGTAGTTGCAGGTACAGGCGGTACAAACTATAACGGTCCAGCTTCAACCGGTGGCGTTGGCAACAGTGGAACTACTCCAAGCGGTACAGGTTCTAATATTGGTACAGGCGGTAGCTCACCTGCCGGCGGTAATAGTGTATACAGCCCATCAACAGGTAGTATTCGTAATAATGTCGGTGGGTATACTCCTTCAGTTGGTCAGGGTGGTACAAGTTCTAACGGTCCGGTAACAGGCGGTAGTGTAGGCACAGGCGGCACAAGCTATGGTGGTGCAGGTTCTAACGGTGGTATGGCTACAGGCGGCTCAAGCTATGGTGGTGCAGGATCTAATGGTGGTGTAACCAACAGCGGAAGCAGTCCATACGGTAATAGTGGTAATCCTACAGTAACAGGTGTTTCTCCTGCTAATAATAGTAACAATATGGGAGGCAGTTCTGATAGCGGTATGCCTGCTATAGGTAGTAGCCGAGATAATTCTTCAGGTACAGGTAGCGGTGGAAATTCAGGTAGCGGAATAAGTCGTTCTAATGCGAATGACGGCTTTAATGCTGCTCATGATAATACTAGTACCGGTACTCAAGAAGTAGGTAAGAGACTTAAGACTCTTAAAGATGCTGCAGAGGATGGTGCAAATCCTGCAGCAGAAGATGCTACCTCACGTAAGAGAGGTGCAGCTGTCGGAGGCGGTGACTGTGAACTCGATGAAAGTAACGCTAATAATTCCGTTTACGGCGTATGGGTCAGCCCATATTACGGCAAAGCGGTACAAAAAGCCTTTAACGGACTTAGCGGTTATAAAGCTAAATCTACCGGTGGATCAGTCGGTGTTGATACCGTTATAAACGATAATATAGTTCTTGGTGCTGCTTATACTAGAGTTGATACGAAGTTACGTTACCAAAATGCCAAATCCGGCAATACTACTAAGGTCGGAACTAACATGGGTTCTATATACGGTTTATATAATTTTGTAAATAACTGGTTTGTAGAGGGCGTAACTACCTATTCACGAAGCGATATTAAAACTAATGAACTACGTAATATTATAGGCGGTTATGAAACGGCACACGGTAAGTATCATTCAACTTCTTATAGCGGTCAAATAGTCGGAGGTTATAATTATCTATGGAAAGAGACTTCATTTGCACCGATGGCAGGACTCAGAGTTACTAAGATTAAAGATTCCGGTTATCAGGAATACGGTACTTCTTTCCAAAATCTAACTATTCAGAAACGTCAATATAATAAGGTTGAGGGTATACTCGGCGGTGAAATTAAAACAACTTTCTATAAGGATGAGTTCATAATTAGACCACAAGTTCATGCCTTTATTAATTACGACTTCAAAGGTAAAACACCGGCAATCGTTGCAGATCTTAACGGTCTTAATGAGCCTTTACCGGTACCGACGCCTAAACCTACTAAAATGCTGTATGATTTAGGAGCAGGGGTAGTAGTTAAGAAAGGTAGAATGGAGTATGGAGTGCATTACGGGCTGAACTTAGCTAAAAAATATCATGCTCAATCCGGTACGCTAAGACTTAAAGTAAACTTCTAAAAATCTGCAGCAGTTAAGGATAAGAACTATAAAATTTCTATCCTTAACTGAGTAGTAAATTTTATTTTATAATCAAAGATGAAGCTTAATAATGTCTTTGATTACTTTATCACTATTCAGGATAAGTTTTTATCCTGAATAGCTCGCTATTTAATATTTTCTATCTATTATCCTAATGGCTGCCTTTATGAGAAGCATGCCCTCATTTAGCAGCTATTTCTCTTACCTTTTCTTTATCCATAGAGGCAAAGCCCTGTTTTCCTGATCCGTGATCATGATCGTTATGACCATTATGTCCTCCATGAGAAGCATGTCCTCCTTTAGCAGCTTTTTCTTTGTCTCTAGAGGCGAAGCCTTTGTTATTATTAGTCATAATTCCCTCCTAAATATTCGGGTTAGTTAATAATACAGAACCACTTTTTTTCGTTTTCAGTAGCTCCATATATGATGGTAGAAAAATTTATAAGGTAAGTCAACCTAAATTAAAATATTATAAACTATTATTTTTAACAATAAAGTTAATTACTGCTTACTTATAAAAAATTTATTTTTATTGTTGTTTTTTAACCTTGACCTGAAAAAATTTAAGGAGTAGGCTTATAATTGCAACCAAAAATTAAAGAGGCTAACATGACAACTTTAGTAGGAACCCAAAATAATTTTGCCGATGCAATAAGAGAACTTATAGAACTTGATTATGATGCTATCGAAGCATATAAAACTGCTATTAATAGAATTACTAATGAAGATTACAAAAAACAGTTGGATACATTTAAAACGGATCATGAAAGACATGTAAAAGAGTTAAATGAGCTTTTATCAAAACATAACGAGAAAACAATAAAAGGGCCGAGTAGTAAGCAATGGCTAACAAAAGGTAAAGTGATACTTGCTGATTTAGTTGATGATAAAGCTATATTATATGCTATGCATACAAATGAAGAAGATACTAATACTGCTTATGAAAGATTAAATGAGCATAATAATAAATGGCATGATGCATCGAAAACCTTAAAACAAGGTCTTTTAGATGAACAAAAACATAAAAAATGGATAGAAAAGCAACTTGAAGAGTAAATCTATATAAATTAATAAGGAGTAAAAATAAATTTTACTCCTTATATAATCTAAGCATTATAAATATTAGCTCTGGGAATATTTATAATAAAGATTTAATTCTGGTTATTTTTTGCTGCAAATCATAACATATCTAAATCAACATTTAAAACAGTACTTAGTTTTTTTAGCGTATCTATTGTGCCTTTTCGTAATCCTTTCTCAATAAATGATATATATTGCTTAGTTTTACCAATTTTAATAGCTAATTGTTCTTGAGATAATCCTCTATATTCACGATAAACTTTAATAGGATTTTCGCCGTTTAGAATTTTTTGTACCAAATCTTCAGGAAAATATTCCTCATTTTTAGCTATAGCTTCAGCGTATAATGTTTCATCGGTAATACATTGTTTTTTATTTATAAGTTCCTGATATTCATTAAAAGGTATAACAACAAAAGCAGGCTTTCCTTGATATTCTATTATATGTTTATTACTCATTTATATACCTCTCCTCTAACATCAACATTAATTACTAGAATTTCTAACTTTCCTTTATTTATTCTATATATAACTCTATAATCTCCAATCCTTAATCTATAACCATCGTATCCTATTAATTTCTTGATATTATTATTTTCCTTATAAGGGTTTAATTTTAGTTGTTCTAATTTTTCTAATATAGCTTTTCTTTTGTTTATAGAAATTTTAAGTAAATTTTTTAAAGCTGTTTTAGAAAAGCTGAGTTTATATTGCATTTAGAGATGAGAATAGATTATATTATAATATACTCTATGTAAGAATAGAAGTCAACATATTGTTGACTAATGCTAAGTAAGTATGAAAATTAAATAATAAGTTGAATTTGTGCAAGATTTATTATATTAGTATTTGTAGTTATTTTTCAGGAACTGCGATAGTTTTTATGGTAATTGCATGTAGTTTTTTATTTAATATTTCAGACAGGGCATTTTTTACTAATTTATGTTGATTAATTAAAGAAAGTCCATTAAATTGAACATCTGATATTTCTAATGCATAATGGTCTTGATCTCCTACTAAATCAGTAATTTTTATTATACTGTTTGGAAAGGATTCCTTAAGTATTTTTTCTAACTCTTCTGCAGATATTGCCATTATTTTATCACTTTTTAGATATAAAAGCCTAAATATTAATTAAAGTTTTTTTGGTTAAAGTAAAGCTTTATATGAATTTTTATTATAGAATTTTAAACATTCATTGATAAACTCTACTCTTATGCATATAATAATTAGTATTATTATGTCATTTATTAATTATTATGAAAAAAGAAGCTGAAGAATTAAAATTATTTATCTTAGAATGTTTGAGTGAGAAAAAAGCAGAAGATATTGAGGTAATTGATTTAACGGGAAAACATAAATTAGCCGATTATATTATATTTGCTAGCGGTCGTTCGACTAAAAATGTTGGAGCAATTGCTGAATATGTAGCTTTAAAATTAAAAAATAATGCCGGTATAAATAGTAATATTGAGGGGCTTGGTAAATCAGAGTGGGTACTAATAGATGCAGGTACTATTTTAATTAATATTTTTTATCCTGAAGCACGGGAGCATTTTAAGCTAGAAGAAATTTGGAAAAGATGAACGATCATATTCTTATTAACGTTATAATTTTACTCGGTACTGCGGTTTTTATCGTGGCTATACTTAAGCGTTTTAGATTAAGCCCGGTACTTGGTTACTTAATTGCGGGAGCTGCAATAGGTGATCACGGTTTAAAAATCGTAACATATGACCAAACTAAGTTACTAGGTGAACTTGGTGTAGTATTTCTATTATTTGCAATAGGTCTTGAGCTATCTTTTGAACGATTAAAAGCTATGAGGCGATATGTCTTTGGGCTTGGTAGTTTGCAAGTTTTAACGACTGCTATAGTAATTGCCGGTGCAATGGTGCTTATAGACGGTAATAGTAGTGCGGCTATTATTACCGGTGGCGGTCTTGCTCTTTCATCTACGGCACTTGTTATGCAGGTTATTGAGGAAAATCGTAGTCAATCAACACAAGTAGGAAGAATTTCTTTAGCTATTCTGTTGCTGCAAGATTTGGCCGTAGTGCCATTGCTTGTGATAGTTCCATTACTTGCCGGTAACAATAAAGCCTCGCTTGCAGCGGCTCTTGGTATTGCACTCTTAAAAGCCGTAACGGCCTTACTTACAATATTTATTGTCGGTCGTGTTTTTCTTCGTCCTGTATTTTCATTCATTTCATCAGAAAGTAATAATGCAAGCGAGCTACCTATTTCGATGACTTTGTTAATAGTACTTTCTGCTGCTTGGGCTACCGAAACATTTGGTTTGTCTTTAGCTCTAGGAGCATTTGTTGCCGGTGTATTAGTTGCAGAAACTGAATTTAGATTGCAGGCAGAAGAAAGTATTTATCCTTTCAAAAGTTTATTTTTAGGATTGTTTTTCATGACCGTCGGTATGAATATCGATGCCCTAGAAATGTATGAAAAAATATCTCATATTCTTACTTTATCTATTGCTTTAATAGGTATAAAAACCTTAATCATAACGGCTTTTTGTATTTTATTCGGTTTTAATAAAGGAGTTGCTTTTTATTCAGGCTTATTATTATCGCAAGGCGGAGAGTTTGGTTTTATATTATTCAGTTTAGGTAAAGATAGCGGAGTATTAGAAGAAAGTACAGCCGATATATTATTACTCGTAGTTACTTTTACTATGGCACTTACTCCGTTACTAGCAGCTTTAGGGAAAAAGATTGCCGAGAAAGTCGATAAAGGACTTGGTAAAACTCCGACTCAAATGATTGAGCTTGGTGCAAGAGATTTAACAAACCATATTATTATTGCCGGCCTTGGTAATACCGGTAAAATGGTAGCAAGGGTTTTGGAAGCGGAAGGTGTAAGTTACGTAATACTTGATTTAGATGATGATAGAGTTAAAGAAGAGCTATCAAACGGTTTACCGGTTTTTAAAGGTGATGTATCGCAAGCCGATACTCTAAAGGCATTAGGTACGGAAAGAGCATTCGCTATAATACTTACTATGAATAATCAAGTAACTATTAAGAAATCGCTTAAAACAATTAGCGGTAATTATCAGGATATACCGGTTGTCGTTAAGTTAAAAAATTTAAAAAATGCTAGAGAGTTTTATGATTTAGGTGCCACAACTATTATTCCGGAAAGTTATGAGACTGGATTACAAATCGGTGGAACAGTCCTAAAAAATATAGGTATTAGCGAGCAGGAAATTAATAGAATAAAAGTACAATTTAGGCTTGGTAATTATGTAATAGCAAAAAAAGAGGATGCTTTATCTGAAGCGGAAGATAATGATTAAAATTCTTATTACTTTAATTATTGTAATATTATCAACAACAATTAACGCCGATAATAAAAAATTGCCTATTCCAAGATTTGTTTCAATAAAATCTAATGAAGTAAATGCAAGGAGCGGACCAACCACTAAATCTGCCGTAGAATGGGTTTTTGTTAAAAAAGGCGAACCGGTAGAAATAACTGCAGAGTACCAACAATGGCGACAAGTACGTGACATTAACGGCGAAGGCGGTTGGATACATTCAAGCGTTTTATCAGGTAAAAGATCAGTGGTTATTACCTCTGATAAGGAAATAGAGCTTACCAAATCCGTCAATCCTAAAAGCCGAGTTATAGCAATATTAATGCCCAAGGTTCGCTGTGGTTTAAAAAAATGCAAAGAACAATTCTGTCAAATTACATGTAAGAATTACACAGGTTGGATTTCCAAGGAAGTAATTTGGGGAGTATATGATGATAATGATAGGTATTAATGCAATATTTAATAATAAAATTATTTACTATCTAGAGTTAATTTGCTATATATGCAAACTTACTAAAGATATAATTATTTATGCAAAGATATTTAGACGGTACAAATGATGTCGCATTTAAAAAATTATTTAGCGATAAAGTAAAATTAATAAATTTACTGAACTCTCTTCTTAGGTTATCAAAAGGTGATAAAATTGTAGATTTAACTTACATAACTACTGAACAATTACCTTTATTTCTTGAGGGAAAAAGAAGTTTATTCGATCTAAAAGTTAAAGATGAAACCGGTAGATGGTATATAATAGAGATGCAGCGTAAAATGGAGAAAGACTATCTTAATAGAACGCAGCTTTACGGTTGTTATACCTACGTTAGTCAAATTAAAAAGGGTATGAATCATAAGGATTTATTGCCGGTAGTAATAATTTCTATTATAGGAACGAAAGCTTTGCCTGATGAATTGCCGTATATTAGCTATCATTATATAAAAGAAAGCGATACCCATAAACAATATTTGTTTTCATTAACTTATGTATTTATTGAACTAGGAAAATTTAAAAAAAATGATCTTAAAGATGATACCGATGAGTGGTTGCATTTACTAAAATATGCTTCGCAAGAACAAGCACCGCCAAAAGAAATTAAAAATGAAATTGTGTTATCGGCATATGCAAGTTTAGAGCAATATAAATGGACAGACCAAGAGCATGATGATTATTTTAGAGCCGAAATGGCTATACAGCAAGAAATAGACAAGTTTGAGGAAAAGTTTAATGCCGGTATGGAGAAGGGGATGGAAAAAGGAATAGAGAAGGGTATAGAAAAGGGGATAGAGAAAGAAAAAATTGAAACAGCAAAAGAAATGCTAATAGAGAACGAACCTATAGAAAAAATAGTACGATATACTAAGCTTAAAATAGAAGAAATAAAAAAGCTAAAAGCAGAAATATAAAAAATATATTTAAATGAAAAGCACCTTACCCGAACGTTCTCTTAAGATTCAAGCTAGGCTTAATTTTATAGTGCAGCAAATTTTAGATATTGCTCAGGATAAAATCGCTATGATTATCTTGTATGGTTCGTTTGCTAGAGGCGATTGGGTGCGTGATCTACCGAACGGTTACCATAGCGATACCGATATTTTGATAATTCTGAAAAAAGGTAAATATAAAGGTCATGCTACTTTAAGGTTAGAAGATAACATATATAAAAGGCTAGAAAAGACAGGAGTAATAAATCCTAAGCAAATTATCCCGTATGATTCATTAATATCGATAATTCTAGAGTCAATAGATGAAGTAAATAGGCAGTTAGAAAAAGGACGTTATTTTTTCACTGATATTAAGAAAGAAGGTATTCTTTTATATGATAGTGGTGAATTTACCTTAAGCGAAGCTAAAGATTTGCCTTGGAACGAGATGAAAGAAATTGCTAAAGATTATTATGAATATTGGTTTGGTAGGGGTAAAGGTTTTTTAAAAGGAGCAATTACTTATTTAAACGATTCAGAGTATGCTTTGTCTGCCTTTTCACTTCATCAAGCTACAGAAAGTCTTTACAGTACTATTTTATTAGTGTTCTCCAATTACAAACCTAAACTACATAATTTACAAAAATTAGGTAGTATGGCAGGAAATTATGATAATGAATTATGGACTGTATTTCCTCAATTAACCGAAGAGCAAAAAAAATGTTTTGAGCTTCTTGAAAAAGCTTATGTTGATGCAAGATATGATAAAGATTATAAAATTACAAAAGAACAGCTGCTTTATCTTATTGAGAGAATAGAAAAATTAAAAGAAATCACCGAAAGAATTTGCATAGCAAGAATTAATAAAAAATAATATTCATCATGAAATATTATTAATATGGTAAAAAAGAAAATAAAAGATAAGACTCATAAAAAAGAAAGTATGATTTATATTACTACTCCAAATCAAGCTTTAGCAAAATTACAAACAAAAGTGCAAGATTATATAGATACTACAGGAGAAAAAATTTCTCTGGTAGATGAATTAATTAAGTTAAGAAGAGCAGATGGATAGTATTTTCGGTTTATTTAAAATTTGATAAAATTATCTAAATATAGTATAGTATAGAACTTTTTATAATATTAAAAATTTTATGAGTAAGAAGCTTTATATTAAGACCTACGGATGTCAGATGAATGTTTACGACTCCGTTAAGATGCAAGATTTGCTTTATCCCTTTGGCTATGAACCTACTGAAAATATAGAAGATGCTGACGTTATTATTCTAAATACCTGTCATATCAGAGAGAAAGCAGCCGAGAAAACTTATTCTGAACTCGGTCGCATCAAGAAACTACAAGATACGAGAAAAAAACAAGGCTTAAGCTCTGCAATAATAGTTGTAGCAGGCTGCGTTGCTCAGGCAGAAGGCGAAGAGATTTTCTCAAGAACTCCTTATGTCGATATTGTTGTCGGGCCGCAATCTTATTATAACCTACCGGAATTAATCTCAAAAGTCGTTAGACATGAAAAACATTTAATCGATCTTGATTTTGTTGAAGAAGCGAAATTTGATAATTTACCGGAACAATTATATCCGCAAGGAGCTAGTAGCTTTATATCGGTACAAGAGGGGTGCGATAAATTTTGCACTTTCTGTGTAGTGCCTTATACAAGAGGTGCTGAATTTTCAAGAAATGTAGAACAGGTTTACAGAGAAGCATTAAAGGTAGTTAGCAGTGGGGCTAAAGAAATTATGTTACTTGGACAAAATGTAAACGCATATCATGGTAAAGGCTTAGATGATAAGATATTTAGCCTTGCTGATTTACTTAAACATCTAGCACAAATTCCGAATTTAGAGAGATTGCGTTATATGACGTCGCATCCGATAGATATGAATGATGATCTGATAAAACTACATGGTACTGAGCCTAAATTAATGCCGTTTTTACATCTACCGGTGCAGTCAGGTTCAAATAAAATATTAAAAGCAATGAACCGCAAACATGATCGGGATTATTATTTTGATATAATTAATCGCTTAAGAGAAGCAAGGCCCGATATAGTTTTATCCTCTGATTTTATTGTTGGCTTCCCTGGCGAAACGGATGAAGATTTTGAGAATACTTTAGATTTGGTCCGCAGAGTAAAATACGGTCAGTGCTATTCGTTTAAATATAGCCCTCGTCCCGGTACGCCGGGAGCGACTAGAACGGATCAAGTTCCGGAACACATAAAATCAGAGAGATTAACTATATTGCAAAAAGAACTCATGGCTCAGCAACTAGCTTTTAATGAAAGTTGTGTTGGTAGTACTATGAAAGTTCTATTTGATCGTAGTGGTAAATTCGATGATCAAATAATAGGCAAAACTCCATACATGCAGTCCGTATATATCCAAAACCCTAATAAATCTTTACTTGGTAAAATTATTGATGTAAAAATTACTAAGGCTTCACTTAATAGTTTAACCGGCGAGATAGTTTAATTATATAATTTACGTGTTATAAAAATAATTGTTGTAAATAATAGCCTACATATGTTATTATTTACAACATGATAAACAGACATATAACATCATTTGTAAAGCAATCTTTAAAAGATTTTTCTGCAGTTCTTATTATTGGAGCTAGGCAAGTCGGTAAGTCGACAGTAGTAAAACAATTATATGACGAAGGAATTTTTAAGTCATATATTACTTTAGATGATATTTCTCAATTAGAAGCTGCTACTAACGATCCTCATGGATTTATAAAAAATGCACATTATCCTCTTGCGATTGATGAAATCCAAAGAGCTCCCGATCTTTTAAAAGCTATAAAAAAGTCGATTGATGAAGATAAAACACCGGGTCGTTTTCTTTTAACCGGATCGGCTAATATTTTTTCTTACCCTGGAGTATCTGAAAGTTTGGCAGGACGTGTTGACATAATCCATCTTGAAGGGTTAAGTTTAGGAGAAATTTTAAATCAAAATAACCCTTCTTCTTTTATATTAGATATTTTTTCAGGGGCAACTATTCCTGAATTAAAAGACAAATGGACTAAAGAGTTAGAATATAAACCAAAAATAAATAACCAATCTTTAAATGAATATGTTTTCTATGGTGGATTCCCGGAAGTCGTATTAAAAAAGCAAGAAAGATTTCGTGAACGTTGGTTTTCTTCTTATCAATCAGCCTATATTGAGCGAGATGTACGAAATATAAATAAATTTTTAGATATTGTATCCTTTGCTAAATTTTTTCGCTTGATTGGTTTACAAAGCGGTAATTTATTAAATCAAAAGAGTTTAAGCATTGAAATAGGCTTAGATCAAAGAACGATATCAAGATATTTAGAGATTTTAGAAACAACTTTTCAGATAAATCAGTTAACACCTTGGTTTAGTAACACACGAAAAAGATTAATAAAAACCTCTAAAATTTATATGAATGATTCAGGTTATGCATCGTATTTAAACGGTATAACAACTCCTAACTTATTGTTAAATAGTCCTTATTATGGCACAATATTTGAAACATGGTTATGGGCAGAACTTAGGAAAATATTAACCTTAACTACAGGTATAGAGCAAACATTTTATCGTACACATTTAGGAAAAGAAGTTGATTTTCTTTTATATAAAGGTGATGTATTTTGTGGCATAGAATGTAAAGCCACAGAAACTATTCAAAGCCGGCATTTTATGGGTCTTAAAGATTTATCAGAAGCATTAGCCCCACGAATTATGCATGGCATTATCCTTTATAATGGTAATGAAATAATCAGTTTTTCTGACAAATTTCTTGCACTGCCTATAAAGTGTATAATTTAAATGCTTAGAGGCTCTCTGCGTTAGTTGTATGTATTCTATTATAATGTAAAAAATATTATCTATAAATGTATAAATCTCTGTTTTTTTGTTTAAAAATTTTTGCCGTGCTTATTCTAATAGGTTGTGCGGTTATGGGGTATATAATATATCACTATTCACGTGATTTACCTGATTACTCACAGCTTGCACGTTATTATCCACCGTCGGTAACACGTATTTATTCCCGTGATGGTAAATTAATGGAGGAGTACGCTTTTGAACGCCGTGTATTCGTGCCGATTAATAGCGTACCGAGTTCGCTAATAGAAAGCTTTATCGCAGCTGAGGATAAGAATTTCTATAACCATCCCGGCGTCGATTTGCTTGGAATAGTTAGAGCGGCATTTTTAAATATATCTAATTATTTACATCATAGGCGTATGGAAGGAGCGTCTACCATTACTCAGCAAGTGGTTAAAAATTTTCTGCTAACTAACGAAGTTTCTCTTGAACGTAAGATTAAAGAAGCGATTCTTTCTTATATGATTTCAAGAGTATTTACTAAGGATCAAATCTTAGAATTATATCTTAATCAAACATTTTTTGGTCGTGGTGCATACGGTGTTGCGGCAGCTGCACAAAATTATTTTAATAAATCTGTAGAGGAACTTACTATTGCAGAATCAGCTTTTATTGCGGCACTGCCTAAAGCCCCTTCCGAACTTAATCCCGAAAGAAATTACGCTAGGGTAAAAGGGCGTCGTGATTATGTAATAGCACGTATGTTTGAAGATGGTTATATAACAAAAGAAGCTGCGAAAGAAGCTATGGATAACCCGATAGTTTTACGTAAACGAGCTAAAGAAGAAACGGTTACAGCTGATTATTATGCTGCACAGGTTAGAGAAGAAGTAATTAGGATGTTAAATAGTAAGGAAGAATTTTATACCGGAGGTCTTACTATTATTACTTCTTTAGATGCAAAGATGCAGCAATTAGCTGAAAACTCTCTAAGAAAAGGTCTGAGAGAGTTTGATAGAAGGCGTGGTTTTAGAAAGCCTATAGCTAATATTCCTCTTGATAATTGGCAGGAAGAGCTAAAAAAACTACCGACTCCTCAATCGCTTTTAGAGTATAAATTAGCTGTAGTTCTGGATGTGGCCGATAATCATGCAGAGATTGGACTTATAGACGGCAGTAAATCTAAGATTCCCATTGCTGAAATGAAATGGGCAAGAAGTAATCTTAAATCAGTGAAGACTTTGCTTAAAAAAGGCGATGTAATAGTGGTTGAACCCATAAAAGATACTTATGCTTTGCGTCAGATTCCTGAAGTAAATGGGGCTATTATGGTTATGAACCCAAATACCGGACAGGTACTTGCAAGTGTCGGGGGGTATGATTTTTCTACAAGTAAATTTGATAGAGTAACTCAAGCACTTCGTCAACCGGGTTCTTTGAGTAAAACCTTTGTTTATTTAGCAGCTCTTGAAAACGGTATTAAGCCGAATCAGATTTTTAACGATGGACCTATTGAGATTTCGCAAGGTCCGGGTATGCCTAGCTGGCGTCCTAAAAATTATGAGGGTAAGTTTTTAGGCGAAATCACTATGCGTACCGGTCTTGAAAAATCTCGTAATCTTATAACTGTAAGAGTTGCAACTGCCGTAGGATTTACAAAAATCGTTGATATAATTAAGCGATTTGGTATTAATAATGAACCAAAAAAAGTTTACTCTATGGTACTTGGTTCAATTGAAACCACACTTAGCAGAATGACTAATGCCTATGCAATTATTGCTAACGGCGGTAAAAAAGTTGAACCTCATTTTGTAGAATTAATTAAAGACCGTAACGGTAAAATTATTTATAGGCGAGATAATAGAGAATGTCTTTCTTGTAATGTTTCGGATAGCAATTTAGATACCGCAATATTAGAAATACCGAAAGAAGATATCTATAGAGTTACGGATGAAGCTAGCGGTTATCAAATTACTTCGTTTTTAACAGGAGCAATAGATAGAGGTACCGGTTATGCGGCGAAGAAGTTAGGGAAAATTATCGGAGGAAAAACCGGTACTAGTAACGATAGTAAAGATACATGGTTTGTAGGTTTTACACCCAAAATAGTAGTAGGTAGTTATGTTGGTTACGATACACCGAAAGAGCTTGGAAAAAGAGCAACAGGTTCAAACGTAGTATTGCCTATTTTTATTGATTTTATGAGTAACGCTTATAAGGATGAACCGTCGCTGCCTTTCAAAGTTCCTGATTCAATTAAGCTAATCGCCGTAGATAGAGCCACAGGTAAAATTACTCCAAGCGGCACTGTTATAGAAGCATTTAAAGTAAATAATATTCAGATGCTTGAGAATGAAGATATGATCGATAATCACGATAATAATGATATTTTTGATTATGTGCCTAGCAAAGAGGATCAATCACAAGAGATTTATTAAGTATACTCGTTTAATTTGAAAAATTGGCGTCGTTGTTTTATATTTTTTGATCCTCACGTACTAGTATGTACGCTGCGGTCAAAAAATATAAAACGCCTTGCTCTTTTCCAAATTAAACTTCGTCTACCTACCTACTTATTTATTCAGAATTTTAATTACATGAAAAAAATTATTCTATATCTAACTGTACTGGTATCACTTACTATATCTTTTGTAACTAAAGCGGATTGTTTTTTAGTTAAAGAAAATGATAAATTTATTAAACAAGAAGGTAATTGCGAGTCTCGTTATTCCCCATGCTCAACATTTAAAATTGCTTTAAGCTTAATGGGCTATGATGCCGGAATTTTAATTGATGAAACTCATCCTAAACTACCCTTTAAAAAAGGGTACCCTGCTATGTTAGAAACTTGGAAACAATCACACACACCTAAAGATTGGATGAAAAATAGTTGTCTTTGGTACTCTTTTTTTATTACTAAGGAATTAGGTTATAAGAAATTTTATAATTATATAACTAAATTTGATTATGGTAATCAAGATATCTCTGGAGACAAAGGAAAGGATAATAGTTTAACTCACTCATGGCGTTCTAGTTCTTTAGAAATTTCTTCTGAAGAACAATTAATTTTTCTTCAAAAACTAGCAGAGAATAAATTGCCGGTAAGTGTTAAAGCCCAAGAAATGACTAAAAATATTTTGTTTATGGAAGATTTCATAAACGGTTGGAAGCTTTACGGTAAAACGGGTAGTGGCAATAAACTTAGCCAAGATAGAACCGTAAAGTTAAAGGATCGTAAAATTGGATGGTTTATAGGTTGGTTACAAAAAAATGATAGAACAGTTTTCTTTGTGCATTTCATTGAAGATAATAAAACTTATGATTCTTATGCAGGACGACGCTCTAAAGAAGCAGCGAAAGAAAAGCTAAAAGAATTAATAAATAAAGAATTGAAATAAATTTCAATTTTTATTTTTGAGGAACAACCAACAGTGAATTTGCTATTGGTTGTTGATTAAAAAGCAAGACTCTAAGTTATCTATACAGGAGTACCTTCGTCATCATAGGAGACTCCGGTCATATCTACCGTAGTATGATCATTATGCTCTGTGCTGTTGTTAAGTATAGGAGCGTTATGCTCTTCAGTATCGTTAGCAGCAAGTTTATTTTCAGCAGCTCTTTCAGCTTCAATTTCATCAATATATTGTTTTAATTCAGCTTTTTTTGCGTTTTTATTTCTAACATACCAAGTTAATCCTGCAACTATTGCTACACCTATAACGGCAATTCCAGCTATATCAATTTTTATATACGGAGCAACTAAGGAAGTATCGTTATCACTCTCATCAAACATATTTTCTTGAGGGTTATAAGTTGAATTGAAAGCAGTATTAGTAAGGTTTATTACGGTGTTATTAATTAAATTTATTCCCGTTTCAGTCCAACTTTCAGTGTTATCGGAAAAGATTGATTCAGAAATTTCAGCAGTAGAATTTGTTATTGTATTATTAACTGCATTAGTCGCCATTTCAGATAAATATTCTGTTACGGACTCTGTCCATCCTTCGGTTGTATTAATATCACTTGCTTGAGTAGTGCTAGATATCGGGTTAGCTATTAAATCCGTTATTTCTGAGAGAATCGCCTGTAGAGCATTTTCTTTCTCTACTTCAAATATTTCGCACCCTTTAATATCTCCTATAATAGGGTTATTATCCCCTGCGATATTAAGTATACCATCAATAGTAAGATTTCCTTGAAGATTTTCTTGACATATTTTAAGCAAGCGTTCCTCATATATATAAGTCTTATCACCTTGTTTTTGCAATATATAATCCCGTATAGCCTTTCCATTATCATTAATCGCTGTAATAATAGCTTTATTTGCAGTTAATACTTCCTTTATTTTGAACATTCCTTCAAATACAAAATTGCTTGTTTCAGTATTTAATAATTCAATTCCTTTATTACACAGAGTTGTTAATATATTCTCTTTATGGCAAGTCGGTTCAATTAAACTAAGGGTAGGAGTAGTTAGATAGTAACTGGTCACATTATGCCCTATTTTAAGCATGTGGTATCCTTGACCACCAATTGTTTTTATTGTATTAGTAAGTCTTGCTGCGGTAGTTAAAGAAAAGTGTAATATGTAATTCATGCCGTTCTATCCTTAAGTTTTAAATTAAGGTGGCACAATAGATAAAACTAATAGATTAGTCAAGAAATTACTAATAAAAATTAATATTTAATATATAATCATTGCAATTTTAGTCTTAATTGATAATTTTATTGTTTGAGTGATGTAAAAGTGTTACAATAATAATACTAATCAATAAAAATAATTCTATATGTCTAAAAGTCCAAGAGTTAATGTTACTTTTGAGCCGGTAATTTCCACTTTGCTTAGTAATTTAGCAGTTCAAGAAAATAAATCTTTATCAAGTTTAGTCAGAGAATTAACACTTGAAGCTCTTGAAATGAGAGAAGATTTATTTCTGTCAAAAGTTGCTAAAAAGCTTGATAAAGAGAATGTTAAAACTTACTCTCATGAAGAAGCGTGGAAATGAATTATAAAACAGAGTATGCCTTTAATGCTTCAAGATTTGGTACGTCAGATTTTGGATTCAGCCTGTGCTAATCTATTATTATATACTGTGCAGGCTCGCTTCTCATTTGTCTTTCAACCTTTGAAGTATCTGAGGTTGTATTAAGAATAAGATTCCCTAAATATTATTTTATATTCTTCATTTTAGCATTATTAATTTTTGGAATGCACAATCGTTACAAATGAAAGACGCATTATGCATGCTGCTCTATGAGTCGACATGTCAAACAATATAGCATCACCTAAAAGCTTAGGATTAGAATTAGGATTACTTATTCTAGCTTTATTTACTTCTCGTTCAATAAAGAAATAATCTTTAAGCGTTTGTTGATGGTTGCATACTGGTCTAGCAGTATTTTTTTCTGTTAAAATTTTTGTTAGGGATGATTCCATTATATTATAAAGTCTTTGTTTTTCTTGATTGGAAGCCGAAGACAAATTTTTTACTGCATCATAATTAGAAACTGCTTTTACATATTCCATTAGCATTTCATCTGAAGCGTTATATAATAACTCTGCAATTAATTTTTCTTCTTCTTGTGTGTATTTACTTTTTTTAGAAACTTTATTATGTTCGACAGTGGTACACCCGATTAACGAGGTGCTAATTAGAGTTAAAATAATTAAGGATATTTTCATAACATGCTTTTTTTTAATAAAAACTATATCTCTTTATGAATATTTTGTAAATAATATTTATTTTATCTAGGAAATAATTTTTTTGATTACTAATTAAGTGTTTAACAGTTTCTTATAAATTGTTATCGCTTGAAGTATCTAAAGAAATGTTATAAAGTCAAAAAGTTCATAGAAATTTGAGGGTATTATGCAAGTAGTAAAAGCTTTAGAGCAAATTTTAGCAGATAGTTATGCTTTATATTTTAAAACACAAAATTATCATTGGAATGTAGAAGGAGCAGAATTTAGAAGTCTACATTTATTATTTGAAGGACAATATGAAGATTTAGCTGAAAGCTTAGATGAACTTGCTGAAAGAATAAGAAGTTTAGATGCTAAAGTCCCTGCATTATCAAATTTAATAAAGCTTGCATCTATAGATGAGGCAAATCCAAACGCAACGGCAAATGAAATGCTTAAAAGTCTAACAAAAGATCAAGATATTATTAGAGATACATTATATAAGGGACTCAAAGTAGCACAAGCAGAGGGCGATGAGGGGACAGCCGATATGATTATTGGACGGATTAAAGTACATGAAAAAAACAGATGGATGCTAAAGAGTAGTATACTCGTTTAATTTGAAAAATTGGCGTCGTTGCATGGCTACCAAATCGTCATTGCGAGCGACCCGTAGGGAGCACGGCAATCTCATCAAATATCCTGAGATTGCTTCGTCGTATTACTACGTAATTCTTCTCGCAATGACGTTAATGTTCATAACAAACAAAACTAACAAAATAAAAATAAAATGGAACAATACGATGTAGCCGTTATAGGCGGTGGTCCTGGTGGATATGTTGCGGCAATTAGAGCAGCACAATTAAAGAAAAAAGTTGTATTAATAGAAAAAGAACATTTAGGAGGGGTGTGCCTTAATTGGGGATGTATACCGACTAAATCCCTGCTTAAATCTGCTGAGGTTTTTGAATATATAAAACATGCTAAAGATTATGGAATTGATTCTAAAGGTGCTGAAATCAACATTAAGAAAATAGTTGAACGTTCAAGAGAGATTTCAAATAAGCTTGCAAGCGGTGTTAAGTTACTATTGAAAAAAAACAAAGTTACCGTGATAGACGGAGTAGCAAGCCTTGCAGGAAGTAAGGTAATAAATATAAATGATAAACCTATAGTAAAAGCAGATAATATTATTATAGCTACCGGAGCAAGATCTAGGGTTTTAAAAGGCTTTGAGCCTGACGGCAAGCAAATATGGACTTCAAAAGAAGCCATGATACCGCAGCATGTGCCGAAATCTATGATTATTGTCGGCTCAGGTGCAATAGGTATAGAATTCGCTTCATTTTATAATAGTATTGGTGTAGATGTTACCGTAATTGAGGCACATAATAGAATATTACCTGCTGAAGATACGGAAATTGCCGGAATCGCTCATAAGAGCTTTGAGAAGAAAGGCATAAAAATTATTACAAATGCTAAGTTAATTAAGCAAACAAAATCAAAAGATAAGATAGAAGTTGAGCTAGAGTTATCCGGTAAAACACAAAAATTACAAGCTGAAATCTTACTTATGGCAGTAGGTATTACGGCAAATACAGAAAATTTAGGACTTGAAAAGACCAAAATTAAAATAGAAAATGGCTATATAGTTACTAACGGACTAATGCAAACTGCAGAATCGGGAATTTATGCTATAGGGGATGTAGCAGGAGTACCTTGTTTAGCTCATAAAGCAAGCCATGAAGGTATTATTGCAGCGGAAAGCATAGCGGGCTTAAAGCCGCATGCTATTAATAAACATAATATACCGGGTTGCACTTATTCTTCACCGCAAATAGCAAGTGTTGGTTTGACTGAAGAAGCAGCAAAAACCTTAGGTTATGAGCTTAAAATAGGCAGATTTCCTTTTATGGCAAACGGTAAAGCTTTAGTAAGTGGTGATGGCGATGGCTTAATTAAAACTATATTTGATGCTAAAACCGGTGAGTTGCTCGGTGCTCATATGATAGGCTCGGAAGTAACAGAATTAATACAAGGATATGTGGTTTCAAAAAATTTAGAAGGAACGGAGCTGGATTTAATTAATACTATCTTCCCGCATCCGACTTTATCCGAAATGATGCACGAGTCGGTGTTAGCTGCTTATGATAGAGCGATACATATATGATACTCGATGAACTTCAAAAATTGGCATCGTCGTTCTACAAGATCTGCGGTACTCACGTATTAAGTAACGGCTTTCGTTCCTCGCCTTGTGAACTCCTTGCTCTTTTTGAAGTTGATCTTCATATACTACTCTTTATTTTACTTCGGAGATATAAATTAAAAAAATGAATAAAGATAACTTAATCGAGAATTATGCGGTAGCGTTATTTAATAACGCTATGGTTGATAATATACAAGATAAAATCTTTGAAGAAATTACTGCTATAAATCGTATAATTATCGATAATTTTGATATTAGAGAGTTCCTATTCTCTCCTATAGTAAATAAGAACGACAAAATTAACGCGGTCAATTCGTTAGCAAAAAATATCAAAATTAGCACAATAGTACAAAATTTTTTATTGTTATTGGTAAAAAATTCTCGTACTGCTATTTTATCTAATATAGTAGATGCTTATAATACTTTACTGTATGAAAGTAAAAACATAAAGATAGTTCAGGTTATTTCTGCAAATAAGTTACAACCTAAAGAGCAGGAGTGGATTAAATCTCGTATAGAAAAAGAATTAAATCAAAAAACAGAAATATTATTTGATATAGATAGTACTATTATTGGCGGTATTATAATTAAATATGATAGTATGTTGCAAGATTACTCAATAAAAGGTAGTTTAGAGAAAATAACGAAAACTTTAAAGAAAGTTAGGATTGCTGCTTGAGTACTATTGTCATCCCGTGGCTTGACCACGGGATCCAGTGAAAGTAGCAATATTACAAGTCGTTTTTTTGGATCCCGTGGACAAGCCACGGGATGACAACGTGCATATTAGTAGGAGACATAAAACCCATGAAACTAAAGCCTATTGAAGTAGCTGAAATATTACAAAAGGAAATAGCTAATATTAATTGCTTAAGTGAGCTTGAAGAAGTAGGGCAGGTAATAACTGTCGGTGACGGTATTGCTAAAATTTATGGTCTTGCTAATGTAAAATCCGGTGAAGTAGTAGAGTTTAAATCCGGTGTTAAGGGTCTTGTTTTAAATTTGGAGAATGATAGCGTCGGTGCTGTAATTATGGGCGATGATAACCAAGTACAGCAAGGCGATAATGTCAAAAGAACTAAAGAAGTTTTAGAAGTACCGGTAGGAAAAGCTTTACTTGGTCGCACAGTTGATGCTCTTGGTAATCCTATTGACGGCAAAGGCGATATTGCAAGTAAAGAGTACAGACATATCGAGATGAAAGCCCCAGGGATAATAGAAAGAACGAGCGTAAGTGAACCCGTACAAACCGGAATAAAGGCTATAGATTCGTTAATTCCGATAGGTAGAGGGCAAAGAGAGTTAATAATCGGTGATAGACAAACCGGAAAAACGGCTATAGCCGTCGATACTATTATCAATCAAAAACAAGCTCATTCCCTTACTAATGAAAGCGATAAAATTTATTGTATTTATGTAGCTATTGGGCAGAAAAGATCAAGTGTTGCACAGATAGTAAAAAAACTAGAAGATGCTGGAGCAATGGACTATACAATCGTTGTTTCGGCTACTGCCTCAGAAGCTGCAGCTCTTCAATTCATTGCTCCCTATTCTGCCTGTAGTATGGGCGAATATTTTCGTGATAACGGCATGCACGCACTTATTATTTATGATGATTTAAGTAAACATGCTGTCGCATATAGACAAATCTCATTATTACTTAGAAGACCTCCCGGGCGAGAAGCTTATCCAGGCGACGTATTTTACTTGCATTCAAGATTGCTTGAGCGTGCTGCTAAAATGTCAGAGGACAAAGGCAGCGGTTCACTTACTGCTCTTCCTATAATCGAGACGCAGGCAGGTGATGTATCTGCTTATATCCCAACAAATGTTATTTCAATTACCGACGGTCAAATTTTCTTAGAAAGTGAGTTATTTTATAAAGGTGTAAGACCTGCCGTTAATGTCGGTATTTCAGTAAGCCGTGTTGGTTCTGCAGCACAAATAAAGGCTATGAAGCAGGTAGCAGGTTCGGTAAAGCTAGAACTTGCTCAATTTAGAGAGCTGGAGTCTTTCTCGCAATTTGGATCAGATCTAGACCCTACAACTAAAGCTCAAATCGATCACGGTAAGAGATTAGTCGAGATATTAAAACAAGCACAATATCATCCTTTCCCGGTAGAAGAACAAATAGTAAGTATTTATGTCGGAACTAAGAAATATTTAAATGATGTACCGCTTCAGAAAGTAAAAGAATTTGAAGATAAAATGCTTACGGAGATGAGGTTAAATAAAAAAGATATTTTGGAATCAATAAAAAACGAGCAAAATATAACTGAAGAAACCGAGCAGAAACTAAAAGCATTTTTAGAAAATTTCGTTAAGGAATTTGTTACAGTCTGTCATCCCGTGGCTTGACCACGGGATCCAGTCTTTTTTATTTTTTATGGACCCCGTGGTCAAGCCACGGCGTGACAATGGAAAAACCAAAAAACTATATGTCAAATTTAAAGCAATTAAGAACTAGAATTAAAAGCGTTAAATCTACCCAAAAGATTACTAAAGCAATGCAACTAGTATCGGCTTCTAAAATGGCAAAAATAAAAAATCAAATAGCCAATTCAAATTTTTATATTGAGGCTATTAGTAAAATGATGTCCGATATATTATCGATTGATATGTATGAGTTATCTATAGAAGAGCAGAAATTTTTTAATACCGTGCCGAATAAAGCAAATTTATTGATAGTTATGACGTCTGAGCGGGGTTTATGCGGAACGTTTAATTACAGCATAATCAAGCAAGTTAAGAATGATATTAAAGAGTTAGAAAATAAAGGCGAACAAATAAAACTTATCATTATAGGAAAAAAAGGTTACGAAGCACTAAAAAGGCAATATGCACATTATATTGATAGCTATTTTGAGTTACCTAAAATTCATGATGAAAATCTGATGCTAGAAGTAAAAGAAAAGATTATGTCGCTCGTCACAAACTTGGAAGTTAGTAATTGTGTTATATATTTTAATAAATTTAAAAACGCAATGACTCAAATTATGACTAAGCAACAGATTTTACCGGTAGAAAAATACCATGATGATTCTGCAATAGAAAATGATTATTATGAATATGAAGGAGAGAATCTGATTTCTAACCTAATTAATTTATATGTTAATTCTCAAATAAATTATGCTTTACTACAAAATAGAGCAAGTGAAGAAGGAGCAAGAATGACCGCTATGGAAAATGCAACAAACAACGCTAATGATTTAATAAGCAAGTTAGTTTTAAAGTTGAATAGATCAAGACAAGCTATTATTACTACGGAGTTAATAGAGATTATAGCCGGCTCCGAGGCGGTTTAGATATACTCGTTTAATTTGAAAAATTGGCGTCGTTGTTTCATATTTTTTGATCCTCACGTACTAGTATGTACGCTGCGGTCAAAAAATATAAAACGCCTTGCTCTTTTCCAAATTAAACTTCGTCTATCTGCTCTTCGTTTTATTTGGGGTGTACATTTTTAACAAAAGAAAAATTATGACAAAAAATATCGGGAAAATTACTCAGATTATTTCAGCGGTGGTGGATGTAAAATTTACGAATAACGGCGAATTACCGGAAATTCTAAATGCTTTAGAGTGCTATAACGATAAGCAAAGAGTAGTGCTGGAAGTAGCACAACATATAGGCGATGATACAGTGCGTTGTATTGCTATGGACTCAACCGAGGGACTTACTAGAGGTATAGAAGTAATAGATACGGGAAGTCCTATTCGTATTCCGGTAGGTACTGAAACGCTTGGACGTATTATGAATGTTGTAGGTGAGCCGATTGATGGTAAAGGAGAAATTAAAAGTTCAAGCATTTCTTCTATATACAAACCTGCTCCTGATTTTACCAATCAATCAACCGATCGTAATATATTAGTAACCGGTATTAAGGTTGTAGATTTGCTTGCTCCTTATACTAAGGGCGGTAAAATAGGACTATTCGGTGGTGCAGGAGTCGGTAAAACCGTGTTAATTATGGAGCTTATTAATAATGTAGCTAAAGCTCACGGTGGTTATACAGTATTTGCGGGAGTCGGTGAGAGAACTAGAGAAGGTAACGATCTTTACCATGAAATGATTGACTCGGGTGTTATTAACCTTGAAGAGCCGGAAAAGTCAAAAGTAGCGTTAGTTTACGGGCAAATGAACGAGCCACCTGGTGCTAGAGCAAGAGTTGCATTAAGTGGTTTGACCATTGCAGAAGGTTTTAGAGATATGAATCAAGGGCAAGATGTTTTATTCTTTGTAGATAATATTTTCCGCTTTACTCAAGCAGGTTCCGAAGTATCGGCACTGCTCGGTAGAATTCCATCAGCGGTAGGGTATCAGCCTACCCTTGCTACCGATATGGGAGAACTACAAGAGCGTATCACCTCTACCAAGCACGGCTCAATAACTTCCGTGCAGGCTATATATGTGCCGGCGGATGATTTAACTGACCCTGCTCCTGCTACTTCTTTCGCACATTTAGATGCTACAACGGTACTTAGTCGTCAGATAGCCGAGCTTGGGATTTATCCGGCAGTCGATCCGTTAGATAGTAATTCTCAGGTACTTGATCCGATGATTGTCGGCGAAGAACATTATAGTGTAGCAAGACAAGTGCAGCAGGTTTTGCAAACTTATAAATCGTTGCAGGATATCATCGCTATTTTAGGCATGGATGAGCTATCCGAAGAAGATAAACTAACCGTGGCACGTGCTAGAAAAATACAGCGTTTCTTATCGCAGCCTTTCCATGTCGCCGAAGTATTTACAGGTAGCAAAGGCAAATTTGTTAATTTAGTCGATACTATAGCAGGCTTTAAAGGGCTTGTAGAGGGTAAATACGATGATTTACCAGAAGCTGCTTTTTATATGGTCGGAACTATGGACGAGGCTATAGAGAAAGCGAAAACTCTGAAGATGTAGTCATTGTCATCCCGTGGCCCCGCCACGGGATCCAGTGAAAGTAGCAATATAGCAAGTCGTTTTTCTAGACCCCGTGGTCAAGCCACGGGGTGACATTAAGGATAAACCAAAATATGAACGAAACAATTCTAGTCAAAATAATTACTCCTTTAAGTATTGCATTTGAAAAGCAAGCTAAAATGGTAACAATGCTGGGTGAGGAGGGTATGTTTGGAGTATTGCCGAGTCACGTTCCGATGATTGTTAGTTTAAAAGCCGGTTTAGTACAGGTTTATATAGATGATATACACACCCCACAAATTACTTATCTTATTTCCGGCGGTGTAACCGAAGTAACAGGAAGTTATGTTAATATAGCCACGGAAACTGCTATTAACGTTACAAATTTAAATGAAGCAGAAATAGCAGCTAAGCTTCTAGAACTTCAAACAAATTAGCATTAAGTTGTTTTAAAAATCCACATTTTGGGGTAAGGTTAAGTATAAGGTGTCACCCCGTGGCTTGACCACGGGGTCCAGAAAAACAATAAAAAATACTAATAATATTAGTATTTTTAACTGGATCCCGTGGTCAAGCCACGGGATGACAATGGAAAAACTAACCCACGCAATTTAAGTGAGAAACAAATGTCAAAAGTGCATAATTCAGAATATATAAAAGAGTTATCAGTCGATAATAGTTCATACAAAATTTACGATATAAATAAAGCGGCAAGCGATATCGAACTTCCCTTAAAAAAGCTTCCATATAGTTTAAGAGTGTTATTTGAGAATGTATTACGTTCTAATGGTTCAAAGCAAAACTTACTTGTATTTAAAGAATGGCTAAAAACTAAAAAATCTGATGCAGAAATAGATTTTATGCCGGCAAGAGTTTTGATGCAGGATTTTACCGGTGTGCCTGCTATTGTGGACCTAGCTGCTATGCGTGATGCGATGAAGAAAATAGGAGGCGATCCGTTAAAAATTAATCCGCTTATTCCTGTTGATTTGGTAATAGACCATTCCGTAAGCGTTGATTCTTATGCAGCTAAAGATTCATTCGATAAAAACGTGCAAATGGAAATGAAACGCAATATTGAGCGTTATCAGTTTCTTAAATGGGGGCAGCAAGCATTTAATAATTTCAAAGTAGTGCCGCCTGGTACTGGTATATGCCATCAGGTAAATTTAGAATATTTAGCAAAAGTCGTGTGGCATAAAGACGGACTTGCTTACCCTGATAGTTTAGTTGGAACTGATAGCCATACAACTATGGTAAACGGGTTATCGGTGCTTGGTTGGGGAGTTGGCGGAATAGAAGCAGAAGCTGCAATGCTTGGACAACCTCTTACTATGATTCTACCGGAAGTAATCGGTGTAAAACTAACAGGAAAATTAACAGGTATAGCTACCGCAACCGATTTAGTGTTAACCGTTACCGAGATGTTGCGGAAAAAGAAAGTAGTAGGTAAATTTGTCGAGTTTTTCGGTGAGGGACTTAAAAACCTAACAATTGCTGATCGTGCTACCATTTCTAATATGTCGCCTGAATACGGTGCTACTTGTGGCTTTTTCCCGATTGACCAAGAAACTATAAAATATTTAGAGCTAACAGGTAGAGAAAAAACGCAAATCAAATTAGTAGAAAAATACGCAAACGAGCAGAATCTTTGGTATGATTTTGAGCATGAGGCAGAATACACCGAAATTTTAGAGCTAGATTTATCTACCGTACATAGCTCGCTTGCTGGGCCAAGACGTCCGCAAGATAGAGTAAATTTAAATGATGTAGCAAGTAATTTTAAACAAGAATTACCGAGTCTTGCTTTAGAAAATAAAGACATCGGTAAAAAATATGCCGTAGTAAATCAGAATTACGAAATCGGTAACGGTGATGTAGTAATTGCAGCAATTACTAGCTGTACTAATACTTCTAATCCTAGCGTGATGATTGGTGCAGCACTTCTTGCTAAAAAAGCACTAGAACATGGGTTAAAGGTAAAGCCTTGGGTTAAAACTTCTCTTGCTCCTGGCTCAAAAGTCGTAACAGAATATTTGAAGCTTAGCGGTCTTGATAAATATTTAGATGAATTAGGGTTTAATCTAGTAGGTTACGGTTGCACTACTTGCATCGGTAATTCCGGACCTCTAAATCCGGAAATAGAGGAAACTATTAACAAAAACGGGCTAGTTGTTGCTTCTGTTTTATCTGGTAATAGGAATTTTGAAGGGCGAATTAATCCACTTACTAAAGCAAGCTATCTCGGCTCGCCTATTTTAGTCGTAGCATATGCACTTAGTGGCACTCTTAATATAGATTTAAATAATCAGCCGATAGGAAAAAATATTTATTTAAAAGATATTTGGCCAAGCAAAGAAGAGATAGATGAAGTTATTGCAAATTCTATTAATTCATCTATGTTTATAGAAAAATATTCCGATATATTTACCGGAACAAAAGAGTGGAAAGATTTACAGATTACTAATAGCTCTACTTATAGCTGGAATAAGAATAGTACCTATATTAATAATCCGCCTTATTTTGAGGATATAGGCAGCAAGAATAGTATAAAAGATATAAAATCTGCAAAAATTCTAGCAATTTTCGGTGATTCTATTACTACCGATCATATTTCGCCTGCAGGCAGCATTAGTAAAACTAGCCCTGCTGCTAAATATTTAACGGACCATCATATAGAGCCTCTAGATTTCAACTCTTACGGATCACGTAGAGGAAATCATGAAGTAATGATGCGTGGCACGTTTGCTAATATCCGTATAAAAAACGAGATGTGCAAGGGTGTGGAAGGCGGCTTTACTATAAACCAATTAAGCGGTATGCAGCAAACTATTTACGATGCGGCTATGGACTATAAAGCTAATGATGTACCTGTGGTGATTTTTGCCGGTAAAGAATATGGTAGCGGTTCGTCTAGAGATTGGGCGGCAAAAGGTCCGCAGCTACTTGGGGTAAAAGCAGTGATTGCCGAGAGTTTTGAGCGAATACATCGCTCAAATTTAGTCGGTATGGGTATTTTACCGCTAACTTTTACCGGCAATAATACAAGATTAGATTTAAAGTTAGACGGTTCGGAAACTATTGACATTATAGGTTTAAATGAGCAAATAAAGCCCTATAATCCTGTTAAATGCGTGATAAAAAAACAAACCGGCGAAACAAGGACGATCGATTTAATATTGCAAATATTTACGGATAATGAGATAAATTATATAAAGCACGGCAGTATTATGCATTTTGTGGTAGAGAGTTTGAAAAAATAACTATGTATAGAGTTAATCCAAGAGTAGATCTAGCATTTAAAAAAATCTTTGGAGTAGAAGAGAACAAAGATTTATTAATATCGCTTATTAATTCTATAGTAACCAAGGAAGATCAAGTAAAAGAAGTAACTCTACTTAATCCATATAATCCAAAGAGTTTTTTAAACGATAAGATTTCTGTTTTAGATATTAAAGCCAAAGGCGAAAGCGGTAAAATGTTTAATATCGAAATTCAAGTAACGGATGAAGCAAATTATGATAAAAGAGCTTTATATTATTGGGCAAAGCTATATGCTGGACAGCTAAAAGAAGGTTCTAGATATTCAGAATTAAACAAAACGATAGGAATCCATATACTTAATTTTACCGGCATCACAAATATTGATAAATATCATAATATATTTAGGTTAAAAGAAGATGAAACCGGTTTGAAATATTTTGAGGATATAGAGCTACACACTATAGAACTCAATAAGTTTGCTGATAACATCAAAGAAGAATTATCCGATATAGTAAAAAAAGTAAAGAATGCTTTAGATATATGGGTTGCTTTTTTAACTCGAAATGATTTGCTAAATAAAGATAAGCTTCCTAAAGAATTAAACAGTAAAGAGCTAAAGAAAGCATTAAATGTGCTTGAAGTAATAAATTTAAGTGATGAAGAAAGAGAAGAATATGAAAATCGCTTAAATTGGCTTAGAATTGAAGCTAGTGCTGTTAAGAAAATGGAAGAAAAAACAATAGAAAAAATAGCAAAAAAGATGTTAATTAAAAAAAGACCTATAGAAGAAATTATGGAATTTACCGAATTACCTATGAAAGAAATACAAAGATTAAAAGATGAAATTGAGAAGTAAAAAAGGAAAAACATATGGACAAGCATCTTAAAGAATATACCGAGAGCGGTAAGAAAAATTTAATTGTAGTATATATATTATATTTATGCGGGATAGTAGCACCTATATTACCATTAATAGGGGTATTTTTTGCATATATCAATAAGGATAAAGGTGATAATTTTGCGGTTAGTCATTATATGTTTTTATTTCGTACTTTTTGCCTTGGGGTACTCGGGTGGATTGTATGTTTCATATTTACGTTTATCATTATTGGAGTAGTACTATACTTTGCACTTGCTGTTTGGTATGTACTTCGCGTTGCCATCGGTTTTAAATATATGATAGAGGATCAAGCTTATCCGAACCCTATGACTTATTGGATTAAATAAGATGATAAAACTGAACGTAGACGGTTCTGAAATAGAAGTATCAGAGGGTAGCACCGTTTATCAAGCCTGTATACAAGCAGGTAAAGAGATTCCTCATTTTTGTTATCATGAGCGTCTAAAAATCGCCGGTAATTGCCGTATGTGTTTGGTTGAAATGGAAAAATCACCAAAGCCTATAGCTTCTTGTGCTATGCCTGCTAGTAACGGTATGGTTATTCACACCGATACGCCTATGGTAAAAAAAGCACGTGAAGGAGTGATGGAGTTTTTACTGATTAACCATCCTTTAGACTGCCCTATTTGTGATCAGGGCGGTGAGTGTGATTTGCAGGATCAGGCTTTTAGATACGGTAAAGGTACTAATAGATTTCATGAAAATAAGAGATCTATTAAAGATAAATATATGGGACCGCTGATTAAAACAGCGATGACAAGATGTATACAATGCACTAGATGTATTAGATTTGCAAATGATATAGCCGGAATAGAAGAAATGGGAGCTATCCATCGAGGTGAGCATATGGAGGTAACTTCATATTTAGAGCAAACGCTCGATTCTGAAATTTCCGGTAATATGATCGATATTTGTCCGGTCGGTGCTTTAAATTCCAAACCTTATGCCTTTAAAGCTCGTAAATGGGAACTAAAACATACTGCTAGCATTGGCGTGCATGATGCCGAAGGTTCCAATATTCGCATTGATAGCAGAGACAACGAGGTAATGAGAATATTACCTCGTGTCAATGAAGAAATAAATGAGGAATGGCTTTCTGATAAAAACCGTTTTAGTTATGACGGTTTGAAATATCAGCGTTTAGATTGTCCTTATATCAGAAAAAACGGTAAATTAGTAGAAGCTAGCTGGAGCGAAGCTTTAAAGATTATAGCGGATAAAGTTAAATCCGTAGAACCGGAAAAAATTGCTGCTATTGCCGGCTCTCTTGTTTCTGTTGAAGCAATGTTTATGCTAAAAACATTACTGCAAAAGCTTGGTTCTAATAATTATAGCGTTAATCAGTTTAACTATAAAATAGATACAAGTGAGCGAGGCAACTATTTATTTAATACAACTATTGCCGGTGTAGAAAAGGCTGATTTATGTTTACTAATCGGAGCAAATCCAAGGCAGATAGCTCCGGTATTAAATAGCCGAATAGGGCAAAGAGTGCGTGCAGGTTCATTAAAAGTAGCACGGATAGGCGGAGGGCATAATCAAACTTATAAAATTCAGGATTTAGGAAGTGATATTAAGATTATTGAGGAACTAGCCATTGGTACTCATGAGTTTACGAAAGCCTTAAAAGCAGCAAAATATCCGATGATTATAGTAGGTGACGGCGTATATGCAAGAGATGACGGATATGCTATATTGTCGCTTATTCATAAGATAGTGGCTGAATATAATATTATGCGTGATGACTTTCAAGGCTTTAATATATTGCATAATCATGCTTCTATAGTTGGTGGACTTGATATCGGTTTTAATACTTCTATCAAACTTGAAGAGCTGGAACTTGCTTACTTGCTTGGAGCAGACGCTGTCCCGTTTGATAAGCTGAAATCGGCTTTTATAATATATCAAGGACATCATGGGGATATTGGGGCTGCTAACGCCGATATTATTTTACCTGCGGCTGCTTATACCGAGCAGAGCGGAATTTACGTAAATTTAGAAGGTAGACCGCAAATAGCAGAAAAAGCAGTAGCACCTGTAGGAACAGCTAAAGAAGATATAGCAATTATTAAAGAGCTTGCCGGTTTCCTAAAAATAGATATTGAAATGGATAATTTACAAGAAGTACGTACTAAGCTTGCTAAGGAATATAAGATATTTGCAAATATTGATACAATTATAGAGAATAAATTTGCTAAATTTAGCTCTAAAGATAAGTTATCAAAAGAGCCTATAACTACGGAACCTATTAATTATTACATGACAGACGTGATTAGCAAAAACTCGGTCACTATGGCTAAGTGTGTTGAGGCTAAGAGTAAGAGAGAGGAAGAGGCGGCGTGATAATAGTGTCATCCCGTGGCTTGTCCACGGGATCCAGAAATACAATATATGCTATGTCAACATTTTTACTGGATCCCGTGGACAAGCCACGGGATGACACTGAGGTACTCTCATGACAGAACTCTTTTTTGAATATATTTTCCCGTTAATTATAATCGCTCTAAAGGTGGTGGCGATCACTATCCCTTTAATATTGTGCGTTGCGTATTTAACATATGCAGAGCGTCGTGTTATTGGATTAATGCAGCTACGACGCGGTCCAAATGTCGTTGGTCCGTTTGGATTACTTCAACCTATTGCCGATGCAGTTAAGCTACTATTCAAAGAACCGATTATTCCAACCAACTCCGATAAAATATTATTTATTTTAGCACCGATGATAACTTTTATATTAAGTTTAATCGGCTGGGCAGTTATACCTTTTGCAAAGGGAGTAGTTCTTGCGGATATTAATGTCGGTGTTTTATATATTCTTGCTATATCCTCTTTAAGCGTTTACGGCATTATTATTGCCGGTTGGGCTAGTAACTCAAAATATGCTTTTTTAGGTGCTATACGTTCCTCTGCCCAAATGATTTCTTATGAAGTATCGATGGGGCTGGTTATTATTACCGTATTACTTACTACCGGTACTCTTAATTTAAGCGGGATCATTGAAGCACAAAGAACAATGCCGTGGTGGATTGATTTAATGCTACTACCTATGGGTGTTGTGTTTTTTATCTCGGTGCTTGCCGAAACAAATAGGTTACCTTTTGATTTACCTGAAGCAGAGTCAGAGCTAGTTGCAGGCTATAACGTTGAATATTCCTCTATGGGATTTGCTTTATTTTTTCTAGGTGAATATGCTAATATGATATTAGTTAGTGCAATGACTACGACTTTCTTTTTAGGAGGTTATTTACCGCCGTTTAATATATCGTGGTTAGATTGTATTCCGGGGTTCTTTTGGTTTGTATTTAAGGTCGGGTTCTTATTATTCTGCTTTTTATGGATTAGAGCAACACTGCCAAGATATCGCTATGACCAATTAATGCGACTTGGCTGGAAAGTATTTTTACCTTTAACTTTATTTTGGGTGGTGTTAGTATCGAGTGTACTTATATATACCGATAATTTGCCTGGTATACTCGTTTAATTTGAAAAATTGGCTACGTTGTTTTTTTGCTTTTAATCCTCACGTACTAATATGTACGCTGCGGTTAAAAGCATCAAAACGCCTTGCTCTTTTCCAAATTAAACTTCGTCTACCTATTTATTTAAAGTACATATATAATTTTTATGATAAACTATTTAAAATCATTTTTTCTATATGAGATAGTAAGGGGGATGGCTTTGACTTTAAAGTACTTCTTTAAGCCCAAGGTTACCATAAATTATCCTTATGAAAAAAGCCCTGTTAGTCCAAGATTTAAGGGTGAGCATGCACTGCGTCGCTATGAAAACGGCGAAGAGCGTTGTATTGCTTGTAAGCTTTGTGAGGCGATTTGTCCAGCACAAGCGATAATTATTGAAGCTGATGAACGAGATGACGGCAGTAGACGTACCACTCGTTATGATATCGATATGACCAAATGTATTTATTGCGGTTTATGTCAAGAAGCTTGCCCTGTAGATGCGATAGTTGAGGGTCCTAATTTCGAGTTTGCAAGCCTAACTCATACCGCACTTATTTACGATAAAGAAAGATTATTGCAAAATGGTGATAGATGGGAGCAGGCACTAGCGAGTAAATTACACAAAGATTATGAGTATAGGTAAATGATATGTTAAACGAGGCAGGTATATCGAAAGAATTTGTAGAAAGTTTTTATGGAGTAAAAGTTTATTGTACTTATGATTCTGAACCACCTACTACCATTAGTATAGATGTAATTAAATCTCTTAATTCGGATGATCATTATTTATCTAGGTTTTGGAATGGTATAAAAAATATATCTCACGCTGTAACTAATACTCCATATACAGTGGAGTATAAACATTTTTTGACTATGCTCTCAGTAATTTCTGATTTAAAGACAGATCCGATGACTAGCGATACCGGTCCTTTGGTGTATTCTTGGGATTTTGTTGCACGTTGGAGATTTTTAAATAATAATTCCGCTGGAGCTCCTAAATTTTTTAAGGACAATTTTCCTTCTTGTACAAAAATAAAAGTAGAGCCGCCTATTTTGCTTACTTCCGTAGATGATCCAATAAATGACTTTGCTCAGGCAGGCATAAAGCTTTCGGGAGTTCTTAATCATACTACTAATAATGAAGGATTGCCTGATGTATAATCTACACAAACCTTACTTATGAAATCTCGAACTTTGCATTCGAAATTTCATAAATCTATATAATTTAATTATTGTATTTCTTTTATAAAATACCGAAAAATTATGCTTATAAAACAAATTTATAGTATGGTGGTTTGCTTTGTTACTACTGTAGTTCTAATAATAACACTTTCTATTACATTTCATGCGTTAATTACATTATTTTTACCAGAATATGTTAATAAAGAAGAACTATTAAAATATAGTACTAATGACCAATATTTATATAATTTACAATCATATCATAATAATTTATATGAGCAATTAAAGAACTTGCCGTCAAAAGAGCTAGAAGAAAAGAGAATTAGTTATAAGAATGAATATATAGAAGTTACTAAAGCACGTGCTGTAAGCACAATAATTAATTGTTCAATTTGGATTATAGTTAGCCTTATATTTTTTATTGTACATTGGAAGATTTATAAAAATACGCAAAATAATAATAATTAATCTAGTTGTAATGTCTGTGCAGATTTTATAGAACTTTCTAGATGAGAGGATAGAAGAACAATACCGCCGCTATTTGCCTTCATGACAATTAAATTATTTAGTAAATCCCTATTTTCTTTGCTTAAATTAGTTTCAACTTCATCAAGTAGCCATAAGTCGGATTGGCAGGCAATAAGCCTTGCTACGGCTACGATTTTCTGCATTCCGCTAGACAAACTATAGCATTTTTCATCTAATAAGTCATGTAATTTGAAGTAATGAACAGCGGCTTGTAAGGTTTCAGTAGAATTATAAATTTCTGACCAAAATTTTAGATTCTCAAAAACGGTCATTTCAATTTTTAGCCCTAAATTATGACCGATATAAGTACAATAAGGCTTCGCAATATTGTTAATATTACTATTTTTATAGTAAATATTACCACTACTTGGTTGTATAATTCCTGCTATCATTCGCAGCAGCGAGCTTTTACCGCAACCGTTAGCTCCTTTTATATAAGTGATAGAAGAAGGAAGAAAAGTGATACATAGATCAAATAAATTTCTTTGTTCTATATTAAATTGTAATTGATGAAGTGATAGCATGTTTTTGTTACTATGTCATTCCCGCGGAAGCGGGAATCCATTAAAACATATAAAAACTTGTTTTTATATGTTTTTTATTAAATATATAATTTTTGTACAAATGGTGTAAGTTATTTTTTTCTGGATTCCCGCTTTCGCGGGAATGACATAGAGCAAAAACTGACTAAGAAATCAACCACCAAATCTAACCAACAAATTTTCCACCGACAAACGGAATACATTTAAAACAGAACTCGGCATTAGACCAAAGTAAATAATTAATAATATTAAAGGGGCTATAGAGATTATTTCATATTTATATAAATCTCTGAAATTCATAATTTCTTTATTAGTAATCTCACCAAGCATAACTTCTTTATATAGTTTCAACATATAAACCGCTCCGAGGATTATACCGAGAGCCGCTATAAAGGTTGCTATTACGTTCACCTTATAAATCCCAAGCAAGCTTAAAAACTCTCCGATGAATCCGCTAGTACCGGGTAGACCTACAGAGCCGAGCATTGCAATCATAAAAAATGTGGCAAGCACAGGCATTTTACTTGCTACGCCGCCATATTTAGCTATTTCTTTAGTATGTAACCTTTCGTACAAAGTACCGACTATTAGGAATAGGCATGAAGAAATCACACCGTGGCTAAGCATCTGAAATACTGCTCCGCTAATTCCGGCTTCAGTAAAGCTAAAAATACCTATCGTAACATATCCCATATGTGCAATAGATGAATATGCTATCATCTTCTTCATATCTTTTTGAGCAAGGGCTACTAGCGATGCATATATTATAGCAATAACACTAAGGTAAATTACGTAAATTGCAAATTCTTGTGAAGCAGCAGGTAGTAACGGCATTAGTACTCTTAAAAAACCGTAACCGCCGAGTTTTAGCAGAATACCGGCAAGAATAACCGAACCGCTAGTCGGAGCTTGTACGTGTGCATCAGGTAGCCAAGTATGAAACGGAATCATAGGGATTTTAACGGCAAAGGCTATAAATATCGCCCACCATAAAATTTGCTGAGCAAATAATGGAATATTATCGGTAAGTTCAGAAATATAGGTCAAATCAAAGCTATGAATTTTACTATAAATATAAATTAATGAAAGTAGGAAAAATACCGAACCGAAGAAAGTATATAAGAAGAATTTAAGAGCCGCATATATTCTATTCTCTCCGCCCCATACGCCTATAATGATATACATCGGCACTAATATTGCTTCAAAAAACAGATAGAATAATAATAAATTTACCGAGGTAAACGCTCCTATACAAAAAGACTCCATTAATAAAAAACATACTAAATATTCTTTGATATATTTTTTAACGGTAAATAAGCTGCCGATTATGCAAATAAGAGTAAGAAAAGAAGTTAGAGCCACAAAAAATATCGATATACCGTCAACACCAACATGAAATTCAAGCCCAATCGTATCAAGCCAAGCGTAGCGTTCAACAAATTGATAAGCGGGATTTGAGGAGTCAAACTCTATTAAAATATAGATAGTTGAGATAAATGTTAAAACAGAACTAAGTACAGCAACATACATCACATATATAGGTTTATCTGCCTTTTTACTTTGACTAATAAACAGCAAAATATATAGCACGCTTATTAGCGGCAGAAAAATACTGATAGATATGATAGGTAACTGTAACATTTTATTTTAAGATTTTTATGAGTATTTTTCCGTCATTGCGAGGAAAAACTGTAAGTTTTGACGAAGCAATCTTAGGAATTTGCTATTATTTCATGAGATTGCCACGTCGCTTCGCTCCTCGCAATGACGTTTAGTTTTTAATGCCATAAGTACACTAGCCTTTCCAAACAAAATAACTAATTGTTATAACAATAAACGATACAATATACAAAGCATAATTAAAAACATATCCTGTTTGCGTTTTGCCGGTCAAAACGCTAAAGCAATTAACGACTCGTGAAAAACCGTTCGGTCCAAAACGATCGATTATTTTCTGATCACCAAGATAAAATAAAGAAGCTAAGCAGTTAACAGGCTTCACAATTAAGAAGTTATATAGCTCGTCGAAGTAATATTTATTTCTTAGTATGTTATATAGTGTTGTCATCCCGTGGCTTGTCCACGGGATCCAGTTGTCTTTATTTTTTTTCTGGATTCTGTGGCGGGGCCACGGAATGACAATACCGATAACAATCCCCGCTATGCCAACTGCCATAGGTAGTAGCTTAATATATAAAGGCGGGTGGCTAATTAGTAGTTTATAAATATGTAAGTTAAATAGACTTTCATGGAAATAGCCGTTTGGTTTGTCCATAGAAAGTAAATAATAACCGATCATACCGCTAAAAAAACTTCCTGCAACGAGTAATATAAGGGGATTATTCATTACTTTATCCGGTTCGTGAGCATGCTCAAAAACCTCTTTTTCTAGCCTAGTTTTACCATGAAACACAAGCATAATAATTTTCATTGAATAAATAGCGGTAAGTATTGCTGCCACTATCCCAAAAATGAACATAAACGAGCCGCTACTATAGGCTGCTTCTAAAATCGAATCTTTAGAGTAAAACCCTGCCAAAGGATAAATACCTATCAATGCAAGTGAGCCGATTAAGAAATTTCCGTAAGTTACCGGCATTTTATTTCTTAAATCACCCATTTTAAAAATATCCTGCTCATGAACTGCGTGTATTACACTGCCGGCTGATAAGAATAATAAGGCTTTAAAAAAGGCATGAGTTACTAAGTGAAATATCCCGCTATTATAGGCAGATACCCCGCAAGCCATAAACATATAACCAAGCTGACTACAGGTAGAGTAAGCAATAATCTTTTTGATATCGCTTTGCATAATAGCAATGCTTGCGGCAAAAAGACAAGTAACACCGCCTATTATTGTAATAAACTGTAGAACTAAAGGGCTATATTCAAACAAATACGAGCAGCGTGCTACTAAGAATACTCCTGCCGTTACCATGGTTGCTGCATGAATAAGTGCGGATACCGGAGTCGGTCCTTCCATCGCATCAGGCAGCCATACATGTAAACCGATTTGTGCAGATTTACCCATACAACCGATAAATAATAATAAACAAATAATATCTAGAATAGAAAACTGTAATAATATTTTTGTATTAGATAATAACTCTGCAGATGAAAATACATCTTTGTAATTTGCCGAACCACAATAAACAATAATCATTATTATGCCTAAGATAAAGGCAAAATCGCTGGCTCTATTAGTTATAAAAGCTTTAATCGCTGCTTTATTGGCGGATTCTTTTGAATACCAGAAACCAATTAGTAAATATGAGCAAACGCCGACGCCCTCCCAACCGAAAAATAACTGTAAGAAATTATCAGCTGATACTAGCATTAACATAAAAAAAGTGAATAAAGAAAGAAAAGATAAGAAGCGTACAATCCCCTTATCCTCCGCCATATAGCCAAGCGAGTAGATATGCACGACGCTAGATACCCATGTTACGGCTATAAACATTATGCTAGTGAGCTGATCGATATAAATAGACCAATTTACTTTAAAATTTCCCACCTCAATCCATGGTAATAATTTAATATGGATTATATTCCCGTCTAGACCCGCATCGCAAAATATTATTAATGAGAATAAGGCAGATAAAGATAAGAAGCCGGTTGCAATTATTTGAGCTAATTTTTTATCTATTATCTTTACGAATAACCCGTTTATTACGCTAGATGCAAGCGGTAACATGATGATCATTATGGCAAGATTTTGATACATCTCACCCCCTCATCTGATTAATGTCAGTGATTTCAATTGAGCCTTTATTACGGAAATATATTAGTAATATCGCAAGCCCTATTGAGGTTTCGGCAGCTGCTACAGTTAAGATTATGATGCTAAAAATTTGTCCAGATAATTCTTGCATATATATGGAAAAGGCAACAAAATTTATATTAACTGCAAGCAGCATTAACTCAATGGACATTAATATATTTATAATGTTTTTTCGGTGCATGAATAACCCAAACATCCCAATAGTAAAAACTAAGCTGCTTAAGATTAAATAATGATTAAGTCCTATATATTCATTCATACTTAATATTCTCAATACCTTTATTTAGAGTAGGCTTTGTCATCAATACAACATTACTTTTATTATGGGAGAGTTGCTTTGTAATATCTTGATGTTTTACTCCTTCACGCTTCTTTAGCGTTAATGTAATACATGCAATCATAGCGACAAATAAAATAAGCCCCGCCATTTGAAACGGTAGCATAAAATCGGTGTAAAGCACCTTACCTATTGCTTTAGTATTTGAGATATTATTTGTTATGGCAAACGATATATCGGAGCTGAAATTAATATTTTTAGTGCCAAGTAAAATAATTGTTACTAAATCAGCAAACATTACTAAAGCTATAAAAATACTTAAAGCCAAATTTTCTTTTAGCTGTGCTATTGCCTTATTAAAATGCATATCTAGCATCATTATTACAAATAAGAATAATACCGCTACAGCTCCAACATAAATCACTATTAGCATCATAGCTAAAAATTCTGCTCCAAGCAAAATCATAAGTCCTGCACCGTTGATAAATGCAAAAATTAACCATAATACTGAATATACGGAATTTTTGCTTAAAACAACGCATAAACTGCTAATAGTTATTAATGTTGCAAATAAATAAAAAAATATAGGCATAGGTTATATAGTGTCATCCCGCGACTTGATCGCGGGATCCATTAAAAATTTTTAGATCCCGCGATCAAGTCGCGGGATGACAGAGCGTAAATCAGTTACACCAACAAAGCATTAGAAGAAAATTTCTCGATCATCGGAGTAAATAAGCTTTCTAGTTCTTTGCGTATTTCTTCTTTATTTTCTACTTTTTGACCTTCTTTACTTAAAGTTAGCTCGCCTTTTTCTACATGACCAAGTACGGCCTCAATAATTGCTTTTTTATCATGTTTACCGTCCATATATCTAAGTGCAAACTTCTCAAAGAAATTAACGCCGATAGGTTCATGTTTTAAATTTGTAACCCACATAGAAGGTGTATGAGTTGCTTGATGTATCACCATTTTTGTTGTTTTAGGCTTATCAAGCTCAGGGTTATTTCGATGCTTCTGATTTGTAATACTAATATAACCTTGTAGTACTAGCTTCATTGCATTATTTAAAAGCTCAGCTTTAATTTCGTTTAATTTAGTACTATGTAGCTTTTTATTGGCTTCAGAGGTTATTTTCTCAAAGCTTAACGGATTATTTAGATTCTCGCTGAAAGTGTATAAAATAGCTTTCATATAAGGCGAACTAGTTGTTAAATTAGAATCTTTATTACCGTTTAAGAAGAATTTTAAGGCTTCGGAAGCATTATTAAGATCTACTTCTTTAATCGGCTTTTCAGGCACTATATTAAAGATCATATTAAATTTCGTTATATCATCATTGTTAATATTTCTATTAATTTTCATATCACTATGACATAGTAAAGTGGTTCTAAAACGACGATTCGTAATGAAATCCATATATTGTTCAGTTCTAACTATATCGTTCACCGCTTTTAACTGCTCTACTACTTTTGGCGGCATATTACCAAGATACATAGTTGAAAGATTACAATCGGCTAAATATTGTAAATTGTGCTTTCTTGCTTCATTCATAAATTCATGGAAGTAGAATTGAGCATTTTCTTCTTCTAGATGATCATGACGTAAATAATGATCGGTTTGTTTAGCAAGCAGCCCTGCTTCGGTTTTTAATACTTCTGCATAAGGAGTTTTAGAGTTTTCTAAGCTATCCTTAACAAATTCTAGTAACAATCTAGATTGAGCTATTCTATCACGTACATTTGCAAATGAGCTAGAATGATACATCATCATATCTCTAATAGTACGGACCATATTCCAGCCAGGGAGGGTATTATAGCTAATATATGCTATTCCATTTGGACTAAGATTTTTATTACAAACTTCAAAAATTTTATCTCTAACGGTTTTTGGTACCCAAGAAATTACGCCATGGCAAATTATATAATCAAACTTACCAAAAGAATCATCAATATCGGTTATCGAACAATGATGGAACTCTATATTTTTTAATCCTAGTTCTTTAACATTTTTATTTGCTTCGTCAATTTGTACCTTAGACAAATCAACTCCAACAAAATGAGCTTTTGGATAAAGAACTGCATGTGGTATTAAATTACCACCTGCTGCACAACCAAGCTCTAATATTTTTGCATTCTCGACTTCAGGAGCATTTACACCGAAAAGAGTTGCAAGTGTACTTAAGTGATAAGGATTTGTAAGAGCATATGGGTAGCTTTCATACGGCACTTCATCATAAGTGTTATGATTTGAAACCGCACCATTCAGAACAGGCTTAGTAGTTTTAGCCGTTTTATCATGACCGTTAAGAGTAGAAGAAGAGTTAGTAGCTTTTGAGGACATATTTTTTCCTTATATAGTTGGATTATTCGTGTCATCCCGCGGCTTGACCGCGGGATCTTGTATCACAGGCTGTGTCCTGAGATCCCGTGGTCAAGCCGCGGGATGACATTGCAGCTTTCATATAAATATTTCACAGAATTCTTAAAATGGCAATCTATAAGTAAATCCTATGCCAAATTCTCCAACGGCTATAGTTTTTTTGATAGGATTTGCCGGCACGAATTGTCCTGTTTTCATATCAAGCGTATCATAATTAATTCTTACTCTATATGCCGTTTGTAATTTTGCGGTTGCATCAATACTTAAATTTGAAGTTATATCTTGTGAGACTCCAAGACCTGCTTGCCACGCAACACAATTTTTATGAGTTCTTCTTACTTTAAAATAATCACCATTTATAACACTCCACTTAGAGGAGGTAGGCTTAACTTTTACTTGTGCTATTCCACCTCCAAGTATTACAAAAGGCGTGAAAGTTTTTATTTTTTCTAAATCATAAATAAGATTTAGCATATATATATTTGATAATACTTTAGTATTACCAGGAGTTGGAGGAATAGTGAGACCATTACTTAAATTTTGCTGAGGTAATACGTAATGCAGACGATATTTAGGTTGATAAGTTGCTGAGAATTCAATAGCTATCTGTGGATATATTATATAGCCTATTTTTCCGCTATACATACTTGATTTTTTTAAAATTATTTCGGTATTTGAGTGTTTATGTCGGAATTTACTAACGACCGGTTCAACTATTCCGCCTTCTGCTCCTATATAGAACCCTGTTTCTTTTGCAAAAGCAATGTTATTAAAAATGATGATAGTAATAAAAAATAATTTTAGTAATTTAGTCATTATAATTGCTTAAAAAATAAAAAAATATTATATACCCCCTTTATTAATGGTCAATCATATTTTTTCTAATTATGGAAGCAATTATACCAAATAGTAATAAAGTAATAGTTACAATGAGCGAAACATATGCCGGAATTGCTATATAATGATGAATAAATATTTTAAATCCGATAAATATTAAAATTAAAGCCAAAGAATATTTTATATAACTGAAACGTTCTACAATTTCTGCTAAACAAAAGAATAACGCTCTAAGCCCTAAAATAGCAAAAATATTTGAAGTGTAAATTATATAAACATCATTAGTAATTGCAAATATTGCCGGTATACTATCGATAGCAAAGACTAAATCTATTGCTTCTATCAGTACTAGAGATATAAAAAGAGGGGTAAAATATAGTTTGTTATTACGTTTAACAACAAATTTATCCCCTTCAAGATTAGGAGTAATATTTAGATTTTTTACTATTGACTTGTAAATATAAGAATTCTGTATATCAAAAGTTTTATGTGATACATAAAAAGTTTTTATACCGGTAGCAATAAGTATTACGGCAAAAATATATAATAACCAAGCAAATTTATTTATAAGAATAATACCGCCGTAAATCATTATGGCTCTGAATATTATTACGCCTATTATACCAAAAAATAAAACACGATGTTGATATTTCCCAGGAATTTTAAAAAATTGGAAAATAATAGAGATAACAAAAATATTATCAAGGGACATAGCTTTCTCAATGAGAAAGCAAGTATAATATTCACGAGCATGTTCTGCCCCCGTATTATAGTAAACATAGATACCGAATAAACAAGCTATTACAAAATAGAAAAGACTAAAAAGTACGCTTTCTTTAAAGCTCATTACGGTATTTTTTTTGTGTACTATTCCCAAATCGAGAACCAGTAAAGCAGCGATTACCGTATAAAAAATAACCCAACTCATTTATTTATCTCTTCATTTTATATTGCATGTGGAAATATAGTCCTCCACCAAACATAACTCTTAGCTGGAATCTAATAGTATTTTCTCCTTGTTTTAAATAACGCTTTATATCAATCGGTAAATTCTTAGCTTGTAATGCCTGACCTTGGTCCTGACCATTGTTACAGTAACTTTTCTGATCTAGAGAATTAACGTCAGTAGGGAGGCTAAGTAGCTTTGTGCCGTTGACATATATTAATGTGCAATCATCATACCATAAATCTTTTACTTCAAAATACTCAATATCGTCCATTATTGCATCTAAAGTTACTTTGAATTCTACTGTATGCAATATTGTATTTTCCGGTTTATTTGTTGCATCTATAAATGCCCCATCCTTTGGAAATGCCATAATGCTTCCCTGTTGTACCGGTTTTTTGTTTAAGATATAGTCACCTATTTTAGTTACCGGATTATAAGGGGTCTCAGGTAATTGACTTGATGGAAAGTCGTTATAACCGACCTTTATAGGCAATCCTGTAGATTCTCTACAGCCGACATTTTGACCTAAAGGTTCAAATTCAACAACTTTTCTATCAAAATATGATAAACAATGGCGTTCTAAAGGTTTACTAGGATCAATAACTATCCAATTCGTCGGGCATCTTCCTATTGCAAGTTCTCCTATATCGCTTTCATCCCATTCTGCATTACCGTGGGTGCTACCGGAAGGAGCATCAGCGGTGCTAGGAATTTTAGCACAAGTAGGTACTAATATAGGAGCACAAAGATCTAGCTCTTGCCAAGTTTTATCTCTTACATCCTCAGTCTCAGCTTTATATGTCGGCTCTGGAGGATGGTTTTCATCTCCTGCTGTATATGTCACTGTATAATATTTTGATTTATCATCTAACGGTACTAATTTTGGTCCTTTGTCAGGTCCTGGCTCGACTCTATCTTTATAATCCCTACTTAAAACACATACTGGAGTATTAGGGCTATTATTATTAGTATAGCAGTTACTTGGAATATTATTTATATTGCAAGCATAAATAGTAATACCTTCCACTGTTTCTTTTAGAGTACAGCTACTTGTATTTATGTTTTTGCTGCATAAACCAAGGTTTGGATATTTAAGGCTATATGTATTTTTAAAATTCTTACAATTTATAGTATTGTTGTTGTTTAGTTTAGCAAGTACACAATTTATCGAGTCATTATTGTAACCGGGAATAGGTGATCCATCAGGTAAAGTAGGAATCGGCATAGGATTACAATGTTGGAAATTTTTCGGCATCAAGCAGGCATGCGTTCCACCTTGGATATATTTACCGTTTATATATTCTAAATATTTTAAATATACCGCACTTGAGTCAGGCTTTCCATTGCTATCATAAGGTTCTTTATCGTCTTTATATTTACCGTGAATAGTCAACTGATTTAGAGCATTCTCTCCTGAAAACGGCATAGCAATATATTTATCATTTGTCGGATCTTTTGGTGGATCTTTAGGTATAAACGCAACGGAAGAACTATACTTATAACCGGCAAGCATTACTATACTTTCTGTGTCCGTGGGGTTGGGAGATGGAGGTCCGGCGTATGCTAACGGTGTTACAAGAGTGCTTGTTTCATCTATAATGTTAATAGTCCCATCTGTTTGTTTCTCTCTTACCTGCACTGAAGCAATGAATTGCGGTTTATAATAAGCATCGTTGGCATTGTTATTAGTACAGGTAATTCCGGCATATTGTCTTGAACATTCATAAGCAGCTAGACTATAAGAATGATTTACTCTCGGTACGCAATCTATTAAATTACCGGACTCAAATAAGCAAATATTATTAGGATTTTGCTTATCGTCTTCGGTATTACTAATAGAGACATAAAGTTTTCTATCTTTACCGTTATTGTCTTTTAGGGTGACATCTGTCTTTATAGGTATTAAGCTATTTGTATCTTGCCCTTGTATCTTAGGAAATTTTACGCTTACATCTTTAAATTCGCCTATATTAACTCCCCATACTTTTTGGCAGGTAGTTGAACTAGAACTTGGACAGTCCGGTATATCCTCTATGTAATAATCGCTAGGTGTTTCTACATTTCCAATTTTCTGCGAATATACTATTCTAAATCCCTCATTACAACCGTTAGCCGTAACACTACATGGCGTAGAAATTTCTGTATTAATACATGGAGTGCCTCCTGAAGTATTCTTACACGATTTAATTAAATCTTTAAAAGCCGTATTAGTATGAGTAATTTTTGCTGAAAGAAAATCTGTATTACGTGGTTCTACACAAGTTTTGAGATCAGAGGTAGAACTCGTGCAAAGCGGAACAAGATTGCTAAAGCTAACACGTATGGTATTATTAACAATATTGTTGTTAACATTTGATACTACACAAGGCGGCAAAGTTGAAGATTGTTTAAATACAGGTTTTCCTTTCTGAATATCCTCTGGGGTATTTTTTATGCTACATATATTATTAGCATTAGCATTAATACTAATATAATCTAAATTTGGACAATATGGCGGTGGAAAAGGTCCTAAGGGTAATTGTACACAACCAAAAGAATAGCTATCTACAGAACCGTTTAATGATCCAAGTGCTTCAATAACTTTTATTATTAAACTAGGGAAAAAATTAAAAACCTCTCCTATTGCGTTAAGTATTGATTGAAGTACTTTTATAAATTCTGAATCTTGATCTATCATACCAAGAAGCTGCCCTAATAAACTTGGTAAACTTGCTCCTTTTACCGTTTCAACTAAAAATTTTAATACTTTTGCAATAGGGCTAAGTTCGTTAGTTTGATGAAGAGGTTGACGATTAGGATTCCAGTCCATCGGATCAAGATGTACCCCGGAATCTGAAACAAGGTTAACAAGTCCAGGGTCGCTATAAGCACAAAGTTTAGGAGATTTTAAAGAAACTATTTTTCCGTCTACACCTATTATCTTATTATCAGTTTCTGTATAACCGACTTTATTGAGATGTACTCCATCGGTATAACCTGGATCTGCAGGGGAAGGTGTGGCGTTTATTCCGGGAGGTGGAGGCATATCCGGTACGGCAACTCTAGCACAGACTCTAGTTAGAGGTAGACCGTAACCCGTAGGCCATAATACACATTCTCCATCCCAATTTAAGGTGGAGTTTTGATTCCAACAAGCTGCGGCATTACAGCTTTGAACTCTAATACGAATTTTTGGAGTAAAGTAACTACTATCAGGGGCTTCTTCTGCACATCTATTGAGTAAAAAACCGATAAATGTACCTGGGTAATCAAATTTTAGTAAACAAGTATCATTATCGCGACCGTCGCTTTTATTCCAAGGTGGACACAATGTACCAGGTTTAAAAGGTCCTCTTTTTACTTCATTGTTGCCGCCTCTATTCCAAAACTCCGTTCTATCGCTTTGTCCGCAATTACAGGGATCGCTAAGACAATCGGCTATATCACCCCAAATAGATGCATACACATTAAATGAGAAAAATGAAAATAAGAAAAGTAGTAAATATTTTTTTAACACTTTGAGTATTCTTTATGTTCGTTGTTTTGTTGTCATTGTGAGAAAGCATTGCCCGTGTGGACCGATTTTCCGTCATTGCGAGCGACTGTAAGGAGCGTGGCAATCTCATGAAATTAAAACTAGATTGCAACAAAGCTTCGCTCCTCGCAATGACGATTTGGGTATCCACGCATGCAACACTGTCTCGCAATGACAATGGTTTTAGTAGCTATTCACATCATTCCGTATTTAACTCATTATATAGGTAATTAACCCAATTATCCGGAGGACCTTGGTGTTGTTCAAGTATTTTTTTATAAATATCCATTTCCTCTTGTCTGCTTGATAAAATACGGACAATTCCTATTAAAGCGGCAATACTTAATTCAGAAGCTATCGATTCATTATCCTTATTAATTAAGAACATTCTTGCAGAAAGTATTAACTGTGATAATTTTCGTATTTCCGGCTCGCTTAAACCTAAAATTTTATCTAAATCTTCTATTTTAACGTCAGAAGGTAGAATAATTTTAGTATTAATTAAATCAAGCCAAGGTTTTATAGTATATTTTGGATATGACTTAAGATAAATAAAATTGAAATTACTGACGAAAGCACCGTTATTTTGAGATAAATTATTATAGATTAAATTTATATTATCATAATAAACCTCAGGCCTGTAAAGTTTATCAAAATTATCGGCAGCAAATATTTTAGGTTTTGTGCCAACTAGGCTTAAATGATAAGTAAAAGCATAAATTACTGCCGCACTAATACTTTGGTGTTTCTTTAAATTATTATTAAATTGTTCTAAAAATTTTCTCTCCGTGGGGTAAAATTGTTTAGAAAACGGCTCATCAGTAAGTTTATATAAATTGAACCCTATAACTTTCCCTTCTTCAATGTTAAGAGACGGTCCGTCAAATAATCCGGAATATAATTGTCCTTCGGTAAAAACTTTAAGTTTATCAAGTATTTGTATTCCTCCTTCCTCCTTAAAATCCTCTAATTTTAAAATATCGGAAAAAATACGTTTTTCTTTTTCAATTGATAAAATTTTATTTTTTAATTTCTCTAGAAATGATATCTCTATTTCGCTAAGAGGGGCAATGTAATGACCGCTGATTAATTTTAAAAATTCTAAAATGAAAGCTTGTGATTTTTCTGTATCATCTACTAATAATGGATTGATAATTTGTTTGTCCGGTTCTAACCATTTGCCTTCTATTGATTCGATAAAAATTTTAGAATCATTATTATTAGAGATATAAATTATTGTTGGATCGTATTTAGTCGATTCTGATATTAGAAAGTTCAATAATACGGTTTTGCCGGTTTTTTCCGTACCAAAGATGCAAGTATTACCTTTATTCGTTTTATCATGAAAATTCATGAAATATGGAGTACCTTTCTCGGTTCGCAGTAAAGTTATAGCCTTACCCCAAGGATTATATTGATTACCGAGTGTAGTATTATGAAGAGCGGTAAGAGAAGCAATATATTCTACGGATAATGGTGACATTCTGCGGATAAAGGCAAAGTTAGCAGGTAATTGCGACCAAAATATTTGTTCAATATTAAGATCTTCTTTTACATGAATAATACCAAGTTTAAAAAGTTCGGTTGATGCTTTAGCTACGGCTGCATCTAGTTTATTTTCATCTTCTTCTATAACGGCAATTGAAATTTGCTGATTACAAAATTGAAAATCTAAATTAGCTGCATCAAGCTTATTAATCCCTTTATGATTAAGTAAAGTTGAGTCGTTAGTAATTTTTAGAATATGATCTTGACCACGCAATTTGGATATTACTTGTTTTTTGCTAACAAAGTAAAATATTTCAGTTATTATTAATTCAATCGGTAACTGTAAAAATTTATCCAGTGTATTAGAAGGAGTTTCTTGATATTCTTTTATAGATAGTAAAGAAGCGAATTTGTTATTTTTCTCATGATCCGTAACTACCATTTTATCGCCGCTAATTGTATAAATACTTCTACCTAGTGCATCAGATAAATCTATTATAGGTACCAAACAATCATTATTATTAAGGTTAGCTATTCGATTATATAAAAATAAAGGATTAGAAAAAACATTATCATTTTCAAATATTATGCCGAGTTTCTCAGCACCGAATTCATTTAAATCGTTTAAAATATTATTAGTGATATTTTCTAGTTTTTGAAAAGCTGAATCTAAGTAGTTATTTTCAAAATCAGTAATTAATTTATTAGATAAAGAATTTATTAAAGAGTTAAAATTTTTGATGTCAACTTTAGCAGAATCATGTACTATAGATATATATAAAGTATTAACGAATTTATCATTCCAATGGTTTTTTCTTTGCCATAGTGCATGAATATTTGCTGGTAATAATTTTTTGTAAGGAGTGGAATCATCTAAATTTTGTTTTTCTCGTATTGTATGTAGCCAAAAAGCAAAATCATAATCGGTTATATTCTTTTTTATAGAAACTCTAACCATTTCACGTAAATTTTGTATGTTATCGCTTATTTTCTCTGAGTTAATGCCGTGTATTTTTATAATTTGTAGTAATTTACCGTCTTTGGTAAGTAAAGTATTTTCATTATAATGACATGCTATAGGTATAAAATTAGGAGCATTATAATTATATATATCTTTGTCAAATTTTCGTAAATCACTAAACACAAATAACCTAAATTTAAATTATTGCTTGTATACTATGTGTCATACCGTGGCTTATACCTGCGTTGTTGCATGGTTTGGTTTTCCGTCATTGCGAGAAGAATTACGTAGTAATTCGACGAAGCAATCTCAGGATATTTAACGAGATTGCCACGCATTCTACGAATGCTCGCAATGACGATTTGTTAGCCATGCAACAACGCATCGCTTTTGCAGGGATGACATTATAAAATCCTAGCATTATTACAAAATTACATTATTATTTATATTTAATAAACAATTATTCACTATAAGCAGTGATTTTTTGTAACCCTCCCATGTAATTTATCAAGACATCAGGTATAGTTATTGATCCATCTTCATTCTGATAATTTTCAAGTATTGCAACCATAGTTCTTCCGATAGGTAATCCTGAAGCATTTAAAGTATGAACTAAGGTAGTTTCGTTACTGCCGAATTCCTTATATCTTGCTTTCATTCTACGTGCTTGAAAATCTCCACAATTAGAACAGCTAGCAATTTCGCGATATTGCTTTTGTCCTGGAAGCCATACTTCTATATCATAGGTTTTTTTTGCCGCAAATCCCATATCTCCGGTGCAAAGTAACATAACACGATAAGGAAGATTCAGTTTTTGTAAAATAGTCTCTGATACATTAGTTATATATTCATGCTCATTTTTTGATTCTTCAGGGGTAGTAATAGATACTAGCTCAACTTTACCGAACTGATGTAATCTAATCATACCTCTTGTATCTCTACCGCTACTACCTGCTTCTGATCTAAAGCACGGGGTGTAAGCAACATAACGCATCGGTAATTTTTCTCTTGGTATAATAGTATCGGCGACTATATTTACTAAAGATACTTCTGCGGTTGGAATTAGTCTATAACCATTTGTTGTTGCAAAAGACTCTTCGGCAAATTTAGGTAGTTGTCCTGCATTATACATAGCATTATCTCGAACTAATACCGGAGGTGATATCTCAAAGAAGTCAAACTCTTTAGTATGAACATCAATCATAAAGTTAATTAAAGCACGTTCTAGCTTTGCTAAATCACCTTTTAACGTTACAAATCTAGCTCCAGAAATTTTAGCAGTTTGTTCAAAATCCATTAAATTTAATTTTGTACCTAGTTCAAAATGCTGTTTATTCAAAGCATTTGGATTTGTCTCTCCGTAAGTACGAACTAATTTATTCATACTTTCATCCATTCCGTAAGGTACTTCTTCGTCCGGAATATTAGGAAGCATATTTAATAGTTCATTTAATTCGTTATTATTATTTAGATCCTGTTCAAGTTCTTCCAACTTCTCATTTATATGTTTGACATCTCGTTGTAGCCCTTCAAACTCTTCGCCGCTTTTAGAGGCCATATTACCTAAAATCTTCGATTTTACCTTACGTGCGTGCTGAAATTCTTGGATTAAACTCGTAATTTTTCTTTTCTCTCCGTCGAGCATAGCAATTTTACTAGACATAGGTTCAATAAATCTTTGGCTAAGCTTTTCATCGAATAATTCTTGATTTTCTCTAATCCATTTGATATTTAACATTTAGTGTCCTCGGTTTTTCTATAAAATTACATATCATTATTGAAGTTTCATATAATAAAAGTAGCGGTATTGCAAGAGCAAACTGGCTTAAAATGTCAGGAGGCGTTAATATTCCTGCAATAATAAAGTTAATTACCACGGCAATGCGTCTTTTTTGCTTAAGTGTTTGTACCTTAACTATTTTTAGTATATTTAATATTATTATCACAACCGGTAGTTGAAAAGCAACTCCAAAAGCAATAATTAAATGAATAACTAAATTTAGATACTCGCTAATTCTTGCTTCCAAAACTATCGGTACTATCATATCACGTTTTTCAAAACTAAGAAAAAAATTCCAAGCTTTCGGCATTACAAAGTAAAAAACAAAAATACTACCGCACCAAAATAAAATAGGCGACATAAAAAGAATAAAAGCGATAATTTTTTTTTCATGGCGGTGTAACCCTGGGCTGATAAATAAATAACATTCCAAAGCAATTATAGGTATAATAATAGTAAAAGCAGTAAAAGCTGCAAGTTTAATATAGGTAAAAAATGCTTCTGTAAGCCCTGTATAAATTATATTTCGTACCGTATCACCGCTTAACTTAGCAAGCGGTTTTAATAAAAAACTATAAATATTGTCGCTAAAATAATAGCAAATAGCAAATATAATTATAAAAGCAGTAAATATTCTAAGAAGTCTTATTTTTAATTCTAATAAATGTTCTTGAAAACTATATAATTTCATAATTATGCGATTAATATATGTAGTAAGTAGACGAAGTTTAATTTGGAAAAGAGCAAGGAGTCCATAAGACGAGGAGCGGAACGTATACTTAATACGTGAGCACCGCAGTACTTATAGGACGACGTAGCCAATTTTTCAAATTAAACAAGTATATATCAATATTATAAACCTTTTTTAATGATTGTCATATCTTTTTAGAAATATTCACAGAACCTAGTTTCTTTCTATATATTTTATAAAATATCGGTATAAATAACATGCTAAACAGAGTGTTACCCAAAAAGAACATAGACCAAGTAAGATATTTTGCACAAATACCGCCAAGGCTAGCTAGAATAATACGGCTAAGAGAGCTAAAAGATGCAATAATAGAATATTGCGTGGCAACAAATTCACTATTGCAAAGGCTAGCAAAATAGATAGAGATAATAGTTCCTGCAAAGCCTGCACAAAAATTTTGTACTGTAACTGTTATTATAAATATCCTTATATCATAGCCGATGGTCGCAAGAATCATAAACATAAGAGGCGACAATAATTGAATAACTCCACCAATTAAGACACTATGAAATATACCCATTTTTGTAGCTAAAATACCGCCTAAAGCTCCTCCGACGATCATGATCAGTAACCCGTAAGCTTTGTAAATAACGGCAATTTCATGAGTAGTAAAACTTAAATCTAGAAATAAAGGCGAACTCATAGCCATAGGTATAGAATCCGCAGCTTTGTACAAGAATACAAATAACATAATTAGCAGTAAATATTGCTGTTCATTTTTTAAGGAGATAATGCTTTTTTTAATAACTTCAAAATATTGTTGTAATCCTATTAAATGACTAGTCGTATGACGTTTTTCTTTGGGTTTTGGTTCTTTGATACATAAGATTACTATAGGTCCAAGTATAGTAATAAATAGAGCAAATTTATATACCATATGCCAACCGAAAATAATTGATGAATATAAAGCACCGACGCTGCCAAGTAACATACCTAAACGAAACCCTATGCTACTAAAGGTAAAAGCCATTGAAAGCTCTTCTTTAGATGTAGGTCTCTCAATTCTATATGCGTCAAGTACAATATCTTGCGTAGAACTGCAAAATGAAATAATAAATAAGATAATTGCAGTAATATATAAGTTATTACAAGGGCTTATATTTAAGAACCCCGTCATCGCTAGGATTAAGAATATTTGTGATATCAATGCCCAGCCACGCCTGTGACCGAATTTAGAACATAAAAAAGGTATAGAGTATTTATCTATGAAAGGTGACCATATGACCTTTAAGCAATACGGAAAAGCAGCTAGTGATATCGAACCTATTATATCAGTGGTGTATTTTGCTTCGGATAATTGATATGGAACCGTGAAAAAAATTAAATTGAACGTAAGACCGGAAATTAAGCCTAAAAGTAAAATACCGATTAAATATAATTTTTTGTACACGGAATATAACTATTTATAGTTCATTTTTAAGGAGTAAGGGGCTACTTTGGAAAATATTTTACCGACTACCGGTATTTTAGTTACAATAGTACTGATTAAGAAAAAGGAAGGAATAACATTTCCTTTAACTGTAATTAATTGCTGTTTGGTATCAATATTACCTTTCATAGTAAAATCAAAGAATGGTCCATGTGCTTCCGTATCAAAAATTGTAATTATATTTCCTCTATAATTAAATTTACCGGTCATATCTTCAAATAAAATATTTTTATTATTAGTTATTGAACTAAGAAAACCCGGTAACGAAACAAAGGAAACAAGCCGTGTTAAAAAAGGAGTATCGACTACCGTAAAATGTTTTATAGAAAATTTGCCGTCTAATATCGGCACTATTTCCCCTTTTTTTACTTCATATCTTCTTGTATTTAAGTTGATATTAATCTGACCGTTTTGCATAGTGGTATACATTCCAAGTCCCTTAAGTAATGCTCCGGCATTATCGGATTCAATTAGCCATTGTTCAAAAGTGTCCTTAGCGGTAAGCGACATCTTAACTTTTTTATTATCAATATTAGCATTTAGAAAACCGGAGAAACACCGCACTTTATCACATTTAATTGCTAAATCAAGATTACCTAGAATTATATTATTCTTTAAAATTATTTTTGATATATTAGTTTTTAAATTAATATTACGTGTAGAATCTCCCTCTTTTTCTAAAAACTGCATCATATTAGCATTTGATAAATCTAATCCGGTTCCATAAAGTTCCGTATTAAGATTATGGTTATCTATGATTATTTTTCCTTTTAAATCCGTATGATTATGTTTAACAGAGGCTAGATTAATATTATAAATATTTTTCTTAATTAGGGCATTACCGTTAATTTTTAGATTATCCTGCCCCGACAGATTAAATTCAATATTTCTATCGAAATTTTTATCATTTAATTTAGTATATAAATATAAATTAGCTTTTTTATATAATTTTTTATGAATAGATACTTTGTCTATATAGAATTCTAAACTATCAAGATTAGAATTAACGGTAATAAAACTCTCATTATTATGCTGTTTTTTATACTCAAAATTTAAAACGGTGCTGCCTGAAATTAATTTAAATACTCCAAATCTTTGATTATTTGCCGTAATATTGCTTTTTATTTTAAGTAAACACTCATTATTTTTATCTGATATATCATGATCATAAGTAAAGCTGCTTGCATAATTATTAATTTTACCTTTACCGCTAATATTTAGTTTGTTGTCTTTAAAGCTACCTTTGGCTTCACCGTTTTGTAATAGGATATTATTGTCTAAACTGTTAAAAGAGATATTTGTTAATGTCGACAAAACATTGTAGCTATTAGAGATATTGGGGCTAATAGGAATTATTATCTCTATTATTGAATTTGCCGTTCCTTTGATTTTTTTTAGGTCAATATTTTGAGCTTTAATATTTTGATATGCCTCATTTGGAACAAAGGCAATTAAGTCGTTAATTTCCCCTTTAGCAGTAGCATTAAAAACAAATTGCGATTTATCCGGTCCTTCCCATTTGAAAGTCATAATACCGTCTGAAACGACACTTTTACCGCTATATGCTTCATTAATTAGAAATTTTATTTCCGGTCCTGAAATGATTATATTAGTATCAACTTTAGTCAAAGGCGGTAAATCTGTATGATATTTATATTCAAAATTTGAGATATGTAAATTTGCTTTTAAATTATCTTCTACTAAAATATTTTTTTTTAAAAATTTTTTATCTAATTTAATATTTAATTCTCCGTTTTGGATGTAACCTTGTTTTATATGTTCTCGTAAATATGAGATTATAGGGTTATCCGGAATAATTTTTTCGACTGTTTGATAAATTATTAAAGGTATATTTGCGGCAGCTGCACTTACATCGATATTTTTATCGGTTATTATACCGCTTAGTGATAAAAAAGCTTTATCCCCAAAGGTAAGTTTGCAATTAACGGTCTTTGGATTATCTTTAGAATAGGCGGTTTTATATGAGCATAAAGCATTTCCTAGAGGTAAGTCCGCTCCTTGCTCATCTGTTAAGATATCACTTTTTATTGAAGTTAGTCGTATGTCGGTTAGGGAGTCTTTTTTAATTATATTTAGCGAATAATCACCGGTTGTTGAAGTATTTATAATCTCTTCATCGTTATTTGAGATTACGGAAATTTTATCAATATTAAAATTAGCCTCTATTAACGAATTAGAGAAGAAGTTTTTGAAATTAAAGAAAAGATTAAAATCGTTAATTTCCCCTCTGGCATTATCTATAAGACTTAAGGAAATTTTATCTATGGATAATCGGTTTTCTTTAAATTCTAAATTATGTAGTACAGCCTTTATATCATTTTTACTTAAATAAAATTCAATTATTTTTTTCAAAGGTTCATTTAAGTGTCCTTTATTTGCACTATAAACAGTTAGAGTTATAGCCAAAGATAATGAAATTAGAATTATAAGAATACTAATAAAGGTTTTTTTAATAAAATTCATTTGAGCTTGTAAATCTATTGAAATATGATAAAAGCTTTATACTTTGTTATAGTAGCTTTATAAGTATTGCCAGAAGCGATTGATATCATCAGGCGTGTTGCATGGGGCGGAAAATGCGTTCTATGTCATTCTTAGCTAAAAGCGGGAATCCAGTAAAACCTACAAAAAACTTGTTTTTTTAGGTTTATTTTGTCAAGATTAAGACTATTTTTTTGGATTCCTGCTTTCGCAGGAATGACATCAGCATCCACGCAACAATGCTATAAGCTAGTTAAATATAATATATAATCTAAAAATTTAATATAAAAATCACAAAAAATTATGAATATTACATTTATCGGTAGCGGATATGTGGGATTAGTCTCAGGTATTATTATGGGCTATTTAGGTCATAATGTTACTTGTCTTGATAATGATGAGGTTAAAATATCCAAATTAAATAAGCAAATATTGCCGATTTATGAATCTAAACTTGATGAGTATTTTAAGCAGGCTTTAGAATCTGATAGGTTAAAATTTACAAATATTTATAATAATGAACTTCAAAATGCCGAGGCAATATTTATTACGGTCGGTACGCCTTCAAAAGAGTCGGGGGAAGCAGATTTAAAATATGTTTATGATGTTATTGATAAGGTATCAGAGCATATAAATAAGGATTGTTTAATAGTCATAAAATCTACTGTTCCGCCGTATAGTTGCAATAATATTATAGCTTATTTAAAATCAAAAGGCTTTTCATTTAATGTTGCTTCCAATCCTGAGTTTTTAAGAGAAGGTAGTGCAGTAGAAGATTTTTTATATCCTGATCGTATAGTTGTTGGTGTAAATAATAAAGAATCAGAGGAAATATTGCGAAAAATTTATGCACCTTTAATAGAACAAGGTGCAAAGTTTGTGGTTACCGATTTAGTGACTAGTGAGCTTATTAAATATGCTTCAAATAGTTTTTTAGCTACCAAAATTGCTTTTATTAATGAAATGGCTGATTTATGCGAAAAAATCGGTGGTAATATTAAAGATTTGTCTAAAGGTGTAGGGCTTGACCAAAGAATCGGTCAAAATTTTTTAAATGCAGGTCCTGGTTTTGGTGGTTCATGTTTTCCAAAAGATATTCTAGCATTAAATAATCTTGTAGAAAATCATCATATCGATTGTAATATTCTTAAAGCAGTAATTAAAAGTAATAAAGAGCGTCCAAGTAATATGGTAGATAAGATAGCTACTTTGTTAGGCGGAGATTTAAAAGGTAAGAATATAGCAATTTTAGGCTTAACATATAAAGCAGGAACAGACGATGTTAGAGCAAGCCCAGCTCTTGAAATTATAAGGATTTTATTAAATAAAGATGTATATGTTAAAGCGTTTGATCCTATCGGTCTTGAAAATGCTAAAAAGAATTTGGAACATAAAAATTTGCTATATTTAGATTCGGCAGCTGAAGCCTATAAATCGGCAGATATTATAGTTATTACAACTGAGTGGTCAGAGTTTAAAGAACTTAATTGGCAAGGAATTTATGATTTAGTAAAATCCCCGATAATCATTGACCTTAGAAATATACTAGATAATGAAGCAATGAAAAAAATCGGTTTTAGATATTATGCAGTCGGAAGTAAAATTTAGCCTTAGTGTATGGAACGGAAAACGCACTCGGTGTCATACCGTGGCTTGACCACGGTATCCAGTAAAATAATTAAAAAAGACTGGACCCCGTGGTCAAGCCACGGGGTGACACAGTGTCATGAAGACAATAAACTTTAACATTAATAAAAAATGCGACCTGAATTTATTCATTTAAGAACTCAAAGTTCTTATTCTTTTCTAGAAAGTGCATTAACTATAGAGAAAGTAGTAGAGCTTGCTTCATCGAATAAAATGCCTGCTATTTGTTTGGCAGATAAGGGAAATTTATTCGGCTCGTTAGAATTTGCATTATACGCAGTAAAAAAAGGACTGCAGCCGATACACGGAGTTATTCTAAATATAAAATACGATATAGATATTTTTGCTCAAATTTTGCTTATAGCTAAAGATGAAACCGGCTATAAAAATTTACTCAAACTATCAAGCCTTACTTTTACTAAAAATGATCGTAAGCTATGCGATCACATTGATTTTGAAGATTTAATAGAATATCAAGAGGGATTAATAGCGTTATGCTGTTATACCGACGGTATTGTTGGAAAATGCTTGCTAGCTCGCAATGAGGAGCAAGCAATGCTGTTTGCACGTAAATTACAGGAAATTTTAGGCGATCGGTTTTACTTTGAGATTATGAGACACGATCTACCGGAAGAACAGTTTATTGAGAATAGCTATATTAAGATAGCTTCAGAATTATCTATTCCGCTTGTTGCTACTAATAAAGTTTTGTTTAGCGAAAAAACCATGCATGATGCACATGATGTATTGTTATGTATATCAGCCGGTGTTACTAAAGAATATCCTGATCGTAAAACAGTTAGCGAGAATTGTTATTTTAAGTCACCGCATGAGATGATAGAGCTTTTTTCTGATCTACCTAGTGCCATCCAAAATACCGTGAATTTAAGAGAGCGTTGTTATTTTGCAGCACATGCAAACCCGCCGATGCTGCCTAATTTTGCCACCAAAGATATTAGTGAAACGGATTTAATTAGAAAAGATGCAAAAGAAGGGTTGCTTGCAAGGCTTGCTACAAAGTTTAAATCTGAAAATATTTCATTAGAGAATCAAGAAGAATTGAAAACCGAATATTTTTCTCGTCTTAATTATGAGCTGGATATTATCTGTAATATGAATTTTGCCGGTTATTTTTTGATTGTGTCCGATTTTATTAAATGGAGTAAAAAAGAGGGTATTTTAGTTGGACCGGGTAGAGGTTCGGGAGCAGGCTCGGTTGTTGCTTGGAGCTTGCTTATTACTGATCTCGATCCGATTAAATTTGGTTTATTATTTGAAAGATTTTTAAATCCCGAACGTATTTCAATGCCTGATTTCGATATTGATTTTTGTCAAGAAAGGCGTGAGGAAGTAATTAATTACGTACGTTCTAAATACGGTAATAATAGAGTAGGGCAGATTATAACTTTCGGTAAGATGCAGGCAAAGGCTGTAATTAAGGATGTAGCTCGTGTGCTTAGCTTACCTTATAAATTTGCTGATTATCTAACGGAGCTTGTACCTTTTAGTGCAGTTAATCCAGTTAGCCTAGAACAGGCAATGCGTGAAGTTCCAGAGCTTGCAAATGCCTATAAAGGTAATGGGCTGTACAATTTGGAGGGTGAAGCGGAGTTAATAAAGCTAGTACTTGATACTTCATTAATTCTTGAGGGGTTGCATAGGCATTCCTCAACTCATGCCGCAGGAATCGTAATAGCAGGTACTGATTTAGTCGATATAGTACCGGTATATAAAGATGCTAATTCCGATATGTTGGTAGTCGGTTATTCTATGAAATATTCTGAAATTGCCGGTTTAATTAAATTTGATTTTTTAGGACTTCAAACCTTAACGGTTATTACCGATTGTAAGAAACTACTTAAAGAGCAAGGAATAGAAGTAGATTTTAACAATATGACGTTTGATGATAATAAGACTTATCAAATGTTGTGTAAAGGTAAAGGAGTCGGCGTTTTCCAATTTGAAAGTATCGGGATGAAAGATGCACTTAGACGCCTTAAACCTGATTCTATACACGATTTGATAGCTCTTGGAGCTTTATATCGTCCGGGTCCTATGGAAAATATTCCTACCTATATAGCTTGTAAGCATAAATTACAACAGCCTGATTATTTACATGAGCTATTAAAGCCAATCTTAGAAGAAACTTACGGCGTGGTGATATATCAGGAGCAGGTACAAAGAATTGCTCAGGTTCTTGCAGGTTATACCCTAGGAGCTGCTGATTTACTTCGTAGAGCGATGGGTAAGAAGATAAAAAAAGAAATGGAGGAACAGGAAGAAATTTTTGTTAAAGGGGCAATTGCTAATAATATTTTGGAATCTCAAGCTAAATCCATTTTTGCAACCGTGGCTAAATTTGCCGGATATGGTTTTAATAAGGCACATGCTGCGGCTTACGGTGTTATTTCATACCAAACCGCATATCTTAAAGCTAATTATCCGGCAGAGTTTTTAGTAGCATGTTTAAACCTTGAATTAAATAATCACGACAAAATTAATTTATTCTTACAAGAAGCAAAGGACAACTTCATAAAGATTATTGCTCCTAATATTAATATTTCTGAAGGGTATTTTAGCGTAAAGTCTGTCGACAAAGAAGAAAATGCAATAATATTTGCCTTAGGGGCTATTAAGGGAGTTACGCCAAATTTTGGTAAGTTAGTAACAGACGAGCGAGCGGCAAGAGGACCGTTTAAATCAATTACCGATTTTATTGAAAGATTGCCGCCAAAATCTATTAACAGTAAATTACTGGAAAATTTAATTAAATCCGGCTGTTTTGATGAGTTACATGATAATCGATTGCAATTATTTTCAAGTATTGCGAAATTGCTTGCTTATTCAACTTCATATCACGAAGAGCAAGAATCTAATCAATTTAGTTTAATTAAAGTTTCTAGTTTAAGTCCAACTATTTTAGTATCAAGTGATTATGCCGATAAAAATACTTTAGCTTTTTATGAATTTGAAGCTATGGGTTTATTTATCTCTAATCATCCTCTTACGCAGTATCAAGAAATATTTAGCCGTTTAAATATTTTAAATAGTGCGGATTTACATAATAACTTACCTGACGGTGCTAACCGAATAAATCTTGCCGGTGTAATACAAAAAAAGGATTCTCGTATGTCGGCAAGGGGTAGATTCGTGACGCTCGTGCTTTCCGACCCTGAGAATATATTTGAACTTAGTATCTTTAGTGAAGAAGTTTTAAAAGATTATGTACATTTACTTGATGTTAAAAGTTTGGTAGTTGTTAATTGTGATATAGTTAAAGATGAAGGAGGAATAAAACTAACGGCAAAAAGCTTTTCATCAATTGAGGATGCAATTAATAATAAACAATTTGAGTTACAGCTTTACCCACAAAATCATGAAGAATTACGGCAGATAGTAACCTTGCTTGCAGCTCGCACTAATAACGGGGACCAGAGTAATGCTAAAGCTACAATCTATTTACAAAGCGAAGATGTAAAGAATTTTGTAGCAAAAATTATATTACCTGAAAAGTTTTTTCTTCAAGGGCAAGATTTTGAGATTTTAAAAGGATATACTCGATGAACTTCAAAAATTGGCTACGTCGTTCTACAAGTACTGCGGTACTCACGTATTAAGTATACGCTCCGTTCCTCCTCTTGTGAACTCCTTGCTCTTTTTGAAGTTGATCTTCGTATATTGCAATTCTTTGTATTGTTTTCATAATTGAGTAATATTCTTTGATGTTTTTTTACCGCTAAATACTGCATTATTATTTTTATTATCGCTAAGTTCCATATATTTTGTTAGTCGATGTTTGTCTGCTATTAGCTTTGCTTCTTTTTCTAAATTGATATTTTGCTCAAGATTTGGCTCTTTAATTAAATCTTTAAAGTAATTACTTATGGATTTTAATCCCAATTTTCCCGTTAATTTGCTTAAATACTTATAAAATTTGTTTTTAATAGTTTGTTTTTTAGGCTCTGAGTTTTTATTGAATATATTATCGGTTTTAACTTCTTGTTTTTTATCGTCTACTACTTTCGTACTATTAGGTAGATTTTTATTAGTTTCAATTATTAGTTCATTTACTAAATTTTGTTTTTCTTCTTTAAGTACAGCGTCATTCAAAAAGCTTGATACAGGCAAATTTTTTGGGTGTATTGTATCCAAGTTAAGATTAATAGTTTCTTGTTTTTCTATGTTCGGGAGTGGTATATTAATATGCTCGTTTTTTGTTTCAATTATAGGTGAGTCTATTAATTTATTCTCTCCAAAAATATCTAGCGTTGCTTGCGTAAATTCATCTACTAATTTTTGAGCTTTGATAGGTGTTATTTCTTCATTAAATTTATTTTCACTGTAATCTTTAACTACTTGAGTGATTTCTTCAGATGCTTTTGCTTCCGGTATGGTCATTTTGTATTTTTGTGCCATATCTTTTATGACATCATCCAATTTCTTATGTTCTTCCGATAGCTCTAGCGGTTTAGGGTTAGTATTACTTTGTTTCATTTGCCGGAAAATATCTATAGATGGACGGCTTTCTATTTTTGCTTGTATTTGTGCTTTGATAAGTATATTTACATCTTTATCATTTAAGCATTTTTCTGATAGCTCGTTAATGATTTGTTCTTTGTTAGATTTATATAATCTATAATTTTCTAAAACTGTTTTTGAGGGAGCTATTTCGCGTTCTTCAAAACAAGTTTGGATATGGTTTATGACAGGCTTTAAAAGATCTTCGGTAATAGGTAAATCAGTGTCCTTATAGGGAAACACGGTAGATAAAAAATCTACTAGATCAATCTTGACATACTTTAAATTAGATTCTTCAGCAACTTTATTAAATAACTTTTCCTTCGTGCTTGGTGTATGCCCTTCATTATAAAAAAAAAGCATCAAAATAATTAGTAGCCGAATTGGCAATATCTTTTTGGAATTGATTTTGATGAGTTGTATTTGAGATAGTTTGTTCTTTTATTAAAGATATATTTAAGGTATTTGCTAAATTTTTTTGTTCGCTTTCTAAGTTTGATATTATTTGAGATACTTGATTTTGTGTAATAAAATCATATATTTCACGAAATTCTGAATCCGGTACATTGTCTCTTAAAGCTTCTCTTATTGACCTGCTGCTACAATTCCCTAAAGTTTGCCCGGTAACTGTTCTTCTTGAATCAGCTGTTGGGTTAATAAGCTGCTCCGATTTGAACCTGTTGATCTCGTTATTATGAGCTTTTATTGCTTCTATTTCATTTATAGACAATATAGAAAATATACTATCTTTTACTTCTTTATCTGTTTGATTTTTAAGTTCATACTTAATGGAGCTGAATTTTGCTTTACTTCTTGCTTCTATTGTTTCATTTATTTTAGATAATTGATCTTTTGGTGTTTGATTTAGCTTTGAATTATCTGCTCTTACCCCAGCACCGGCATTATATATAATACGATAATTTTTTCCGTTTTCTTTAGAATATTTTATAACATTTGCATGTAATCCTATATTAGTAGGAGCATTAGAATATGATAAATATGCTTCTCCGGTTTTTTGCAGTTTATCATATATTTCGTCTGTAGTTTTTTCTAAAAATTTTTTTAACTGTTCTGCGGGGGGTAATTTATTTGAGCTAGTTAAATTTTACGTGCTGAAAAGGATTGCTTATAAATCTCATCTAAGCCATTCATAAAATGGTCTAATTTTTTATCTGTATTTTCGTCAGGATTTAAAGCTTTATAAGCTCCAAGTAAGGCCTTATAACCGCTAGCCGTTATAAAATGAGCTGAGCCTAAATTATAGTCTTTTGTGGATTTATCATATGTACGGGCATCGTCAAGCATTTCGCGGTACTGAGTCGCTTTTGCTTCATACTCATATTCCCGTATGTTATTTAAGGCTTGAGTGATATTTTCATAATGCTCTCTCAGCTTATTTTGATTATTTTCTTTTAGAGCAGTATTTGTAAGTTCATTATCATAATTTTCTAAGTTACCGAACTTTCTATCATTATTTATATTCTCAGCCATATTTTTAACTAATTAGTTAAACAAGGATAAAAATAATCATGTATTACGAATAAATAAATGTCAATAATTACTCACCTCAACATATCTACTTTATCTAATTGCTCCCATGCAAAATTTTCGTCTTCTCGACCGAAATGACCGTAAGAAGCTGTTTTTTGATAACATGGAGTGCGAAGCTTAAGATGTTTAATAATTCTGCCTGGACGCATATCAAAATGCTGTGTTATGAGCTTAGTAATTTGTTCGTTACTTAATTTACTAGTACCGAAAGTTTCAGCGTAAATAGACACAGGAGCAGCAACGCCTATTGCATAAGATATTTGTATTTCACAACGATCGGCAAGTCCTGCTCCTACTATATTCTTAGCAATATAGCGTGCCATGTAAGCAGCCGACCTATCTATTTTTGTTGGATCTTTTCCTGAAAAACAACCACCGCCGTGTCTTGCCATTCCTCCATAGCTGTCCACGATAATTTTCCTACCGGTTAAACCGCAATCGGCAACAGGACCGCCTATAACAAACCTACCTGTCGGGTTAATTAAATATTTAGTATCTTTATGAAGTAAATTGCTTGGTAACGCCTGTTTAATAATTTCTTCCATTACTGCTTCAATAAGGTCTTTTTGTTGTATTTCCGGATGATGTTGAGTTGATAAAACTACTGCATCAATGGCAATCGGTTTGTTATTTTCATATCGTAACGTGACTTGTGACTTTGCATCAGGTCTAAGCCAAGACAGTATATTTTTTTTTACGTAAATATGCTTGCCTTTTCATTAAGAGATGAGCGTAGTAAATCGGTGCGGGCATTAAACTATCTGTTTCATTACAGGTATAACCGAAAACCATACCTTGGTCTCCTGCACCTATTTCATCGTCATTTGCATTGTCAACACCCATAGCTATATCGGGTGATTGTTTAATGATGGATGAAATTACGGCACAGCAGCTACCGTCAAATCCATAATTTGGATTATTATAGCCGATTTCTTGTATCTTACTACGTACTATTTGCTCAATATCTACATAGGTACTAGTAGTAATTTCACCACCGACTAAAACTAGACCGGTTGTTACGAATGTTTCACAGGCAACACGACCGCTAGGGTCATGCTTCAGAATTTCATCAAGCACTGTATCTGAAATTTGATCGGCAATTTTGTCCGGATGCCCTTCAGAAACCGATTCAGATGTGAATATAAAATTTTTCATACATTACGCTCCTTTTTTAATTTTTAACGTTATTCGAGTGGGCATTGTTGCGTGGATCGATTTTTCCGTCATTGCGAGGAAAATTACGTAGTAATTGACGAAGCAATCTCAGGAGTTTCTCATTATTTCATGAGATTGCCACGCAGCCTACGGCTGCTCGCAATGACGACTTAGATAGCCGCACGACAAAACCTATGCAGTAATGACGCACTATTCAATGAATTTCCATCCAGTTATTACCAACCCTTACTTCGGTTATAATCGGTACATCCATCTTAGTAGAATTCTCCATGATTTTTTTGATAATAGGCGTTACGAGTTCTACTTCACTCTCCGGCACTTCAAATAGTAATTCATCATGAATTTGCAATACTAATCTTGTTTTAAGCTTACGCTTTTCTATTTCTTGATCTAGATTAATCATTGCAATTTTAATTATATCGGCATTAGTTCCTTGAATCGGAGCATTAATAGCCGCACGCTCTGCAAATTGTTTAAGCTTTTTATCATGAATTAGAGGTACAAAACATTTTCTGCCAAAGAAATTTGTGACATAGCCGTTGCTACTTGCAAAAGCTTTTGTTTGCTCCATATATTCTTGCACTCCTTTATATTCGGCAAAATATTTCTTGATATATTCTGATGCTTCGCTGTTACTAACGTTTAATTGCTTAGCAAGCCCAAAAGCACTTATACCGTAAATAATACCAAAATTTATGGCTTTTGCTTTACGCCTATGTTCGCTAGTTAGCTCATGTTTTTGTAAGTTAAAAATCTGACAAGCAGTTTGAGTATGAATATCATCTTTATTGATGAATGCTTGTTTTAGTGCATCTATATTTGCGATATGGCTTAATATTCTAAGCTCAATTTGTGAATAATCGGCAGATATTAATTTATAACCTTCTTCAGCGATAAAAGCTTGTCTGATTTTATTCCCCTCACTAGAACGAATAGGTACGTTTTGCAGATTAGGTTCTTGTGAGCTAAGTCTTCCTGTAGTGGTAGAAGTTTGTAAAAATGTCGTATGTACCCGCTTAGTTATATTATCTATCTGTTTCGGTAAACTATCGGTGTAGGTATTCTTTAATTTTGTAAGCTGCCGCCATCTTAATAACAAGTCGGCTATATTATACCCATGTTCACTAAGTTTTTCGAGTATTTCAGCACCTGTTGAGTAAGAGCTTGCTTTAGCCGAAGCTTTACCAAAAGGTAATTGCATTTTTTCAAATAGGATTTCGCCTAATTGTTTTGGTGAACCGATATTAAATTTAGTTCCGCTAAGAGCAAAAATTTCTTCTTCAAGTTTTAGAATTTCTGTTCCAAATTCAGCGGATAAGTGATTTAGATAGTTTGCGTCTACTTTAATCCCAATTTTTTCCATTTTATCTAAAATAAAACAAATAGGTAAATCAATATCGCTATAAAGTCTAAAGGCTTTATTGTCTTTAAGTTCCAATATATTTTGCTTATAAAGTGAGATAAAGTTTATTACTATTTTTGCTGCTTCATTGATTACATTATCCTCTTTCAAAGCCTCTTCAAATAAATTTTTCTGTGATAAACCTGCCGATAATGCATATTGCATTAGTTCTAAATCCTCTATAGCCGTAATCTCATGAGATTGCTCTGCATAAAATTTAAGTATAGGTTTTAGAGAATAGGTAATTTTTTTTATGGATTTGTCGGCTAGTAAATTGAAGATTATATCCGAAAACCAGTCGTTATTATTTTTAGTATTATAGGAAAATAGATCATGGGAAGCGGTAGAAATTTTAATAATATAGCTTTGGTTTTGCAGTGATAAAATAAAAGCAACATCATTCCCTTTATGCTGCAGTAAATATATCCCGAATATTCCTATTTTCTCAGCTTTTTTAGCAAAATCCGCTAACTCACTAGCATTACTAATTTCTTTTGCTTCGGCTATTTTATTATCTGCTATCTCTTTATGGTCGTTAATTTTAATATCAAATAAATTTTCTGCTCTTTTATATAAAGATTTAAAACCGTATTCCTGTAAAAATCCTATTAATTTATCGCTATTTGGAGGTGACCATTCTAAATTATTCAGCTGAAAATCTAAATCAACATTAGAATCAAGCCCGATTAACTGCCATGAAATTAACGCCGCTTCTTTAGAATTTTGTAAAGTTTCACGTTGTTTTAGACTTGAGACTTGGTCTAAAGAGTTAAATATATTTTCTACAGAACCAAATTGCGTTATAAGACTACTTGCCGTTTTTGGTCCAATAGATGGCACACCCGGAATATTATCTGATCTATCGCCGATTAAAGCCATCACTTCACGTAATTTATCAGAAGTAGTACCAAACTTTTTAACAACATCATCTTCCGTAATATATTTTCCTTTTAACGGATCATATATTTTGATGTTTTCACCCATTAACTGCAATAAATCTTTATCGGAAGAGATGACAACTACATCTTCGCCGAGTGCAGCTGTTTTAACGGCAAAGGTTGCAATAATGTCATCGGCTTCATAACCGTTTTTCTCTAGAATAGGAAAATTGAGGCTACTTGCAACGTCACGAACTAATGGTAATTGTACGACTAAATCTTCAGGGGGAGGTGGACGGTTAGCTTTATATTCAGGATAAATATGATGGCGGAAATTTTTCCCGCCACTGTCAAATACTACAGCAACATGTTTAGGCTTAAAGTCGTTCAGCAATTTCAGAAGCATTGAAGCAAAGCCGTAAAGAGCACCGACAGGCTCACCTTTTGGCGAAGTTAAAGGCTGCTGTGCATAATAGGCTCTAAAAACAAATCCGTATCCGTCTATTAGTAATAAGGTATTTTTTTGAGTCATTTTATGATGTTATTTTTAATTCTATCGTCATGGTGAGGTGTGTGGATACCTAAGTCGTCATTGCGAGGAAATTATGAAATAATTGACGAAGCAATCCAGTAAAGAGTTCTGAGTTACAGAATTTTTTATTATTTTTCTGGATTGCCACGTCGCTTCGCTCCTCGCAATGACGACTCGGTATCAATACAACAATACCTTCTCACAATGACGTAGCAAAACTCACAATCCCACTAAACTTTTAGCAAAATCATGTCGGTCGAATATTTTTAAGTCCTCTATCTTCTCACCTATACCGATAAAGTACACCGGTAAATTAAATTTTTGTACTACTCCGACAAGCACTCCGGCTTTAGCACTACCGTCTAGTTTAGTTACGATAAGCCCCGTCAAATTAGTAGCATCATTAAAATGTTCTACTTGGTTATAAGTATTTTGTCCTGTAATAGCATCAATTACCAAAACGCTATGAGTGGGGGCATTCTCGTCTAGTTTTTTTATAACTTTTACAATCTTAGACAGCTCATCCATCAAATTTTTCTTATTATGAAGCCGGCCTGCCGTGTCAATAAAAAGTATATCAATATTTTGTTTTATCGACTCTTCCATAGCACGGTAAGCAACACTCGCAGGGTCAGCCGATTCTTCACCGGTAATAAGTAGTGCATTTGCTCTATCTACCCAAGTGCTTAGCTGATTCACGGCAGCCGCTCTAAAAGTATCACAGGCCGCAACCGCTACTTTTTTCCCTTGTGCTGAATACATTGCAGCAAGCTTACCTATAGTGGTGGTTTTACCTGCTCCGTTAACACCGCAAACTAATATTACATTTAATTTATTCTTATTTAAAGTAAAAGGAATTTCTGATTTTGATAGCTGCTGCTCTATTAATTTAGCAAGGGCTTCTTTTACTGTATCACTATCTATTTCTTTGTCAAATTTTACCTTTTTAAACTCTTCAATGATATTAGTTACTACTGAAACGCTCATATCGCTTGAGATAAGCAGCTCTTCTAGAGTTTCTGCGTCTAATTTTTTCTTGTAAAATATTTTGTCGATACCTTCCGATATTTTATTAGAAGTTTTAGATAAACTTTGTTTTAATTTACTAAATATCGAAATCATATTAGATAGTTTTTGTTGTATGGATGTTGGTGTTGTTTCTGCTTTCGCAGGAAAGCATTGCCTGCGTGGATCAATTTCACCTCTGTCATCCCGTGGCTTGACCACGGGGTGACATTAATTTTTTACTGGATTTCTGCTTTCGCAGGAATGACATAGTAAGCAATGGCGACTAAGTTACTTATCTCTTCTTCTTATTCTTGCTTTTATTTTTATTTCCGTCGGTAGTTTTATTGAATCTACCTAAATTTTTAACAAATTTTTGTAGTCCGTTAAGTTCCGTTCCGTATGTCCTAGTATATTCACGGACTGTTTCTATATCTTGTCTATGAGAATCATCTATTACTACTACTTCCTGCATAAAATTATTAGCATCAAACGTAATTTTTACTATCTTCTGCTTTTCAATTTTTGGATTGAGCCAAGCTCTTTGAGACATAACTCTTTCAACATAATACCAGGTATTTTGGGAATATTCCGGTACCATAGTAGGTGTACCTATTAACTCTACGACTTCTGTTTTATTTAGTTTTTTAGATTCTAATTTTACAAGTGCTGAATCATCGATGGACTGCCCTCTATTTTCGATAGTTTTGCAGCCGCTTAAGGAAAAAAAGGCTAATATACTAAAAATGTATGTTATAAAAATTTTCATAAGTTTAATTTTATCTAGATTTTATTACAAGATTATAATATACTGCTTCACTAATTTGACAAATACTTTTTAATTTATATTTAGAGAGGCTAATAATGGCAGTTCCAAAGAAGAAAACATCAAAATCAAGACGTAATATGAGACGTTCGCACTTAGCACTTGGTAAAGTTAACGTAATAGTTGATTCACAAACCGGTGAATATAAGCTTCCGCATCACGTTTCTTTAGTCGACGGTACTTATAATAATCGTCAAGTAGTAACAAAGAAAATTGAAACTGAAGAAGAAGTAGCCTAAAGCTTAAGATTTATGACCTGTAAAATTATCGGTTGCGGTGGGTATCTTCCTTCAAAAATAGTTAGTAATGACGAACTTGCAAAATTCGTAGACACTAACGATGAGTGGATTAGAACAAGAACAGGTATTACGCAGCGTCATATAGCAGACGATAACGAATATACTTCCCATCTTGCTTTAAAATCAGCTAAAAAAGCTATAATAGATGCAAGAATATCGGCAAGCGATATCGATTTAATTATTACATGCACTACTACTCCCGATAATAGTTTCCCTTCGGTTGCCACTAAACTTCAGGGCTATCTTGGTTTAACTAATATACCGTCTTTTGATTTACAAGCAGTGTGTGCCGGCTTTGTTTATGGTTTACAAGTAGCGAATTCTCTTATCTCATCAGGTAAATATAAAACTATTTTGCTTATAGGAGCCGAGAAAATGACGTCATTATTAGATTGGAATGATAGGACTACTTGCGTTTTATTCGGTGATGGGGCCGGTAGCGTAATATTACAGCGTAGTAGTGATGATTCCGGTTTAATAGATAGTAATATCTTCTCAAGTGGGGCTGATTATGAAATATTATACACAAACGGTGGTGTAAGTATGAACGGTATTAGTGGCAAAATAGTTATGCAGGGGCAAAAATTATTTCGTCATGCAATAGAAAAAATGCAACAGTCTATAGAAGATTTACTGCGTGCTAATCAATTCAGTGTAAGCGATATTGATTATTTTATACCTCATCAAGCAAATATCCGTATTATAAATAAACTCGCCGAATCATTAAACCTACCGGAACATAAAATAATAAAGACCGTCGAGAAACATGCTAATTGCTCAGCGGCTTCTATTCCTCTTGCTTTAAGTACTCTCAAAACATCAGATAAAATAAAAAAAGGTGATATTTTACTATTTTCAGCTATAGGTGCAGGTCTTACTTGGGGCAGTGCATTAATTAGATGGTGAATATACTCAGGTAGAATTTCAAAAATTGGCTACGTTCGTTGTTTAATATTTCTTGATCCTCACATATTATATATTTATATATACGCTGCGGTTATAAGCTTCAAAATCGATTCCTCTTTTCTACATTAAACTTCATTTATCTATTTATCCAAAGTATCTACTCGTATTATAAAAATGATATTTTTACCACATTTATTCATGAGTAATTGCATTTTATAATATTTTAGCCTTTAAACTAATAAAATAATGATATATACTAACTCACATAGCTTTTGGTTAGTTTAATTTTATGACTAGCTAAAATGAATGCAATATTAATAAATTATAATCTTCTAAGGAGTTTAATTATGAAAATAACAAAAATTACATTAGCTTTTCTTGCATTATTTGTGCTTGCAGGGTGTAATACAAAAAAAAGAGCACCGCAATTTGACGGTAACATGAACCAAGGAGAAGAAACCTCATTAATGAAAGATTTTGAGAAGCATGCAGGAAATGCAGTATGGTTTGCTTTTGATAGATCAGATTTATCACCAAAGGCTAAAGAAGAACTAGAAAGACAAGCTTGCTGGTTATCAAAGCATCCTGAAGTAAAAGCTACTGTTGAAGGACATTGTGATGAAAGAGGTACCAGAGAATATAACTTAGGTTTAGGTGAAAGAAGAGCAGCAGCAGCGAAAAAATTCTTAGCTCATAAAGGAATCGACCATAGCAGATTAAATACAATCTCTTATGGTAAAGATAGACCTGCTATGATGGGTAATACTGAAGAAGCTTTTGCTTATAATCGTAGAGCTGTAACAGTTGTACATCACTAAAATTATTTACTAAATTTATTATTTAGTAGTTTAAAAGGTCGAGTAATAAGCTCGACCTTTTTTATTTATAACTTGATGTTATTATTGCGAAAGCGTTGATGTGTGGATCAATTCCACCGCCGTCATCCCGTGATTTATTCACGGGATCCAGTTAAAAATACTAATATTATTAGTATTTTAGTTGTTTTACTGGATACCGTGGACAAGCCACGGTATGACACCGATTAGACAATACCTCAAAAATATAAAAATTTTACTAGACTTAACGGCATAATAATTATATAAATTTCAAATGAAAAGGGGCTGTAGCTCAGTTGGTTAGAGCACGCCGCTCATAACGGTGTGGTCGTAGGTTCAAGTCCTACCAGCCCCACCACACAAATTCTTATTTAAATTCGTATTAGCACTGAATTTATAATGATTAATCTAAAAACACTTTCTTGGTATCTTACTAAATTATATTCTAAGTGTTTCTTTATTATATTATTTCTTTTAATTGGGCTATTAATCATCTCAAATATTTTTGATCTTTTACAAAAATTCAAAAATATTTATGTTCCTTTTAGTTTTTTTTGGAGACTTATCTTATATAAGATTCCTTATTTGCTAGGTCAAGTATCTTCGTTAATTAGTTTTACCTCTATGTTATTTTTTCTTAGAAATCTAACAAAAAATAATGAATTAACGGCTATGTTATCTAGTGGTATTCATATTTGGCAAGTGCTTGTTATTCCATGTATTGTAACTTTAATTTTAGGTATAGTTTTTACGACTATATTGAATCCTATCGGTACTATAGGCTTACAAAAATATGAGTTATTAGAAGCAAAACTAACTAAAAAAGCCTTGAGTGAGGGGATAATATCTAAATCAGGTTTATTATTTTTTGAATCTTTAAATGATGAAAATCAAATTATCCAAACACAATTTATTAATATTGCCGAGAAAAAATTAAATAATATTACAATTTTATTTGTTGATAGTAATAATTCTTTTTTAAAGAGAATTGATGCATTATACGGTATTATTGAAAATAAAATGTTACATTTAAATAGGGTTAAGGTTTTTACAAAAGAGGAAACTAAGGCTTACAATAATTTAACTATACAGACAAATTTATCAATTAATAGTTTAGTAAATAAATTTATTCGTCCTGAAATGGTTTCTATTTGGGCTTTACCTAAATTAATTAATGAATTATTAAATTCAGGTTTACCGGCTATTAATTATCAAATTTATTATTACAAGCAATTATTTAAGCCTATAATGATGATGGCAACCGTAATTTTAGCAAGTTGTTTTATTAGTCTTAAACAGCGTGATAATTCCCAAGAAAAAATACTGATATTAGGTTTATTTTCGGGTTTTATAGCATATTCGTTATCAGAAATATTATTAAAAATACTTACTTATAATAATTTATCTTTAATTGCTGCTATTTTATTGCCTAGTATGCTAATATTTTTTATTAGTAACTTTATTATTTTACATTACAAAGAGATTTAATATATACTCGTTTAATTTGAAAAATTGGCGTCGTCGTTTCTCATTTTTGATCCTCACGTAGTTATCCTACGCTGCGGTCAAAAATTCTGAGACTCCTAGCTCTTTTCCAAATTAAACTTCGTCTATATTCAATGTATTTGACTATATAGAAATGTTTTTAGAATTTAGAGAGAAAAAATAAAATGATAATGAAATTTTTGGAAGGGTTTTCTTCTGGTATGGCTATAGATCTTGGTACGGCAAATACTATTGTCTATCAAAAAAGTCGTGGAATTGTTCTAAGGGAACCTTCTGTTATTGCGTTAATAAAAAAAGACGGTGCTTTTGTGCCTTATGCTTATGGTCATGAAGCAAAAATGATGCTTGGGCGTACTCCTACGGATATTGAAGCAAAAAGACCTTTAAAAGACGGTGTTATTGCCGATTTTAAGGGTGCAGAGGAAATGATAAAGTATTTTATTAGAATGGTGCATAATCGTCGCTCTTTTTTTGGTCCGACAATTGTTATTTGTGTGCCTTCCGGTTCTACGCCGGTTGAGCGTCGTGCTATTCAAGAAGCAGCAGAAAGTGCAGGGGGTAGGGATGTCTATTTAATTGAAGAACCTATGGCGGCGGCGATTGGTGCAGGGCTACCCGTAACGGAAGCGACCGGTTCGATGATTGTTGATATTGGAGGAGGCACTACGGAAGTTGCAGTTTTATCACTAGGGGGCATAGTATATGCAAGGTCGGTAAGAGTCGGCGGTGATAAGATGGATGAAGCTATTATCTCATATATAAGGAGGCACTATAACCTATTGATAGGTGAGGCTACTGCTGAAAAGATAAAGCAAGAAATAGGTACGGCTTATGTAGATGAAAACGCTGAACCGAGAAAAATGGAAATTAAAGGACGTGATTTAATTTACGGTATTCCTAAAGAAATGATATTGAACGAAAGACAAATTGCTGATAGTCTAATTGAACCGGTAAGTCAAATTGTTGAAGCGGTAAAAGTAGCACTAGAGGCAACCCCTCCTGAGTTATCTTCAGATATAGTTGATAAGGGAATTGTTTTAACAGGCGGCGGCTCATTATTACGAAATCTTGACTTTGTTCTTAGTGAAGCCACTAAGTTGCCGGTAATAGTTGCAGATGATGCCCTCTCTTGCGTGGCACTTGGAACAGGAAAAGTACTTGAAGATTTTACAAAGCTAAAACATGTACTATTTAAACAGGATTAAAAATGGCAATACTTGCAAATAGAGTAAAAAATTCTTCAAATTCATTAGAATTAATAAGAATAATATCAAATACTCTTAAGCGTTTTTTTGTTATATTTGGGCTTGGATTGTCTGTATATTTATTTTTTACTACGCCTAAAAAAATATCTAGTATATCTCTTGAGATAACCGGTAGTATAGTATCAACCGGTTTAGCAGTTTATGAAGATATATTTGAATATATAAATTCAATAACACAAAAATTTGTTTATTTTCAAGATTTAGAACGAAAAAATATAGAACTTAAACTTGAAATAGCAAGATTACAACATTTGCAAAGTGAAGTAGAATCGGTAAGAGCCGAAAATATTGCATTAAAAGATTTGTTAACGATTGCTGAGGAAGAAGAATTTGAATATATTACTACTAAATTACTTAGTGTTTCCTTTAATCCCTTTTCTAGAACTGCTTTGATTTCTGCAGGTAAAAAGCAAGGCATTGAACCTGATCAAATCGTTGTTAATTCAGGAAAATTAATAGGAAAAGTAATAGAAGTGAGTAATAATTATGCTAAAGTAATGTTAATTAGCGATGTTAATTCTAGAATACCTATTAAAGCTAATTCTTCAAGAGAACAAGGTATTTTAGCAGGTAATAATAATAATAGTAAAATTTTATACTTGCCTAACAATCATTTAGTACAAAAAGATGAGGAAATAGTAACCTCCGGACACGGTAATATTTATCCTGCAGGTATTTTAGTGGGTTATGTGTCTAAAGTTACGGAACATGATGTTATGGTAAATGTAGCAGCTGATCTATCTAAAACGGAATTTGTGCAAGTATTGTTACCTAAGGAATAATGAAAAAGGATTATTTCGGCATTATTGCCGAATATATTTGTATAATAATCTATAAATTAAAATTTTATCAAATACTACATCATAGAAAACGTTATTATGTCGGTGAAATAGATATTATTGCGTTACGTAATAAAGAAATTGTTTTTATTGAAGTTAAAGCAAGAAGCTCTAAAATTGATGATAGATTTGTATCTTTCAATCAGCAAAGAAGAATTACTAGGGCTGCTGAAATGTTTTTAAGTAGCAATTCTAAATATAGAAATTATAATATCAGGTTTGATTTGGTAATTATAAGGTCTTATAAATTACCTATAATTATAAAAAATGTTTGGTAATACTCGTGTTGTTGCATAGCTCGATTTCTTCCTGTCATCCCGTGATTTATTCACGGGATCCAGTTAAAAATACTAATAATATTAGTATTTTTAGTTGTTTTTCTGGATACCGTGGACAAGCCATGGGATGACATTGAGTAGGTTTTTTGATCCATGTAACAAGGCTGGTAATACTCGCCAAACTTTGTATATATCTATCCTTTATTTATTCAGAGGTTATTAATATGGCACTTGCTACTAAAGTGAAAGAATTTTTAGAAGAAAAATTAAAACAAGAAAAGATAGATCGTAAATATCTTGCTGAAGTCACTAATATCCCTTATACTACTGTTAGTAGAATTATGAGAGCGGAAGCTAATCGTGAATTCAATCCTGAAATAGATACAATCTTAAAAATAGCAAAATACTTTAATTGTACTATGGATGAGGTAATAAAAAGAAAAGTACGACATAATTCATAAAGCTTGATGCAAGCGAATTTTGTATGATTTGGCTGTACTCACGTAGTTTATCTACTGCTTTCGCAGGCTTGCATTTAAATGAATCTTGTCTGAATCTTTCTGAAATATGCTGTATCTACGAAATAAAACATAAAATATGACAATAAAAAATAAAGGACTGATTATAATTTTATCTTCCCCTTCAGGTACGGGTAAGTCAAGTTTAGCTAAAGCATTATTGAAGATAGATAATAATTTGCGTTTATCTATTTCGGCAACTACAAGAAAACCACGTTTAGGAGAAGTAGAGGGCATAAACTATTACTTTAAGACCAAGCTAGAATTTGAAGAATTAGTTAAGCAGAATAAATTTCTTGAATATGCTAAAATATACTATAATTATTACGGTACGCCTAAAGAATATGTCAAAATGTTATTAAATCAAGGCTTGGACGTTTTGTTTGATATTGATTGGCAAGGAGCAAAGAGCATTAAGAAAAACGCTACTAATGTTGTTGCTATATTTATATTGCCTCCTAGTATTGAAATACTGGAACAACGCTTAAGAAATAGAGCGACAGATAATGAAGAAGCAATAAAATTACGTATGCAGTCGGCACAAAACGAAATGTCACATGCTAATGAGTACGATTATGTAATTACTAACGATGATTTCGACCAGACGCTTAAAAAAATACATGAGATTATAGTTGCAGAACGAGAAAAGAATTTTTCTTACCCTGAAAATTAGGTTTTGTGAAGCTTTCTAATTGATTTGCTATTTTGAGGTATTTTTTAGCGAAAATTAATAAGATTTTTGTTGGAATAGTTGTTCATATTTCAAAAAAATCTTATAATTTGCAGCAAAAAATAACCAAAATTAAATTTTTTTAGAAAGCTTCACAGAACCTGGAGGCTGTACTTGTAATTTTCAGGGTAAATCATTTAAGATGCAATAATAATTTATATTATTTCACATCCGCCTTTTTTAGCACCTTTGCCGGCAAGTTTTGTATTAATATCTTCTAATTCTTGGTTTCCTCTGTTTAAATCTAATGTTGCATGTTGAATATTATTAATAAATTTTTGGTGGTCAGCATTTGTACGTTCTATTTCCGTAGTAGTTTGAGATTTTAATTCTTGTAATTTTTTTTTTCTTTCTTCAGGCGTTAAATTTTTAAACATATTATTTCACTATTTAGTTAAATTCCTCTCGTTTTATTATTTGTAGAATTAATATTAGGAGTACGAGAAGGGGATAAACTCCCAACATTATTATTTTTTACTTTAGTTTGCTCTCTCATTTTATCGGCTAAAGATTTAGTTTTATCCGCATTAATTTTATTTATTACTTTATTATGATGCTCTGTATCTTTTACAATGCCGTCTGTTTCAATAGCTTTATGCTGATTTTTAAGAGCCTTATATTTATCATATGCTTCTGAAAATTTTTCAGGATCTTTTTCATACCGTGTTTTAACGGCATTTCCAAATTTTTTGATTTCATCGCTACGTACTTTTCTTGCTACTTCATATTTAGCGATTTCCTTATCAGTTGTTTTTTTGAGTTTAGTTAACTGCTCTGCACGTGATTTACGAGCTTTTAATGCTTCTTGATAATCTGCTAACTCATCTTTTAAATCTTTGATTTCTGTAGGGGTTAAATTTTTCTTTTGTAATTCTTTATTTAAATTTTCTATTTCTTTATTTAATTCACCTAATTCAGCATTTATACTTTCATGTTCTTTATTTACTTTTCCTTGTTGTTCATAAAGTTCTTTATGTTCTTTATGCTGTACTAATATTTCTTCATGAGTTAATATGTGAGAATTAAGTGCATCAGGAGCTATAACATTTTCTTTTTCTAATTTATTAGTTGTATGTTTGAGCTCAGTAGTTTCTTCATTTATTTTTTCGATACTTTTAGTAATCTTTGGAATAAATTCTTTATTGTAATAGCTGTTTAAGGCAGCAATTCTTTGTGCGATTTCTTTTTCTTCTTCGGCAAGTTTTATTGCTCTTTGTAATTTTAGAAATTCTTCTTCTTGAACTCTAGCTTTCTCAATAGATTGTTCTACTTCATAGTTCTTGAGCTTAGTTTCAGCATTCTCTTTTAGATTGGATATGTCAAAATTCAAGCCATATGAAGCTGCTTCGCTTTGTAAACTACTCAATTCTCCTAGAATTGTTTCTATTTGAGAGCGAGAATAAGAGTTTTTAAGGTGCTCTTTTAAATTATCGAATTTATATTTTAATGTAGCTGTTATATCAGACATACATGCTAATCATCTTTAATATTAACGCCAAAAAACGTTAACAAAAATTAACAATTAAGTCAAGAAAATTTTAGCAAAAATTAATTTTGTATTTCTAGCCATTGATTTAATAACTCATCTAGCTTCTTTTTATCATTAATTAATTGACTAGTAATGCGGTTATATTTTGTAGGATTATCTAAATATAGATTAACATCTTCAAGTTCTTTTTCTAAGTGTTTGATGGATATTTCTAGCTTTTCAATATCGTTGGGCAATGTTTCAAGTAAACGCTGGTATTTATAAGATAGCTTTTTATTTAGAGGTTCTTTTTGAGAAGTTAATGGTAGTGGTTTTGAAGCTTTTTTAACTATAGAAGTCGTAGTAAAATATTGTTTATAATCTTCATAACCTCCTGTTAAATCATGAATTTTACCTTGAGCGAAAACTAAAGTTCTAGTAACTAACCTATCTAAGAAGTCACGATCATGGCTCACGACTATTAAAGTACCTGAATAATCTGCAAGTATATCTAGTAAAATTTCCAAACTATCCATATCGAGGTCATTAGTTGGTTCATCTAATATAAGTAAATTACCTGGATTTATTAGAATTTTTGCAAGTAATAATCTATTAGCTTCGCCGCCCGATAGAATAGAGGTTTTTGCATTTAGTAGTTTAGGATCAAACATGAATTGTTTTAAATAACCGGCAACATGCATGGTTTTATCATTTGGTAAAAATACTTGATCACCGCCTGTAGGACATAAAGTTTGTTGTAATGTATGATTAGGCTCTAGTTTTTCTCTATGTTGATCAAAATATGAAATATCTAAATTACCGCCATATATAATTTTACCTAAGTCAGGTGTAAGTTGCTTTGTCAGTAATTTGATAAAAGTAGATTTGCCTGAGCCGTTTGCACCGATTATACCGATTTTCTCGCCTTTTTTTACACGAAAACTGAAATTATCAATGATTTTAGTATTTTTATAGCTGAAACTAATATTATCTGCTTCAATAATGAATTTACTTTTAGCTATATTTTCAGCAAGCTCTGCCCTAACTCTTTGTTTTGAACTAGCTAGTTTTTCAGTCTGTTTTCTTGTTATTACTCTTAAAGCTTTCAACTCCTCAAGTCTCTTTTGATTCCGCTTACGTCTAGCAGTAACCCCAGTATTTAACCATTCATTTTCTTGAGATAGTTTTTTATTTAATTTCCGAAGAGCTGCTTCTTCTTGCTCTATTATAACATTTTGCCATTCATCAAAAAATTTAAATCCTTTATCGGATTTACGTAAAATCCCTCTATCAAGCCACCAAATTTTATTAGTAACATTTGAGAGGAATGTTCTGTCATGACTAACGCAAATAATAGCACCGTTATAAGATTTAACAAATTCTTCTAGCCACTCAATCGTTTCAATATCTAGATGATTGGTCGGTTCATCAAGTAGTAATATTTCCGGCTCTAATATTAAGGCTTTAGCAAGTCTTGCTCTTCTAAGCTGACCGCCTGAATATGTGGATAAGCTATCAGTTCCGCTGATTTGTAATTTTTCTAGGATGATATCGATTTGGTACTTATCTATTTCTTTTGTACTATATGTTTGTTGTAAAATAAAATCGTAAACAGTTAGATTAGTCTTTATAGAAATATCTTGTCTTAAATAGCCGGTTGTAATTGCAGGATCTTGAAATAGTTCACCGTTATCTAGTTCGTAATCTCCTGAGATTACTTTTATTAGGCTTGATTTTCCGCAGCCGTTACGTCCTATAAGACAAATCTTATCACCTTTGTATAAATAAAGTTCTAAATCAGATAAGATTACTTTATCTGCAAAGCTTAGATTACCGTCTTTAATGTAATAAATTGGGGTCATAATGGTATACTCGTTTAATTTGCAAAATTGGCTACGTCGTTTTATAAGTTCTGCGGTGCTCACGTACTAAATGTACGCTCCGCTCCTTGCCTTATAAACTCCTTGCTCTTTTCCAAATTAAACTTCGTCTACCTACTTTCATTTACTTGAGGTATATGTTATTTTTGCGTTCAAGAGAAGTTGTTGCGGGGGTAATAAGAGTAAGCTCAAATCTTCCTAATGACTAAGCTAGCATTAGTACCGCCGAACCCGAATGAGTTGGAAAGCACGTAGTCTATTTTAGTTTCTCTAGCTTTTAATTTTACTAAATCTATCTTAACCTCATCCATAGGGTTATCTAAATTTAAAGTTGGCGGTGCAATCTGATCTCGAATTGCAAGAGCTGAAAAGATAAACTCAACGCTTCCTGCCGCACCAAGCAAATGTCCTATTGATGATTTAGTAGAAGACATTAAAATTTGGGGATTCGCTTCTAAAAATAATTTTTGTACGGCAGCTAATTCTATTCCATCACCGAGATTAGTAGAAGTGCCATGTGCATTAATGTAATCAATCATATCGGGAGTGATAGCTGCATCTAGCATTGCATCTCTCATCGCTCTATAAGCTCCTCTACCTTCAGGATGCGGTGCTGTCATATGGTACGCATCACCTGTAGAGCCGTATCCTATAACTTCACCGTAAATTTTAGCCCCTCGATTTAAGGCATGCTCATATTCTTCCAAGACTACAACGCCTGCTCCTTCACCCATAACAAAACCGCTGCGGTCTTTATCCCAAGGTCTTGAGGCTTTTTCAGGATTATCGTTATATTTAGTACATAATGCTCTAGCAGCAACGAAACCTGCAACTCCAACAGGTGTAACCGGAGCTTCTGCACCGCCTGCGATCATAACGTCGGCATAGCCATGCTTTATCATACGCATAGCATCGCCTATAGCGTGAGCACCCGTAGAACAAGCCGTTACTGCCGCCTGATTCGGACCGCTAAAGCCGTATTTTATAGAAACAAGACCGGATAAAAGATTAATTAATGAAGCAGGAATAAAGAAAGGACTAACTTTGCCGTTATTTTCTTGATAAAGTTTGATAGAGGTATCTTCGATCATTTTAAGCCCACCGATTCCTGAGCCTAATATCAAACCGGTTCTATCACGAGATTTTTCATCTTCGGGTAACCAGCCGCTATCTTCAACTGCTTCGGTTGCGGCTGCTACTCCGTAATGGATAAATTTATCCATTTTACTTAGTCTATTAACGTCATCTGCTTGTGTGAAGTTTTCAAGTTTAAATCCATCTTTCTCAGAGTTATCTATAAGTCCGGCAATTTTACACGCAAGTTTAGAAGTGTCAAATTCCGTAATAGTTTTTATACCGCTTATCCCATTTACAATATTTTTCCAAGATGAGCTAACATTAAGCCCAATAGGAGTAACAAGTCCAAGTCCAGTAATAACTACTCTTTTATTTACTCGTTGGTTCGACATTTTTAATTATCTAATTAGGGATTTAATTTATGCAGATTAAGATTGGCGTTCTTTGATATATTTTATAACATCGGATACGGTTTTAATTTTAGTGGCTTCATCATCAGGGATATCAATACCGTATTCAACTTCTATTGCCATCATTAACTCTACGGTATCAAGACTATCGGCTTTCAAATCTTCTATAAATCTTGAATCCGTAGTTATTATCGATTTATCTTTATTTAGCTTTTCAGCAACCATTTCAATAACTTTCTGTTCGATCTTGTCCGTTGTACTCATAATTTTGAACTCCATAAATCATTTAATTTTATATGCCGTATAATAGCGGTTATTCAGCTATTAGACTTTATTTTAACTGTATGAATATTTATTTAAAATATTCATAGCATTTTATCTTTAAAAGAACTTCTAGCACAAAAAATTATTTTATGCTAGCACAAAATTTTACACCATTAACATTCCCCCGTTTACGTGGATAGTTTGGCCGGTAATATATGATGCCTGATCGCTTGTTAAAAATGCGACTGCGTTTGCTACGTCTTCCGGCATACCGTAAGTGCCTAACGGAATTTTTTGTACTATGGCTTCTCTTTGCTTTTCGTTTAGTTTATCGGTCATATCTGATTTAATAAATCCTGGAGCTACTGCATTAACCGTGATGCCTCTGGTTGCAACCTCGTAAGCAAGTGATTTGGTCATGCCTATTAAGCCTGCTTTAGAAGCGCAATAATTAGCCTGCCCAGGGTTACCTGAAATTCCTACTATTGAAGATATATTAATAATGCGTCCATACCTGTTTTGCATCATTTTTTTTATTGCTTCACGATTTAAAATAAAATTTGCTTTTAAATTAATATCAATAACTTTGTCAAAATCTTCATCTTTCATTCTAATTGCTAGCGTATCGCTAGTAATACCGGCATTACATACTAAAATATCTAGCTTTGATGCTTTAGATATTAAATTGCTGCACTCTTCTTTATCTGCAAGGTTACATATTTCTATAGTGTAATTATCTTTTAAAATATTTCCAAGAGCTTTTAATTTTTCCTCATTACTACCGCTAATAATTACGTGACTTCCAAGTTTATGCAATAATTTAGCTATAGCTCCGCCTATTCCTCCGGAAGCTCCGGTAATTAGAGCAGTTTTGCCGGTTAAATCAATCATGTTTTTCCTCAATTTTATCAAGATTTATATTAGTAATTTTTGACGATTTTTCGCGTATTATTTTCTCAATTTCGTTGGAAATTTGTGGATGTTCCTTTAAATATTGTTTGACGTTTTCACGTCCTTGTCCTATGCGTACGTTATTATAGGAAAACCAAGAGCCGGATTTCTCAACAATATCAAGCTTAACTCCAAGGTCGATTATCTCGCCTTCTTTTGAAATACCTGAACCGTACATTATATCAAAATCTGCAGTTTTAAACGGAGGAGATACTTTGTTCTTGACTACTTTTACTTTAGTTTGGCTGCCTATTACTTCTTCTTTATCTTTAATGGAGCCTATTCTTCTTATATCAATCCTAACAGAAGCATAGAATTTTAAGGCATTACCGCCTGTCGTAGTTTCAGGACTGCCGAACATCACGCCTATTTTCATTCTGATTTGATTGATGAAAACAGTAATACAATTGGTACGATTAATTGATGCGGTAAGTTTACGTAAAGCCTGGCTCATTAATCTTGCTTGAGAAGCCATTTGGGCATCACCCATCTCGCCCTCAATCTCTGATTTTGGTACTAAAGCCGCAACACTATCTATTATTATCATATCAATACCGCCGGAACGAATTAACGTATCGGCAATTTCTAGAGCTTGTTCACCTGTATCTGGTTGTGAAATAATAAGCTCATCAATATTTACTCCTAATTTTTTAGCATAAGCAGGGTCAAGGGCATGCTCGGCATCAATAAAGGCACATGTGCCGCCCTTTTTCTGTGCTTCGGCAATTAAATGTAGCGTTAAAGTAGTTTTACCTGAGCTTTCAGGACCAAAAATTTCAATGATTCTACCTTTAGGAACACCGCCGATTCCAAGAGCTATATCTAGCCCAAGTGAGCCGGTTGATACGGCTTCTATATCAACATTTGGACGCTGCCCTAGTTTCATTACCGAACCTTTACCGTAGCTTTTTTCGATTTGTGCGAGTGCTGCGGCAATGGCTCTTTCCTTATCTGTATTTGACATAAATTTCCATATTATTAACTTACCAATTAAAATATAAGCTTGAGAAAAAAAAGCAAATTTTATTTATTTTGTATCCAAATGTATATTCTACGATTAGTAAAAAAAGCCAAAAATACTACTTTTAGTATTGAAAATCTATTTAAAATACACTAAAAGTATCAAAAAATATATTAATAGAAAATCCATTATGAATGAAATAACAGCAAATACTACTGATTTAATAAAAGATATTAGTGTTCTTATTGATAATGCTAAAGTACGAGTTGCCATTAAAGTTAATTCTGAAATGACGATGTTATATTGGAATATCGGCAAAAGAATTCAGGAAGAAATACTTAAAAGTACTAGAGCTGAGTATGGGCAGGAAGTTATAAAGATGTTAGCTAAAGATCTTTTATCTTTATATGGGCGAGGATTTTCTCGTACAGCATTGATACGAATGAACCAATTTTATCAATCTTTTCAGAATCAACAAATTAGTGCGACAGTGTCGCACCAATTAAGTTGGAGTCATATCGTTGAGTTATTGCCTTTAAAAGAACAGAATCAAAGAGTTTTTTATGCTTATATGTCTATACAAGAAAATTGGAGTGTTAGGAAGTTGCGTAGCAATATCGATAAAATGCTATATGAAAGAACTAAGTTATCGCAGAAACCTAACAACGAACAAGTATTATCATTATTAAAAATGAATTCTCAGTTAGAGCCTGATTTAATCCTTAAAGACCCGTACATACTTGATTTCTTAGAACTTCCGGATGAACATTATGAAAGTGATTTAGAAAATGCAATATTGCAGCAAATCGAACAATTTATTTTAGAACTCGGCATTGGCTTTTCCTTTGTAGCAAGGCAAAAGCGTATGACTATAGATAATGAACATTTTTATTTAGATTTACTGTTTTTTAATAGAAAATTAAAAAGATTAGTAGCAGTTGAATTAAAAACAGGCAAGTTTAAAGCAGAATATAAAGGTCAAATGGAGTTATATTTAAATTGGCTAAAGAAGAATGAATGTTTTGAAGCTGAAAATTCCCTGATAGGTATTATTCTCTGTTCCGAAAAATCAGATGCTCAAGTAGAACTTTTAGAAATGTCAGCAAGTGGTATTCACGTTGCACGTTATTGGACAGAATTACCGCCTATAGAGATTTTTCAGAGAAAAATCGGTGAAATAGTATTACAGACAAAAAAAATATATGAAAATAAAAATTTTCGTACGTAGCTTAGGCTGTATGAAAGTAAATTAATTTACCTATATTTCAGGTCTTTTTGGCTGCAAATTATAAGATTTTTTTGAAATATGAATAACTATTCCTACAAAAATCTTATTAATTTTCGTTTAAAAACCTATTTAATTATTAATTAAAATAAGATTGTGAACAGGCTCTTACCAATTAAAGTATAAACTTGAGAAAGAAAAATCAAATTTTATTTATGTTATTGTGCTTATAAGATTAAATCTTGACTTCCATACTAGGTGATGCTTAGATGTTAAATTTACTTAGTGTTATAAATTTAAAAGCTAATTAAATTACTTGTTAACAGTCCCATAGTTCCCGAAAAAGATAGATTTAGTAAAGCCCTTGATTAAATAGCTTATCATATATGATATCACAATTCTCACAAACTGAATATATCACTAAAGATAATTCATTATCTCAATCTTATAAATTTAGATGGCATATTTTAATTATTTTAAGCATTTGCTTACTTTTAGTATCTATGGATGCTACAATTTTGCATGCTGTTATGCCTACTATAATACTTGATTTAAAACCATCTAATTTACAACAATTATGGATAATCAATGCATATGCCTTAGTATTATCAGGTCTTTTAATTACCGCAGGTGCATTAGGAGATAGATTTGGTCGTAAAAGATTATTACTTTGGGGGCTTTTAGTTTTTTCTATCGCTTCAATGTTAGTTTATGTATTTGATAGCTCATGGGGATTAGTATTATGTCGTGCTTTACTTGGGTTAGGAGGATCAATGATTATGCCTTCCACTTTATCAATATTGCGTAACATTTTTACTAATACACATGAACGTATGATTGCAATATCCGTGTGGGGAATAATGGCAACCGTAGGAGCAGCTATAGGACCCGTACTAGGAGGAGTATTGGTTGAGCTTTTAAGTTGGCAATTTGCATTTTTTATAAACGCACCTATTGCATTAGTAATTATTGCTTTTGGCATAGTTTGGATTCCTGAATCATCTAATCCTAGTAATGAACCATGGGATTGGATAGGAGTATTTCAATCATTTTTTGGGATGGCAGCTTTAGTTCAAGGCATTAAGATGTTGGCTAAATACGGTATTATGAATCTAGCATCCGGTGGAATGCTATTAATTGGCATTGTATTACTAATAATATTTACCTTACGCCAACTTAAAAGTGATGATCCGTTAGTAGATATGCGTTTATTCTTAATTAGCAATTTTAGTATAGGAGTGATAGTTTATTTGCTGATTACTTGTGTCTTAGGATCCATAATGTATCTGATGTCCTTATGGTTACAGTTTATCAAAGGGTTAAGTCCTTTGTATGCAGGTCTTTATATGTTGCCTGCAGCAATTTTTGCTTTAATTGCCTCTGTAGTTATGCCATATTTACTCACACGATTTACTGCACGTATAATAATATTTAAATATTTAGCGGGCTTATCTTTACTACTATATCATTGATTTTACCTAGTATATTAGACTATAGAGATTTACTATCGAATACTATATATCTTGGATTGCTCGGTATAGGAAGTAGTCTATGTCTCTCTACCACCGTAACAGTTATGATGAATGCAGTGCCGGCAGAGAGATCCGGAGGTGCAGCAGCACTACAAGAAACAGCATATGAATTAGGTAATGTATTAGGTATAGCTGTTATTGTGAGTATTACGTCTTTTATATATAGTAACAATCTAGTAATCCCTAATGGTGTTTCTGTATCAATGGCAGAAATAGCTCGTGACTCAATCGGTGAAGGAATAATTATTGCTCAACAATTACCGCCTTCATTTGCTCACGAATTAATTAAGGAGGTTAATATTGCTTTTATAAATGCATTTAATATAGTAGGTATTATTTTAGGAATAATCATGCTAATATTGGCGGGTATGGTTATGTATATTCTTCCTCCTTTTAAAGCATCTACCTCTCTACATTAATATGATGAAACGGATATAGAAACTTTACAGTTTTGCACTATAAATTATCTTAGTGCTTATTTTTGTAGTAGGTAGTTAATAAAATGGGATGATGATATTTTCAAGTATACAAACCATTAACAAATATTTCTTCTAGTTTGACTAAACGTTGTTCTATTCTTTCTATATCGCTGTTTATTAGAGGGTTTTCTAGCAAAAGCATGATCTCAGCTTTTAGAGCTTCTATTTCTTTTGCAGCAAATTCTAATGTGATTTCAGATAAGGTCTTTTTATTTTGGTTGGACATATTGACACTCCCGATTAATTAAACTTAAATTGCTCAAGTTTCAACCACCGAAGTTTAACTTTGGTGGTCGGGGAGTTAGCAAAACTGTACTAGAACAGCTACTCTAGGTTTTAAGCTTAAAGCATTACTTTAAGCTCTGAACATGCCTAAAATCTCCCCGACCGTAAGATCGAGGATTGCGTCATTTTTGGTAGACGTTACCATCTAGTATTTGAAGTTGCTACACCCCGAAATAGCGTTTTGCTATTTCAGTTAAAATTTATACCTAACTTCCTTTAAAAGTCAATTGATAAGTTATTTTATTTAAACTAATAGTTTTGTTTATATAAAAGATTTTTTATTTCTAATATTAGTTATAAAATTTATACATACGAATCTTGCTGAATTATCTACTCGTCAGTAGCAAAAACTAATAATGCAATAGGAATGGAAGAAAATAAGGTTTCAAGTAAAATGTATAGCTGAAAACACCCTAGAAAATAAAACTAGTAAAAAAGTAAGTTCAATAGAGATTATTTACCGCCTAAACTTACAGAGTAATTAGGCTATGTGAAGGAAAATTAATAAGATTTTTACAGTAATAGCTGCCCCTATTTCAAAAAAATCTTATAATTTATATCCAAAAAAAGCAAAAATAGATTAAATTGATTTTCCTTTACACAGCCTAGGCTTAATTTGAAATACTTTAAGTTTTTTAACCACCAATGAGCATAACTTTTGGTGGTCGGGGAGGTCGAAAACTGCCAAAAGTCAGCCACACTAGGTTTTAAGCTTACAGTAACCCTTAAGCTCTGGACATACCTAATATCTCCCCGACCGTGAAGTCGAGGATTACATCGGTTTTGTGAGAAATGTTCTCACTTTTGGCAGAGGTTTCGACACCCCGAAATAGCACTTTGCTACTCCAAGTATCATTTTATATATAACTTTTAAAAAGTCAATGATGGTTTGTTATGATACTAACAATGTTCTATACTCCTATGCCTGAAGAGCTAGTGATACATCGGCTAATAATGGCATTTCATGATTTTGTAACTCTTCTTCTGGAATATAAGTATATTCTCCGCTTGAGGTTTCATCAATTCCAAGTAGCGTCTCGAATATTTTCTCAAGACAGTTTTTGTGTTCTTCGGATTTAATATCCGTTTTCCTCAATTCTTTTATTAAATTTACAAAGGATTTAATAGAAATAAAAGTATCCTTTCCATTAAGAAGTTCACATATTTTATGTAATGTGTTACCTAAAGAATTTATATTAGTACATATGTTAGAGACAGAATTTAAATTTATAATTGCTTTATCTAGACCTTGTATTTTTAATTTTAATAGAGAAATATCATAATCTTGATCATGTAAATTTATCGTATCTTGATTAGTTTTGCTTAGTATTGCAAGTATATCTGTTAAATTTCCAATTTCTATAATCTCATCTAATATAGCTTGAAATTCAATTAGTGTGCTAAGATTTATATTATCCTTTTGTAACTTTATGTTTTCACCCTCTAACTTTATGTTTTCACCCTCTAACTTTATGTTTTCACCCTCTAACTCTAAATTTTTATCTTTTATATTTTTTCCCTTATACCAATCCCATCCATATTTAGCTGCAAAACCTAGACTTATTATTCCAAATACCGTAGCGGTGATATAAGCACCGGTATATCCACCGCCATTTGTGTCGTCGTGAGGTTTTTCTGTAGTGGAAGTGGTTGCCTCAGTGAAAGGTTTACTTAGTAAATCTAAAATATTTTTACCTATTTCTGTAGGGGATATATCGTCCAAAGTTACGTTAAAAGCATCTAGAATAATCTTAAGATTATCAGTAGTGAATTTAACGGGTATCTTCAATACATCAAAAGTTTTTACCCCTACTTCTTGAGCATTATCCTGAGATATGCCCAAATGATTTAGAGTATCCTGAAGAATATTAGTAAGCGTTTCGATAGATATTAACTGTTTCTTGTAGGTACTGTAGCTTTGTAAAACACTCATAGCCTCTTCTTTAGTGCATTCATTTAAACCTAAGAAATCAGCTCCGTTAGTTTCGGTAATATCGCCTTGCGAGAACATATAATCATTCGTTACTTTATAAAGCTGATCAAAAATGTTAGCCGTACCGTTTTGATGAGGTGTTATAGCTTGCTGTAAAAGTATATGTGGATTATTTTCTGCATCGGTAAAAATATTATTTATTGGAATGTCTAAGCCGCTTTTTGTTATACATTGCTTGTGTAATACTGCAAAATTATCAGGATTTTTTGAAAAAGATTCTGCAATATTCCCCCAGTTACAATCTGTATTGTTCACTAAGTAACCTTCCTCGAACTCCCCTTTAGTATTCGTCTTATATACTGATGAAAGTATAGTATTACCGAGTTTATGAATGATATATTTTACATTACCCGGTAAACTGCTTACCATTTTATTTCCAAATATAGGCATAACGCATTTAAAATTTATATTTAATATAGGTGCCATAATGTTACTCCTTTAATTTAATTAATAAAACCATAAAACGTGGTTTCTAGAGTATGTTAATGTTTTTGTCAAGATAAAGTTAAAATAAATTAATGTATGAGATGTCATTCCCGCAAAAGCGGGAATCTAGAAAAAATAATCTTGGTATTGGTACAAAATCGTATATTTGAAAAATAAACATATAAAAAACTAAGTTTTTTATATGTTTATGCTGGATTCCCGCTTTTGCGGGAATGACATAATAAATAATCTTACTTACCTATGCAGAAATTTTTAAAAATCTCGCCTAGTATTTCTTCTACGTTAATAACGCCCGTAATAGCACCAATGCAGCGTGCCGTCATTCTAATATCTTCAGTTGCTAGAACTAAATCATTATCTAAGCTAAAAGCCGTTAAATGTGAGAGAGCTTGTTTTAAATAATGACGATGACGTTGATTTGTTATATAAGGAGTTTCGGTAAAACCTGCCATATTTTCGGCAATATTTTCGATATTTTTTAATATACTTGAAAGAGCAATATTATTTTTTACTGAAACTCTTAAGCATTTATATTTATTTTCAATCGAAAATATTTGGTTCGGTTCAATTAAATCGATTTTATTAATTATTACGATAGTATTTTCATCAATTAAACCTGTAATATCTTCATTTATAGAGGAGTCCAATTTTTCGGCATCAAACATAATAATTTTAATATCCGCTGTTTTAGCCGAATTAATAGCTCTTTTTATACCTTCTTGCTCTATAATGTCACTACTTTCTTCTCTTATACCTGCCGTATCCTGTAAAATAATAGGATAGCCGCCAATGTCTAAATGCCCCTCAATTATATCTCTAGTAGTTCCCGCAATATTTGAGACAATTGCTATATCTCTCTGCATTAAAAAATTTAATAAGCTAGACTTACCGACATTCGGCGGACCGATAATTGCAAGCTTAAGACCGCTATTTAGTAGTTCTCCTCGTCTATTATCGTTAAGATAATTAGATATTTCATTTACAAGGTTTTTATGAGTGTTGTTAACGTCATTAAGAACGCTATCCGGTATATCTTCATCAGGGAAATCTATATAAGCTTCAAGCAGAGAGATAATTTTTAAAAGCTGAGTGCGCCAGTTATTATATAATTCTTCAAGCCCACCGCTTGCCTGTCTAATTGCTTGCCTATGCTGCATAATGGTTTCGGCGTTAATTAGATCGGCTATCCCTTCTGCTGCCGTTAAATCAAACTTATTGTTTAAAAAAGCTCTTTTGGTAAATTCTCCTGCTTCTGCTAAACGAATATCAGCTATATTTAACAATGCGTTAATAAGCATTATGGATATAGCTTTACTGCCGTGCGTATGAATCTCAACTACGTCTTCACCGGTAAAGCTATTAGGCGACTTAAAATAAACAACCATAGCATTATCAATTAGCTCCTTAGTTTCAGGAATTGTAATTTGTTGATAATACATGATACGTGGTTTAAAGTCCGCTCTGCCGGTAAGTAGCTGTAAAACTTCTAAGCTTTTAGGACCGGAAATCCTAAAAACCGCTACGCCTGCTTTACCGAATGCAGAGCTTTGTGCAAATATCGTTTCCATTTATTTTATACACTCTTGTTTATTAAATAATATATAATATAATAGCATAGCATATGATAGTACATAGATAGTACATGATAGCATATAATATTATTCTTGAGAAAATCATGACCCCAAAAACAACCTCTTTAAATTTTAGTCGTTTAAATTGTCAAATCCCGAATTATAAAACTAAAATTCTAGAACTTAGCAAGGAACGTGAATCAAGTTCCATATATATAGATTTTGTTCAAAAGTTCTTAAATTATATTCCGATAGATTATGATTTTGAGAATAGAGAAAAACTATTTCAAAATTTTGCAGATGAAGCCTTTAAGTTTTTTAAGCAAAGGGTAGAAAGAGCAAGAAAAATAGCAATAACAAAGACGGTTATAGAAAATGATCCGGCAATAAATGTCTTGATATTACTTGATAATAAACCGCATATTGTTGATTTTATTATATGTCTGCTTAAAAACATGAATTTGCAAACTAAGTTTTTACTCCATCCGGTAATAAATTGCGTCCGAAATAGTAAAGGAGAATTAGAAAAAATATTAGAAAATTCTGTCTCGGATAAAAAATCAGAATCGATACTACATTTAACCATTTTAGGAAATTTTGACGATAAAACTACTACATTTCTAACTGAGGCTATAAATGAAAGATTAGAAGAGTTAGAGCAAAGCTATAGCCATTTACCGCAATTACTCACAAAATTACAAGATTTATCTAAAAATATAATTGATAATGATAAATTAAATTTTGAAGAGGCTAAAGAATTCTTAAATTGGTTACAAAACGATAATTTGGTTTTATTAGGGACGCTTGATTTTGAGGTAAAATCTTTAAAATTAAGCAATGAAATAGGAGCAGCAAAAATATGGCAAGAAGTAAAAGACGAGATTGATGATATTATAAAATGTTCAGCGAGTCCTTTATATCAAAATCAATTAATAATACTCGGTAAAATAAATAGTGCCTCGCTTATCCATTCAGATAATTTAATCGACTATATCTTAGTGAAAAAATTTAGCTCTTCGGGTGAATATATTTCGGGAAGTATAATTTTCGGCATATATAATTCAAATATGTATTACCATTCAATAAGTGATATTCCAATCCTACGACAAAAATTTAATTTTGTAATTGAGAAAGCCGGTTTTGCATTATCCGGTTATAATGCCGATAAGTTAAGAATTTTAATGGAGTCGTTACCGAGAGAAGCTTTAATACAAATTGATCAAGGCGATTTATATTGTATGTGTTTACATATGCTCTCAAGTATGATGAGTAAGAAGCTTAAATTATTTATTCAATATGATTGGTCGAGTTCTTTTCTTAATATCATAATTTTTCTGCCACGAGAACGTTTAACGGCTGAAATACATAATATGATAGATTGTTATTTAGCAGAAAAATTCGGTAGTAAAATTTTATCCAACTATATAACCGAAGTAGTCGGTAATTTTTCTTATCTTTTTGTAACGCTTGAAGCACAAGGGGAACATAAAATAAATTTTGAAGCAGAAATAATACAGCAAGATTTAGATCGTATCTCTACACGTTGGAGTGAAGATTTTTATTTTAAGCTTTTTAAAAAATTCGGTGAATATCAAGCAGGTATTAATTTAAAGCTTTTTGATAATGTTTTTCCAGCAGATTATAGACAAAAATTTTCTCCGGAAATAGCTTTAATAGATATTGAATATTTAACGGAAGCAAGCAAGTCACAAGAATGTATGTTTAATCTAGTTTCTGTAAATGAAACGGAATTTTACTTAAAAATATATAGTCCAAAAGTAAAACTTGCCCTTTCTAACATATTGCCGCCAATCGAAAATTTAGGTTTTAAAGCAATTGATGAACAAACTTTTGCAATTAAGGAGGCTCTCGAAATTAAAGAAAGCTGGATATATAATTTTATTTTAACTTCTATTGTACCTGTAAAGGATAATATTACCGAATTAAAAATAAATGTTGAAGAAGCTTTAGATAAAATGGCACTTGGGATGCTTGCTAATGATTCTTTAAGTAAACTGATAGTGCTGGCCGGTTTTAATTGGAAGCAAGTTAAACTCATCAAAGCTTTAACAAGATATTTACATCAAACGGGATTTAGTTACGGTAAAGGTTATGTGCAACTAACACTACTTAAACATCCCGAATATACAAAAATGTTGGTAAATCTGTTTGATATAAAATTTAATCCTAAACATCCTGATAATAATTGTGATGTAATTCAAGATAAACTGAATAATTACTTAGTAACCGTTGAGATGAGTAGTGAAGATAAAGTACTACGTAGTATGCTTGGTATAGTTAATGCTATTACTAGAACAAATTACTATCAACCGCATAAACATGTTTTTTCATTTAAGTTTGATTCTTCAAAAGTACCTGGTTTACCTAAACCTGTTCCGTTTGCTGAAGCATTTGTTTACTCTAAGGATTTTGAAGCTGTTCATTTAAGAGGCGGTCCTGTATCACGCGGAGGACTTAGATGGTCAGATAGAGCAGAAGATTATAGGCTTGAGGTCCTTGGACTTATGAAAGCACAGATGACGAAGAATTCCGTTATTGTCCCTGTCGGCTCTAAAGGCGGTTTTTATGTTCATTTTACTGAGGAAGGGCTTACTCGTGATGAATATATGGAAAAAGTGGTAGAGTGCTATAAGAATTTCTTAAGAGGTTTATTAGACATAACTGATAATATCGTTGACGGTAAAGTACTTCATCCAAAAGACGTTATTATTTATGATAAAGAAGATCCTTATTTAGTGGTTGCTGCTGATAAAGGTACAGCCTCATTTTCAGATTATGCTAATAGCGTGGCAAGAGAATATAATTACTGGCTTGATGATGCTTTTGCTTCCGGCGGTTCTGCAGGTTATGATCATAAAAAAATGGCTATTACTTCTAAAGGAGCTTGGATTTCCGTAACTAATCACTTTAAAACTTTAGGGTTAGATGTCCAAATAGACCCTATTACCGTTGTAGGTATAGGGGATATGTCAGGAGACGTATTCGGTAACGGTATGCTAAGGTCAGAGGCTATTAAGTTAGTCGCTGCCTTTAACCATAAACATATATTTATCGATCCTACTCCTCATCCTTTAACAAGCTTTAATGAACGTTTGCGTTTATTTAATTTAAAGGGTTCTAATTGGTCTGATTATGATCCTAAACTTATTTCTAAGGGAGGCGGAGTATTTGAACGTAGTAGTAAATTAATAAAATTATCACCGGAAATTAAAAAATTACTTGATATAAATGATAATGAGTTATCACCGGAAGAATTAATTAAAGCTATTTTAAAAGTAGATGTTGATTTGTTATGGAATGGTGGAATAGGTACTTATATCAAAGCTAAAACGGAAAATAACTTAGAAATCGGTGATAAAGCAAATGATAATCTCAGATGCAACGGCGAGGAAATTAGAGCAAAGGTCATAGCAGAAGGCGGTAATGTCGGCGTATCACAGAGAGGTAGAGTTGAATATGCCAAAAAAGGCGGGCGTATAAATGCCGATTTTATTGATAACTCAGCAGGTGTTGATTGCTCTGATCATGAAGTAAATATCAAAATTGCTTTAAGTAGCGCAGTAACCTCAGGAAAAATCACTTTAGAAGAACGTAATAAACTTCTAAATGATATGACTTACCAAGTTGAAGAGTTAGTATTGCTTGATAATTATAAGCAAACCGAAGCAATAACTATTATGCAGTTATCGCCTACTTTAACCGTTAATATACTTAGTCAATTTATAGACATTTTAGAAGAAGAAAAAGTATTAGAACGGGAAAATGAATTCTTGCCTAGTGCAGAAGAATTAAATAGAAGAGCTATTAGCGGTGAGGTACTAACTCGTCCTGAGCTTTGCGTACTGCTATCATATAGTAAAAGGTCAGCGTATCACGAGTTAATTAATTCTACTTTTTCTCATGATAAATACTTTGACGCATATCTTATAGATTATTTTCCAGAAATGATGCAAAAAAAGTTTCGTGATGAAATTTTATCTCATCCTCTTAAGCATGAAATTATAAAAACTGTCGCTATAAATAAAATAATTAATCAGCTTGGAGGACCGCTTATTAGTATTGTAAAGCGTGAGATTGGAGCACCTCTGTGCGATATAATAAGGTCATATACTATTATTTGCGAAATTTTTGACCTTGACGAGATATGGGAAACGATAAGTAAGCTGCCTACTAATATTGATTACAATGTAAAAATCGATATGTTTACTGAAACAACAAAATTAATGCGCCGTGGTATTTCTTGGTTTATTAAAAATTTAAAGCATCCTATTAATATTAGCTCAACTATAGAGGAGTTTAGAATTCCTGTGCAAAATTTAAGAAAAATAGTAGGAGCTTTATTAGTCGGGAAAACTAAAATAAGATTTGAAGAAAAATTAAATTATTATACAGATAACGGAGTAGATAAATCATTTGCTGCTACTATAGCTACATTTGACAACTTAATTTCAGTATTTGACATTATATATGTAACAAAGCAAACTTCAGGGAATGATAAAGAGGTAGCAAAAGCTTATTTTGCTATAAGCGATATGTTTAGTCTTGATTGGTTACGTAAAGCTTGTGATAAGCAATTGAACGATTCATTTTGGCGACGCCTCGGTATTCAATCGCTAAAAGATGATTTATATGACAAACAACGTAGATTATTAATAAAAATAATTAATAAATGTAAAACAACTATTGATTTAGATTTATGGATTGATAATAATAATAACTTAGTTAGAAATTTTCTTGATTTTATTAAAGAAATTAAATCTCAAGAAACTATAGACTTAAATATAATTATTTTAGCAAATAAGAAATTTGAAATATTCTTACAAAAACTTGAGTAAATTATGTCGTCAATGCTTAAGCAAATTAGGTTAGATTCGGGTAAAACTTTAAATCAGGTATCTAGTGATTTAAAAATTAGAAAAAAATATTTGGTAGCTTTAGAAGAGGGTGATTTTGAGGTTTTACCGGGAGAAGTATACGTAAAAGGTTACTTAAAATTATACTTGGATTATCTTAATGTAAAAGATCGAAATGCAGAGCAGATAGAAGCTACTAAACAGAACGAAACCGAAAAATTATTAAGTAATAAAAGAGCTACGGCATTGATAAATTATAAACGTAAAAAACAATTAGTACTTATATCTATTATAATGTTATCGATTATTATTGTAAGTCATCCATTCATAATTAATGCTTAGAAGAAAATGGATAATGAAATATTAAAGAGATTAATGGAAGAAGTTGAGCATAAACTTGACGAGTTATTGCAGGCACAAACGAATAATCAAAATGAAGTTAAAAAATTACAAAACGAAAATAAAGAATTAAAAGATAATTATATAAAAATGCTAGATCAAATTAACATTTATATTAATGAACTTGAAGAAATAAAAAAACAGCAAAAATAATTATGTCAATTGTTACGGTAACATTAAATAACAAGAGCTTTCAATTATATTGTAATAATGGAGATGAGGAAGAATTACTATCTTTAGCGAATAAATTGAATGATAAAATAGCGGAAATTAAACTTGGTAGTCCCACAGCCTCTTTTGAGCTATTATTAGTTATGGCATCTCTTAATGCTCAAGCTGAAATAGCTAGTCTAACAGAAAAACTTAATAAAAACGGCTTTCAAAAAAATCATCCCGACGAAGAAAAATTCGCAGAAACCTTAACTACTATAGCAGGTTACCTAGAAAACCTTGCACGTAAAATGGGAAAGTGATATATTAGCTCTTGGCTGCTTGGTTCGTGAGCTTAATATTAACCTAGGACTACCACTAACTTTTAGGACATCGTCCCTGTCTAATACTAATTCAGTTTAGATATATGAAGTCCACCTTTACATAAAGGTCTTTGAAGGATTTTAAGTAACGGCCAAAGCGGTCATGTATACTCGTTTAATTTGAAAAATTGGCTACGTTGTCTTTTGCTGATAATCCTCACGTACTAGTATGTACGCTGCGGTTATCAGCTTCAAGACGCCTTGCTCTTTTCTAAATTAAACTTCGTCTACCTACTTTTCGTTTACTCACAGTATACCTTTAAAATGAAACAAACAAAATCAAGCAATAAAGTTCTTGGTGCTTTTTTAGGCACTATTATTGAATATTACGACTATAGTTTATATGGTTTTTCAGCGGCAATTATCGCCGATAAATTCTTTTCAGCCGGTACTGATCCGTTAACAAAGCTTGTAAATGTTTTTGCCGTTTATGCAGCAGCATATTTATCAAAACCTATGGGTGCTTATATTTTTGGACGTATAGGGGATATATACGGTCGAAAAAAAGCCTTAAGTTTTACAATTATCGGTATTGTAATACCTACCTTAATAATAGGTTTATTGCCTGATTATTCTTCGATAGGAGTTTGGAGTACGATAATTTTAGTTTTATGTCGCTTTATGCAAGGTATTTTTATTGGAGGGGAATATGACGGTGCAGCGATTTATGTTATTGAACATTTAGGAGCAAAATACCGATTTACTGCCTCGGCCATAACTAGATGTACAGGAGTAATGGGTTTATTATGCGGGATTGGTGCAACTAATTTCTTCAATTCTCATATTTTTCCGGAGTGGGGTTGGCGTATTCCGTTTTTACTAAGTTTACCGCTTGCATTAATAACTCTTTATTATCGCCGGAAATTTGATGAAACACCGGAGTTTAAAAAAGCACATCATAGCCAAGATTCTATTGAAAAACTTAGCTCTATAATTAAAAAGCAATGGAAAAATATTGCACGGTTAATATTTTTAGCCGGAGGTTTTGGAGCAACATATCAAATTGCGATCATCTTTATGAAGCAATATTTACCGATTGTGTTACCTTCAGTCGGTATTATTATGAGTTCTTTTTCAGTCTTAATAGTAATATGTTTTGCTGTTTGCATGCCGATTGCCGGCTTTATTGCCGACCGCTTAGGAGTTAATTCAGTATTAAAAATCGCATTTATATGTACTATTACAGCAAGTGTATTTTTTGTGATAGCAGTAAAATATCAAATGACTAATTTAGGGCTTGCAGCTAGCTTAATGTTAGCTGCATCAGTTGCACCTTTTAATGCTCTTGCTCATAGTATAGTTATTAAGTCTTTTGTAGTTAAAGAACGCTATCGTGTTATAAGTTTAGGACATAATATCGGTTCAATGTTAATGTCCGGTACTGCTAATTATATTTGTGCAAAAGTGATAAAATCATTTGATTTCAATCTATTCCCGATTTTATATCTTTGTATGTTTGCCATACTTGCTTATTCTATGACTATGTTGTTTAGTAAGGATACTGAAGAGTGATAAAATTAAGGCTTCAGAACGGTTTTTTCGTCATTGCGAGAAGAATTACGTAGTAATTCGACGAAGCAATCCAGTAAAAAATTCTTATTTACAGAATTTTTTTAATCTTTTTCTGGATTGCCACGTCGCTTCGCTCCTCACAATGACGATTTCGGTATTATGGTTTTATAGATTCTAAATCGCTTCATCAAATAGAAAAAACTTACCTATTTCAGGGATAATAAACTTATTTTCATCAATATTATGTTTTTTCATAGCTTGTCGGAGTTCCAAAGGAGCCGCATTAAAGGCTTCATCAGCTAATTGAAAGACATCAAAATGACTAGCTATAGAGTATTTAGAATTTAAGTCCAAATGAGTAAATACGGCTTCTTCAGGATTCATATGCACCGGTTTCATAAACCATCTTGGTTCATAAGCCCCTATAGGAATAAGGCTTATTAAAATATTATATTTTTTTCCGATCTCTTTAAAAAGAGTATCGTTATAACCCGAATCACCTATAAAACAAATATCTCCTATCTTAGTTTTAATGATAAAAGTTCCCCATAATGCTTTATTTTTATCAAATATTCCTCTAGCCGACCAATGCTGTGCCGGTTCTAAATAAATATTTTGCTCCTTATTTGATTCTCCCCATCCTAAGGTAATAATTTCTGCATTAGTAATATGTTTTTTGATTATTACGTCATTCGTTAGAGGTGTAATAATCTTAGGCTTATCTCGTACCCATAAATCTTTAATTGTTCTGATATCTAAGTGATCATAGTGATTATGACTTATTACTATAATATCTATTTTAGGTAAATCGATAATATTAATACCAGGCTTTACTACTCTCTTTGGTCCTGCAAAAGTAAAAGGACTAACCCGCTCCGACCATACCGGATCAGTTAAGATATTTAAACCATCTATTTGAATTAAAAAGGTTACATGTCCTATATAGGATATTCTTATAGTCTCATTATCAGTTATTTTTTGTGGTGGAATATCAGTGGAAGTAAGAGGAAGTAGCGTCGGCCATTTTGGTCGTTTTGAAGTTATTTTCCATTTTAGAATATCAAGTAAGGTTTTAGGTTTTATATTAGGATCAATATTGAAAAACATATTTTTATTTAGATAGACCTTCCTTTCGGTTTATTAGAGTTTTTAACTTGTTCAGCAAAAGATTTTTTTCCTTGAGTTTTTTGAACTGCCGAAGTTTCGTTAATTACTTCTGGAGATGGTTTATGCTTAAATTCTTGTATTTTATCTCGCAGTGCATGAATGGTTTCAAGATCTGATTTAGGAAACTTAGCCATAAAAGCAGGCATTTTTGGAGCGTGTGTTATTTCTACTGCTCTTTCTTTACTAATATCTCTGCCTATTACTTCATCTAATGGAACATTTTTATAATCTGCAAGAGCAACAATTGCTCCCATATCAGGCATTTTTGTACGACCATCTAGGAAATTTTTCCATGCTGTTTCATGGGTACCTATTTTTTCACTTAACTTATACGGGGTTATATTGTCTGTTTCTAATATATTCAGTACAAATTTTTTAAAATTATTTCTAATTTCTTCTGGACCATCTTTACTTGTTTCTGATATATCGTTAATCCGATTAAATCTTTCTTTTGACCTTATATCTTCGCTCATTATTTTTTCCTATAAAATTCACTCCTAAAAATTGAGAGTTAAAATAATTTTTTAAATGATAATAATTTAATTAACTTTAAAATAACTTCATAGATAGTCGCTTAGACTTATTTATTAATATATAACTAATAAATGGTAAATAGAAGATAATTATAACGAAAATAGTAAATTTAAGCTATTTAATTTACTATATTAGACATTTCAAAAAGATTATATAAATTTAAAATTGTTTTTTCTACTTCTTGATCATTTATTAATAAAGTAATTTTGATTTCTGATAATTGCATCATATTAACATTTATATTATCTTTTGCTAACTTTGATAATATCGCTTCAAGTAGTTTATAATCATTTTTAATTCCATAACCGATAATGGAAATTGTAGCAATTTCGGTATCAAAAGTAAAATCTTGTATCTGCTTATCATTTTTTAAGTTAGTAAGTAAAGCTTGTAAATTATTTTTATCAGCTAAACTGGTAATAAAACTATACTCTTCATTATGTTTTATCTCTTGCATAAACTCAATATGATTATTATTTTGCGTAATCATATTTGCAATTTGCAGAAAACTTAGCGAAACGCTCTTTATAGATATTTTCAATAAATTTTTATTAGAGGTAATACCACTAATAGCCCCGTTTTCCATATTTTTATCCTTTGAAGTAATTAACGTACCTTCTATATTCGGTGAAAATGTTGAAAGAACACGCATATCTATTTTATATCGCATTATTAACTCTACAGCTCTAGGATGTAATACTTTTGCTCCGTTTGAGGCTAGCTCTAACATTTCTGAAAAATCTATTTCTTTTATCTTCGTTGCTTTTGAAATAATTCTTGGATCGGCAGTAAATATCCCCTCTACATCAGTATAAATATCACATCTATCGGCTTTCATAGCTGCAGCAATTAAGGCGGCAGTAGTATCGGAACCTCCTCTGCCCAAAGTGGTCAACCTATTGGATTTGTTAGTTCCTTGAAAACCGGCTATTATAGGGACGGTATTTAACTGTAAATATTTTTCTAGTAAATCTGTAGTAATTGATTCTACTAAAGCTTTACTATGATTATTATCGGTGAGAATCGGTAATTGCCAAGCTAGAAATGATCGAGCTTTTATGTTTTCTTCTTGAAGAGCGAGTGCTAGTAATGAAGCAGTGACTATTTCACCGCTAGAAAGTGCTACATCATATTCTGCAAATTGAGAAATGTTGTTAAGGCTTGATACTTCATTACATAATGTGACAAGTTGATTAGTAACACCTGCCATAGCCGAAACTACTATAATTACTTGGTTATTTTTAGCTATTTCGGCTTTTATGATAGGAACGATTTTTTTTATTCTATCAATATTTGCAACGGAAGTACCACCGAACTTTTGAATTATTAAGGCCATAACTAAAGGAAGCCTATAGAATATTATGTTATATAATTAACTTTCCGTTTGCTGTCATCTAAACATTATTGTGCAGACCGGTTTTTTCGTCACTGCGAGCAGGCATTGCCAGCGTGAATCAATTCCAACGCTGTCATTCCGTGATTTATTCACGGAATCCAGTTAAAAATACTAATATTATTAGTATTTTTAGTTGTTTTACTAGATACCGTGAATAAGCCACGGTATGACATCGAACGGGTTTTCCAACCCACGCAACAATGCCACAAAAAGCATTTTTCACACTTAACACTTAGTAGATCAAACCGCAATACTTAAGCACTTGCAATTTCTTTAACATTCACGACTTTATGATTTCTCTTAGTTAAAAATTCTACTCTACCTTCTATCAAAGCAAATATTGTATGATCTTTGCCAAGCCCTACATTCGTTCCAGGATGAATTTTTGTGCCACGTTGTCTAACTATAATATTACCGGGTATTACATATTGTCCATCGGCTTTTTTAACTCCCAGCCTTCGACCGGCCGAGTCTCTTCCGTTCCTAGAACTACCACCGGCTTTTTTGGTTGCCATTTTATAATTCCTTTTAAGTTATTATTATTGTTTGGTAATATCTAATATTTTTAATTCCGTCAGTTCTTGACGATGACCGGCTTTACGACGATAATTTTTTCTACGCTTTTTCTTAAAGACTATAATTTTATTATCTTTAAGTTGGTTAGTAATTTCAGCCGTAACGACAGCCCCTTTAACTATTGGAGTACCAATAAAAGAAGGCTTTGAGTATTCGCCAATCATTAAAATTTGATCAAACTGAATTTTAGAGCCAAGTTCTCTATCAATTTTTTCGACTTTAATAATACTATTTCTGTCTACTTTATATTGTTTTCCACCTGCTTTTATAACTGCGAACATGAAAACTATCTCTTTAAAAATTTATAAATATTTGTCGTATCATATTATTATATTAGAAATTAGTCAATGATAATCTTATGTTATATCTATGGTATTTCTAACTAAATATAGACTAGTTAAAAATTTAACGTCATTGCGAGAAAATTGTGTAACAATTGACGAAGCAATCTAGTAAAAAATTCTGATTTACAGAATTTTTTTATTATTTTCTGGATTGCCACGCATTCTATGAATGTTCGCAATGACGATATTTATCTTTAGTTAGCAATGCCTATATCTATTAATACAAATATAATTGCGTATTGAGTTACCGCAGCAAATATTGCGGCTAGCAAATCATCAAGCATAACCCCTATACTGCCCTTAATATTTTTATCAAACCAATTAATAGGCCATGGTTTTAATATATCAAAAAACCGAAATAGACAAAAAGGTAATATGAAGAGTAATATAATATTTATTGTTAGCGGACTAAAATATTTAATTAAATGCGATTCGTTAGCAAATAAAGCAGAAAAAAATACTAAAACGATAGTTAGCATTTGCCCTACTACTTCATCAATTACCACTTCTTTGGGGTCTTCTGAATTTGTATAATTTAAATATATTTTAGTAAAATAAGTACCGAGTATTAAGAGTATCAAACATAGGCTAAAGCTTATAATAAATATACTGACAAGTTGAGCTTCACCGAGAGTAAGACTTGAGAAAGGAATGATTATTTTATTATTAACAATAAAATATATTAGGAAGTAAGTTAGAGGGAAAGCGGCAATCGATCCAAAAGTGCCTGGACAGTATTTTATTTTCCCGATATAAAAAAAAGTAGCAAAAAATTCTGAAAATTGTTTTTTAGTAAACATTTCTTTAATATTTTATCCTAGATTAGAGCTATAATATCTTATATAATAAAATTTTAACTTATACAGCAAAAATATCATGGGAATGAGCTTTAGCCATTTATTAATAGTTTTATTAATTATTTTTGTATTATTCGGTGCCGGTAAATTACCTCAAGTTATGTCCGATTTAGCCAAAGGTCTTAAAGCTTTTAAAGACGGCATGAAAGATGATGGTAGTGATAATGATAAAAGTAAATAATTAATATACTTGATGTTGTTGCCTGCGTGGATAACTAAACCGTTATTGCGAGAAGAATTACGTAGTAATTCGACGAAGCAATCCAGTAAAAATTCTGATTTACAGAATTTTTTTTATTATTTTCTGGATTGCCACGTCGCTTCGCTCCTCGCAATGACGATTCCGCCACACAACAACGCCCTAATTCCCTGAAACAGTAGAATATACACCATTCTCTTTCCTGATAATGTCATACCGTCTCTGTGCTACTCCATCGATGAAATGAATATTACCGGATAAACCTATATAAGGTTGTCTACTGTTCATTCTATTTAAAAACCTTTCAGATGCAAATTCATTGCCTATATAGTTTGCAGTCATACGTCCTAAATCATAAGAAAGAAGATGCATGAAGCCCATATGGTTAATACCTAAGTCTTTTGCCCTATCCGGAACGTTGCTATTGAGTAAATTTAAAGAACCGGTAAAGCTAATATCGATATTTTCAGGGTAATCGACATCAATACGGTTATCACCGATTAAAATCGCTTTTTTATCTAAATTATATTTACTAATGCTATCTGCAAGTAGGTTTAAATTTTTTGGATCATCCGATAGATAAATAACTGGCTTTGTCGTGTCGCTACGTTCATTTATAATATCGGTATTGTCTGAAATATTTCTCACGGCTTTTGCTATAGATTCAGGGTTATCATCATAGAGTTCACTCCGTGATAATGTTGCATTTTTCTGAATCAATATATTTTGCATTACTTGACTAATAGTCTGTGAATGTTTTCCTTTAGGTAATAAAGCCATAAAATCTTTATGGTCGTTATCTGCGTAATAATTGATGATGCGTATCAGTTGTTTTAAAGGTGCATGACCGAATACAAATAATTTATCTTCCGCAAGAGCTGGATTATTTGACATGGTTATTATAATAATATCATTTGCCTTTGCTTTTTCGGCTATTAGAGAGGTAAAGTTAGAATATAGAGGACCTAGAATAATTTTGGTTTTGCGTGCTACTATTTTATCCATAGCGGCTAAAACGTTTTTCTCGTCCGAACCATCATAAGAAGTCACATGTATATAAGATTTTACTCCGTCGTTCAGCCCCATTTTAATCAGATCTTTATATTGTTTCCCAACAATACTATCAGGACCTTGATTTGGCATTAAAACTGCTATCTCAATTTCTTTTTGTTCTTTTTTAGGGACGATTATCGGTTCTTCTTTAGGAGTTTGACAGGATGTTAAATATATCAAACAAAAAAATGATAGAACGATTCGTAGTTTATGTTTTATACTAGCCATAATGTTACTTAAAATTAAAAACTATGATTAGATATCTTTCCAAACCGGGATTATATATTGTTTCAACACCGATCGGTAATTTTGAAGATATAACTCTTCGTGCTATATCGACTTTAAAAAATTCAGATATTATCTTATGCGAGGATACTAGAATATCGCAAAAATTGCTAGCAAAACATGATATTCGTACTAAATTACAAATTTATAATGATCATAGTGACGAGAAAGATAGAGAAAATATCATAAGTTTAATAAAATCGGGTAATATAATAAGCTTAATTTCTGATGCGGGGACTCCTTTAATTTCTGACCCCGGCTATAAGTTAGTTAGAGGTTTGCGTAATCTTAACTGTCATATAGATGTAATACCGGGAGTATCTGCACCGATTACTGCCCTAACTTTATCGGCTCTTCCTACTGATCGATTTTTATTTCACGGATTTTTACCCAAAACTATAGAAAGTAAGAAAAAGATTTTTTCTGAGCTAGTAAATCTTAAGGCTACATTGATTTTTTTTGAAACCGCTCCTCGTTTGATAAACACCTTATCGGTAGCTAAAGATATACTTGGAAATCGAGAAATATGCGTAGCTCGTGAGTTAACTAAAATATATCAAGAAATAAAAACAGGGTATATAGATGAAATAATAGAGTTCTATAAAAATAATATTTTAAAAGGTGAGATAGTATTGTTGATTTCAGGAAATATACAAGAACAAAATCAACAAAAAAATTTAGAAAAATTTATAGAACTTTGCTTAAGTAAAAATTTAAGTAGCAAAACTACTACCGAACTTGCTTATGACAAATTCAAAGATGCTTATAGTAAGAAAGAGATATATAAATTAGTGAATGAGAGTAAGTAGAGTGGAGACCTAATCGTCATTGCGAGCGACTAAAAGGAGCGTAGCAATCTCATAAGTAGGACTCCTGAGATTGCTTCGTCAAAACTTACAGTTTTTCCTCGCAATGACATGGGTTGCTAATGGCAACCGCAGCCTTTTTTAGGCTTATTTCTTTCTGCTGAATTTTCAAGTTTTTTACCGGCTGCCTGCATATCTTGACCTGCCCCTTGCATTGTATTACAAGCACTTGTTAAGAAAGCTACAGCTACTAATATAGAAGTTATAAGTGCTGAACGCATAAATTTTACCTTTATCAAATTGAGCTTAGATATTATGAATTAAGCAAGAAATTGTCAACTTGAAAATACTTGTTGACAAATTATTAATTTCTTAGTACTTAATTAAGAATTAATATTTAAAAAAAGTTATAGCATGAAAGGAATCGATGATCAATTGAAAGAAGCATTATCTTCTATGCAAGATGGGGTTTTAGATTGTACGAATTTAGAGGAAATAAGTTTGCAAGAGATTTTTAATTTTCTTCAAAGCCCTGATATAGTAAAAGATAAAATCATCTCTCTTGATATATCGACTTATGAAAATTGGAAAGAAGTAAATGATTTTATTTCGCAAGTAAATGATAATTCATCTTTTAAGCCTCAAGCGATAAAAATTTATATCTTCAATAGATATATGGAGGAAATTTTTAATTTAAGATTAAAAACAGGAATAAATATTACTAATGATACTTATGTTAAGTTAGCAGATCATAGAAAAGAGGATTTATTAAAAAAATTCTTAGAGGAATTTAAAAAAAATAATTTTACTAAAGATGAAGGACAGTTAAGTCAATTTATAAAAGCTGCCTGTAAAGAAGCAAAAACACCTGATGATATGGAAATCCAGTATATTCAGGCTTTGCGGATTTGTTCTGAGTTTAACTTCAAGAAGGTAGATGCAAAATATTCTGATTTACAATCTAGTTTTACAAAATTATATAAAGCACAAGAGGTAAACTCAGAAATTCATCATTATAAGCAGGAAGATGATTTGCATTTTTATATGGTAAAAGCCACCGGAGCAAATATATCTACTTGGCAAGTTTTTTTGAATAAACAAAGTAGTTTTCAAAAATCTTATAAAGGCAATGATCTAGCGATAAAAAACTTTGATATGGGAAGGAAAGCCTTTTCCGCTAGCTTAAATTATCATGATCAAGATTTAACTGATGTATATATAGCCTTTGTTTCCAATAAAATATGGGAAAAAGGTAACCAGCTTGATCCTTTATCTATAGAGATGGTTATAACCATGCTGACTTCTCAAAATGCAAGCTTTATTTCGCATTCCGGTATAGCAAGAACCCCAATATATCAAGCAGCATCTAGTACTACTATAAAACATAAAAATCTTGCAGTTAAGCTTCACAGTTTTATTGCTGCTTGTGCCAAAGAGATTTACTCTAATAAAGAATATATGATTACTGTACCGGCAAAAGCAATGACACAAATAATTCTTAAAGAATATGAAAGAAAAAAAGTTTTAGATAAAATCTATATAGGACATCAGAAAGAAATTTCAGATGGAAACAAAGCTCCTATAAAACTGATTGAGGATGAGGGCAAAACTTTATTCAGTCTTTATAATAAAAATAACAACATATTACATGAACTAACTGTTAAACAAATGGGAGGAGAATTTGCTTGGTTTTGTAAACATCCTTATCTATTCAAGGATCAATGTAATAGTGCACCGCTCGTTACTTGTGATTTAGAAACATTAGCAACGCTTGACCCTAAACCTAATCCTATAGAACACGAATATTATTCAGAAATAATTGGTGATGCGTATCTAATATAATACTCACAATACTCTTTAATAGGGCAGATATCGCAATCGGCTTTTCTAGCTTTGCAAATATATCTGCCATGCAGAATTAACCAGTGATGGGCGTGAGTTAGCCATTTCTCATTAATAATTTGCAGTAGCTCTTTTTCTACTATTTCAGGACTATTACCTTTAGCAAGCCCAATCCTTTTGGCTACTCTAAAGACATGCGTATCAACTGCCATTGTCGGCATACCGAATAAGCAGTTTAGTACAACATTAGCAGTTTTTCTACCGACACCGGGCAGTTTAATTAATTCCTTAAAATCATTCGGTACTGAAGCTTGATAATTACTTATCAATATTTTACATAATGCGATAATATTTTTTGCTTTGCTGTTAAATAGTCCAATAGATTTTATATATTTTTTAAGCCCTTCTTCACCTAGTTCTAAAATTTTTTCCGGTGTATCGTAAGTTTCAAATAAAGATTTAGTCGCTAAATTTACCGATATATCGGTGGCTTGAGCAGATAATATTACCGCTACTAATAAGGTGAAATCATTCTTATATATTAATTCGGTTTTCGGATTTGGATTATTCTTGCTGAAAATCTCAAAAATTTTATTAACTATTTGTGCTTGCATGATGTATTATGAAGAGTATATTTTAGAGAATAATATTTATATCAGGTTTTGAATGACGGAAAATAAAAATTTTAAATTTATAGAAAATGAAATAAAAAATAATAAAGTAGTATTGTTCATGAAAGGTACTAAAGAATCGCCTGCATGCGGATTTTCAGGAACCGTAGTAGCTATTTTAAATAAATTAGGTGTAGAATTTCGTGATATTAATGTACTTTTTGATGCTGAATTACGTGAAGATTTAAAAAAATTTAGCGACTGGCCGACATTCCCGCAATTATATATTAATGGTGAGTTGGTTGGCGGATGTGATATTGCTAAAGAGTTATATCAAAGCGGTGAGCTTGAGAAGATGTTAAGAGAGTAATGTCATTGCGAGGAAAGGCGAAGCCTTGACGTGGCAATCTCATGAAGTAGTATTAAATTTCTGAGATTGCCGCACTCGCTCCGCTCGTTCGCAATGACGGAAAAATAACAATTTTATAAAAAACATGAACAAATATTTAGAATATCCAGAAGTAGAAAGTAAAGAGCAGCCGCCGAAGAAGCTAGTAGTATTACTGCACGGTGTCGGTTCAGACGGACACGATCTTATAGGACTTGTGCCTTATATCAAAAATGATTTACCCAATTGTCATTTTATTTCCCCGCATGGTATCGAGGCTTATGATATTATGCCTTACGGTAGACAATGGTTTAGCTTGCAAGACCGTAGTCCACATATTATAGCAAAGCTAATTGCGAATAATATTTCTAAACTTGAAGATATAATAAAACAAAAGCAAGAAGAGCTCAATCTAACCAACAAAGATACTATCATTATCGGTTTTTCTCAAGGTACTATGATTGGTTTATATTTAACCCTGATTCAGCGAGAACCGTTTTTTTGTACTATAGGTTTTTCGGGTGCATTAATTCCACCTATGGAAGTTAATAATAAGCTTACCCCTATATGTTTAATTCATGGGGAATTAGATGAGGTGGTCGGTGTTAGTGAGATGTATAATGCTTCAAACTATTTATCTAAGCTTCATATAGAGCATACTGGGCATAAATTAACTTCTCTTGCTCATTCAATAGACGGACGAGGACTTGAGATTGCGATTAATTTTATAAATAACCGCGATTGCGAGCAGCCGTAAGCTGCGTGGACACTAAATCGTCATTGCGAGGAGCGAAGCGACGTGGCAATCCAAAAAAAATAATTAAAAAAATTCTGATTTACAGAATTTTTTACTAGATTGCTTCGTCAATTACTTCGTAATTTTCCTCGCAATGACGAAAAAAACCAAAAAAATATGAGGATGAATGAATATTTTTAATAATAATTTACGTGAAACGGATAAAGAAATTGATGAAATAATAAAGCACGAAAAAGCTCGTCAAAATAGCGTAATTGAGCTTATTGCATCAGAGAATTTTGTAAGTCCTGCAGTTCTTGAAGCTCAAGGGTCGATTCTGACTAATAAATATGCTGAAGGATATTCCGGCAAACGTTTTTATAACGGTTGCGAGGAAGTCGATAAAGCTGAGAATTTAGCTATAGAGCGAGTAAAAAAACTCTTTAACTGCAAATATGCAAACGTGCAACCTCATTCCGGTTCACAAGCAAACCAAGCCGTGTATCTTGCTTTATTACAGCCGAGTGATACAATTCTTGGCATGTCTTTAGATAGTGGCGGGCATCTAACACACGGTGCAGCCCCGAATATGTCCGGTAAATGGTTTAACGCCGTTTCTTATAGCGTAAATAAAGAGACTTATTTAATCGATTATGATGAGATTGAACGCTTAGCGGATTTGCATAAACCGAAATTACTTATAGCCGGTTTTTCTGCTTATCCTCGTAATATTGATTTTGCTAAATTTAGAGAAATAGCGGATAAAGTAGGGGCTTACTTTATGGCAGACATTGCTCATATTGCAGGACTTGTTGCCACAGGCGAGCATCAAAGCCCTATTCCTTATGCTCATGTTGTTACCTCTACCACTCACAAAACACTTAGAGGACCGCGAGGCGGTTTAATTTTATCTAACGACGAAGAGATAGGCAAAAAGATAAATTCTGCATTATTTCCAGGACTACAAGGCGGTCCGTTAATGCATATAATCGCCGCAAAAGCCGTAGCTTTTTTAGAAAATTTGCAGCCTGAATATAAAAGCTATATTAAGCAGGTAATAAGTAATGCTAAAGCTTTAGCAAGTAGCTTGCAAGAAAGAGGATATGATATATTAACAGGCGGAACAGATAATCATATTGTTTTAGTGGATTTGCGTAAAAACGGAATTACCGGAAAGCTTGCTGCTAATTCTTTAGATAGAGCAGGGATTACATGTAATAAGAATGCTATCCCCTTTGATGAAACTTCGCCTTTTATCACTTCAGGTATTCGTCTTGGCACTCCGGCATGCACTACTAGAGGATTTAAAGAAAAGGATTTTGTATTAGTCGGTCATATGGTAGCAGATATTTTAGACGGCTTAAAAAATAATGAAGATAATGGTAAAGCCGAGCAAAAAGTACTAACTGAAGTAACAAAACTAATTAAATTATTTCCGTTTTATACTCGGTGAATTTCAAAAATTGGCGTTATCGTTCTATAAGAGCGCAGGTAGCCACGTATTATTATACGCTCCGCTCCTTGCCTTGTGAACTCCTCGCTCTTTTTGAAATTGACCTTCGTATACAACTATTCATTTCACAGGAGTATATGTCTAATTTAAACAAAAGACCGGATTGGATAAAAGTAAAAGCTCCGAATTCCGCAGAATATTATAATACAAAAGATTTAATAAAGAATCTGAGATTAAATACTGTGTGCGAGGAAGCTGCTTGTCCTAATATCGGTGAGTGCTGGTCGAAAAAACATGCAACCGTGATGATTTTAGGTTCGGTTTGTACTAGAGCCTGTAGGTTTTGTAATGTCAAAACGGGTAGACCGGATTTGCTCGACCCGCACGAACCGCAAAGGTTAGCGGAAGCGGTACAAAAGTTAAATCTTAAGCATGTAGTAATTACTTCCGTCGATCGTGATGATCTTGATGATGGCGGAGCTACGCATTTTGCGGAGTGTATTAGCGAAATTAGAAAATCATCGCCAAATACTATTATTGAGATTCTAACTCCTGATTTTTTAAGAAAAGAAGGAGCAGCTGAAATAATAGCTAATTCAAAGCCTGACGTCTTTAACCATAATGTTGAAACAGTACCATCTTTATACAAAACGATTAGACCAGGGGCTAGATATTATAATTCTTTAAGCTTACTTCACAATATCAAAAAATTATCTCCTGAAATTTTTACAAAATCCGGTATGATGGTAGGGCTTGGAGAAGAAATAAGTGAAGTAATACAGGTTATGGATGATTTAAGAGAAGCAAAGGTTGATTTTCTAACTATCGGGCAGTATCTGCAACCTACTAAAAATCATGCTGAGGTCGCAAAATATGTTACTCCCGAAGAGTTTAAATATTTAGAGCGAATAGCAAGAACAAAAGGATTCTTGATGGTTTCGGCAACCCCGCTAACCCGTTCTTCATACCATGCCGATGAGGATTTTCAAAAATTAAAAGAGAATTATCAACAGCGTCATTGCGAGGAGGCATTGCCCGCGTGAATCAATTTCACCTTTGTCATCCTGTGGCTTGACCTATAGTACCGGACAATTTTTAAAAAGCTCTCGATGTCATCCCTGCGAAAGCAGGGATGACATAAAGTGAAAATTGTCCGGTACTATAGGTCAAGCCACGGGGTGACAGTGAAAAGTACTGGATTCTCGCTTTTGCGGGAATGACATTGATGTGATAGGATTAAGAAATGATAAACGTAGAAATCATAAAAAATTACGACAAATGGCGTGAGCATAAGCAGATAAATAAGAGTTTAATCAAAAAAATAACTCAAAATGTTTTATTGCGGTTTGATAATTTTAGTAAAATAAAACAATTTGAATTATCAATTTTACTAACAAATACTGCAGAAATATTGACCTTAAACAAACAATTTCGTAATATAGAAAAAGCTACTAACGTTCTTTCTTTTCCAAGCAACGAATTAAATTGGCAGGATTTATATTCTAAACTTGAATTTTTAGGCGACTCTGATTATATACATTTAGGTGATATAGCATTTTGTTATGAGGTAATATATAATGAATCGTGCGAGCAGCAAAAAAATTTTGAGAATCATTTTATTCATCTTTTAATACATAGTATTTTACACTTAATTGGGTTTGATCATCAAAATGACACAGAAGCAAATATTATGGAAAATCTAGAAATTGAAATATTATCATATTTCGGTATTTCTTCCCCTTATTAACTAAATAAAAAAATTTATGTTAAAATCTTCAAAAAAAGAAGATTCTAGTAAAAAAAATCAAAATAATAAGTTAATTTTTACTGTACGAAAATTATTCTCTCCGATAAAAAATTTTTTTAGAAAAACAAAAACGCCTTTAGACGAGCGTAATATTTTAGCTAATTTATTGGAGCTAGAAGATAAAACTATTGAAGATATAATGGTACCGCGTTCCGATATTGCGGCAATAAAATTAACTACGAATCTAGAAGAATTAAGTGAGTCTATTAAGTTAGAAGTCCCACATACACGAACTCTTATATATGACGGTACTTTAGACAATGTAGTAGGGTTCATTCATATCAAGGATTTATTTAAAGCATTGGCTACAAAGCAAAATGGTCGTCTAAAAAAGCTTATACGTAAGCATATAATTGCAGCTCCTTCTATGAAATTATTAGATTTGTTAGCAAAAATGCGTCGTGAGAGAACACATATTGCAATAGTTGTTGATGAGTATGGCGGTACTGACGGTTTAGTTACTATTGAAGATCTTATAGAAGAAATAGTAGGGCGAATTGATGATGAGCATGATCAGCAATTAGATAGCGATAATTTCAAGGTTATTAATAACTCAACAATTATTTCAAATGCACGTGTTGAAGTAGAAGTGCTTGAAGAAATAATAGGAGAAAAGCTAAAAAATGATGATGATGAGTTTGATACGATAGGAGGACTCGTATTGACTAGAGTCGGTAGTGTTCCGGCTATCGGTACTAGAATAGATATTTCAGAAAATATTGAAATTGAAGTTACGGACGCAACTCCTCGTTCTTTAAAACAAGTCAAAATTAGACTAAAAAATGGCTTGAATAGTAATAAAATTTAATTAAATAAATATGAATTTAGAGAGGCTTGCCCTCTAAATTCATTAAAAATATTTTGTTATTATATTTCAATATTATATTCTACTTCTCCAATTAATCCTTCTTCTTGGGTATTTGTTTCCATATAATAATTATAACAGGCTTCTCCTACTTTAATTGCATCTAATGTTCCCATTATGCCGGCAGCACATGCCATAGCAATTTTTAAAGGTGGATCAATTACTACTACATAAATTCCAACAGCACACGCTCCTACTACTGCAAGCTTACCGTACCAAGGGTTTGTATTATCGTTTACTATATCATTGATTATTTCTTTAAGCATAAATATAAATCTATTAATTAATATTAAATTTTAGAAGCATAATATATAACTAAGTATTAATTAATTGTCAATGATAATTACCACGAAACATGGTAAAACATAATTTTATGATATTATTTTTATTTGACTTAGAAGAGAAATTTGAGTTAAATATCGAAGCTCTATACATAAAAAATTATCGTTATGAATGAATTACATATTAAATTACAAAATTATAGTAGCCCATATCCTGAAGAAATTGTTACAAAAACAAAAATGCTTGAATTTTTAAATGAATATGACAACCCTTTTAGCCGAGATTTACAAATAGGGCATTTCACTGCTTCGGCTTTTTTACTTAATAATGATAAAACGAAATTTTTATTGATGCACCATAAAAAGCTTGATAAATGGCTTCAACCAGGTGGTCATTGTGACGGAGATAGTAATATATTAAATGTAGCGATTAAAGAAGCTATAGAAGAATCCGGAATTAATGAAATAAAAACTATAGATAAAAAGATTTTTGATATAGACACCCATTATATTCCGCAAACTCATAAGGAGCCTGCTCATTATCATTATGATGTACGATTTTTACTAAAAACAGTAAATAATGATAATTTTATAAAAAATAACGAATCGAATGAACTTAAATGGTTTAACTTTTCTGATTATTCAAAATTAGATATTAAGCTAGAACGTTCTGTTACTAGAATGATAGAAAAGTTTATAAAACTGAGGTCCTGTACACTTTTAATAGAATAATCATAATTATAGCTCTTTTTAGCCGCAAATTATAAGATTTTTTTGAAATATGAATAACTATTCCGACAAAAATCTTATTAATTTTCGCTTAAAAATATCTTATAATTATAATCATTAATCAAAAGTGCACAGAACCTAACCATCCTGCTTGTTAAATATAAGTTATTTCTCTATAATGGCATTTTTTAAATAAAATATAAATCAAATGCCATTATCTAGAATTTTTTCATTCCGTAGTAAGAATAAGGAAACTAACACTCCAAAAAACCTCAAAATTACGCATCCAAAGCCAATTAATGAGATTGGATATGTAAACCTCTAGCCGGTGAAGTTGTTACTATTAAACTTAAGGATCAGCCTCAGCCTCATAATTTTATAAAGAGTGAAAAAGTTGTTCTAACTTCATTTAAACCGCCTTCTTCTCAAAGTAAAGACGAATTTGATCCTATCTTAAAAGATGTTGAAAATATCTTAAAGGATTTTGAGATTTTCTTAGATAATATAGATACTAAAGCTTTAGGAGAGATTGATTGATAGTAAAATCTATAGTTTTATGCTGTAAGATTTTTAGCTGAAAAGAGCATTGTTGTACGGATATTAGGGACGTCATTGCGAGGAGATGCGTAGCATCGACGTGGCAATCTCATAAGGTAAGTAGTATAAGGTTCATGAGATTGCCACGCAGCCTACGGCTGCTCGCAATGACGATTTAATATCCACTACGCCTATGCGGGAATGACATCGAGAACCACACAACAATATCATTACGCTATTTTTTGATATTCAAAATATATTTTCCTTACTGCATAAATCCACGCTAAGCATACAAAAGTAAATACCACCATTAGAATTGGTGAGATTGAGGTAAAAGTAGCGGTTGGAACTAAAGTGAAAATAATAGATTGCACAAGACCGCTAGAGGATTTACCGACCTTCGCACTTATCACATCAACAGCAGCTTTGCCTTTGGTTTTAAGCTCCTCATCAAGAGGTATATATAACATTTCTCTTGAAGTATCCCATATAGAATATTTAGTACCTTTAGCTAAAATATTTTGAATACCGCCGATCGAAACGGCAAGAGCAAGCGGTGACATTAAAATTGCTCCATCAAATAATGATAAAATTTGTTGATCAAATACGATAAGTACAAAGAACAAAATGCCGGTCACCATTATTATAACCGGTGAAATAACTGCTGCTACAAACCAGTTGTGCATACGCATAACGTTATTACCGATGATGGTCATAACCATTATTGCAACGCCTGTCCAAAGTATATACAGACTGTTAAATTCAGCATAGGTATTTACAGTCGGATATAATTCCTTAATTTTTGCTTTCCATACGGCTTCGACTAAGTTAATAGCAAATCCGAAAGCTGCCGAACAAATTAAAAGTAGCCATAAATATTTTGATTTCGCAATATATTTAAAGCTTTTAATCAGTCCCATCCGTTCTGAAGTTGATCTACCGCTTTTTGCTTTAGCATAAAATAACGGGTTAGTAAAAACGTTCTTGCTAATAAACCTAACTAACAAACAACAAACAATAGCAACAATTGCTACTATTGTCGTGGATACTTGAACTAAAGTGATTTTGCTATCCGAAATACTCATAAACTTCTTAATAATAGTATCTTCCGATGATAGATTCATCATTAAAAAGCCGACTAATATTAAAGAAGAGTTGCCAAATAGTGAAAAGAGAGTATAAAATCTTTTTGCTTCTTCGGTAGTAGTAAGTTCATTAGCAAACTGCCAAAATAATAATACGTAAAAAATATTAGGCCAAAGCTCAGCAAGGCTATAATATACTATATAACCCCAATTACCTACTAATGAGATATACCACTTAAAATGAGGATAGCGTTCCATCCAGTCAGCTAAATTATCGGGATGTACATGAAAAATATGAATATTAGGATAGATTACAAAAGCGAATAAAACAAAAAAGCTGATGAAAAATGCACTTAGATAATAAAAGATTTTTTCAAATGTGAGGTGATTAATCATCTTAGCATAAATAATTACGAATAAAGCAGCGGCAGGCGTAACGCAATAAACTTTAGTAAAACCTGCTATTTCTGCACTAATCTCGGAGATTAAAATACTATCTTTTAAGATTCGTAAAACATTTTGATTAAATAAGATACAAAACATTAAGGCACTCATCGGAATAAACTTTCCGAGTTCGTAATTATGCACAGGCCAAAATGCCGCTCTGAACTTGCTTTTAAACGATCGTGATGGTGAGGTACTTAGCATTATAAATCCCTAGGGACAAAAAAAAAAACTTAAGCACTTCAAGATTTTATGAAAAGATATTTCCCCTAAAACTTTAGAGCCTATATACTGTTATTACATTCTGAAGGTGCTGAACTTATACAATATATTTAGCCTTTTGTCAAGAATTACTAATATAAGATTAGATACTCTCAATGCTAGATAGTAATAAACTACAGGAATATTTTGACCTTTATAATAATTATGCAAAGACACATAATTTAGGTAATAAATATTTAAAATCCGGTAAAATAGTAATGCAAACAGAGCATTATAGGGTATTGTATTACTCGGCGTCATCCCGTGGCTTGTCCACGGGATCCAGTAATGATATGAGTCATCCTATGGATTCCGTGGACAAGCCACGGGATGACACGCATGCTTTCCTAATCATCCCTTCTATCTTCAACTCACCGGAAATATTTTTTTTAGCTCGTGACAAAAATTTTATTGAAAATTTGAGAAGCTATGGTGAAGTCTATTTAATAGATTGGCTAGAGATTGAGGAACCTAAATATTTACTAGATGACTATGTGCATAAAGTAATTGAAGTAATAGATAGTTTGAAAATTAAGGACATTAATTTAATAGGTCATTGTATAGGCGGTAATCTTGCGATAGCTACAAACATACTTATGCCTAAATTTATAAAAACTCTGACTTTACTTACCTGTCCGTGGGATTTTTCTCATTTTTTCTATATAAGAATGTTGCATCGATATTTAAAACTAGATAGTGGCATAGAAAATTTACCGATAATTCCTAAAATTCATATTCAGATTTTATTTTTTCTTTTATTCCCTGATTATTTCAATGCTAAATTAAAAAAATTTTTCTCTATAACTGCAGGTAAGGAGCAGGAATTAGCATTTAGAATAGAACATTGGCTTATGTCAGGTAATAATATCTCTAAGGGGGTTTATAATCAAATTATGCAAAATATATTAGATAAAAATATGTTTATGAATCTTGAATGGAAAATCGATAATTTTATTGTTGCTCCGAGTTTAATTGATTGTCCTGTATATATAGTAGCAGCGGAGGATGATAAAATAGTGCCTAAATCTTCCATTTTATCTTTGCAAAAATTATTAAAAAACTCTAAACTTATAGAGGTAAAAGGCGGACATATTAGCTATTTGATAAATGATAAATTAGATAAATTATTTAAGGAGTATGATAAACTTTGCTGTTAGGTTTTGAAAGGTTGTAAACGAGGTTGCTTCATCGTCATTGCGAGAAGAATTACATAGTAATTCGACGAAGCAATCCAGTAAAAAATTCTGTAAATCAGAATTTTTTTAATTATTTTTCTGGATTGCCGCGTCGCTTCGCTCCTCGCAATGACGATATGGTATCCACGCAAAAAAGCTTTTTACGTTTGCTAAATTTTTTTATATTTTTAATTTTATTTAAGGAGTACACATTATGACAAAACCGGTTTATATAACTCATGCGAAAAGGACGGCTTTCGGCTCGTTTATGGGTAGCCTTAGTACAACAGCTGCACCTATGCTTGCTGCTCATTTAATAAAGGATATATTGCAAAATAGCAAAATCGATCCTGCTTTGGTAAATGAGGTAATAGTTGGACAAGTAATAACAGGCGGTAGCGGGCAGAATCCGGCAAGGCAAACTCTGATTCATGCGGGGATACCGAAAGAAGTGCCTGGCTATACGATTAATAAAGTATGCGGCTCAGGTCTTAAAAGCGTGGTACTTGCTGCAAATTCGATTATGACCGGAGATAATGAAATAGTTATAGCAGGTGGGCAGGAAAATATGTCGCTCGGTATGCACGGTAGCTATATCAGAGCAGGAGCTAAATTCGGCGATATTAAAATGGTTGATCTAATGCAGTATGACGGGTTAACTGATGTATTTTCAGGAGTATTTATGGGAATTACTGCCGAAAATATCTCAAAACAGTTTAATATTAGCAGACAAGAGCAGGACGAATTCGCCTTAAGCTCTCATAAAAAAGCAGCTAAAGCACAACTAGCAGGAATTTTTAAAGATGAAATCTTACCTATTGAAGTAACGATTAAAAAAACTACTAGTTTGTTTGAACATGATGAAACGGTAAGACCTGATACCAGCCTTGAAATCTTAAGTAAATTACGTCCTGCTTTTGATAAAAACGGTGTAGTTACTGCCGGTAATGCTTCCTCAATTAATGACGGTGCGGCATGTCTTATGGTAGTTTCCGAAGAAGCTTTGAAAAAGCATAATTTGATGCCGCTAGCTCGAATTGTTTCTTATGCTTCAGCCGGTGTTGATCCAAGTATTATGGGTACTGCCCCCGTTCCTGCCTCCCAAAAGGCTTTAAGTAAAGCAGGTTGGAGCGTTAATGATTTGGAAGTTATCGAGGTTAATGAGGCGTTTGCTGCTCAAAGTATTTATGTAAACCGTGAAATGAAATGGGATATGGATAAGGTTAACATAAATGGCGGTGCAATAGCAATTGGTCATCCAATTGGTGCAAGTGGCGGGCGTGTTCTTATTACTTTAATACACGCCTTACGAAGAGCTAAAGCCAAAAAAGGCTTAGTTACTTTATGTATCGGTGGCGGTATGGGTATGGCTATGTGCGTTGAAGTGGTTTAACTATGGCACTGTTAACAGTAAATATAAATTAATAACACAAAAAAGTTGTTTACAACTTATATTTTCATACTTAGGATATTTTTATTTTAAGTTATGAGCTTGTCTTTATGTACAACCAATCGGACAAACAAATTAAATCTATCCTAGATGTATGGAAGATTATTGAACTTTCAACCCCTCCTAAAAATGAAACTTTAAGTAGTTATTTTGCTTACGCACAAAAACATGCTACTCAGCAAAGAGAGTTTTATAAAGAAATTAATAAGAAAGAAGCTCTTTTTTTATTACAAGATGCACCGTTTGAAAAATTTAATAAGGACAAATTAAAAGCAGAGTTGCCTGATTATGATATATGTGTTCATTGGCATCTATATCTTAGTTATTTAAATTGGACTGAAGCTGAAATTGCTATTGAAGAAAAAATCAATGAATTATTTAGTGTAAGACCTAAAATTTTGCATAGCCCTAAGAATCGAAAAAACCCTGTATTAACTCCGGTCGTTGCACTAACGCTTGATGAAGATATGAATCTTATAGATAATTCGGTAGTTATATCTACGGGTGCTTATGTTCTAGGTAAAGTTGTACGAGAAGGGTTTTCAGAAAATGATTTTGAAGATTTAATTGAGTTTGAAGATAATAGTGCTGCATTAATAGTAAATGCTTTAAAAGATTCTTTTGATAAAACCGGTCAGCAAAAGAAATTTAATTTAGAAAGAGTTAATTATATTGCTAATTTTATAATTAACGAATTAAAGATTGATGGAAAATTTTTACTCAGTAATCCTGAAATATGCGTTAGAAAAATAACTTATAGGAAACTTAGGAAAAATGAAAAAACTAAAAATGCTTATACTAATCAAAAAGTAACAGATAATGATTTAAAAGAAGATACTAAAAAGGAATTGGATTGGGCACCTGCTCCGGCTTTAGAAATGTTTAATAGTTTTTTTCTAAAACCCCTTGATTTAGTACGCAATAATATTGATAAATTTACTGAAAATTCTTCAATTACTAAATATCTTGGAGCTAATGATAAACCTGATATAAAAGATGTTTTGAATGAACCGTTATTATTTAAAGAGTTACTTGAGCCTTCTAAAATGCAGTTTGCTAGATGGCCTTCATCCCCCAAAAATTGTTTAGCTGCTTTACAAACTGCTGCTATTAATACAATATTACAAAAAACAGAAAATACAGAGCATATTTTTGCAGTTAATGGTCCACCTGGAACCGGTAAAACTACTTTACTATTTGACATAATAGCAAATATTTACGTCAAAAGAGCATTAAACCTTGCTAAATTGAAAACTCCTGATGAAGGATTTAATGATGATCAGCATTGCTTTAAAGTTGCAGGATTTGAATATAAAATAAAAGCTCTTGTCCCTTCTCTTCAAAATCATGAGATTGTTATAGCTTCTTCTAACAATAATGCAGTTGAAAACATTTCTAAAGAGTTACCTCTTTATGCAAAGATAGATAAAATTTATCATGACGAGTTAAAATTTTTTGATTGGTTAGTAAACGATACGGATAAAAATACAAACTGGGGAATATTTACGGCGGTACTTGGAAGAAGTGCTAATCGTCAAAGTTTTATGGAAAAATTTTGGAAACCTGAATTTCCTAAAGAGCATGAAGGCTATAAATGTAAAACAATGTTTCAATATTTAAATTTACTAAAAGGTAAAGCTGAAGCTCATAGCTTAAACTATTTAATGCCTAAATATTGTAACTCATATATAGATACTAAGGAAGAATGGCAAAAAGAATGTTTATATTTTAATGAATTATATCAAGAAATCTTAAAAATTAACGATACAATAGAAAAAGTTATTACTCTTAATAAACAAAAAAGTGATTTATTAAAAGATTATCCAAATAAAGATTTGTTAGCTATTTTAAACGAATATGTAGAAGAAATAAAAAATTTTGAATCCACCTTAAAATATATTGACTCAAAAATTCAAGAATTTGATTATGAAATTGGTTCAGTATCATTAGGATTTTTAAAACCTATACATACTTTTTTTAAAACAAAAAGATATAATAATTTTGTTCAAAATCATTTACGTTTAATTCGCTCAAAAAATGAACAATTAGAGTTAAAAGAAAAAATTAAAAGCGATATCAAAAAACTTCAAGATAAATCTAAGCAATTAAAGCTCGATATAGAAAAGCTTACAAGAATAGAAGAATACTTATCTGTTAGTATGGAGTTTTTAATTTCTAAAAATTTTGCCGTTACAATCTTTAACGATAATGATTTTGAACAAAATTATTCTACTGATTATGACGCATTTCATAAAATCACGCCTTATTTTAATCAAGAAGTAGAAAAATTACGATCAAAATTATTTATTCAAGCATCTAAACTACATGAAATATTTATAAATGCTAATGCTCGTAATTTTTGGGATAGTTTAAGTTTATTTTCTGAAATAATGAATGGAAAATTTAGTAACATAGAACCGGATATGTGGAAAGCCGTGTGGCAAAACTTTTTTATGATTGTGCCGGTGGTTTCAACAACTTTTCATTCATTTGATAATATGTTTAAAAATTTTAGTCATAATGATCTAGCTTGGCTTATTATTGATGAAGCAGGACAAACCCCGCCGCAATATGCGGCAAGTGCTATTTATAAATCAAAAAATGTTATAGTAGTCGGCGACCCAATGCAAACGGCTCCTATATCAATTTTAGGTCAAGCGTTAATAGATAAGCTTTGTCAAAAACTTAAAGTAGATTACTCAGCATGGTCACCTTCCGAAGTATCGGTGCAACACCTAGCGGATCGTAATTCTTTATATCAAACAAGATACGGTAATATTTCCGTAGGTTTTCCTTTATTAGTACATAGAAGATGCCAAAGCCCAATGTTTGATATATGTAATAAGATTGCTTATGACAATAAAATGATTTCTGCTGCTCCTAAACCTGATTCTTATCTTAGAACAATTCTAAAAAAATCAAGATGGATTGATGTTCAAGATGATCATACTAAAAAATCTCATTATGAATCGGAAGCCGAGTTTCAAGAATTGTTTAAATTATTAAAATCAGTTTTTGCACAAGATAATTGTATTCAATTATTAAATCAAATCTACATAATAACTATGTATAAAAATTATAGCTCTTATATAAAATTTAGGTTAGAGCAAGAAGCACGTAAACTTAAAATAGAAAATAAAGTTGGTAGTTTTTGTATTAGTAATATCGGTACTATTCACGCTTTTCAGGGGAAAGAAGCAGATACGGTTATTATGGTACTAGGAGCACAACACCCTGAAGATTGGGGAGCAAGAAGTGTTATGACCGATAAGTCAAACGTCCTAAACGTTGGTATTAGTAGAGCTAAAAATAACCTTTATGTTATCGGTAATCTTGAGATCTGGTTGAAACATAAATATATGCCAGAAATCTATAATATGCTGGGTGATAAAGATTATAGTTAGATAGAACTGTAAGAAGTAGCTAGCTTTCTAGAGTTGACAAGAGCGTGGTACATTATGCGAACCTTTAACTAGTTTAGATTAGCCTTAGTTCAGGCTACGCTTAAGCCTTTTTATGAATTAGTACCGGCTCCAAATATTTAGTTTAAATATATTTATTATATCGTTTTTATCTGTTAGCTTCTGCATCTTATCGGCTATTCTATTACTCTATTACTGACTTTCCTGCTTCATTTTTTGCCTTAATTGCTTTCATTAATTTATCATATGAACTTTGAAACCATCTAAGCATAATTATATCCTTATTAAATTCTATAATTGAAGCAACGGAAATCTCGTTAACGATTAGATTGTAGCTATTTAACCTAAGAACAATGACCGCTCTATTTGCCGGCATGTCACTAAGTATAGTACCGGACAATTTTTAAAAAGCCCTTGATGTAACCCCTGCGAAAACAGGGAACCAGGCTAAAAAATCTTAATTTTAAAGATTTTTATTATATCATTTTTTTAAAGGTTAAACTTTAAAAAAGCTTTAAAGTACTAGATTCTTGCTTTTGCGGAAAGGCATTGTTGGGTGGATACCAAATCATCATTGCGAGGAAATTGCGTAGCAATTGACGAAGCAATCTCAAGAGTTTGTTGTTATTTCATAAAATTGTCACGAAGTCTACGAATGCTTGCAATGACAACTCGTATCCACGCAACAAAGCCTCGCAGGAAGGACACTAGCCCCTCAAATTGTTTAACTAAGTCAGTCATAATTTAACACCTTAAATAATATCTCAACTACTAGGCAATAATCATTATGTAATAATTATTGTAAGTTGATTATTTAGGTGTTATAATATCTATGTGGGTTCGTCCTTTCCCACCAATGAGCTGAAGAGGTCGTTTACTGCGTAGCGGGATACGACCTCTTTTATGTTGTGTGCGTAGTTAACGCCTTGGATTTATTCCTTTATTGAGCATAGGACTTGCTCTATGGGTATAAACTCTATTTCTTTGATTCTAAAACTTTCCTGAAGTCCAAGAACTGTATTGATAAATTCTTTTAATCTCTCTAAATCTCGAAAGATTTTTTTTAACAAACTATCATTCATTTTTTGGTGTATAATTGTTACTCATATATAAATCATATTAAACTTAAGACTACAGGAGATAAATCTTGTATCTATATAGTTTTTTCTACTTTTTACTACAAACAATATGTTTATTAAGTTTTTACAAATTTTAGGTTGTAATCAAAAGCTGAAATAGCTAGGCTATTTTAATAAATAGAATTTAGCTATTGTAAGAGGTAAAAAATGAAAGAACAAAAATTATTTATAAATGATATGAATTATATAAATCAACACTATACAATAAAAATTTTTGGTTTTGTTCCTAACAGTAGTTTTCAAAAGAAAACAGAGCCATTCTGTATATTTAATAATGAATCTTTTGGACTATCATACGTACCTATCACCGAAACTCTACAATTCAGATTAACAAGAAATTTCTTCGTAAAACTAGATTTAGAACCCATAAATGCTAGAGAAAATATTAATATATTAAATGCCCTTTCATGCGATGCTCAAAATCAATGGTATGCAGCAAAAGATGGCGAGGAGGTTAGTGTTCATTATGCTACCTTACAAGAAATAAAAGGATTAAGAGATTTAGTAGAAAATGATAAAGTTAAATTATCATCTCATGATAAAACAGAAACACTTGAGCTTATAGCTCAATATGAGCAAACCTATGCAGATTTAATTAAATTAATGGGTGAAGAAGATGATATTATATAATCTTAAATAGTTAAAGTTTTTAATAAAATTTAAAAAGGTAAGGTATGAAAAGACATTTTGCATGTAAATCTTATTTCCTTGTTAAATAAAGGAAATAAGGCGATAATTTGTATTCTCTGACCTAAATTTGAAAGGCGGAACCTTGATTACTCCTTGGCTTTCCCGTTCGATAAACTACAAGAATTGGCTAACTTTCTACATTATTAATTAATTGACTGATGGCTAGAAATGCATTCTAAAATATATATTATTATTTCATTAATATTATTTATGCTACAAGGTTGTTTAAAGAGTAAAATTGTATCAATTGTTGATCCGCAAGTTTTAGCTATTCCTATAAAAGAAAATCAAGATGCCTTAATTGATTTAAAAAATCAAAAAATTATTGCATTTGGCGATTCGCCTGAAATTCCTAATAATACTGATTATACAAAAATACGTTTAACAGTTTACAATAAACTTGTGGAAGCTCAAAATATGTTGCCGCAAGGTTTAAGATTTTGTCTTTATGAAGTATACCGTAGTCTTGCCCTACAAGAAATGATTTTTAACAAACGTTATAATGAAGTGAAAAAAGAATATCCTTATTATAATAGTGACAAGATTTTTTTAGAATCGATTAGACTAGTGTCTCCTGTTGTAAATTTAGATGGAAGCCACAACATACCACCTCATTCGACAGGAGGAGCTATAGATATTTATTTACTTGATGAGCAAGGAAATGTTGTTGATATGGGAATTCATCCTAAAGATTGGATAAAAGATATAGAGGGATTACTCTCCAAAACGGACTCTAATATAATTTCTCAAAAAGCCAAATATTATCGAAAAATTATGAGTAATGTTTTGATAAAATCAGGTTTTGTAAATTATCCTACAGAATATTGGCATTGGTCATACGGAGATAGATATTGGGCTTACCATAATAATAAAGAATATGCTTTTTATGGAAGTATAAAATAATGTGTAAGCACTTTTGTTGGAAGTAACTCGGTTTTAAGCAAAATATGAGTTGGCGGAGAGAGAGGGATTCGAACCCTCGATACGGTATGACCCGTATAACGGTTTAGCAAACCGCCGCCTTCGGCCACTCGGCCATCTCTCCGTTCATGGACTTACTTTATACCAGTTAATAGTAAAAATTTCTAGAATTATTTTAGAATTTTTATCATTGATTTAAATATTATTCGCAATCATTTTCTGATAATGCAGAATTGCCAATAATCAAAGCTTTTGTATCATAACCAGGTAGCCCTTTAAAGTCCATACACCAATAACTAGGTAAGCCATCCCAACTACGAGAATGTTTAATATATTTGTCAAAATGTTTAATCTTTATGTCTATAGCTTTAATATCTGTATTATCGTTACAAGTATTAAAAAGTTGTTCGGTTATGTAATAAATAGATTTGGTATCATTTTTATATTTATCTATTAGGGATTTTACAATTTTAATCCGCTTTTCTAAACTAAGATTATAAGAATCTGAAAGTAATAATTTTATAAGACCATCTTTATCGTCACAAATATTTAAAAGTTCTATGGCTATAGGATAAACAGATTCGGTATCATTTTTATATTCGTCTATTAAGTATTTTATAATTTCGACTCGTTTTTTTAAGTTAAGATGATAAGAGTCTGAAATTAACAATTTTACAAAATCATCATTATCACTACAAATACTAAATAATATTTCTGAATGTTCTTCGCTGAGGTTATTAAATAATTTCTCATATTTAACCAAAAACCTATTCCAAGCTATTGCTTCAAGATTGACAAAACTATCATAGTTTTTTGGTTGGTATTCAGGATTATATTTTTGTGATGGTACTATAAAATTGAGGTTATCTAAATTTTGATGAAAATTTTGTAGTTCTTCAAAATGTGCAGCCATAAAAATGATCGTATACTGAGTAATAGCAGAATCTACAAAATAAAATTGATAAATAAATTTGATGATATTTGATATATCTGCTACTAACTCGCTGTCTAGTTTTCTAATATCATTTACTATATCATCTATATATTTTAACTCTTCATTTGTATGTTCTTCATAATTAATATTTAAATCTTCAAAGGTAATAACTTTCCCTTTGGCTATTTTATCTATTATTGTATAGTTTTTAATTATAGGTTCTTCATAATTAGCGATAATATAAATTTCCGGATTATATACATCTTTGAAATTATTTCGTAGCATATTTTTTACTGCTTTCACAGTATTTTGATTTAGGTAATCAAGTTCTAATATATGAATATTGGTAAGTAATAAACTTGCATGCTCTATTTTATCAAAAGGAGCAATATACGATGGATATTTACCTTTTTTAATATCTTTTTTGATAAGACCAATTTTTTTATAACATTCTTCTTTCAAAAAGGAATCATTAGTATCTGTTAAAGCTAACTTTTCAAGTTCCGTTATTACCTTATTTAAATAGCTCCGCCAATCACTAGTTAATAATTCTAGCAATTGCTTAAAAAAACTAAAACTAATTTTCATATAATAATAATATTAAGTTAATTTAAAAACCTTATAAATCAGAACCTAGAGTCGGTTATTTGTTAACTTTGTCTAAAAAATTCTGTAGTTCTTCTAAATTACTAATATTACTTAATTTATATGGATAATTAATTTTTCTGAGCATATTTGTTAGTACGCTTCCAGCTCCTATTTCTACTATATGATTAACGTCTAGCGTATTAAATAGCTCTAGAGTTTCATGCCATCTAACTCGTCCGCATATTTGAAAAATTAAATTTTGTTTGATTTCTGTAGGATCTAAAGTAGGTTTTGCGGTATAATTTTGGATTACCGGTATCAAAGGCTTATTAATTACAGCTTTATCAAGAGCTACTCGCATTTTTTCTTCTGCCGGCTTCATTAAGCTACAATGAAATGGAGCACTGACTTTCAGTTTTATCGCTTTATAGCCTAAATCTTTAATTATGCTAATAGCATGATCTATAGCTGTGGTCTTGCCGCTAATAACTATTTGTCCTTCGATGTTATCATTGGCAATTTGGCATAAATTTATTTTGTTGATATCTTCTAATATTTCTTCAAGTTTTTGAAGTGGAATATTGATACAAGCTGCCATGCTTCCCTCGCTTTCGGGACATGCTTCTTGCATAGATGTACTACGTATATGCAGTAGTTTTGCTGCTGTCTCAAGGTTAATACTTTCAGTGCTACATAAAGCACTATATTCGCCTAGCGAATGACCGGCAGCATAATCGCAAAGACTATCCAAACTTTTACCGGTTTCAGCTTTGATAATATTTATTATTGCCATAGATACTGCCATTAATGCCGGCTGTGCGTTGGTAGTTAGGGTTAGTTCCTCGGAAGTACCGTTAAAAATTATGTCGGTAAGTTTTCGATTTAGTGCTTCATCAACGATTTGAAAAGTTTCTTTGGCTGGTTTAAAATTATCGTAAAAATCTTTTCCCATACCGATCAATTGAGATCCTTGACCTGGGAAGATAAAAGCTGTTTTCATATTTTGTATTATCGATTGAGTTTATTAACAAATATTATTAAAACTTTCTGAAATAGTCAAATTATTTTAAGCATTTTAAAACTGTTTTTCAATTGCTACGCTACATATAATTTTTACAAAAGTATTAATTTTTCTTAGCTCTATAACTTGATTACTTCCAACTAGTAATATAAATTAAACTAAGAAAATATAAACAAGGAAATTATTTATGAAGTTAAAAGAATATTTTAAAAAGTTAGAAAGTACAGCTTTTGGTCCATGGCTTGCTGCATTTAAAAGATTATTTACAGAAAAGGAGTTAGAAGAGGAAATAATGAATATAAAACTAAAGGAATCTGAAAAGCAAGAGGTTAATAAAAAAGATTTAGTTATTTTATCTAATAATGTTATTGAAATTGAACAAAAAGATACAATAGAGCATGAAATTTCAAGAGTTAGCAAATATAAAGAAAATATAGTTTTGGCATTTACCGCAATTACCAATATTCAATTAGAAAAATTTGCAGAATTTATCTCTAATTTACCGAAAAAGCATAGTGAATTTAAGGATTATTTTCATAGTGAAGAACAAAAAGACGGGTTTTTTAAAGAAGATGCTTATAAAAAAGTTGTTAATAAAGGTAAATTAGTTGAAAAATTCCAAAACTCATATAAATATAATTATGAAAAAATAGAACAAAATGTTCATGAATTACAAGCATATTTAGGTTCATATGAATATAAGTGTGATATTCCTAAATCTGATTTATTAGGGCATGGTTATTACTATAATGCATAAATTATTATGCTATCTGAAGTAGCGGTTTCAATAAAAATCTTATTAATTTCCTTATGACAATATTTAAATATAAATGATTTAATTTAAGATATAGGAGTTAAATTGAAATAAAAAATATTTAAGTTGAAATTTAAATAAATGTTACTACTATTATGTAATATCCACTAAATTCTGTGAAATTAATAATGTTTGATCAGTTAAATATCTTATATCCTCTGTTAATAAGTATTTTTATTTTTCTTGTTGTAGTCGTTATTTCTAAAATAACAGGGTATAAAAAAACCTTAAAAGAAAAAAATTTAAGTATTATTCAATTTTATCTAGATAAAAAATTTCTTCATAATCATTTGAATAAAAACCTTAAAAGCCCGAGAACTGAGAATTATGCTAATTCTTTTTTAGAAAATATCAAATCTTATTTTAAATTAGATGATATAAGAGTAATTTCGCAGAAAGAGCTAGAAAGCAATCAGGAACTCAGTAGTTTATTTAAAGACAAGTTAGAGGAAGTTGCTGCCTCTTTTTTAGATGAAACAAAAAAAGATATAACAGCTTTATATGAGGTGCTGCATGCTAATAAAGAGTCTCAGGATCAAGAAGAACATAGATTATATATATATTTACCGCCTGATCAAATAAAGAAGAAAGACGCCAAAAAACTTATTTATGTAAAATCTCCTTATAAATTTACTAAGGAAGAAATTGAAACACTGGATATTTATATACATTTAGTGCAGTTATTTAATACTAGTTCGGAGTAAGCTAGGAAGTAATTGCTAAAAGCGGGAATAATATTAAGAGCATTTTCCGATCCATGCAGCCGTTCTTTGACAATAGCTAATTGACTTTTTTTAAAAATTAATTAAAATCTTCCGCAAGAATAGCGGTAACGTTATTCCGGGGTGTAGAAGTCCTTTATCACAGATGGTTAACATTATCCATTTAAAAATGCTCCTCAACTTTGTCATGGTTGGGGTGATTTTAGCTATGTTCAGGGTTTAAAGTTTGCACTTTAAACCTAAAAGCTATTATAACTGTTCTGTGACAGTTCTTCTAACGCCCCAACCACCCAAGGTCAAAATCTTTGGTGGTTGAAACTTGAGCAATTTAAGTTTGGGAGCATTTAAGTGTCAAATCAAGGCAAAAAAAGCATTTACGATATAGTATTAGATTCTAATGAAAAAGAGATAAACATGCTAAAAGATGAAATTGCATTTTTATTAAAAAATCCTGTCACAAAAGAAGATATAGAGAGAATCGAGCAACGTTTAGGAGAGTTGGAAAGCCGAATAATGACTTAATAAAGCATTGCTAACTAAAGAGAGATGATAATAAAAAAACTCGATGTCATCCCGTGATTTATTCACGGGATCCAAAAAAATACCTAAACATCTAGTATTTTTAGTTGTTTTCCTGGATACCGTGGTCAAGCCACGGTATGACATCTCTCTTTAATTAGCAATGCCCTTAATAAAGCAGCTGTTAATTAAAAGTTTGCTTGACTATTTCATACCAACAATTTTCAGGAGCGGCTGCTTTATTGCTAAAACCGCATATAATTAGCCGGTCTTTAGCTCTTGTCATTGCAACATAGAGTAGTCTTATATATTCCTGTAAGTCTTTTAATTTTTCAGCTTCTTTCAGATCTTGTAAAAATGCGGGTATGTCCGCAGCATTAGCAGAAAAAAACATTTCCCCTTTATCGTCCCAAATAAATTTATTGCTACTTACCGGCAAAGTAGTAGAATCGCATAATATAACGATAGGAGCTTCAAGCCCTTTAGAGCCGTGGACGGTCATTACTCTTATTTTGTCTGAATGCTCCATATCACGTTTAATATAGATATCGTTATTCTCAAACCAAGCAATGAATCCTTGCAGTGAATTATCTATATCATTTGTATAGTTTTTGCTTAATGTTAATAGCTCATTTATCATATCATCATCGTAAATCTCTCGTAAATTTAGATTATTCACCACTAAATCAAAGAAATCTTTGGCAGTCGATATTTTATAAATTTCAATTAGGGAATTTAACTTAGCGTATATTTCTTCACAAGCAGATAGATTATCCCATAAACTATTATCGTTTTTATTTACAAGAAGTTCATATAATTGCTGCTCGTTCATGCCGATAATCGGTGATTTTAGTAAACCGGCAAGGTTTAAATCATCCTCAGGTAATAACACAAATTTAGCCACGGACATTAAATCCATTATTGTTAGATTTTCTTTAAGGTTAATTCTATCGCTTATCTCAACTTTAAGCTTAGCTTGATTAAGTTCTTTTATCAGATTATTACTAAATTCATCTCGTTTTCGTACTAATATCATGAAATCTTTTTCGGATATTCTGCTTGAGGTAGACGGTAAAATTTCTTTGCTTTCTATTTGTCCTTTTATGAAATTTACGATTTTCTCTATGAGTAAATCAGCGACGGATTTAGAATTTTTATAATCTTCAGGTAATGCCCAAAAAAGCTCTTCTTGTTTTTCAATGGTTACTAACGACCATACCGTTATAGAGCCTTGATGTGTACGAAATGAGGATATTAAAGGGTTATCTGAAAGGAATAAATCAGGGTAATTAGATTTTATATTTTTCAAAACATTATGAGTAAATTGTAAAATCTCTGCACATGATCTATATGAGCATTCAAGCGTGATATTTTTGACCTTCTTATTAGCATTTGTAAGATTTGTTTTTAGTTGCTCATTCACTAAGCTGAAATTATGAAGATCAGCTCCTTGAAAACTGAAGATAGATTGTTTATCGTCACCTACTATAAAGGTACTATTACTTGGTTTATCTACAGCATTAAACTCTGTTATTAAAGTAGTGATAATATTCCACTGCTGGGGGCTTGTATCTTGTGCTTCATCGACAAGAATATGATTTATTTCACTCTCCAGCTTATGCAACAACCATTCATGCGTAGTTTTATTATTCAGTAATTTCTCGGTGTAGTAAATTAAATCGTCGTAATCGAGTAAATTATTTTCTTCTTTATATGAATCGTATTTTTTTAAAATAATATAAGCAAGTTTAGTAAGTAAATTCGTATGATATTCTAGCTCCTCTATACGACGCAACTCCTCCAAACGGTAAATTTCAGAGATAATTTTTTCTAGCTCTAGTAATAATTTAGGATATTTCCTTGTTAATTCTTTCGATAAAAGGCTTTTACGTTTTTTTCCGTCTTTGGTAAAAAAAATTTCTTTCGGTTCTATTTCCAAATCATATTCTGCAAATAAATTTTTCACCTTATCGTAAATATTATTTAATTCCCCTAACGCTAATCTTTTATTATATATTTCATTTGGAATAGTTTTATGAGTAAATAACTTCTTGAATTTAATTTTCTGCTCGATTATTTCAGTAAAAATATCCTGCAGAGTTATTTCATGAAAGCGGTTAAGTAAAATTTTAATTAAATCATTATGTTCATCGTTTAGGTAAATTTTATTTCTGATATTTAGAAAAATATCTTGCAATTTGGTTTCTTCAAGAATCTTAAATTCCGGTGTTATGCCTGCTTCTAAAGGAAAAGTGTTAAGGATTTTTTGACAAAACGCATGAATTGTATAGATATTTAAAGGCTCGTTGCTATTTAGTATTTTATCGTATAAAGTTTTTGCGTTTTCTATTTCTTGCGGTAGCGGCTTATTGCCGCTTATTAAGAAGAGTTCTTCTTCTAGTTTCTTGGTATCGCAAAGAGAAAGATGTTTAAGTCTGCTATTAATCCTTGCTTGCATCTCTATAGAAGCAGCATTAGTAAAAGTAAGGCATAAAATATTTGCAGGTTCTACGCCTGTTATTAACAAACGTAAAAACCGATCGGTTAGGATTTTGGTTTTACCGGTACCGGCAGATGCCGATACCCAAACGGAAGTATTAGGATCAGATGCTTGTTGTTGTAGATTGCTCATTTATAAATCTTTATTGTATAGCGGTTATGTCATTCCTGCGAAAGCAGGAATCTAGTAAAACCTATAAAAACTTGTTTTTTATAGGTTTATTTTATCAATAATGTATAATTTTACTGATATTAAGGTTGTTTTGCCTACACAGAAATGACATTACGCCGATAAATTACATATATTACGATTAAGGAAATAGCAAGACCAAACCAAGTTAGGGCATATTCTAAATGGTCATTTCTGATTGCTGCTAAATGATTTATTGAAAGAGGTAATAAAATATCTAGATTACTAATATCTTTTCCTTCCGCAATAATATAAAAATTCTCTAGATTTAATTCTAAGGTTTGAGATGCTTCTTTTAAATCTAAAGTTAGCCACACATTATTTTTTATATCGTTAGCAGGTAAGTAGCTACGAGTTTTTTCAGACGGCATAGTAACACCGATAATCTCGTGCTGCTGGTCGTTTGTAGCTTGCATGATAATATTTTTATTGCGATTACTGAACCAACCTCGTGCTACTAAAATAACTTTATCTTCTATGGTTTTAAAAGGAGTAACTAAATAATATCCGTCTTTTTCAGTCGACATTGACCTTCTACCGTATAAATAAATGTCTTTATTAGGCAAAAATTGACCGGTAATTTTTACTTTATGATAAGGTAAACTATCTTGAATTTCTGCTAAATTAATTGCCGGTGAGGTGAGGTTAGCTTGCATAGAAGCTAGAAATAATTTCTTTTCTTTTAAACGACTAAGCTGCCAAACGCCTAAAGAGATAAGTATTATAAAAGTTATAAGTACAAGGATGTTTGTTTTCATAGGTAAGTTTTAAGGGGATTGTTGTTAAAAAAGCCTGTAGTGTCATGCCGTGGCTTGACCACGGCATCCATAAAAATAAAAAAAAACTGGATACCGTGGTCAAGCCACGGTATGACACCGGACGTATTTTTAGATCCACGCAACAAAGCCTTGCGGGAATAACATTAATTAAGCCGGTATTAAAATCTTATTTATGAACTCTTTATGTTTTTGCAGCTCTTCTTTTGTAGGTTTAATAACAATAATAGCTTGCTCTGTTTTGTTATTTACTTGATTAGTTGCTAAATTATTTATTCCGGCAGATTTATCAACCATTTTAAAAGCAGATTGTCTACCACCCGTTAGTTCTACATATACTTCTGCAAGTAATGCCGCATCTTTCAAAGCCCCGTGAAGCTGCCTACCTGAATTATCAACTTTAAATCTTTTACATAATGCGTCAAGATTATATTTTGAGCCTGGAAACATACTTCTAGCCATAACTAGAGTATCTATAGCATTGGACAGTTCTAAAAGTTTGATTTCGGCTCTCTTTAATAATGATAATTCATGATTTAAAAACTTAATGTCGAAAGGAGCATTATGAATAATAAGTTTGCTATCTGAAATAAATTCTAAAAAATCATCGGCTATTGTATGAAATAGAGGCTTGTCTTTTAAAAATTCGCCGGATATGCCATGAATTCTATAAGCCTCAAACGGCATGTCTCGCTCAGGATTAATATAAAAATGAAAATTCCTGCCTGTTAATACCTTATTCACCATCTCAATAGCACCAATTTCGACGATTCGATGACCTTGTCGTGGGTCAAGTCCCGTAGTTTCGGTATCTAAAATTATTTCTCTTAAACTTGACATTCCAAATCCTTTATTGGTATTTAAAATCGTCATTGCGAGAGGGTATTGTTGCGTGGACTGGTAAAATCCACTGTGTCACCCCGTGGCTTGACCACGGGGTCCAGTCTTTTTTTATTTTTTACTGGATACCGTGGACAAGCCACGGTATGACATCGAATGCGTTTTTCGTTTCATGCAATAAACTCACAATTTCCTCGCAATGACGAGAATTAGCTTCTCTATTTGTTTTTCCAAGTCTAACATATCAACGCCGCTATTTATAGCAAAATCTGCTTTTGCTATTTTGCTCTCTTGTGATAGTTGAATTTCTTTGATTTTATTATAAATCTCTATATCAAATGAAGATCTCGTTATCGCTCTTTGCATTCTTATTTCTTCAGAGCAATATATTGTTACGACAAAATCAAAATATTTATCAAATTTAGCTTCATAAAGCAACGGTATTTCGGCAAAGCCAAATTTAGAATTAGCATTTTCTTTTTTAAATAAAATGAGTTTATCTATTAGTAAGGGATAAATAAAATTTTGTAGTTTTTCTCTAGCTAAGTCGTTATTGTAAATTAAATTACTGATTTTCCCAATATTGAAAGACTCAAGTTCAGGTAATAACTTTAGAATCTGAGTTTGTACGTTCAAATCTTGATATAATTCTTTTATGCATCTATCGGCACAAAAAGTTTTATATCCTTTTTCTGCTAAATAATCCAAAATAAAAGTTTTGCCCGATGCATAGCTACCGGTAATACCTATTGCTAACATTTTGTTATAAAAATTTTATGTTCATTAGCGAGTTTTATAGTTAATTCTTCTGCGACTATAATTACGTTATTTTTCTGAATCGCTACTCCTTTGTAATTATATTTAGCAAGATTCTTTATAGTATCAGGACCGATTGTTGGCATATCTAGTCTATTATCTTGACCTAATTTCGGTATTTTTACTAGCACTCCCTCACGGGATTTTTTACGTAAATCTGCACATCTCGCTATTAAATTATCCGTCCCTTCGGCAGCCTCTATACCAAGTATATAACCACTTTCAACTATAACCGATTGTGCGATGTCGAATGAACTTAGATGATTCAATAATTTCACTCCAAGCTCAATATCATTTTTATCTGAACTTGTAGGGCTAGTATCGGTTATAATATTGGAGTTACCTTGTTGATTTTTATATATTTCATTACTTGAAATTACTTTAAAACCGTAGCTTTCAAAAAAATCTGCTACTATTTTTAGCAAATTATTATCTCCTCGAATTTTTTGCCTAACTATTTTGAAAAGCAATAAACCGCCTATTTTATCTACAGATAAATTTTTAAAATTCGGTCTATTAACTCCGCCTATAAAAATAATATTTTGTACCTCATTATCCTTAAAATATTTTATAGCTTCACCAATCATACCGATTTTTAAAATCTTATATTCAAAATCTTTAATTTGTTCTATATCAGCTTCGTCTTTAATCGCCGCTATATAACACTTGCCGCCTTGCTTTGTATAGTTACTTGCTATTAAGTAAGGTAATGAACCTCTGCCTGCAATAATTCCAAGATTTGGTAGCATGATTAAGTTTTTAATTTAGAATTCTAAAAATTTATTATAAGTCCATTTTTAATATAAATCTAGAATTCTTATTTGACCTTTACATTTTAATCAAATTAAGGCATAATATTTGGTGCTAATATAGCTATAGTAATAAACGTAATTTAGAATAGAGGTTGCGGACTCGGGGGCAGTACCCGACGCCTCCACCAATACTCGATGAACTTCAAAAATTGGCTACGTCGTTCTACAAGTACTGCGGTACTCACGTATTAAGTATACGCTCCGTTCCTCGTCTTGTGAACTCCTTGCTCTTTTTGAAGTTGATCTTCGTATATTTACAATAATATACGAATAATGCTTGTATTTTAAAAATTGAATTTTATTTTGAAAGGTGAGCAAACGGAGCGTACACGCAAGTAACGTGAGTATGCGAATCCTTGATAAAATGAAAGAGCAATTTTAAAAAGATAAGCATTATTTTATGGGGGCGAAATAGGATCGACGTACCTAATAAAAAGATTGCTTTTACTCGGGATGATTCCGCCGATGGCTTTTGTCATATGGGTCAAAACAAAGAAACGCAAACGATAATAATCGTTATGTAGGTGCTCCAGCTTTAGCTGCAGCTTAATCCTACGCGGCTGGGGGTTTGCCGGGCAACAGAAAAACCCCACATAACTCATATACCTATTTTTATTTTTAGAGTGTATATTTTATTTTTTTCGTATGAATATTGAATATAAAAAATTTGTGAATGAATATATGCTAGAATTTGTGAAAAAAATTCTAACAAAGATTCAGCATGAAAATTTATATTGGGATCAGTTAATATACATATCGTACAGAACCGATAACCCTGCGGTAATTTTACCTTCAAAAGTTAAACAGGCATATCCAAAACAGATAACAATAGTACTTCAATATCAGTTTGAAAATTTAATAGTAAATGATACCGGTTTTTCCTTAACGGTAAGTTTTGACGGTGTTAAAGAAATAATTTACGTACCTTTTGATGCACTTATTAGCTTTGTTGATTCCAATAATAATTACAGCCTAACTTTTAATCAGTCGTTAAATATACAAGAAAATCACCAACATGAAGAGGAAATAAGTAATAATAAAAGTTATAAAACTTCATTATCTCCAAATCTAAATGTTATAATGTTAGATAAGTTTCGTAACTCTTCTAAACCAAAACCTAGTTAATGCACATTATGGATTCAAAAGTAGTTATATATACTGATGGTGCATGTGCAGGTAATCCTGGTCCCGGAGGATGGGGAGCTTTGCTTCAATTTAATCATACTAGCAAAGAAATATTTGGGTATGAGTTGGATACGACTAATAATCGTATGGAAATTACTGCAGCACTTGAAGCATTAAGGATTTTAAAAAAATCTTGTAATGTTGAGATTTATACCGATAGTAAATATTTGCAACAGGGAATTACCGCTTGGATTCATAATTGGATAAAAAATAATTGGTGTAAAAGCAACAATGAGCCCGTTAAAAACGCCGATTTATGGCAAAAATTATACGCAGAATTGAGTAAACATACTATTATTTGGAAATGGGTAAAAGGTCATGCAAATAATAGCGGTAATATTGCTGCCGATAAACTTGCAGTGCAAGGAAGAGAAACTGCTATAGAAATTTTAAAATGTTATGGATAGATAAGTTTTTTATTACTTTTTTTCACAAAAAAGTAGGAGAAGATGAATTTTTGAATCAATATTATGAAAGCCGTAATATTGATTATTTAGGGCGTCCAAGGAGATTTGTTATTTATAAGAATGTAAATGAACCTACAAAAATTCCGCCAAGTTGGCACGCTTGGTTACATCATTTAGTAAATGAGATACCGAAAAATATTCAGCTTTTCCCGTGGCAAAAGAATAATAAAATAGTTAAAAAGCCGTCTAAAACATCAAATCTTAAATATAGTAGATGGCAACCGTAATTAATTAACAAAATATAAAAAAACAATGAAACAGAACATTATTGAAACAATTATCGGCTTTGTAGTATTAATTATTGCTTTGCTATTTTTGATTTTTGCCTACAAGACTGGTAGTTCTATAACTAGCTCAAAAGGTTATCAGGTAACTGCTAATTTTCAGAGTGCAGAGGGCATAGCAGTCGGAAGCGACGTAATGATCTCAGGTATAAAAATAGGTAGTGTAAAGAAAATTACTTTAGATCCGAATAGCTTTTATGCAAGTGTATATCTAAATATTAATGATGATGTTAAAATACCTAAAGACTCTAAAGCCCAAGTAGTCACCAGCGGGTTACTTGGAGGTAAATATATTTCAATTGTACCTGGTAATGATGATGAAAATTTAGCGGCTAATGAAGAGATAAGATATACTCAATCAGCAATTAATATTGAATCATTAATTAATAAAATTGTTTCTTCATTCGGTAGTAAGTAGAGCTTTGTTACATGGCTCGTTTTATGTCATTCCTGCGGGGCATTGCCTGTGTGGACCTGCTTTTCGTCATTGCGAGAAGAATTACGTAGTAATTCGACAAAGCAATCCAGTAAAAAATTCTGATTTACAGAATTTTTTTATTATTTTTTCTGGATTGCCGCGTCGCTTCGCTCCTCGCAATGACGATTAGATATCCACGCAACAATACCTTCCTGCGGAAGCGGGAATCCAGTAAAACCTATAAAAACTTGTTTTTTTATAGGTTTATTTTATCAAATATGTAACTATCTTATGGATATTTGAAGTTATTTTTCTGGATCCCCGCTTTTGCGGGGATGACATAGAAGGGGTTTTTCGAGTCATACAACAAGGTCTGTCAGTAGAAGTAATACAAATTTCAGCCGAATCTATTTTAGATTCGGTTTTTTTATTTCAATAATGTTATTTAAGCTATTGTAAAGTGTTTATAAGAAGAGTATCTTATAATTGTAAGCAAAGTAATTTGCTTAACAAAATGTAAACTAATAAAGGAGTAAATTATGAAAGAATCAAATTCAAACTCTGCTAAAGAAGATGTTGAAGGTATCAAAAAAGATATTGAAAGCTTAGTGTCAAGATTACGTAATTTAAAAGGTAAATCCGGAGATATTCTTGATGAGCAGTTAGGTAATTTATCATCCGTTATGGAACATTATAAAGATAAAGGAATGGATAAAGGTAAAGCTAATGTAGCGGATTTATGTGAGTCGACACGTGACCACCCTTTGCGGAATCTCGCCTACGCTTTTGGTGCAGGCGTGTTGCTCGCTATTCTTATGAAATAGGTAATTCAATGTTAAAATCTCTAATATATGAATTATTAAAAAGTAGCATTAAGCAAGAAGAGAAATCTTATGGCAAACCATTTGTCTATTTTTTTAATATTCTAGGTTTAGTTTTAATAATTATTGCTAATTATTGTTATTGTTCGGATAGTATGGAATTTTATTTTCTTATGCAAAGCGGAATAATTTCTATTATATATTCTATGGTTATTGAAGTTGTTAGATGTTATTTAAAATACAAAAATAGATATCGTACTTTAGATTCTTTAAGATCAAAAAGTAGAGAGTTAGTAGAGAGCATAAGTACGCCGTTTACTGACTTAGTCTCAACTAAGACCTTAGTAAGATATTTACCTACGATAATTCGCTATGTTCCAAGTACCATACTGACATTTTTAGTATGTACTTATATTAAAAGAAAATTCTTAAAAAATGTTACATATCCACTTTTAGGTAAGTAGTAATTTATTTCTCGGTTTAGGTAATTCTAAACCGAGCTTTAAATAACTCTGTCTTATTCGTTTCGTTAAGCTCACTTTTAAACTTGTTATTTGAGTTTCTGATTTTGATTTTGAGAAATCTACATTATCTTAGCCAAGTGTATGAAAGTGTTTAAGCTTTCTTCGTCGTCTTTGGTCATTATATAAGGTATTTTAACATATATAAGCATTTGATGTGTTTTGTCCGATATTTTATTTTTCTCTAAAAACGCATATAATTTGTGAGTATGGTTATGTTCATCTTGTATACTAAACACTTTATTTATTGCAACTGATTTATCAGATTTTGATGTAAAATCATCAATAAAATAGTTTAAAGAATCTCTAAACAATTCGCTTAATTGCTGATCATTTTCAAGTTCTTCATATGATAACGATCTTGCAGTTTTCAACTTAAAATATGATTTAATCATTTCAAGAGCAGAATATCTATCGCAGTTATTATTAAGAATTTTATATAACATTTTTTTATCAAAATATGCAGGTATCATTTTTAAATCCTTATTAATAATTTGCTGTTTGTAATAAGATAATTGACGCATAAAAACGATAATTGTAGCTGTAAGACCTGCAACTAAGATAGAGTATAAATTTAGTGATTGAAAAAGCATATTTTTAATATATTTAATTATAACTACCAACGATAGTATAGTATTTTTTGCTTTTCAATCTAAAAATGAACCATTACTATATATTATTTATTTTTTTCTTTCAATTAGTTTATTTATCACATATTTATTGTGCTAATAAATAATTAAATGTTTTTTTGCTACAAATTATAAGATTTTTTTGAAATAGGATTAGCTATTCTTTAAAAAATCTTATTCAATCCACGAAGTGTGTTAAGTTGCACTTCATTTTCTTATTTATCGTATAAAGCGAAATTTCCTATTGACTTTTATATAAAACAGTATAAGTTTCTTTACAATTTAATTTTTTGTAAAGAATTTATGCTCGGCTATGAAAAAGAACAGAGAAGCTTAACAAGAGAACAAAAAGAAGCCACAGGAATTTTATCTACAGCTACTTTTCTTGAGTATTTTGATTTAATGTTGTACGTCCATTTAGCAGTATTGTTAAATGAATTGTTCTTTCCTAAATATGATTCTAGTGCAGCTTCTCTTCTCTCTGCCTTTACCTTTTGTTCTACCTTTATATTTAGACCACTAGGAGCATATGTTTTCGGTCGAATAGGTGATAAATTAGGACGAAAGTCTACTGTTATTATGACAACTACCTTAATGGCTTTATCCTGTATAATTATGGCGAATGCTCCTACTTATGAACAAGTAGGTTATTTTGCTGCTGTATTAATCACAATTTGCTGTGCAATTCAAGGTATGGCTTCTGTAGGTGAAATAGTGGGAGCAGAACTTTATTTAACTGAAATTACAAAACCACCTATACAATATCCCGTAGTTTCTTTTATCGCCGTAGCATCAGTAATTGGGACAACTGCTGCTTTAGCTATAGCATCTTTGGTTACTACTCAAGGATTTAATTGGCGTCTTGCCTTTTGGATAGGTGCAATTATTGCAGTTGTAGGAGGCTATGCTAGAACTCATCTTAGAGAAACGCCTGATTTTGTAGATGCAAGTGCTAGACTTTTACGAAAATATGAAAAAGCAAATATCGACAAAAAAGAATTAAAAAATGATGAGATTTTTAACCAGAAACCTAATAAGAAAACAACTATATATTTTTTTATAATGAGTTGTGCTTGGCCTATATGTTTCTACTATACTTATATTACTTGTGGTGAAGTTTTAAAGAATTCATTTGGATATAGTGCAGCTCAGGTTATTCATCATAATTTTATTATTTCAATGTTCCACCTAGTTAGTATGTCTTTAATATGTTTTCTAAGTTATAAAATATATCCTTTAAAAATTCTTAGAGTAAAATTAGCTTTGCTTTTTATATTTATGCTATTTTCGCCATATCTTTTGAAAAGTATAACCACACCTTCTCAGCTTCTTTTAGTTCAAATATGCTTAATAATATGTTCATTTGATACCGTTCCTGCTGTTTCAATCTTTTTTAGACATTTCCCGGTTTTTAAACGCTTTACTTATAGTAGTATGATATATGCTGTTTCTAGAGCATTAATGTATATAATCACTTCGTTTGGAATTATATATTTAACAAAATATTTGGGTCAATATGGTTTGTTTGTTGTGATGGTTCCATTACTTATAATTTGTATGTTTGGTCTGAATCATTTTCAAAAGCTGGAAAAAGAAGCAGGTTATTCATAGTGAATAATGATATTTGTTTTTGTTGAGAAAATTTATCTTTGTATAAAAACCTATAGCAAATTTCATTAAATTTTTCTTCAATTTCATAACACTCTAAATGTATAGCAACAACTAGAAATTTCTTAAATGTTTCCACAATGATCTTCTTCGCTTTTTCAGGCGATTTAGCACCTAAGGTTTGTACATTATGAATACGATCAAATAATTTTATGAGTGCTGTATTATATCTTTTTTGTTTGATTAATAGGTTTAAGCTTTCCTCGGCACTGATTTTTCCATAAGGTTTGATTCTAGTTAAACCCTCTACATGCTTTGCAACTTCTAGTCCAAAAATTTCGGTGATCATCTCTTCATTAAGCTCAGTATCCTCAATAGTATCGTGAAGTAGAGCGGCATTTATCATGTTAGAAGTAAAAAGCTTAGGGGCTTCGTCTGCTACAAACTCCGCAAGCATAATCGCTACTTCAATTGGGTGAGAGTAGTAAGGATCGCCCGATTGACGCATTTGCAAGCCGTGATATTTACGGGCGTAGTAGATACCTTTTTTGACTTCTTCTATATCAACAGGATTTTTTACTTTAGTGTTTAAATATTCGAGTTTATCAATCAGCTTTTTAGCGTAAATGCAAATTTCAAACTTTTCTTTCCAAGAGCTTATATCTTCCATAAAAGTTATTTTATTTATATTAATAATAGTTGATTACAATTAAAGCAAAAGTTAAAAAATTGCAATAACAAATAATTTTTTAACTTTAAATAGATTAATAACTTTTGATTACATTGTATTTAAACAACTTCATTCTGTTTTATTATTTACTTTAGCTTCTTGTTCTTGCTGTAATTTATACTCTGCTGCTTTTTCTTCTATATAGTTAAAAAAGAAATAACAAAAAGTTAAAAAACTAGTGAGAATAATAGCAAATGTTATTAATATTAACTTAAGCTCTTTCCTTGCATTTTGAGCTTTTAAACGCTTTTCCTCCTCTTCATCTATTATTAGCTCAGAGATTAAAGTTTCTTCTTCTTTATTTTCCATATTTTAACTCTTAAAAATTAGATTATATTATGAATGACAGAGTTTAATTATCATTTAAGAGAAGTAATCTATAGAAGTAATTAAAATAAGTCAATAACTATAATTATTGATTGTAATAATTATAGTTTTATAAATTTAGTTCGCCTATAAATATCAATTATTTAAAGTTGAAAAAGATTATCATTAACAGAAAGGAATAACATTATGAATAAAAAAACAATAAAAGAAAAATTTAATAATGTAGTTAAAGCTATTTACAATGCTTATAACGGTGAAATCACAGAAGAACAAGCACGACAAGCAGCGAGGAATTTTATCGCATTTTGCCAAAAGCTTATAGAGGTACAAACTAGATTAGAAAAGGAAAAAAATAATAAAACGTAAAGTTTAATTGACTTTTTTGGGAAGTTATATATAGAATTATACCCGAAATAGTAAAACACTATTTCGGGGCTTAGAAACCTCTTGCAATATGGTATATGCAGCAGCCATTAGACATCTTTCCAAACCAGCTTATAGAGAGGAATTTAAAGGAGACACGGAAGTGCTTGCCACCGCAGCGTACACTTTAGTACGTGAGGATGCGAGTCTAGGCTCGACGTATAAATTACCTCTAGAAGCGAAGTTTAGAAAGATGTCTTATATGATGCAATCCTCAGTACTTATGGTTGGGGATGACGATAGACATGTCCAGAGCTTAAAGTTTACTTTGAGCTTAAAATCTATTGTGAACTGTTATTGCGGTTTTTCTAACTCCCCAACCACCATGAAATATTTTGTGGTGGTTAAAACTTAAAAATCTAAGTTTAACTAAACGGGGTAAATCAAAATGACTTCCACTAAAAAAATAATAATCTTTCTAACACCACTCTCAAATTCTGAAAATCGTAAGCGTCGCAACGCACTTCTTAATTCATATTGTCGGCAAAATAATTTCACTATATTAAAAATCTTAGAACAAAGCTCATTTGATCATGCTATTTTACGAGAGCTGGTTAATCAAATCATACACGAGCCTAAAGGAACCATTACTGCTTTTATTGAAGATAAATTATTAAACACTCCAAACAGTATAGTTCTCTTTTCAGTAATTGGGACTTTATATTTACTTGGACTGATTAAAACGGAAATATATAATAAATCTTATACTGAGTTAAAACTTTGTGGTTCAATACTTGATGATTTTTTAAGTATTGCGACCTTTAATCTTAATTTTTATATTCCAGGATAAATTATAGTATGCTAAGATATTGCTTTTAAAAATAAGTAATTATCAGTGTCAAAATTTTCTTTTAATATTCATCATCAGAATAAAAAAGCTAGAAGCGGTGTTATCACAACTGCACACGGTGAGATTCGTACTCCCGCTTTTATGCCGGTCGGGACTAGAGGAACCGTTAAGGCAATGCTACCTGAATCGGTAGCCGAAACTGGAGCGGACATATTACTCGGAAATACTTACCACTTAATGCTTCAGCCGACTGCCGAGCGTATAGCACGTCTTGGCGGTCTGCATAAATTCATGAATTGGGATAAGCCGATATTAACCGATTCCGGTGGTTTTCAGGTAATGTCGTTATCGAAATTACGCAAGATAACCGAAGAAGGAGTAAGTTTCAGCTCTCATATTAACGGTGATAAATATATGTTAACGCCTGAGCGTTCTACTGAAATACAACATTTACTCGGTAGTACGATCACTATGGCTTTTGATGAATGTACGCCTTACCCTGCAACCTTTGAAGAAGCCAAAACTTCTATGCAGTTAACGACTAGATGGGCGAATAGATCACGTAATGCTTTTGTTAAAAGAGATGGATATGCACAATTCGGTATTATTCAAGGTAGTGTTTACGAAGAATTACGTGAGAAATCAGCTAAAGATTTAGTAGGACTCGATTTTGAGGGCTATGCTATAGGCGGGCTTGCAGTAGGTGAAGGGCAGGGGCTTATGTTTAAAGTACTTGATTATGCTCCTGATTTTCTGCCACAAAATAAGCCGCGTTATTTAATGGGAGTCGGTAAGCCTACTGATATTATCGGTGCTGTACGTCGAGGTATAGATATGTTTGACTGCGTAATCCCGACACGTTCAGGACGCAATGGTCAGGCTTTTACCAAATACGGCACGGTAAATATCCGCAATAGCAAATATGCCGATGATAACGAGCCGCTTGAACATGATTGCCTATGTCCTGCTTGTAAAAACTATAGCAAAGCTTATCTACATCATTTAGTCAGAATCGGTGAAATACTTGGTGCAATGTTAATGACGTGGCATAATCTAATATATTTTCAAAACCTCATGAGCCGTATTAGAGAATATATTAAACTAGGTAAAGATTTTGATTTTGAGTCTTAAGTTGACTAATTATAAAGTATGCCTTATTACATGTAAACGTACTTAAGTAGGTTATGTTATGGAAAAAGTTTGTGCAGATCACACTGCCGTGGTTGTAACTAGACAAAAACAAAAACCAGTGGTTATTATGTCGCTTGAAAATCATAATTCTATGGAGGAAACTTTATATTTGTTAAAAAGCCCTAAAAATGCTGAAAGACTAAAACGAGCAATTAATGATTTTGAAGCAAATAAAAATTTTAAAATATATACCTAAGCCGTCATTGCAAGCTACTTAAAGCTTTGTTGCATGGCTCCTTAATCGTCATTGCGAGCGACCGTAGGGAGTGCGGCAATCTAGAAAAAATAATAAAAAAATGCTAAATTCAGCATTTTTTACTGGATTGCCACGTCGCTTCGCTCCTCGCAATGACGATTAAGATATCCACGCAATAATACCTTCTCGCAATGACGATTAAGATATCCACGCAATAATACCTTCTCGCAATGACGGCTTAGATATCCTATCCTTAGTTTTAAATAAAAATATGAACTACTAATGCAAAATATTGATTTAATATCTGAAGAAGAAGCAAAAAAGTTACTAGAAGAATTAGCTGATAAAATAGCAGCTTATAATCATGCTTATTATATAGAAGATAATCCTTTAGTTTCAGATGCCGAGTATGATCAGCTATTTAATATCAATCTCAAGTTAGAACAAAAATTTCCTCATTTAGTTTTAGAAAATAGTCCTAGCAAAAAAGTAGGGGCTAAAATAGCAAATAAATTTGTAAAAGTTACGCATCAAGCACCGATGCTATCTCTTAGTAATGCTTTTGATGAGCAAGACGTAAAAGATTTTGTAGATCGCATTAAGAATTTCTTACGTCTTGATGAGTTTGCTCCTATTTTTTGTGAGCCTAAAATAGACGGGTTGTCTTTTTCTGCTATTTATAAAAACGGGTTGCTTATAACGGGAGCTACCAGAGGGGACGGATATATCGGCGAGGATATAACGGCAAATGTAAAAACAATCAAAAATTTTCCTCATCAAATAGATAATGCTCCGGAGTTTTTAGAAGTACGAGGGGAAATTTACATTGAAAAACAAGATTTTTTTAACCTGAATAAAGAGCAAGAAGAGCAGGGCAGAGATAAATTTGCAAATCCCCGTAATGCTGCTGCCGGTTCGCTTCGTCAGCTTGATGCTTCTATTACGGCTAAAAGACCGCTCAAATATTTTGTATATTCAGGAGGAGTAACCGAACAGAATCTTGCTTCTTCGCAAGATCAACTACTTACAAAATTAAAAGAATTCGGCTTTAGTGTTAATGAAATATCTAAGCTTGCAGATTCCGAAGAAGAAATTTTCATCTTTTACGAATATTTAAAAACAAATCGAGAAAATTTACCTTATGAAATTGATGGGGTAGTATATAAGCTAAATGATTTTGCACTACAAAATAGAATGGGGTTTATAGCTCGTTCTCCAAGATTTGCTACCGCTCATAAATTTCCAGCTATAATAGGACAAACAAAACTACTTTCTATTACAGTGCAAGTTGGTAGAACCGGTACATTAACGCCGGTAGCCGAGCTTGAACCTATAGAAATAGGCGGGGTAACTGTTAGCAGAGCAACGTTGCATAATTTTCAAGAAATCATGCGAAAAGACGTACGGATTGGTGATTATGTATTCTTGCAACGTGCCGGTGACGTTATTCCTAAAATTACGGGAGTTGATACTCGGAAGCGTCCTAATGATACAGCAATGTTTGATACTCCGTTATTTTGTCCATCATGCAATTCTAAGCTGCACTATGATGCTGAGGATATTATTATTAGATGTGATAACGGTCTTAACTGTCCTGCTCAGAATTATGAGCGTATTCGTCATTTTGTCTCGAAAAACGCTATGGATATTGAAGGGCTTGGACGTAAGCAAGTTGAGTTTTTAATAGATAAGGGATTAATTAGCAATCCACTCGATATATTCTTTTTAAAAGAAAAAAATGAAGCTAGCTTAGCAAAACTTGAAAATATGGATGGGTGGGGTAAAAAATCCGTAGAAAATCTTTTTAAAAATATAGAAAAATCAAAAAATGTTAACTTGCCAAGATTTATATATGCGTTAGGTATAAGGCATATCGGTGAGCAAAACGCTAAATTACTTGCTAGAGAGTTTGTCAGCTATGCTAATTTTATAGCTCAAATGGAATTACTTAGCAAAAATGACTCTGATATTTATCAAAAACTAAACGATTTAGAGGGTATCGGCGATAAGATTCTAGTAGATATTATTGATTTCTTTGATATCAAAGAAAATACCCAGCTTATCAAAAAACTTGGTGAAATATTAAATATTGAAGATTACAAAGAGACCAGAGAACAAAGCAGCTTAACAGGCAAGATAGTAGTATTTACCGGTAGTTTACCGACGATATCTAGAGCGGAAGCTAAAGCAACGGCTGAGAAGCTTGGAGCTAAAGTTGCAGCTAGCGTATCATCTAACACGGATTTAGTCGTAGCAGGCGAAGATGCAGGCAGTAAGCTTAAAAAAGCTAAAGAGCTTAATATTAAAATTATTGATGAAGAAGAATGGCTTGTCATAGTAAAAAATGTTTAGGAAAAGCAACTGTTGCATTTTTTACAACAATAGCGTTAATCATGATAAAATTACTCAAAAGAAATTAAATATGTACCTATAATTATTTTGTTATTGTAGTTTTAAGTATAATATTTTATATTTATACTTAACTAACTTCTAACTATTTTTAAATTATGCACTTAGAATATAAAGTTACTATTTCAGAAAATGGCAGAATAAATATCCCTGTAAAAATTCGTGATCAGCTATATCTTTCTTCAGGTGATCAATTAATGTTGGTACTTGATAAGGAGCTAAAATTAATTCCTATTAAAAATAAAATTAAAGAATTTCAAGCATTAGTAAAATCTAAAAATAAAAATAATATATCTTTAGTTGAATCTTTAATTGAATCAAGAAAAAAGGAACTTAATAATGAATAAGTGCATTTTAGATGCCTCAGCTTTACTCGCATTATTTAACTCAGAAAAGGGTAGTGAAAAGGTTGAGGAATTATTGCCTTTATCCATTATGTCCACTGTAAATATAGCTGTAAGTAGTAGCAGAATTAGATAAGAAGTTGGATATATCGTATGTTCAGAGTAAAGAGATGATATCTGCTGCAATAAATAAAATTATATCGGTAGATTTTGAACAAGCTATGGAAATTGGACGCTTAAAAAAAGAAACTGAACGATTTGGTTTGTCTCTTGGAGATAGAGCTTGTATTAGCTTAGGATTACTTATGGGTTATCCTATATATACAGCAGATAAAGCTTGGGCTAAATTGCAATTAAGCTGTGATATTATTTTGGTTCGTTAAACTCCACAATAAGGCTGATAATTAATCTAAAATGAACTATCGTCATATTTATCATGCAGGCAATTTTGCTGATATAGTCAAACATTTAGTGCTAATTAGCATTTTAGAACAACTCAAGAAAAAAGAAAAATCTTTTGCGGTTTTAGATGCTTTTGCAGGTCTTGGTCTTTACGATTTAAACTCTGAGGCGGCTTCTAAAACTCTAGAAAGCGATACGGGTATTAATAGACTTCTTAAATCTACCTATCCTATTCCACAGCTCTTACAAACTTTCTTAAATATAGTAAATCTAGCAGGTCTTAATCATTATCCTGGTTCACCTTTTATAATTAAACAATTACTAAGACCAAATGATCGCCTAATTGCTTGCGAACTTCATCCAAGCGATTATTTGAGTTTAAAAAAACTATTTCCAACTAATACTCACAACCTTGATGCTTATAATGCTATAAAAGCTTTTCTGCCCTTTAAAGAGAATAGAGGATTAATTTTTCTTGATCCGCCTTTTGAAGTAAAAAATGAGTTTCAAAAATTGCTTGAGGCACTTAAAAAAATGAAGTTGCGAGTTCTTAATAATACCGTCTTAATTTGGTATCCTATAAAAGATGTACCTTTAGTCCGTGATTTTTACCACAATTACAAGAATATCGGATTTAAAGAAACTATAATTATTGAATATGAGCTTTTAAATAGTGATAAAAATATGGTAAAGTGTGGGTTAATGTTAATTAATCCTCCAAATATTAAAGGAGAATTAGAAAAATTAATGGAATATTTAAGTGCATCTCTTAATTTAAAATTTACGTATTATACTCGTTGAACTTAAAAAATTGGCTACGTCGTCTTTGTAAGACCTCGAATGCTCACGTATTATTATACGCTCCGCTCCTCGGCTTACAGACTCCTTACTCTTTTCCAAGTTGAACTTCGTATAACAACTCTTCATTTCACAGGAGTATAGTGATCTTTAATGTCTTTTAAAAAATATATCTTTTTACTGTTTATAGTTTTTCTTGTTCAGGGTTGCAGCAGTATTAAAGAATCTGGTGATACTACATTACTTTCTACTACTTCATCTCAATTAAAGCAAAAATATAAAATCAGCCATGCGGATTTAGTAGTACAGTATGATTTAACAAACAAAAATAGCAAATGTATATATGCAAAAAACTTAGGTCTAATAATTAATAACCCTAAACAAAATAAGATTTTTTTACAAAAATTTCATAATAAAAACCCGGCAGAATTTAATAAAGCAGCCGAAATAAAAATAGCCGATATAAAGGCAGCTGTAACAAAACTAAATTCAAAATATAAGTTTCTCTCTAAACCGGAAGCTAGCTATTTTGCAAAAAAACAAACTTATAGGAATAACATCTCGGAATTAACCAAGCTTGATAAAATAATTAGCACGATTCCGCTTATGATGCCGGAATATGAGCCGAAAATTACTAGCCATTACGGAACTAGGAAAAGTCCTCATAAAAAGAAAAGAAAAAAGAAATGTTTCCATAGCGGTATTGATTTACAAGCTAAAAAAGCAGCACCGATATATGCAGCAGCAAGCGGAATTGTTATAAAAGCTGCTAGAGCACCTGACTACGGGAATTTTGTTGAGATTAAACATGGACGCAAATTTGTTACGAAATATGCTCATTTAAAGGAAATGTCAGTTAAGGAAGGAAGTAAAATTAAGCGGGGTCAATTTATCGGTATACAAGGAAAAACTGGTAATGCTACGGGTGAACATTTGCATTTTGAAATTCTGCTAGATAATAAAGCAATAAATCCGTTTGACTTTATTTTTAACTGCCGTAAATGTTAATAAATAGGTTTTATTGTATAGTTTTATGTCATTCCTAGCTAAAAGGAGCGTTGTTGCACGGATCAACTCCACCACCGTCCACCCCGTGGCTTGTCCACGGGGTCCAGTTAAAAATACTAATATTATTAGTATTTTTAGTTGTTTTTGGATACCGTGGACAAGCCACGGTATGACACCGAGGCGTTTTTTGAGCCACTCAACAACACGAATATTAACCTAATTTATATTAATATGATCAAACTTTTATATCCTGAATTTTGGCAGAAGCGAAATATTATAGCTTATTTGCTTTTGCCTATAAGCTTGATATATCAATTTTTAGGCTATTTACGAGCTAGTTTAGCACGTCCTATTATGTTGCCTGCTAAAGTTATTTGTGTCGGTAATTGTAGCGTGGGAGGTACGGGTAAGACACAGATAGTAATGTATCTAGCCAAATTACTGAGAGCTAAAAATGTAAGTTTTGTAATAGTAACTAAGGCTTATGGTAGTAACCTTAAAAGTGCAACTACCATACATCAAGGACATACAGCATTAGAGGTAGGAGATGAGGGAGTAATACTTGCAAAATATGGAACAGTTATTGCTACTAAAAATATTAAAGAAATTTTACTGTTTATTAACGAGCTTAAGCCTGAGGTAATAATAGTTGATGATTTTCTACAAAATCCTCATTTTCATAAAGATTTTACTATAGTTTCAGTAGATAGCAAAAGGCTTTTCGGCAACGGCTTTCTAATTCCTGCCGGTCCTTTAAGACAATATCCAAATAAAGCTCTTGATGCAGCTGATTTAATTTTTTTAGTCAATAGTACCAATGATAAAATACCGAATATTTTAACTCCTTATATTGATAAGCTAATCAATGCTCAAATAGTTCCTTCAAATAATATAGATAAAACTAAAAATTATTTTGCTTTTAGCGGTATCGGTAATCCTGAGCGTTTCTTTTCGACTTTAAAAAATTATGGACTGAATATAATCGGTTACAAAATTTTTCCTGATCATTATAATTATTTACAAGCGGATTTAGAAAATTTATATTCATTGGCTAAAGAGCATAATGCTACCTTAATTACTACAAGAAAAGATCATATTAAGTTCAATGATTTAAATAATAATATTGTCTGTTTAGATGTAGAACTATCTATAAACAACCCTGATTTATTAAATGAAAAAATTTTTAAAAAAGCTCAGATATTTAATTGAGTATTTTATCGTCGTTATATTTCTTAAAGTAATAGGAATATTCGGTGTAGATAAAGCAGCAGATATTTGTAGTTTTATAGCAAGAAAAGTCGGTATATTATTTGCCGTTAATAAAATTGCTAGACGAAATATTAAAGCAGTATTCGGCGATATGTGTGATGTTGAAAAAATCATAGATCAAACTTGGGATAATTTTGGCAGATTTATAGGCGAGAGTGCTTATGTTAATAAAATGAGCGAAACCGAGTTAGAACATAGAGCTGAGATAATAGGTATTGAGAATATTAAAAAGCTAGGAGAGCAACCATTTTTATTATTTAGCGGTCACTTTGCCAATTGGGATATCGGTCTTAATCTTCTGCATAAATCTTATCCGAAATTTGCCGTAATTTATCGTAAGGCAAATAACCCGTATGTTAATAAGTTAATTAATGAAAGCCGTGCTGGTGACAAATTAAGACTTATACCGAAAGGTCCTGAAGGTAGCAGAGCTTTAGTCAGGGCTATCAAGGAGGGTGAATCTATTGTTATGCTTGTTGATCAAAAAATGAATGATGGAATTGAAGTGCCTTTTTTAGGACATCCTGCTATGACTGCAAACGCCATAGCTAAAATTGCTTTGCAGTATAAATATCCAATTATACCTTGCCAAATCATTAGAACTAAAGGCAGTTATTTTAAAGTAATAGTTCACCCGCAATTGAGTTTTAAGCAAACCGGCGATAATAAAGCCGATTGCTATAATATTATGCTTAATATTAACCAAATGCTAGGAGCATGGGTTAAGCAAAATCCAGCTCAATGGTTCTGGTTTCACAACAGATGGAAAAAATAATGTATACTCGTTTAATTTGAAAAATTGGCGTCGTTGTTTTATATTTTTTGATCCTCACGTACTAGTGTGTACGCTGCGGTCAAAAAATATAAAACGCCTTGCTCTTTTCCAAATTAAACTTCGTCTACTATTTTTCATTTATTCAGAGTAGAGTCTTTAATTTTTCCAGTACTTCTTGGGCGTGATTTTTAGCATTTACCGAACGCCAAATATGCTTAACAATACCTTCCTTATCAAGTAAAAACGTAGCTCTATCAATGCCCATATATTTTTTACCGAACATTGATTTTTCTATCCATACCCCTAATTGTTCACACAAATTTGAATTTGCATCAGAGGCCAAATCAAATCCCAAACTATATTTTTCTTTAAATTTATCGTGAGAGTCAAGCTTATCTTTAGATACTCCAATAATTACCGTATTAAGTTTATCGAATTCCGGTTTTAGCCTATTAAAATCTTGTGCTTCAATAGTACATCCTGGTGTATCGTCTTTCGGATAGAAATATAATACTACGAATTTTTCTTTTAAATCCGATAGTTTAATTATTTTATCGTTACCTATGTGCAGCGAAAAATCAGGAGCTTTTTTTCCTAGTTCTAATGTCATAATATCCTCAAATTTATTTGATATAATTAACTATACATTAGATATATTTTTTTTAAAATTGCTTTTTAAGATTATATTATTTATGATTCTGAATATATAATATTTAAGTTTAACTTTTATTAACTATTAGACCTCTTCGGAAACGAGGATTTAGAGAGGAATTTGAAGGAGACACGGAACGCAGAACCGCAGCGTACACACTAGTACGTGAGGATTCGAGTACCGGATCGACGTACAAATTACCCCTAGAAGTAGAGTTTCCCAAGAGGTCTATTTCAAAAAGAGGTGTTATGAGAACTATAGCTGAAGCACTTGAAGAATTACATAAAAACCTTAAGAATTCTGCTGAAATTATTACTGCCGACTTTAATAAAAAATGTCATGAAGTAGCGGATAAATTATCTGTCAAAATTAATGATTTAGAGGAATATGCTAAGGATAGTAAAGACCACTCTTTAGAAACTATAAAAGAGCAATATAAAAGTTTAACGAAAGAGTTGCAGGATTATCAGAAAATTAAAGATGATAAAGTAGAAGAATATAGACAAACTCTTGTAAAAAAACTTGATGATTTAAGTAAGAAAATTGAACAATATAACAATAAACATAAATAATCGGAGAATATAATGAAAAGAATATTAATAACATTCGCTACTACTGCTACCTTATTATTAACACCTAGCATTTTTGCAGATTCGCCTACTAAGGAGAAAGCAAAAGCAAATGAAGTGCAAACTGAAGAAGTAGCTACAAGCAGTACAAAAACAATTACCGAAAACTTACAGGAATTAAAAGACAATTTAACAAACCTAGCACAAACAGGGGCTGATAAATTTAATCAGAGTTTAAGCGATACTTATGATCAGATAGCACAAAGCGTTGCAGAGATAAAAAAGAATGTGAAAGATCAGAAAGATAAAAAAAGTGAAGAACTGCAAAAATCTATAGATGATGTAAAAGCAAAAATGGAAGATTATAAAAAAGCAGGAAGCAAGAAGCAAGAAGAAATACGTCAGCACCTAGTGGATAAATTAGAAGAGCTAAATAAAAATATTAACGAATATAATAAAGAAAAAGCAAATTCGTAATTTTTTAACGTCATTACGAGGAGCGAAGCGGCGTGGCAATCTCGTCAAACTTCCTGAGATTGTGCCGCACTCCCTACGGTCGCTCGCAATGACTGTGGACAAAAAATCGGTATTATTTATGACTATTACCAAAGAAAAAATTTCAGCTATGTTAAGCTCCAAATTAGGTTTTTCAAATAATTTATGCGAGGAAATAGTTAATACGGTTTTTTCTAATATTTTAGAAATAGCAAAGGAGCAAAAATTAACTTTAAAGAATTTCGGTAGCTTTGAGGTTAAACAAAAAAATCCACGTCCTGGAATAAATTTTCATACTAAATCACCGGTAATTATAGAATCAAAAAAGAATTTACGCTTTGCCCCTTCTTCCAAATTAAAAGCCCTAGTTAACGAACATGAAAAACAATAGATCAATAGACTTTTTGCATAACAAAGCTAATAAAGAGGAATTTGAAGGAAACACGGAACGCAGCACCGCAGCGTACACGCAAGTAACGGAGGATGCGAGTACCGGATTGACTTACAAATTACCTTTAGAAGCAAGTTATGCAAAAAGTCTAACAAAAAAATATTATTCTGCTAGTGAAGTAACTAAGCATTTAAATATTGCTTTACATCAATTAAGATATCTAGAGACAAAAATCCCTGATTTATCTAATTATAAAATAAATAATAGAAAATATTATACTGTTAATGATATTGATCTACTTCAAAAATCTTTAAAGAAAGATATTACATCTCCGTCTACCGATAAAGTTCATATATTACTTACCAACTTCCATAATTTATCCTTTCAAATAAAAAAAATTCTTGCCGATTCCTCTATGACTTGCGTATAGTACTTGTCATATTACGTTTTAAAGGAAAGAAAGGAGCATATTATGACAATAAGACAAATGGTAAAGCCGGTAATTATAGGTATATCCGGTCCTGAATTAACCGATGCCGAAAGAGAATTATTTGAAGAACATAATCCTTTAGGTGTAATTTTATTCCGTCGTAATGTTAGAAAGAATGATAACGGTGAGCAGGATAAAGAAACCCTTATTAAGCTTATTGCAGATATAAAAGAAGTATTAGGGGAAAATACTATCATCTCTATAGATCAAGAGGGCGGTAGAGTAAAAAGGCTCATAGCACCGACTTTTTATGATGCTCCGGCTGCGAAGGACTTTACTGAACCACAAACATGTAAACGCAATTATAGCACTATAGGCAAAGAGCTAAGAGAAGTAGGTATTAATTTAGATTTTGCTCCGGTAGCGGATTTGATTCACGAAGGAGCAGACGAGATAGTCGGAGATAGAAGTTTCGGCAGTGAGCCGGAAGTAGTTGTACCTTTATGTTTAGCTGCTATAGATGGGTTACAAGAAGAGAAAGTCAGGGCTTGTATAAAACATATTCCGGGTCATGGTAGAGCTACGGTGGATAGCCATAAAAAATTACCGATTGTCGATGCTAGTATAGAAGAGTTAGAAAAAACAGATTTTAAAGTATTTAAAGAGTTAGCGAAGCACGATAATATTAAACTTGCTATGACGGCACATATAATTTACAAAGCTCTTGATTCTGAGAATCCTGCCACCCTATCAAAAAAAGTTATAGACTATATTAAAAATAATATCGGCTTTAAAGGGCTTATTATTTCCGATGCAATAGATATGAAAGCTTTAAGCGGTAATATGGCAGATATTACCAAAGGAGTTTTAGATGCAGGCGTAGATATAGTGCTTGAATGTACCGGAGAATTTAACAAAATGTCTGAAGTTCTACGTAGTGTTTCGGAAGTTTCTATGGATAAATTTTCTGATTTACTTATTGCTTAATGCTATTCGTCATTGCGAGGAGCGAAGCGACGCGGCAATCTCGTCAAACATCCTGAGATTGCTTCGTCAATTATTCCATAATTTCCTCGCAATGACGATGAAATAGATTCGTTCAATTAACCTAAGTTAAAATTAATTAAACAATTTTATTGAAAAAATTTATTTTTACTATTAATCTGTTTTTTAATTTTTAGTTAAAGAATTAATTTTATAAATTACTTGAATAGTATTATGAACAATCTTGTGGATTTAAGTTCTAAAAGCTATAGGTAATATTTACTAAGAATAGAGATATATAGAATTTTAGGTAGCAGGAGGGGATTTGATTTGTGATATTATTAATCTGCTTAAAGAAGATTTAAATAAAGCAGATATAGAAAATGAGATATATATGCGTCTTAAAGAACCTTATTCTGTTTTAAAAAAGATGAAAAGGAAAGAAGTAGCAATTGATGGATTGAAAGACTTAATTGCATGTAGGATTATAGTTAAATCTAAAGCTCTATGCTATAATGCTTTGGACGTAGTTAAGAGTTCTCCGCATTTAGATTGGTTATACACCAAAGATTATATCAATAGACCAAAAAGCAACGGCTATCAGTCTCTTCATAATATAATGCAGCTTTTACATTCTAAACGTAATTTTGAAATACAGATAAGAAGTGAAGATATGCATAAAGATGCTGAGCTTGGTAGAGCAGCTCATTTAAATTACAAAGAAGAACAAGACCGTCATTTGAAAAAAGTTTTTGATGTTAGTAATGACACGATACTTTCTAAAGCACGTCAAATGGTGAAACAATTTGAAGGATTAGAAGAACAAATTGTAGAATATGAAAAAGAAATTATGCGTATTTGGGATACTAAATACGACGAAATGCTAAAATGGGAAAATACTGCTGAAGTGCTAATATTTAATGAAGAGTAGTTTTTTCGTCATTGCGAGGAGGCATTGTTGGATACCAGAACCGTCATTGCGAGCGACCGTAGGGAGGCGTGGCAATCTCATGAAGTAATAACAAACTCCTGAGATTGCTTCGCCTTGAGTACTACGTAATTTTTCTCGCAATGACGGTCCGTATGTCACAGCATGATGTAAATGTGATAAAAATATAACATTTATTAAAACTTTATAAAAAAACTACAGCGATGCTTGTAATTATATACAATATATAGTATGCTCAGCCCGTAGTTTAGAAACTATTGAAACAAAATATTAGGTTATTTCCTTATCAAATGTGGGATATCTTGACTCGCATTTGATAAGTTTGTTTTAATACTAGGTACTAAATTTTAACTTAAATATAGGAAAAAAATTATGGCTCAAAAACCAAATTTTCTAAAAAAATTAATTTCCGCAGGATTGGTAACAGCGTCTACTGCTACCATAGTAGCAGGCTTCGCAGGCTCAGCTATGGGTGCTGCTACACAGCAGAATAGAACGACAATTGGAGCTGCTACAACTGTTGACGGTGCGGGATTTGACCAAACTGCCGCTAATGCAAACGCTGCGGTTGCTCTAAATGCAGTTATTACGGCTAATGCTAATAACGCTATTAATTTTAATACTCCAGCAGGTAGTTTTAACGGTTTGTTTTTAGATACTGCAAACAATTTAGCAGTGACAGTTAGTGAAGATACTACTTTAGGATTTATCACTAATGCTGCTAATAACGGTAACTTCTTTAATCTTACTCTTGGTGCCGGTAAAGCTCTTACCATAACAGGACAAGGTATTACTGCTGCACAAGCTGCTGTTACAAAAAATGCTCAAAATGTTGTTGCACAATTTAATGGTGGTAATGCTATTGCCAATAATGATCTTAGTGGTATAGGAACAATAGATTTTGGTGCTGCGGCTTCTACATTAGTATTTAATTTAACAAACCCTACAACTCAAAAAGCTCCTCTTATACTTGGAGGTGATGCTGTAATAGCTAATGGTGCTAACGGTACATTAAATGTTACTAATGGATTTATTCAAGTTTCAGATAAAACTTTTGCTACTATTAAGACAATTAATATCGGTGATGGTCAAGGTTTCATTTTCAATACTGATGCTACTGCCGGTAATGCTTTAAATTTACAAGTAGGTGGTGCTACTATTAATTTTAACGGAACAGACGGCACAGGTAGATTAGTATTATTAAGTAACAACGGTGCTGCTACCGACTTTAACGTTACAGGAAGTTTAGGCGGTGATCTAAAAGGTATTATCGAATTTAACACTACTGCAGTAGCTGGTCAACTTATAGCTAATGCAGGTCCTGCTAATGCAGTAATAGGTACTAATAATGGAGCAGGTAGAGCTGCAGGATTTGTTGTTAGCGTAGATAATGGTAATGCAGCAACAATCGCTGGACAAGTTTATGCTAAAGACATGGTTATACAAAGTGCTAATGCAGGCGGACAAGTAAATTTTGGACACATAGTTGATGTTGGTACAGATGGTACTACTGCATTTAAAACAGCAGCTACTACAGTTGCAATAACCCAGAACTCGAACTTTGGTGCCGTTGATTTCGGTAATACTGCATCACAAATTACAGTTCCTGATACTAAGGTTCTTACAGGTAACTTCACAGGTGATACTAGCAATAACGGTAATACTGCGGGTGTGATAACTTTTGCTGCTAACGGTACTTTAGCAAGCGGTAATGCTGATGCAAATGTTGCGGTAACAAATAAAATTACAGCAATCGAAGCAGCAGGTGTCGGAGTTGTCCAATTATCAGGAACACATAATGCTGAGCTACGTTTAGGAAACGCTGGTTCTGTATTTAAACTTGCTGATGGTACGGTTATAAACGGTAAAGTTAACCAAACTGTTCTTGTCGGTAATGCTGCTCTTGCAGCCGGTGCTATTCAGTTAGATGGAAGTGCTACAATTACCGGTGATATAGGTAACGGTGGTGGTAATGCTGCGTTACAAGGTATTACTTTAGCTAACGATGCTTCAAAAACATTAACACTTGGCGGAGCAAATATTATCGGTGCTAATGCCGGTGGAACGATTGATTTCCAAGCTAATGGTGGTACTATTAAATTAACAAGTACTCAAAATAATATTTTAGTTGATTTTGATTTAGCTATCACTACTGATAAAACAGGTGTTGTTGATGCAAGTAGCCTAACAAATAATCAAACTTTAACTATTAGCGGTAATATTGGTACTATTGCAGCTAATAATAAAACTCTTGGACAATTTAATATCGGCTCAAGTAAAACAGCTTTAAATAGCGGTGATGTTGCTATTAATGAGTTAGTTATTGGAAATAACGGTTCAGTACAACTTGCTCACAATACTTATTTAATAACAAAAACTACAAATTCTGCAAATCAGGGTAAAATAATATTTAATCCTATTGTAAATGATAATACAACTCTTGCAGACGGTACAAATTTAGGTAGTGCTGCAAACCCACTTGCAGAGATTAATTTTGGAGCTCCAGCTGGTGCAGCAGCTGTAGACACAACATTAAATGTCGGTAAAGGTGTTAATTTATATGCTACTAATATTACTACTGCTACTCCTAACGTTGGTACGTTCAGCTTTACTGCCGGTGGAACAAATATAGTAAGCGGTATAGTCGGTGGACAGCAAGGTAATAAGTTTAATACTGTAGAATTAAATAATGGTACTACGGCTCAGTTCTTAGGTAATGCAATATTTGACGGTGAAACTACAATTGAAGCTGCTTCAACCTTGCAAATTGGCGGTAACTATACTGCAGACTTTATCGAATCTGCTGATAATACTGGTATAGTAGAATTCGTTAACGCTGATCCTATTATCGTAACATTAAACAAACAAGTTGTAGATGTCAATGATTTAAAACAACTCACAGTTTCCGGTCCCGGTAACATAGTAATTAATCAAATCGGTAATGGAGCTGGGAATGCTGTTGTAACCGATACAATTTCTTTTGAAAATGCAAGTTTAGGTGCAAGTTTATTCTTACCTAGCGGTATCGCATTTGACGGCTTAACAATTACAAGTAAGGTTGGTAATAAAACAGCTACAGGTTTTACTGCTCCTGCTGTATTCGTATCTGGTATTGATAGTACAATCGCTGACGGTCAAGCAATCGGTGATCAGGATAATATCGTAGGTCTTGTTCTTGGAAGTGATAACGGCATAATCGTTAATGCTACTACATTATATGCAGGTATCGGTACTACAAAAGACACTCAAGGTACTGTAACACTTAGCGGCGGTATTCCTAATACTCCAGGTACAATTTACTGTTTAGGTGCTGGTAATGGTACACCAAAGTTAAAGCAAGTAACAGTAACTACAAACTATAAAAACTTAGGTGATACTACTGTAGCTAATTTAATAGTTAATGATGGTTTAACCTATGAAGCAGGCGGTGTAGGTGGAGCAGATTTCGACGGTAAAATTACTCTTGGAAGTGCTAACGGTGGCTCTAATGTAATTTTTGCTGTTGGAACAGACTCTACTGCTACAAGTACAGTTGTTACCGTTAAAGCTAATGATGGTAATGTAACTTACTTAGGTAGTGCAACTGTTGGCAACATAGGTAGCTCTGAGACTCTTGTAGCTTCCGTACAATTTACAGGTCCTACCGGTTCATTAGAAAAATTACTAGGAAATATATATTCTACGGCAACCAATTTTGGTAGTACTAACTTAATTGTTGTATCACCAAATGTAGCTTTAGGCGGCGGTACTACTGCTATTAACGGTAATATCAATCTTGTTACAAACACTTTAACATTTGCAAGTGGTACTTCAACATGGGGAAGCAATACTTCTCTTAGCACAACGTTAACGGTATCAAACGGCAATATAGGTCACATCGTTATTGCGGAAAATGCTCAAGTTAATGCAACAACTACAGGAACCACAACCATTAACGTACAAGATAATGCCAATGCAAATTTCAGCGGTACACAAACTTATACTTTAATCCAAGGTGGTGCTAGATTTAACGGTACTTTAGGAGGTCCTAACTTTGCTGTAACCGGAAGTAATCGTTTCGTAGATTACGGTTTAATACGTGCTGCTAACCAAGATTATGTAATAACACGTACTAACGATGCAGCAAAAGTAGTTACTAATGATATCGCAAATAGCCCATTTGCAGGTGTACCGGGTGTAGGCCAGAACGTTACGACATTCGTAAATTCAACTAATACTGCGGCGTATAATAATCTTCTTTTAGCTAAAAATAGTGCTGATTCTGCTAACTTTGTTGGAGCTATTACTACCGATACAAGTGCAGCCGTAACTAATGCACAATTAGATGTAGCAAAAGACATCCAAGCTCAACTTGGGAACAGATTAGGGGCTCTTAGATATTTAGGTACTCCTGAAACTGCTGAAATGGCAGGAGCTGAAGGGGGGTTAATGTCTACTCCGCAAGGTCCGGTCTCTTCAGGTGACGAAGCTGTTGACAATGTAGCTTACGGTATATGGGCAAAACCTTTCTATACTGATGCACATCAAAGTAAGAAAGGCGGTTTAGCTGGTTATAAAGCTAAAACCACTGGTGTTGTAATCGGTTTAGATACGCTAGCTAACGATAACTTAATGATCGGTGCTGCTATCGGTATTACTAAAACTGATATAAAACACCAGGATTATAAGAAAGGTGATAAAACCGACATTAACGGTTTCTCATTCTCTCTATATGGTGCCCAGCAGCTTGTTGAGAACTTCTTTGCTCAAGGTAGTGCAATATTTAGCTTAAACCAAGTGAAGAACAAAAGTCAGCGTTACTTCTTCGATGCTAACGGTACTATGAATAAGCAAATTGCTGCCGGTAATTACGATAACATGACATTCGGTGGTAACTTAATGGTCGGTTATGATTACAACGCAATGCAAGGTGTATTAGTAACTCCAATGGCAGGACTTAGCTACTTAAAGTCTTCTGACGAAAACTACAAAGAAACCGGTACAACAGTTGCAAACAAGCAAGTTAACAGCAAGTTTAGCGATAGAACCGATTTAATAGTAGGTGCTAAAGTAGCCGGTGGTACTATGAATATAACTGATCTTGCGGTATATCCAGAAGCTCATGCTTTTGTAGTTCACAAAGTAAATGGTAGATTATCTAAAACTCAGTCTCAGTTAGATGGACAAGTTACTCCGTTCATCAGCCAGCCTGACAGAACTGCTAAAACATCTTATAATTTAGGTTTAAGTGCAAGCATAAGACCTGATGCTAAGATGGAATACGGAATCGGTTACGATGCTCAGATTGCAAGTAAATATACTGCACATCAAGGTACTCTAAAAGTCCGTGTAAACTTCTAATCGCTCCCGATTAGCAAGTTTATAAGTTCCCCAAGAAAAAGCCCTCTTTGAAAAAAGGGGGCTTTTTTTTATTCTTTCTTCGTGCCTACAGGTCTTGTTGCGTGGCTCAAAAACTACTCTATATTATCCCCGCGTGGCATTGCTCGCGTGGATACTGAAGGTCGTCATTGCGAGGAGCGAAAAGCCTTGTTGCATGGCTCGATTCCACCTTTGTCATCCCGTGATTTATTCACGGGATCCAGTTAAAAATACTAATAATATTAGTATTTTTAGTTGTTTTACTGGATACCGTGGACAAGCCACGGTATGACACCCAGCAAATTTCCTGAACCACGCAACAAGGCTGCAAACGTAGAGAGCTTGGCAATCTCGTCGAAATATCCTGAGATTGCTTCGTCAAAATTTTCAATTTTTCCTCGCAATGACGGATTTAACAATGACTCCTCGCAATGACGACTTTCAGTATCCACGTGGGCAATGCTATGCGAGAATGACATCACCTAATTTTCCACCCAGTGCAATATCTTCATTAACCTCAAATTTTTATTGACTTTTAGTCGAAAAGATATAAAGCTTTACAGCTAGAAATTTAAAATTAATAAATATTATGAAAAAATATATATTAGGGATTATTATGCTTCTAATAAGCGGAAGTATATTTGCTCAAAGTCAAATATCAAATTTAGTGGTACCGGTTAGTTATTTCATAAACCATATATCGCAATTGGAAAAACTAAAAGAAAATCTTAATAAATATAAGCAATCGAGTGTAGTAGGTATAAGCGGTATGGGTAAAACTCAGCTTGCTAGGATGTACGCTTATGAAAATAAAGAAAACTATAACATAATTTGGTTTATTGATTGTAATCTAAATATAGAGCAGCAATTACTCAAATTATCTAAAGCTATTAATACCGAGGTAAAATCACCGGTGATTTCAGAAGATATGGCAGTGATGAGGAAAGATTTAATAGCTTATCTAGCAAGTAAAGATAAATGGTTGTTGGTGTTTGATAATTTAAAAATAGGTGAGAATAAGAAAATAGAAGATTTTATTAATTGGGAATATAACGGTAATATTATAGTTTGTTCTCAAGATGATGAATTATTATCTAATATAATCAAAGCAAATGCTTTCACTAAGCCGGAAACTGCATTACTTGCAAAAAATATATTGGAAAATAAAAATCCGGAATTAATAAATTTTTTGACTCAAGAATTTGGAGGATATCCGATTCTCGTAGTTCAAGGAGCACAAATATTAAATCAAGTACAAGGTTTGAACTTAGAGGAATATAAGAAAAAGATAAAAGCCTCTAAGGATAAAATTGAGCTAAATATAAAACTTGTTAGCAATGAATTAAAGCCTAGTGCTAAAAGATTACTAGATGGGATAGCACTGCTTAATAATCAAAGTTTTTCAAAAGAATTATTAAATTCTATTACTGAAGATAAGAACAGTCTAGATGATGATATTTATCAGCTTTCTAAATTTGCTTTGATCTCTAATATTGAACCTAATGAAGTTAATCCGATATTTGAAATGCATGATGTTATAGATGAAAAAATATTACAAATAAATGGAGATAAAGGAAATAAAGAATATCTTGAACTTAGTGTTACTAATCTTTTAAATTCTATACCTAAAAGTTTAGTAAAGGGGCGTATTTTTAGAAATGCTAAAACTATATCGGATAATATTGAGATAATGACAAAAAATGCAGAAAAATACGATATATCAATATATAAAATTTTAGAGTTAAAATTAAATTTATTAATACAATATGCTAATTCTTCCGATTTATATAACTCAAAAAAATTAGTAAATTGGTTTGATAAAAACGATCAAAAAGGTAAATTTAAATTATGGACAATGAATAATGAAGAAAAATTTGCTTATGCTGCATATTTAGGACGCATAGGGTGGTATTATAGAACTTGGTCGGATCCTAAAAAAGCAATTGAATATGATACGAAAACTAAGCAGGTATTTGAGGAAGTAAAAGGATATGATTCCATAAAATGTAATGTAGTTTTCGGTTCGGCTATATCCAATATTCAGCTAGGAAATCTAGAGGAAGCAGAAAAAAATATCCAAATTATGGAAGCTATGTTCGATCAAAATCTAGTAGATCAAACTGATATAGCAACTATATATTATGCAAAAGCTAAATTATTTAATATCCAGGGTAAAAATTATGAAGCATTAAGAAGAATTGATGATACTATAAATGCTTGTATTGAAAACGGCATGAAACCTCAAGATTTATTTCTTACCGGTTCATATCTAATTAAAGTAGATGTATTAAATAATCTTAAGAAATATCAGGAAGCTTTTTCTTTATTAGAACAAGTATATGATATGAATAAATCGAATAAAAAAGAGGAAAATCAAGTATTTGGACGAATTTTTACCCAAAAATCAAGAGCAAAGCTAGGACTTGGTGATGTTACCGAAGCTCTAGAATATGCCAAAAAAGCTAAAGCAATTTTCTTTAATGATACAACTAGACCTAATAAAGAGATTATTATATCACCGGATATAGATTTGGCAAAAACGTTTGTTGCTGAAGGGGATGCACTAGTATTACTTAATCAAAATGAGGAGGCGGTAGATGCTTATGCTACTGCTGAAAATATATATTGGAATAACTATAAAGAAAATATGAAAAATGTGTATGAAATAAGTAATATGTATTTTGTAGCCGCTAAAGCTAGCTGTACTTTACCTAAGAAATTTTGGTATGAAAAATTCCGTAATAATCAGATAGAAAAATTTGGAGCTGATCATCCGAATAGTATAAAAATTTTAAACCTTAAATGTGATGGTTCAAATTAGCTAGAATTTTTTCTGATTAGTGCAATAAAAAAGCCGAAAGCGGTAAGAATAATTCCAAGCCAAATAAAGCTCATCATTGGCTTATAATATATTTTAGCATGAATTATATCGCCGTCTATATTACTTAAAACTGCATAAAGATCATATAATAAGTAAGAATATATATCACTTTCTTGCGATAAGCTCTTCTCAACTATATAAAGCCTATTTTCCGGCTTTAATATAGTTATATTACGGCTATTATCCTCAAGCCAAAATTCAGCGATTTGTCTATAATAATTTTTACCTTGAGCAAACTTAATATTTTGCAATGTTACTTTAAATTCGTTAAATGTTTTACTTGTTCCTACTCTGCCGGTAAAATCCATTTCGCTTTGCAATAATGAGTTCAGGGTAATACTAAAAGCAATTAGTGCAAAACCAAAATGCCCAAGTATCATGCTAGCAGCACTTGCTTTAAGTCTGTTTCTAAAATAATTAGTTTTAATCAAAAGATAATGAACATTATGAAGCATCAAAAATATGGATGCGATTATAGTTAAAATCGATATAACACTAAATGTTAATTTTAATGATATTAAATAAGTAATTATTAGAGATAATATTAGAATTATAATATGTTTTTTAATAGAGCTTCTGGTAGTAAATAATCCTATAGTACAAAGAATAGGGATAACGAATATAATGAAATTATTAATGAAGAATGTCTCATTAATAATAATTGGTTTATCGTCAAATAAAGAGTAAATTGGTGGATAAAGCGTGGCGGCTATTAGTACGATAAGGCTAAGGAGGAAGGATATATTGCCTAAGAATATCCCGTTTCCACAATTCGTCATTGCGAAGCCACGAAAGTGGCTGCAGCAATCTCGGCTAGTTTCCTGAGATTGCTTCGTCGATGCTAATGCACCTCCTCGCAATGACGTTGTAGTATACAACCCTATACTTCCAATACTCAAAATCAAAAATATCCCAAGTAAGTATATTCCTCTCTCAGGTGAGAATGCAAAAGAGTGAATTGAGGTAATAAAACCTGATCGTACTAAAAAAGTGCTAAATATTACGAGCAAAAAAGTAACAATTGATAAGATTATCGTCCAGTTATGCAAGGGGACTATACGGTTTGTTTTGGTAGTAACTATTATAGAATGATGTAGCATAATTCCGGATAACCAAGGAAATAGTGAAATATTCTCTACCGGATCGAAAAACCAAAATCCACCCCAGCCGAGTTCTCTATAGGCCCACCAAGAACCTAGGCTAATTCCGATGGTCGTAAATAAAATACCGATATTTGAAAATGTTTTGAGGAGATGCAACGTGTCATCCCGTGGCTTGTCCACGGGATCTAGTAATAAAAAATACAAAAAGCTCGATTTATCTCGCTTTATGCTGGATCCCGTGGACAAGCCACGGGATGATACCAACTTCGTACAAACAATAGTAAAAGGCACTACATAGCTGACATAGCCTAAATAAAGCAGAGGTGGATGGATGCTTAAAGCAATATCTTGTAGCATAGGGTTTAAGCCAAGTCCCTCTTTAGGTACAAAAGAAAATACATTAAAAGGGTTGGAGGTAAAATAAATAAAGCTGCTAAAAAATAGTTGTATGGCTGATAGAATAATAATAGATAAAAATTTAAGACGGTTATCTTCAAGTAAAAATATATAACAGCAACTAACGATTTGTAATAAACAAAACCATAATAACATTGAGCCTTCGTGGCTCGACCAACTACCGGCTATTTTATATATTAAAGGTTTTAAAGTACTGGAATTTAAGAAAACATTTTGTAGTGAAAAGTCAGAAATAATAAAAGCATAGACTAGGGCAAAAAAGGCAAGTATAGAACATAAAGCGGCTGTGTAGAAATAAATGTCATTCCCGCGAAAGCGAGAATCTAGAAAAAATAATTTTACTATTGTTAAAGAAGTTAATTTTTTATATGTTATACTGGCTTCCCGCCTACGCGGGAATGACAATAGTATCGACATCCCGCTTAAGCACATCGTTGTTAGCAGTAAAAAATTACCGATTTCACTCACTGCTTATTGTTTCCTCGGTAGTAGGTAATACAGTAATTTTTACACTGTCAATCTTATTGGCAATTTTCTTTAAAATTATTATTTTAAAGTTAAATATTTCGATTACCTCTCCTTGATTTGGAATTCTAGCAATTTTATGGATTATTAATCCTGCTATAGTGTTTGCATCCTCATCCGATAAATTCCAATCAAGTTCTCGGTTAATATCTCTAATAGTCGTAGTTCCTTTTATAATGAACTCGGTATTAGACTTCTTAATAATTTCATTATTAAGTCTATCATGTTCATCGGTAATAGGTCCTACGATTTCTTCTATAACATCTTCAAGAGTAATAATTCCCTGTAAATCACCATATTCATCTACAACACAAGCAAAATGATTGTTACGTTCTCTAAATGCGTGTAGCTGGTCTACTACAAGTGCGTTCTCAGGGATAAACCAAGGTGGAGTTAGAAGTTTATTAATATCAACTTTTTTTGCATCATTATTATTTTCGTATAATGCTTTAAGTAAATCTTTTAGATTGAGAATCCCTATTATATTATCTCTATTATCTTGCCATAAAGGTATACGTGTATGAGCACCCGATAATAAAGTTTTAATTATCACTTCATGAGGTAGGTCGATATTAAGGGCTATAATACTACTTCTGTGAGTCATAATTTCCGATACCGTCATATTACGTATATCTAATATCCCGCCGAGCATATTACGATCGGATTTATAAACTCCGCCTTCTTGGTGGTAATGCTCAATCACGCCTCTTACTTCTTCCGTTCCTGATATTTGAGGATTTAAATTAATACGAAATATGAAGCAAAATATTTTTGTAATATAATCAAGAGCAATATTAATAGGTTTGAAAAGCTTTAAAAATATTACGATAGTTGAAGCCATTTTTAATGCTAATTGTTCAGGCTTAGCAACGGCTATTGCTTTCGGTACTACTTCGGCAAAAACAATAATTATAAAAGCCATAACGCCGGAAGCAACTAACGGTCCGTTATCTCCGAGAAAGCTAATAAAGAGAGTAGTAGCAATAGTGGTACAAACAGTATTGATTAAACTATTACCTATTAGTAAAGTTCCTATGACCTTTTCTTTTTTCTTAAGAACCTCTAAAACTGTTTTAGCACGCTTATTACCGGCGATTTTAAGCTTATGAATCTTCCCCGGCGAGGAGGCGGTAATAGCAGTTTCGGTAGCAGCAAATAAAGCAGATAAGGCAATCATTATTATAATAACGATCACAAGTATGGTAGTCATTTTTGTTAAATATAAATTAACTATAAATAATTATATTAGGAATTAGAAATTTTGCCTAATGTTTTTTTAATAGACCTATTCGGAAACTCACTTCTAGAGGTAATTTGTACGTCGATCCGGTACTTGAATCCTCACGTGCTAAAGTGTACGCTGCGGTTCGAGTTGAAGTGTCTCCTTCAAATTTCTCTATAAGGTGAGTTTTCGAATAGGTCTAATTTTTAAAGTGAGGCGAGTATATATTATCTCTTCTCATAAGAACCTAGCGTCTTATCGATGAATCATTTTTTCTCTGACTAATCATATTTTGAAATTTATTACTTGATTGTTGTAAAGGATTCGCCTTGACTTGACTCGTCACTTCCCTAGCTTGCTGTTTATTTCTAACGAGCTGTGCATGCTTTGCTCTTAACTCTGGTCCTTTATTTAGTGCTTCACTTTCAGTAAGAATAGGCTGACCGTTAGCTTTTCTAATCATAGTCTCTACGGAATAAGGACCACAATCAAAATTATTATTTTGCTGCTTGATTTGTTCATCAATAACAAGCGGAGGTCTTTTATTTTCAAATGCTTTATTTATTGTATCAGGTAATATATTATTATTACTACCTATAGGATGCCCGAAAGAATCATTAAAAGTTATAATAGTTTGATTATCTTCTTTACTATGAGTCATAAATAAGTTACACCAATGTCCGGTACCCATCTCTATCGGTATCACTGCACATTCTTTCCCATTTTCTTGTATATCTTTAGTAGCTCTATTTAAAATATCCGTGTTAATTTTTTGTTTGGATTCTGCTTCTTTTAATAGTGCATTACTCTGTTTTGCACGTTCCGCATCCCCGGTAGAGTAATTATTTTTTCTCTAGCCTCAAGGTCTTTTAAAACGTTGTTTCGTTCTACTTCCGGAGCATCTTTAAACATTGCTTTTGTCTCTTGAATTTCTGCTAAGGCTCTTTCTTTCTCTTCACCTTTTATAGTAAGATCTCTAAGCATTTCTTCCTTAACTACTGTATTTGCTAAAGTTATGGCCGGTTGTATTGAAACTTTTTTGTCATCTAACGCTGCTGTCAAGATATTTACAATATCATTTTCAGTATACCAATATTTAGGTTTTTTTATGTTATTGAGATCTTTTTGTGAAAGATCATATTTAAAATCATTAATATTAATATTATTACTTGGATTATCATGGTGCAAAGTAGTACTAGCAGCCCTCATCGCTTTATAGTCTTGCTCCGTCATACCAAATGGCTTATCTTGCTGCTTTTGACTCGAGCTTGAATCTATAACCGGAGAGCTTTTAGAAATGTGTTGCTCCGGTTGAGTTATAGAAGGGGCAGCAGCTACTTGCTGTTCTTGCGTCATTGCTTCCGTAGTTGGAGTTGTTGATTCTTGAGTTTTAGGTTCTTCTTTTTTGCCGAATATTGTTTCTTTAAAACTAGTTACTATATCTTTAAAATAGTTAAAAACTCTTCTAAAAAAACCTTGCTGTTGTGGTTGATTTTCTTGTAGAGGTTCATATGATGTTGTTTGTTCTTTTTGTATATCCTCAGTTCTATCTTTCATAACTTTCTTTGTATTAAAATTAAAGTCAATAGGATTTACCTCAGCTTTACCTAAATCTTTTTGAAATTGCCTAGATATTTGTGATACATATTTTTTAAAATTTTCAGCAGCGTTATTTGGATCTTTTAAAATTTCATTAATTTCAAGTTTCAATCCATAAATTTGATCTTCAGAGGTAATACCGAATTTAGCAGTTATAAGATTCGTTGCTTCATCCGTAGAGATAGGCCACGTTTCTATAATTACTCTACCACCTTGATTTTTAGCTGTTTTTATTAGTTTATCTAATTTTGCTTTGTCAGGTATCGTACTGGAGAGCAACTGGTCAATTTCACGATCATATACAAGATTGTTAAAAACAGATGTTACTAAACTTATATCCGTAATTGTAGTGGTTTTATCTTTTGGTACTATACCATCGGCTATAGCTAAATTTTGATCCGCTTCATTTGTGAAAAAAACATGATCAACTTTTTCCATAATTTGCTTCCAATAAGCTTCTAGCTCAGGATTTTGGGTTAATGAATTATATTGATCAAAAGTAATAGTAGTTTTTATATTTAAATTTTGTGAATTAATTAAATCTTGTACCCGAAAAATTGGTTTTGCATTATTATTAAGTTGAATGTTAAAAATCGGTGTTTTGCCCTCTTTGCGGGATTTTTCTAAGATTTCCGAAAAAATACGTTCTTTATCGGATATATGTGATTCTTTATTAACTTGAAGCGGGATAATAGGTAGTTTATTTTGAGCTTCCTGATTGTTTATTCTTTCTAATATCTGATCTTTATTGCCAAGTAAAAGAGTAAATATAATAGGCTCAGCCATTACTAACCTTTATTAAAAGAATATTAGGTTCTGTGAAAATTTCTAATTGATTGACTATTTTGGGATATTTTTTAGCGAAAATTAATAAGATTTTTGATAGGATGTTATTCATATTTCAAAAAAATCTTATAATTTGCAGCAAAAAAGAGCCAAAATTAAATCTTTTTAGAAATTTTCACAGAATCTATATATAATTATTAAAATTTTTGAGCTTTAAATCAAGCTATATTTAATAATCCGTGCTTTAGCTTATATAATTTATCCATTTTATGTGCTAACTCATGGTTATGTGTTACCATAATAACTGCGGTATTTTGTTCTCTTGCTACTTTTAAAAATAAATTAAATACTTCATTTGTGGTTTTAGGGTCTAAATTACCTGTCGGTTCATCAGCTAAAATAATTTTCGGCTTATTAATTAAGCTCCGAGCTATAGCAACTCGCTGCTGTTCTCCTCCCGATAATTCTCCAGGCATATTATAGAGTTTTTTCCCAAGTCCTAAATCATCTAATATCTTTGTTGCATCTTCTATTGCTTCTTTTTGATCCAGACCGCTAATAAGCCTTGGCATAATAACATTTTCAAGAGCGGTAAAATCTTTAAGTAAGTGATGTTGTTGATAGATAAAACCTAAATAATGAAGACGAATGAGATGATATTTTTGATACTTGCTATTTGGTATGATGACTTGACCGTTTGTAGGTTTATCAAGCAAGCCGGCAATATGTAGTAAAGTCGATTTGCCGCTACCTGAAGAACCTATTATAGCGATTAATTCACCATCATTAACCGTTAAATTAAGATCATCGAGTACTCTAACAATAGTTTTGCCTTGGCTGTAATGTTTTGAGATGTTTTTTAGAATGAGGACTGTATTATTCATATCTTAGGGCATCCACGGGATTTAATTTTGAGGCTCTATAAGAAGGATAAATTGTCGCAAGAAAACACAATATTATAGATAAAGAGGTAATTAAAATAATATCCTCAGCTCTTACTTTTGAAGGTAAACTATAAAGAAAATAAATAGCTGCCTCGAAAATTTTAGTACCGGTTATACGCTCCAAATAATTCTTGATAGTTTGAATATTATAAGAGAAAGTAATACCAAGGATTACACCTAGTATTGTGCCAAGTAATCCTATAAACATTCCGTTATAGATAAAAATAAGCATTATTTGTTTAGTGCTTGCTCCCATAGTTCTAAGAATTGCAATATCTGAAGTTTTATCTTTAACAAGCATAAATAAGCTTGAAATAATATTAAAGGCGGCAACCGTAATAATTAAAGATAGAATAGTAAACATAGCCGTACGCTCGACAGCAAGGGCACTTAAAAATTGTGAATTTAAGGTTTGCCAATTAAATACGTATAGGTTTGGACCTAATAATGATTGTATTTTATATGAATATGCAAGAGCTTTATCGGGGTCTAGACTATTAATTTCGATTAAATTAATATCGTCGCCGAGAGATAAGAAATTTTGTGCTGCGGTAAGCGGCATTAATATCGTTGTCAAATCATAATCATACATACCGCTATTGAAAATTGCGATAATTTTAAATTCTTTTGATCTTGGCATACTGCCAAAGGCGGTAGAAACTGAATTTGGTGAAATTAATCTAATCTTATCCCCAATTGTTACGCCTAAATTACTTGCTAATTGTTCTCCGAGTGCTATTACGTTTTTGCCGTGAAAATCATCAAAACTACCGAAATTTACATTTTTAAAAATTTCATTTCTTAAACTTAGATCCTTTAATTTCATACCTTTAACAAGCACGCCGCTATTATTACTTTTACCAAGAGCCAAAGCTTGACCGTGAGCGATGAATGTTACATGCTTTACATAATCTTGTTTTAGGAGTTTAGCTTTAATTTCTTCATAGTTATCAATACTACCGCCTTGCCGATTTATCACTATATCCCCGTTTAAGCCGATAATATTTTTAGTAAGCTCTATATGAAAACCGTTCATAACAGACATGACTACTATCAATGCTGCAACGCCGATCATTACGCCTACTAAAGAAAAGGCAGAAATAATAGAAACAAATTTTTCGTTTTTCTTAGCTCTAAAATATCTGAAAGCTATCTTGAAAATAAAATTGTTATTGATCATTTTTGTTCATTGTCATCCCGTGGCTTGACCACGGGATCCAGTAAAAAGTTATTAGTATTTTATGCTATATTTCTGGACCCCGTGGTCAAGCCACGGGGTGACAGAGTAGGCTATGACGGTTATGTTATCTACACTCTATCAGAAATCTCAAAGACTTTATCGTACTTAAATAATTTAGGTAATGTTATTAACCCAAATAGCGTAACAATGGATATAGTAATGCCAAGAGGGGTAAAAGTACCGTTATATAAAAATCCTACTAATTGCAGCCCAAATGCCGTTAAAATCAATCTAGCCGCAGTAAACATAGCCGTCATACGAGCTTTACCGTCCGGAATAGCTTCTAAAAGCAATGGCCATAATATGTTAATCGGATATATCACGCCAAGAGATAATAATAAAGTAACTATTGTTATAGTTAAAGGATTATTAATATTATATATAACTAATATGCTATTTCCTAGTAGGAATAGTATTATAAATATAACTCCAAAATAGAAGCAATTTCTAATACCGAATTTTTTAAAACAATAACCGCTTGAAAAGCTCATAATTGAGAATAGAGCCGCCATTGCTCCTTGATAAAGTCCGAAATATTCTAAAGTTACACCTAAATCTTGCATATATAAAATAGGAGCAATCCCAATAAATATCCAATATCCTTGTGCAAGAAATATCATTGTAAGTATATAATATATAGCTTTTGGCGATTTGAAGATAGGTATATATTCTTTTAAGGAAATACGTATTTTTTTATTAACTTTTCTTTTCGGAATAAATAATATACCAAGAATTAGACTAATCAAACCTACTATAAGCAATAAAACAAAATTACCACGCCAGCCCCAAAATAAATTGACGTAGCTACCTATAACCGGTGCTATTGCCATAGAAAGGGCAATAGTGCCGTTTAAAATGCCCATTAATCTTTGCTGCTCTTGTACTGAATAAATATCGGCAAGAACAACATATACTAGCACTGCAACCGATGATATCCCGCATCCTTGCAAAAATCTTCCAAATAATATAGCTTCATAATTATTTGCAAATACACAAAATAAACTACCAAGATTAAAAATCAGTAAACCGAGTATAATAATCGGTCTGCGTCCGTACCTATCTCCTAAATTACCGACTATAAGCGAAGTAATACAATAAGCGGTTAGATTTACACCGAGTAGTAGTTCCGTCATAAAAGTTGAAAGGTTGAATGTATCTTGTATTTCAGGGAAGCTTGGAACGAATAAATCTATTTCCGCTCCAGCGAGTATTTCCATGATGATTACGGTAATAAGTAATTTCATAAGTAATTGTTAGTTTAATAAAGTGTGGTTGTATGGCTCTAATGTCATTCCTGCGAGGCGTTGCTGCGTGGATCCCACTCCGTCATTGCGAGGAAAATTACGTAGTAATTGACGAAGCAATCCAGTAAAAAAATGTTAAAATTAGCATTTTTTGCTAATTTTTCTGGATTGCCGCACGAACGATGTTCGTTCGCAATGACGAAAAACCGAGCCCTGCTTCCGCAGGAATGACAATGTATTATTTTACTAAAGAAAGAATAAATGAATATTTATACTCGTCTAGCAATTTTTATTTATCAATGAGTATATACATGACACGATAACAGGAAGACTGAAAGGAAGTGAAAGCAGAAACTTTTAGTGATACATGTTAAGAATAATTATTCCTAACATATGGGACTATTAACAAAATAAATTTTAAAGCTAATTAAGTTTACTTTTGCTGTAAATTATAAAACTTTTTTGAAATAGTATTAACTATTCCTTCAAAAATCTTATTAATTTTCGCTAAAAATTCTTTTTAATTATCAATTAGAATTATTTTGTTAACAGTCCCCTATCAATTTTAAAAATCAATTAAAATATTACTGATTAATTCCTAAAGCTTGTTTTTGAGCATCGGTAGTATTTTCCATTACCCATTTTTGAACATCAGGACTTAGCATATTATACTGATCTGCTGTTAAACTAGCAACCCAAGCTTGTTGATTGTCAGTACTCATAGCTTGTATTTGGGTTGTTGTAACTGAAGCTGGGTCAGGCATTTGCATTGATGAAGCAAATACTGGGCTTGCGAAAGCTAGAATTAATAAAATCTTTAATAAATTTTTCATTTTGTAAACCTTTTTTGTTTTGTAATTACGATTATAACAAAGCCACGGCAGCTTTCAAGCTAAATTATATTTAATATTTAAATTTTTTTATACTACGGAGCTTTTATTGTAACAAATATATCAATTATCTACTTTATTGTCATTCCTAGCTCAGCATTATTGCGTGGATACCAAATCGTCATTGCGAGCGACCGTAGGGAGGGCGGCAATCTCATGAAGTAATAACAAACTCCTGAGATTGCTTCGTCGAATTACCTTGTAATTCTTCTCGCAATGACGGAAAACCGAGCCACGCAGGCAATACTTTTGCAGTAATGACATGCCCCTTTATACTGTTAACTGTTCTCTACAAATATTGCGATAGATTTCTGAGTTTTTAGATAAATCATTATGTGGTCCTTCAGCGACTACTCCTCCTTTATCTATCACTAAAATATAATCAGCTGATTCTATACTACTAATTCGATGGGCAATTGATATAATAATTTTCCCTTTCATTATTTCTTTTATAGATTCTAGTAATTTCTGTTCGCTCATCGTATCTAAAGCACTCATTGCTTCGTCAAGAAGTAAGATTTGTGGTTTACGTAATAATGCTCTAGCAATAGCTATCCTTTGTTTTTGTCCTCCTGATAATCTAACTCCTCTCTCACCGATTTTAGCATTGATACCGTCATGAAGTTTAGCAGCAAATTCTTCTATTCCCGTAATTTTTATTATCTCATTTATTTCGTCTTCGCTTGCTTGCGTATTACCGAATATAATATTGGACCTTATAGTGCCGGAAAAAATGTTAGCTTCTTGGGGAACATAGGCAATTAATTTACGAATTTCAGTAGGATTTAAAAGAGTTATATCTTGATTGTTAATAAGGATAGTGCCGCTTTCTTGTCGGTAAAAACGCAACAGTAACTGCATCAAGGTACTTTTACCTCCGCCTGATTTACCTACAATACCAATAAATTTATCGGCGTTTATATTCAAAGACATATTATTAATAATCCTTAAATTAGGTCTTGAATGATAGGTAAAATCAACATTTTTAAATTCTATCGAGATTGGACCTAGATTATTTAATTCTAAATAATTATTATGTGCTATAGGCGTCTTATCTATAATTGTAATTATTCTCTCAAGGGCTGTAACAGGCAAATGTATTTCGCTTAATAGTTCGAAAATACCGCCGCTACTAAAGCCGGCAATAATAGCATAATAAATAAACGAGATAATTTGACCGGCAGATAAATTCCCTTTAACTATATCCGAAGCTCCAATCCAAACAACTAAAGTAATTGCAAGAAATATAATTGCTATTGAAATCGCAAAGAATAAAGCACGAATTTTTAAACGGGTTTTGCAGTATGTTAAATAGTTTTGTAGTTTAGTATCAAAATCGGTAATTTTATTTGTTTGATTGTTAAAAGCATAGATAGCTCTAATATTATTAAAAGTTTCATCAATATCCGATGCTAAAAGTGATTTAGATTCCAAGGCTTTTTTAGATAAAGCCTTAACATGCTTGCCGAATTTAATTAAAGGAATTAATAAGATAGGAATGGTAATAATTACTATAGAAGCGAGTTTAAAGCTTTCAAAAAACATTAAAGTAACGCCGCCAATTAGCATCACTGAATTGCGAATAAAAAAAGATAAGAAATTAACTATGAGAGTAGATATTTGATCTATATCATTTGTTAGGCGTGAAATTATATCGCCGATTTTTAGTTCTTCAAACTCTTCAATTTCATAATTAATTAAATTACTATAAGCTTCTTTTCTTATTTGATTAACTGCCTTTTCAGCAACATTATTGATAAAATATGAACGGAAAAAACTAGCAATACTTAAAATTATAATTAATAAACAAATATATAATATAGATTTATCAACCGATAAAATATGATCTTGGCTTAAGCCGTTATCAACTAAATTTCTAAAAACACTACCGATTAGTAATAATGAAGCTGATACGCTAAGTAAAGAGATCATAACGATGATCAAGTCTTTTTTATAGAACTTTAGATATTTAGCTAGTCTATATAAAAGTTTGATATCCATAAGAAAAACGTCATTGCGAGCGACTAAAAGGAGCGTGGCAATCTCAGGATGTTTGTACTAGATTGCCGCGTCGCTTCGCTCCTCGCAATGACGGCAATAAAACTAAAATATGGGGCGAGTGACGGGTTTCGAACCCGCGACCCTCAGAACCACAACCTGATGCTCTAACCAACTGAGCTACACCCGCCATAAATTAACAACGTAAATTTAGATTATCAGAAGGATTTAGTCAAGAATATTTATGACTATTTTAATGTCATTACGAGGAAATTACGAAGTAATTGACGAAGCAATTTCAGGATACTTGACGAGATTGCCACGCTCCTTTTAGTCGCTCGCAATGACGCCGAATCTATTTATACGAACTCACCTCGTGTTAATTTCATTATTTCATCGGTAGACATGTTGATGTACTCTTACCTGATAATTGTTGTATTAATTTTATATCTTTTGGATTAAAGTTTTTTTCTTTTTTAATTAAAAAAATGTCTTTGTTTTTAGTAGTAGCTTGTTCTTTAGGTAATATTTTCATAGTCATAAAAATTTCTATATAATTTCTATTTAATTATATTATAATTATTTTTATAAGTAATTAGTATATATAAATGAAAGAAGAAAAAAAAGCAGTTATTCTAGTTAGCGGCGGGGCAGATTCTGCTACGGTTCTTGCAATAGCAAGAGAAATGGGGTATGAAATTCATGCTATGAGTTTTAATTACGGACAACGTAATAATGCAGAACTTCGGAAAGTTAAGGAGCTTATAAAAGAATATAACGTCAAGCAGCATAAGATTGTTGGTATAGATTTACGAGCTTTCGGCGGTTCTGCTTTAACCGATAATAATATAGATGTTCCGCATTATCACGATGTAAACGAACTACCTGAAGATGTGCCGGTTACTTACGTGCCTGCTCGTAATACGATATTTTTAAGTTATGCACTAGGGTATGCAGAAGTAATAGGAGCAAAAGACATTTTTATAGGCGTGCATACAAGCGATTCGGCAAATTACCCTGATTGTCGTCCTGAATATATTAAATCTTTTGAAGAAATGGCGAATTTGGCAACCAATATAGGAAACAGAATTACCATTCATACTCCTTTAATTGATATGACAAAAGAGCAAATAATTAAAACAGGGCTGGAGCTTGGAGTAGATTATAAAAATACAATTTCATGTTACGACCCTACGGAGGATGATTTATCTTGTGGTAATTGCCTTGCTTGCATGATAAGACTCGATGCTTTTAAAAAGAATAATGTACAAGACCCGATTAATTATGTATGATAAATAGAGAATATTTATATGCTCCTTTTCCTGCACTTGATTTAAACGATATAGTTTTACGTGCGTTAGTCGAAGATGATGCACAAGATTATTTTAATTATATGAGTAAGTCAGAAATGGCTATTTATATAACTGATAGTAATAGACCTAAAGACTTAGAAGAAGCTAGAGAAGAAATACGTTATTGGTCTAGTTTATATAAAAATCATAGAAGCTTTTATTGGGGAATTGCCCTTAAAGACGATAATAAATTGATAGGTACAGCAGGGTTTAATATAATAAATCTAGAGCATCATAGAGCAGAAATAAGCTATGATCTAGATCCTAGTTTTTGGGGTCAAGGTATGATGTTAAAATCTATAAAAAATATATTAAAATTTGCTGATTATATTGGTATTATAAGAGTACAGGCAACAGTAATTACTGATAATTTTCGTTCAATTAATCTTCTTGAGAGATGTGGTTTTGCTAGGGAGGGAATCCTTAAAAAATACGAAATAGTTGCAAATGAGCATAAAGATTATTATATGTATGGTAGGATTGTATAGGGTGTTGTTGACCGTCATTGCGAGCGACTGCAAGGAGCGTAGCAATCTCATAAAATAATACTCCTGAGATTGCTTCGTCAAAACTTATAGTTTTTCCTCGCAATGACGATAATAAGAACTATTAAAATAAACATAAAAAAGAAAGTTAATGGTAGTAGAAGCTGATAAAAAAGAATTGATTTGTTCGTTTTGTAGTAAAAAACAACATGAAGTAAAAAAACTAATAGCAGGTCCTGCGGTATTTATTTGTGATGAATGTATAGATTTATGTACGGATATTATGAAAGAAGAAAGTAAAGTTGAGTTAAAGCAAATTACTTCTTCAATTCCAACGCCGCAAAAAATATGTGCAATTCTAAACGATTATGTAGTTGGGCAAGACCAAGCTAAAAAGATTTTAGCAGTAGCGGTTTATAACCATTATAAGAGACTTGAATATGTACAATCCGGCAATAATGACGTTGAGCTTAATAAGTCGAATATTTTACTAATTGGTCCTACCGGCTCAGGAAAAACTTTACTTGCTCAAACGCTTGCTAAAATTCTAGACGTACCTTTTACTATGGCAGATGCTACTTCTTTAACGGAAGCCGGTTATGTCGGTGAAGATGTTGAGAATATATTACTACGTTTATTGATAGCAGCTGAGTTTAATATAGCGAAAGCACAAAAAGGCATAATTTATATTGATGAAGTTGATAAAATTGCCCGTAAATCGGAAAACCCTTCCATTACTAGAGATGTGTCAGGAGAAGGCGTACAGCAGGCACTACTTAAAATTATGGAAGGAACAGTTGCTTCCGTGCCTCCTCAAGGCGGTAGGAAACACCCGCAACAAGATTTCGTACAGTTAGATACTTCAAATATCTTATTTATTTGCGGTGGTGCTTTTATGGGGATTGATAGCATTATAACCGCAAGAACTAATCATAGTTCTATAGGTTTTGCGGCTAACGTAAATATTGATAAAGAGAAAAATAATAGTGAGATTCTTAAATCTCTAGAAATCGAAGATTTAACTAAATTCGGCTTAATTCCGGAGTTTATCGGTAGGTTACCTATCGTTACGACTTTAGACGAGTTAGATAAAGAAGCTTTAATTACAATTCTAACTAAGCCTAAAAACGCCATAGTAAAGCAATATCAGAAACAATTCGAGCTTGATGATGCTGAGCTTGTAATTGACGATTCAGCTTTAGAAGCCATTGCCGAAAAAGCTCTAGCTAAAAAGACGGGAGCAAGGGGACTTCGTTCAATACTTGAACATCTTTTGCTTGATAGTATGTATAAAGTTGCTGAGCTAAAGAAACAACGCGTTACTATTACAAAAGAGGTAGTTAACGGCTTAGTAGAACCGATAATGACCTCTCTCATTTCTACAAAATCAAACAAAAAACAACCGATTATTGAAGATATACCGGCGTAAATATTGTTTCCTCTCTATGTAATTCTTACGGGCTTGCCTGCGTGTATCGAAAAACGCATTCGGTGTCATCACGTGGCTTGACCGGCGTTGTTGCATGGCTCGGTTTTCCCGTCATTGCGAGAAGAATTACATAGTAATTCGACGAAGCAATCCAGTAAAAAATTGCGTAAATCAGAATTTTTTTATTATTTTTCTGGATTGCCACGTCGCTTCGCTCCTCGCAATGACGGTTTTGATATCTACGCAACAATGCCACGCGGGAATGACATAAACGAGCCATGCAACAACACCGGCTTGACCATAGGACAACACTAATTTAGGATAAAATTTATCCTAAACTAATGTTATAATGGTTTAAATACCATTAAGAAAAAAATAATAATCAAACTGATAAATGCTGGCCAGCCTAGGTAGAACCATAATTTAAATAATTTATAATATTTTTCCGGTAGGGGAGTTCGCTGTTTTAATGCTTCAAATGCCATATTTCGTAGTTGAATTTGAATCCATACCACCGGAAGCCAACAACTACCGGCGATTATGTATCCGATATAAGTTAAGATAAGCCATAAATCAGAATAATTATAGCCAAGCATATTTACTAATATTATGCCGCTAACTGGTTGAATTATCACAGTTGGAGTAGTAAAAAGAAGATCAGCTATAACTGTAGTGCGAGCTGCGTATGCCTTTGCATTCAAGTCGCCGGTTTTATTTGCCCACCACATAAAAAAAGCAGTACCGATTCCAGTACCAAATAAAATGGTAGAGCTAATAATATGAATAGTTTTTATAAAAAGATAATCCATTATTTATCTCGTTCTATAGCCATTAATACTAAAGTAAGTAATATTATTGGAATATTTTTAAATATCGGACCAAGCGGATCTAGCCATAATATTGGCTTAAGATATGTTAATAGTAGAGTATAAGCTAATATTAATAAAATTTGTAAACTACATATCTTACTTATTTTATTTTTGATAATTAGTAGAATTCCAAGAATAATATCTGTAAAGCAACTTCCATATAATATATAAGGTGCTATTTGTTTGTCAAATCCTAGTGATATTATAATTTGCATACTAGCATCATAAGCAAAAATGCTTGAAATAATTCCTGTCATTATCCAAAATAGCCCTAAGACAATTTTTATTATAGGTTTTAAAAAATAGAGCCTAGCGTGCCATATGGATTGTACGGTTAAAGGTTCGGTTGCAAGACCTTGTTGCAAGTTTCTAGGGATTATAGAAGTAAAATCGATAAAATCTTTTTTATCAGCAATATTAGGTTGAAGTAACATATTATACGCAGTAGAATTAATAGGTCCTATTTTTAGAAAATCCCCTAATTTAGCTGCTATTTTAATGAATATTAGAGGAATTTTAATTAGTCTTCCAGGATTAACTCCAAGCCATCTTCTAAATCCAAGCAAGATATCCTTCATGGTAATTATGTCTGGTCCAACTATTTTTAATAATTTGTGGATTTTTCCTTCCCTTTCTATACAGTGAATAATTACTTTCGTTAAATCATCAATATGAATAGGTTGAAATTGTTGTAAACCATCGCCTATTAAAGGAATAAAATACGGTAATGTTGCAAGAGCCCTAAATAGTGAGGTACCACCGTAACAACCGCTTGCGTAAACAAGAGATGGCTGTAAAATTACCCAATCTATATTTTCTAATGTTTGTAAATATGCTTCAGTTGCTTTTTTAGTTAAAGCATAAGCTGTATTTTTTTCCTCATCTATTCCAAGAGCTGAAATATGAATAATTCTTTTTACATTAGTAAGGGTGCAAGCCTTAAATAGAGCCTTTGGACCATTGACATGAACATTTTCAATATTATTAGCATGACTAGACGTTAATATACCTGATACATTAATAACTATATCTATGTTATTTAATCTATTTATCCAGCTTTGTGGGGTTAGGTCTATATTAAAATCACAATATATCACTTCTGCAGTAGGGAATTTTTTCCTGGTAGATTCAACATCTCTAACACAGCATATTACTTCATAATTATTCTTTAATAATTCAGCGGTAATATATGATCCAATAAAGCCGTTAGCTCCTGTTACTAGTATTCTCATTATAATATAGACGATTTAGGTACTGACATTTTTTATATCATTAATCAAATCCTGTTGCAAATAGAAGATAAAAAAGGATATGTTATGTACATAACTATTATTTTTTAGTTAAAAATTTTTGTACCCCAATACTCTTCTCTCTTATCATAAATCGGCGTTGCCCGTGTGTGATTTTAATGTTATCTCATAATAAAATAATTAAAAATTATAAATAATTACATATAAAAGATTTGAATAAATATTAAGAGATTTTTATATTTTTTATTTTAACTTTAATATTTATTTAATTGAAATTATGAGTAATAAACTAGAAGTAATAATAAAATATTATAATGATATATCAAATTTAGGCGTAAGATTATGGAAAACTACTACAGCACTTGCTAGTTTTAATTTAGGTGAGGTATTGAAAATATGGTTCTGTGATAAAAATTTTAAAGATTTAACGCTACTCGATCAAAGTTTTATTTATACTCAATATTTAGAAACAATGTTAAGTAAAGTAGCTGCTACCGGAAAGTATCAAGATGAGAATATAGGTCATTCTCAATGGAGCAATTGTTTTGAAGAGATAAATAATCGAGATCATTTTTTATGTATGAAGCTACAGGAGCTAATAGGAGTAGAAAACAAGAATATCATTGATTCTATGCTAGATAATATAGGGGATATAAATTTACTAGAGTTTAGCATCCTTGTTACTAAAGCCCAAGTATTTTTAAAAAATAATTTAGATCAATCTGAAAACTTGATTAAAGCAGCCAAAGAAATCGATGCTATGGCATATCCTCTGACGAGAGAGTATTTTTTATATCGCTATATAGCTAAAGCAATATTACTTACAAATACTTTAAATGTATCTTCCTCTTATGAAGCTGAGTTTAATATAGTAAAAAAAGCTTATTTAAATTTTGCAAATTATCTTAATTCATTAGAGCAAAGTCTTACTAGAATAGAAAAAGCTACTGATAAATATAATGAAGATCATAAAATTGCTTCTTGGTTAACTGAAAAATCAGATTTAGTTAGCAACCATTCAGGTAAAATAGCAGCTACTTATGCTGCTCTTATAGCCGGTGTAATTGCTTTACGTTCGTATGTAATTGATGAAGAGGATCCTTGGTATGAGTTATGTGCTTTACCGACCACTAGCCTTGCGATGCTACAAATTTTATTATCTTTTCCAGGTACGGTCTTATCAAATAGACAAACTAAAGAGATTAATAATAATATGTTTCAAGCATTAGAAAATAACAATGACAATGAAAATGCTGAAGATATTAAATTTTTATTTGATCACACTCCAAGCTTTGCTAATGATGCCGTAAATACAACTGCGATTTGTTTTAGATATGCTGCTAATTTAGGGTTACAGCCCGATTTATTAAATAATGATATTATTAATCGTATAATTGTATATACGGCTTTACGATGGTCTGCAGCTGCAGGAGTAGTAGAAGAACAAAGTAAAGTTACAAATTTTATGCAAAATAAATTAATTAAATTTTTGCATGATAAAATTGTACCGGCTTTAATTGAGAATAAGAAATTTACAGCTGAAGAAATTAAACCATATTTTCAGTTATTATATAAACATTCTGAAAAAGATAAGAATACGCAAATAAAACTTCAGGCAATATATAATAAACTTACCAATCAAGATATAGATTTTAACAATATTGAACCAGACATTAGTGCCTATCATGTATGGAAGAGTACTGCTATGTGTTCGGCAATAGCCACACTGATTTTAGATTATATCTGTTTTTATTTTCGTAATCCAGAATTAGAATTTTATGAAGATCCAATGTTTTATGCCTCTACTTCTGTTAAATTAATGCGTCTTGCTTCTTTATTAGTATCAACATATTGTGGCAATAAAGTTATAGAAAATATCACCGGCGAAAAATTAACTAATGATGTGTTTTTTCAAAAGTTTTACTATAATGATGCGGCAAGATTGACTGTAGCGATAGTACCTTTAATAATGTTTGAGTCTATTAAAGATTTAAAATTCTTAAGTCTTGCAACTTTAATAGATGTTTTAACAACTGCTATATCGGATTTAAATGTTGGTAAGGCAATTAGTAGTGCAGGTAAAAATATTGCTGAGAAAACCGCTACTACCCTTACTTGGCTTAATAAAATTGCCTCAGGCACAAACGATGATACAGTTATTGATATTGATGCTACAGAAGAAGTACCATGTCTAGGTTCTGTGGATATTTGATTAATTATGATTATTCTATTAAAAGTAGACAGAATCTAGTATAAAAAATTATAATATTACTAATTTCTTTTTTTAGAGTATTTATGCGTATTAAAAATAAATCGAAACTTGTGTTAATTTTTCCATTTATATTATTAGCAGTAATTTTACCAATATATTTGTTATTAGAAATTTATGATCTAGGAAAAAATGGTATATATCGCAAGGATCTATATCAGGGGCTTTATTATAATTTTTCGTCCCTTTCATTACAGAAACAGTTAGAAAAGTACAATTATACCGTACAGCTTCCTAAAAATCCAAATGTTCCTTACAGAATTGCAATACTATGCAGACATGATCGTTTGGCCTGTATGAGGATACAGCAAGCAGCGAATAATCTTGGGTGGGAATCATTATTTATTTCAATAAGCACTAATATGCATCCGATAGATATTTTTAGAATGTATAGTATAGTTAGACAATTTAATCCTGATTTTACTATATCCGCAGCTGATTTTGGTAAGGTTGGGGATATTAGACACTATTTTATTTTACATTTTCCTTGTCTGAGAAATAATGCTAAATATTTGATAGACATTGCTTTGGTTCCCTATTATTGTCCTAAACCTATTAAATCTGATGGATTGCTTGCTGTTACGGATTTTAAAAAAATTAATCAATATTATGAAGATATTTCCATACCTATAATTGATTTCAAGTTTTCACGACCTAAAACAGAGTTTATTAAAATTAATTATTCGAGGTTATTTATGTGTGGTTATAATTGGGATAATACTCGCTCTGGTCTCAAATATAAAAAGTTATATAAACTACTTGATAAACGTAAGGATGTAGACATGTATGGTCCTAGATCAGGTTGGTTACTGCTTAATTCCTATAGAGGATTTATACCTTATAACGATCAGTTATTTGTTGATACAATAAGAAAAAGCGGTATTGGTTTAGCATTGCATTCGGAAGATCATATTATGGAAAACTTTCCTTCCGGACGAGTTTTAGAACTTGTTAGTTCTTCAGCATTGGTAATTGTTGATGAAATGCCGTGGGCAAAAGAAACTTTTGGTGATAATATACTATATATAGAAACTTTAAACAAATCTCCTGAGGAAATATACTCTCAAATAAATCAACATTTAGAATGGATTAAGTCTCATCCTGAAGAAGCTTATGAAAAGGCAAAAAAAGCTCATCAGATTTATCTCGATAAATTTACTATGGAACAAATCCTTACAAACGTAGCTAATATGCATAATAATATTGTAAGCCGGGAGAATTAGGGGGGCAGAGAGTGTATAAAGTTATACTTATAATTTTTATGATTATTTGGGGAACAATAAATGTGTACGACTCTTCATTTATCCGTTTTTTTTATTATAGATTTTTACCTGTAGAAAAAATTACTAAACTGGATGTTATTAGTGATGAAAACCTGCAGACCGGTAAGTTGGAGATGAGTAAACATAAGGTTGTTTTTGCCGGCATTACAAGGAGTAATGTACCTCATTTACCAAACGCAATGCGTCATATAGAATATATAGGACAGTTTTTTTCAGATTACAGAATAATAATTTTTGAAAATGATTCTACCGATTCTACAAAATTAATGCTAAACTTGTGGCAGTTAATAAATCATAAAGTAAAAATTATATCACAGGACTTTTTTAACCAAAAAAGACCTTCTATAAAGTTCCTAGCGGATATTAGGAATAAATATCTAGAAATTTTAAATACAAGTGAATTTGATGAGTTTGATATAGTAATTATTCTTGATATGGATATAGGTTACGGTATTGATATTAGGGGAATATTAGACAGTTTTAGCAAAATTGATCGTTGGGATGTTGTATGCTCAAATGGAATATTTAACTCCAAAGGACAAATGTATGATGCTTTTGCCTTTCGTAATGAAGAATTTTCCTATACACCGTATGAGTATAACCTAAAAACCGGCAAGAGTTATTTTGATACGGAAAACCTTGCTTTAATGCAGAAAATATATCCTCCGGATTCAGATTTACTACCGGTAAATTCGTGTTTTAATAGTCTTGCCATATATAAAAGAAAATTCTTTGAAAACTGCTTTTACGATTCTATAAAAGAAGATTGCGAGCATGTGTATCTACATGAGTGTATGCGTTCTAAGCATAATGCAAGGATATTTATGAATCCGACACAAATTATTCGTTATGAGCATTATAGGTAAGGTTATAGTATACCTCTATAATTTTTCTTCTATTTGTGGTGGATTTTCTGCTTCTACTTCGATAATCTCAGATTTAGAAGAAACGATTTGATAACGCTCTAATGCTGCTGGCATGGCTTTATTTCCTGAATCAATGCCGAGTTTGTGAATGTTCTTAACTCTCGACATAAAATTACGATTAAACGAGGCGGCAAATTTATCGTAATTAGTAACCATATTATGCAGGTTATTACCGATTTTTTGAGAATAATCAGCCATAGTACCGATAGAGCTTAGTAATTTTCTTACTTCTTCAATAATTACCTTATAATTTTCTGAACGACGATGATCGGTAATTTGAAATTTTGCAAATGATAGCATATTCATAAGCCCGGCAGGTCCTACGGGAAAGATATTACAGCTCCAAGCTTTTTGTAAAAATTCAGGGTCGGCTGCAATGACTTTTTCGACCGCTTGTTCAGTTGGTAAAAACATTAAAGTAATAACATTGTTAAAGCTCTGATCCTTTTTGTTTAGATTAGTTAAAATATTTTCGGCATAGTCTTTATTAGCTAGAGATTTTAAATGATAATTCATAGTTTTGCTAAGATTCCCGCTATTATCCTGCTCATCAACTAGAAACTTTGAAGCTTTAGAATCAATAACCATTAAATTACCGGAAGGAAGAAAAATAAGAGCGTCGGGTCTTAACTTTCCACTGTCGAGCGTAGTTAAGCCGTATTGCATAATGAAATCTAAATTAGGACGTAAGCCCGAAGATTTTAGAATATTCTCAAGCGTAATTTCAGCAAGCAGCCCCGCACCGATTGGAGAAAGTAGCGACTGTTTTATCAAATCAACCGTGCCTTTCGATTGTTCTATATCTTTATTTAACGCTCCTACCATCGTAATCAACCGCTCAAACTCACTATTAAACTTTCCGGAAGCAGTAGCGATATTTTTCTCGGCTAACTCTCTTGCTGCATTGTTTTCCATTTTATGTATCTCTATTAATTGCTTGGATAAATCTTTCCCAAGGTCAAATAAAGCAGCTTTTGCTGATGAAAATGACTCCTCTCTTATTTTTTCTGAATCCTTAATAGTTTGCTCTTGATATTCTACTTTGCACTTCAATTGCTCAATTTTCTGTAAATATCCTATTTTTTCTTGGTTCAATAATTGGTTATTATTGTTAATTTCTAAATTCTGCTCCGATAAGAATTGTAGCTGCGTTTTTAAGGTTTTAGTTTTCACATAAAACCAAATTATTAAAGCTAATAAAATAACTATCGTAGTTGCGGTAACCGGTAATAAATAAGGCATATGTTTTGTAATTTATGTGACCATTTCGTTATAAATATCGGAATAGTCTTGACCATTTCGACATTTACTTATAATATTTTTATAAACTTATGGCATTACCAGCAGACTTGTATATCATTCCTAGCTAAAAGCGGGGATGAAATCGAGTAGGTTTTTCGATCCATACAACAAAGCCCCGCGAAAGCAAGAATGACATAAAAAAGTCTTATGTTGGCAATACTTATAGAGATATTATAATGGATAGGTTATATAAAAAGCAAGTTGAAGAATATCTAACAAACTATGGTAAGCTTGTATTTATAAGCGGAGCAAGACAGGTAGGAAAAACTACAATATCAAAACAAGTAATCAAGCCTAATCCCAATTCAATTTACCTAAATTGGGACTATCTAGAAGATAGAAATAAAATCTTAAACAAACATGCTGAGCTTTTTGAAAGTCTACTATCTACCGTATCCGATAAGAAACCGTGCTTAATATTAGATGAAATTCATAAATATAAAGATTGGAAAAATCTTGTAAAAGGGTTTTATGATAAATTCGGAGAAGATATTGAATTTATTATAACAGGTAGTGCCAAATTAAATATATATAAAAAAGGCGGCGATAGCCTAATGGGGCGTTATATAAATTTAACCGTGCATCCGTTATCGGTATCTGAAATAGCTAAAAATTTTGATAATAATATTGATTATATAAAAAGCCCCAAAAATATCACTATAGATGAATTTGAAGCTCTAATAAATTTTGGAGGGTTTGCAGAAAGCTATTTAAAAGCAACGGCTACATTTCATAGAATATGGAGTAATCAAAGATTCGAGCAGTTATTTAGAGAAGATGTAAGAAATACTGAAGATATAAATAATATTTATGCATTAGAATTGCTTGCTAGTATTATAAACGAGCAAGCCGGTTCATTAATAAGCTATACAAACCTTGCTAATAAAGTTAGAGTTTCAGATCAAACAATAAGAAGATGGCTATCTTTGCTAGAAAAGCATTATTATTGTTTTGCGATCAAACCTTGGTCTAAAAATGTTGTAAAAAGCTTAATAAAAGAGCCTAAATATTACCTTTGGGACTGGTCACAAATAAAAGATATAGGAGCGAGATTTGAAAATCTTGTAGCTTCTCACCTTTTAAAAGCCGTATATTTTTGGAACGAAACGGGACTCGGTGATTTTGGTTTATACTATCTTCGTGATAAACAAAAACGTGAAGTCGATTTAGTAATAACAAAAGATGAGAAGCCTTGGATTTTAGTGGAAGCAAAAGTAAGTGACTCAACCGTTTCTTCAAGCTTAAAATATTTTCATGAATTACTTAAACCTAAGTTTAGTTTTCAAGTGATTCAAAATAAACAAGCTATTTCGGGTTCTTGCTTTGATAAACCGGGCTTATGGATAGTACCGGCTATTACTTTCTTATCTCAATTTGTTTGATATGAATTTTTGTAAAAAAGGTAATCTAGTCAAATGTAAATCATGTGACCATTTCGACATTAATTATAAGCCATATCCTCGCACATACCAATAAATGTAGCTGAATTGACTATATTCACTTTATCTTCTAGAGGTCCGAGTGGCTGAGCTGGTTTTAACAATTCCGGCGTTAATATAAATTTGGTTTTTTTCTCGATATTCGATAAAAAAGGTAAATGTAAGCTATGAGGGCTGTATATTATTGCGTATTTCTCCCATTCGGGATATTGTCTATCCAAATAATCTTTATATTCAGAGGGACCATATACTTCTATACTACCGAATTTATATTTTTTTAAAGGATATAATTCATTATCATAAAATAAACTCTTTGGATATTTATTACGCATACTCTGATTAGAATAAACAAATTTATCATTTTCTTTATGAAATACGAAAATATCTAAGCATCTCTCCCCGCAAATTACATAAATTTTATGATGTTGAACACGATATCCTAATTGTTCAAATTGCGGTAATATTTGTTGCAGAAATATTTCGTCTTCATGCATAATACCGATATCTAAATCATCGTCAAAAGGAATTATGCCTTGATGTCTAACGGCTCCAAGCAGAGTGCCGCCTTCTATCCAATAATTAATATTATTCTTCCCAAGTAGCTCATGAGTATCTTTCATTAACTGATAAAGGGCAATAGCTTTTTTCTCGCTAATCCTATATTTTTTTTACTTGTTCATCACTTAGGGTTACATATCGCCAATTATGTTCTAGTAGATAAGCATAACACAATACACCGACGAAAATAGTAAGAATTAAGAGTAAAATATTTTTAAAGGATAATATCAACTTTAATTTTATCACCTTGAACCTTAAATTATATTTTCTCTGTTAATATAATATTTTTTAAAAAGTTACTCTATCCTCTAGTGGTTCGAGTGGCTGAGCCGGTTTTAACAATTCCTGCGTTAGTATAAATTTGGTTTTTTTCTCGATATTCGATAAAAAAGGTAAATGTAAGCTATGGGAATGCTCTATCACTGCATACTTATCCCATTCTGGATATTGCCTATTTAGATTTCCTATAGGATCAGCGGGACCATAAACCTCTATACTACCGAATCTATATTTTTTTAAAGGATATAATTCATTATCATAAAATGAACTCTTCGGATACTTATCTCGAGCTGCTAAATTAGTATATATAAATTTGTTTTGTTCTTTATGAAAAATAAAAATATCTAAACAAGCTTTTTTGCATATATTATAAGCTCTCTCGTAGGAAACAGTATAACCGAGTTGCTCAAATTGCGGTAATATTTGCTGCAAGTGTATTTCTTCTTCGTGCATTATCCCTATATCTAAATCATCGTCAAAAGGAATTATACCTTGATGTCTAACAGCTCCAAGCAGAGTGCCGCCTTCTATCCAATAATTAATATTATTCTTACCAAGTAGCTCATGAGTGTCTTTCATTAACTGATAAAGGGCAATAGCTTTTTCCTCGCTAATTCTATATTTTTTTACTTGTTCGTCACTTAAGGTTACATATCGCCAGTCATGTTCTAATATATAAGCATAAAAAAATATACCGGCAAATATAATTAATATTAAGCCTATAATATTTTTAAAGGATAACATTGACTTTAATTTTATCACCTTGGTCCTCAAATTGTATTTCTTCTGCCGATGTGACGTTTTTTAAATCTTCTATTAATTCTGCAGATAATTCTATGCCGCTAACTTCAAGCAATTTTATCGGAGCTTTAATAGAAAGATTTTTCTCAGCTTTGAATTTTCTGACGATATCTAGGATTTCAAGCAGTCCTTCTGCTCCTTTTGCGTCGATTTTATAGTTTAAGTCACCGTAATTAACCCAATTACCTTTTTCGTGTACAGAATTTTCACTATATAATATCTGATATAACTCTTCAGTAATATGCGGCATGAACGGTGCAAATAGTTTCAGTAAAGTTTGCATCACATGATATAAAGTTAATATGCTACTATATTGTCCGCTAGGATTTTTACTCTCCTCGTCATAGCTTCTTGTTTTACTTATTTCTAAATAATTATCACAAAATATCGCCCAAAAGAATTTTTCCGTCAGATGCATGGCATTTGCATATTCGTAGTTTTGTAACTCATTTGTGGCTAGCTTAACCAACGCCACTAGCTTATTAATCATCCACTGATCAAACTCGTTAGTGATTTTTTCTTTAACATCTAAAAGCTTTGCTTGTTTATCTTCCTCTTTTAATTTCTCAAAATGTATAGAAACAAATTTAGCAGCATTCCAAAGCTTATTGACTAGTCGTTTGCCGTTTTTCATAACGTCTTCAGAATAGGCAGTATCAGCACCTAGCTTTGAATTTGCCGACCAATAACGTATCACGTCAGAACCGTATTGTTCTAGCAGCTTTTCAGGAACTAAAACATTGCCTTTGGATTTTGACATTTTGCTTCGATCTTCAGCTAAACACCAACCGCTTACCATGATATTTTTCCACGGTAGAGTATTTTGGTGTAAATGAGCTTTTAAGATAGTATAGAATGCCCAAGTTCTAATAATTTCATGTGCTTGAGGTCTTAAATCCATCGGAAATAATTTATCATGTCTATCTTTATTAACAGCAAAATCATCAGAAATGCCATGAGTGGAAAGTTGAGGAGAAACGGAGCTTGTTGCCCAAGTATCCATAACATCAAAATCAGGTTCTACTTCCTCCTTACTATAACCAATAGGTAAATCTTTTAACGGATCGACAGGTAGCTGCGAAATATCGGCATATAAAATCTTTCCTTCTTCACCTACTCTTTTAGAGTACCAAACAGGGAAGGGTACGCCAAAATAACGCTGCCTACTAATACACCAATCCCAGCTAATGGCATTAATCCAATTCTCTAAACGAATTTTCATATTGTTAGGACGCCAGTTTAACTCACTTGCTCTTTTAAGTAGAGCTTCTTTATGTGATATCGTTTTAACGAACCATTGCGGTACGGTTAATATCTCAAGAGGTGCACCTGACCTCTCGGCACATTTAACGGTATGAGTTATCTCTTCTTGCTTAGTAAGCAATTCTTGCTCTTTTAAAATATCTATTATTTTTGCTCGAGCTTCTTTAATTTTTAATCCGTCTATAGCAATATCATGAGAGAAATCTATCGTACCCTTTTTAGTAATAATAGTTTTTAAAGGTAAATTATGCGTCTTCCACCAAGTAATATCCGTTTGATCACCAAACGTACAGCACATTACCAGTCCCGTCCCTTTATCTTGTTGTACTAAAGGATCGGCAAGTAGCGGAACTTTCCCATTAAAAAGCGGAGTTATAGCTGATTTACCTGCTAGATGCTTATAACGCTTGTCATCAGGGTGATAGAATACGGCTACGCAAGCAGGCAATAATTCAGGTCTTGTAGTTGCTATAGTAAGCGGGTATCCTTGTTCGGTTTTAAAAGTTATATAATTCATGAACGAGGTTTTTTCCTTGTCCTCAATATCAGCTTGGGCAAGAGCTGTACCATCTACCGAATCCCATAAAATTGGTTGATCATTACGATAAATTTCGCCTTTCTTAACTAAATCAAGAAAAGACATTTGTGATATTTTTCGTGATAACGGACTGATAGTTTGGTACTCTAAACTCCAATCAACCGATAAAGCTATTTGGTTAAATAGGCTTCTAAATTTCTCTTCTTCACTTGCTACTACCTCTTCACAAATTTTTATAAACTCATCTCTCCCCATATTATAAGCTTTGATCTGCTTCTGCTTTTCAACAAGCCTTTCGGTTGGTAGTCCGTTATCGTCAAAACCCATAGGATAAAAGATATTCTTACCCATCATACGCTGAAAGCGTACGATAAAATCCGTTTGCGTATAGCTGTAAACATGCCCGATATGTAGCTGTCCTGAAACAGTCGGCGGCGGAGTGTCCACTATATAAGTGTTTTCTTTTGAAATATTTGGATCATAAGCATAAATTTGTTTCTCTTGCCAAATTTGCTGCCGTTTTTTTTCATTTTCGGTAAAATTGTAATTTTTTGGAAATTCTTTCATAGATTTTATAGTTGATTCAAGAATCTTATTATAAAGGTTATATATGATTATGACAATAGAGCTATTACTATTGATATGATTTGGAGATTTAGAATTTGTGCAAGTGGTGCTTGCACGATTAATTAATTTTTTACAATTGAACGAATAAAAGTTTCTTTAAAACCGGTAGTTTTGGCAATAATAGGAATCTCAAAACCCTGAGCAAACATGCTTTTTGCTATACTCACTGAGTTATTATATTCACCTCTGGCTTCTTGAATGCCTTCTTGTATACCTTCTTGTCTTCCTTCATCTCTATATGTGTCAGCGATAGTTTTCATAATAGTATCCTTATCTTTAGATGATAAATGCTTAGTAAATACTTCTACTAATTCTGGTTGTTTTTGTTTTGATAATTTTGCATTAGTATACCATAAGAATGATCTTAGGTAAATATAACCTCTTTCCTTATCTAGTATTATAATATGTTTAAACTCTGTTAAAAACTTTTCCCATAGTTTTATCATATCCCGCATATGGATATGCTTCATCATATATTCTAGCATACCTAAATGTTTTTTCTTGACGATTTCATCATCTGACATAGCTTGCAAATCGACTAACTGATAATCTTCCATCATTAATTTCTTTGCCATCACACTATCAGTAAATAAACTCCACAAATTTCTTGGAGCATTATAAACTTCTTTTCCATTGTAAATAACTAAATTATAAACTAGCGGTAATTTACTTCTTCCTTTTTTATGTCTTTCACATAACAATAAGGTATATTTCCATAACCGCAAAGCCGTCCAATAATCAATTGTTGATTGGGCTTCTATTAACACATATACAAATGCTTCTTCTTTACTCTTAGTACTAATTTTATATATTATATCACTATATTTTTTGTTTAAAGATTCCTCTATATAGCTTTCTTGTTCTACTACTATTTTTGATAAATCTACTAAGTTCTTAAAATCATCAGGTAAATAATATTCTAGAAATTCTTGTGCTGCTACTGGATCACTCATTACTGTTTTTACTAATGAATCATGCTTTAATTTTTTGACCATAAAATATTTAGTAGCTTTATCTTGCAGCGTATTTTATCTTAATTCATATAAAATAGCTACATTTATTTAAATTTAAAGTTTAATATTAATGACATCAAACAAACTTTTACTTACCTTAAAATTAATGCGTGCGGATAAGCCGGTAGCTTATTTGCTGGTTTTTTTCCCTGCTTTATTTGGATTATTGCTTGCAAATCCTTCTAACACGGAATTAGCTCATTTATTGCCGTTATTTATTCTAGGTAGCATAACTGCAAGGAGTAGTGGATGTATTATTAACGATATATTTGATAGAAAATTTGATAAGTATGTAGCAAGGACTAAAGGTCGACCTTTAGCAAGTGGTGCTTTATCTATTTCTTATGCTGTTTTTATACTCTTAATTCTTAGCATTATCTCACTTTGTATTTTGCTGCTTTTAAGTAAAACAGCCGTATATACGGGTTTTTTTGCGGTAATAATGATTAGCACATACCCATTAATGAAACGTATTACCTACTTCCCGCAAATCTTTTTGGGTGTTACCTTTAAATTAGGAGCGTTAATAGCATATGCGGCAGTTCAGGATAAAATTGATTTAGCAGCAATTATTATGTATTTAGCATGCTGTTTTTGGGCAACCGGCTATGATACGATTTACGGATATATGGATATAAAAGACGATAAGAAAATAGGAGTGAAATCTTTAAGCATATATTTAGAGAACAAGCATTATAAGTTTTGGCTGTATGTGTTGTATATAGGATTTATATTGCTATTTATCCTAGCAACAAATATAGCTAAATGTAATATCGACTATTTACCTATTTTAGCTGCTTTAATTTTACTGATATTGCAGGTAGTAACTCTTGACATTGAAGAACCTGTTAATTGCATGACAAGGTTCAGAGCTAATAATTACGTTGGACTGCTTTTAAGTTTAGTATTTTATTAAAAAATAGTTTACTTTTTAACTTTTTATTAGTACAATTACTCTAAATAATAAAAAGGATATGAACTATGTTAAGAAACAATACTTATAAAAAATCTTTTGCAGCATTAATAAAAGACCCAACAGCAGAATTTTATTATTCAGCATATTTTTTGTGTTTTATAGAAAAATTTACTGACCCTTTGGTTTCAAGAGGGGAGAAATATCGCTTGTATACTGATTCTAAAAAGTTTTGGAGTAGCAGTGAGTATAATAGTCAGAAAGTTTATAATCGTGAAGATGTGAATAGCATGATATTTGATAAAGTAGCAGACAAATACGGCACTAAAGATAAATCTGCATTTAAAGAATATATACATATTATCCGTAATAATTATATGGATATCGAGTACGCCGGACACATTAGAGCAGGTTGTGAATCTTATAAAGTACCTAAGTTTTGTAGACTTGTAAATGAGGATTGCTATAAAGAACTAACAGACATTATAGGAGTAACTCCTGATGCTTACTTAGAAGCGGTATCTCATTAACGTCCCGCCCTAACAGCCCATAAAGTTATCATCGAGATTACAGTTATATAAACCGCAATTGATAAAGAGCTGCCGGTTACATGCCAAAGCATTAGGCAGATTGACGGGGTAAGGCGTCCAATTAGTGAAGAACCTATACTATTCCCGACACCTACTAGCATATATTTATAGTCAGTTTTAAATAAATCATTTAGCCAACAATTTAACGGTACTGAAAAAGTAACTCCGAGTATTATGATCCAAATACGTACAAAATTAACATACCATATAGACGAATTATTTAAAAAGAACCATAGAGGAAGTATGGTTAAAATCGTTAAAATAAGAGTACCATTTAGTATTTTAAGATAATGAAATTTTTTAGTTAAATATCCAATTATTGGGATCAAAAATGTATCAAAAATTGTAAGCTCGGTATTAAAAATCATCATTGTTTCTAAAGATATATCAGTAATAAGAGGAATAAAGCTATTCATCAATACAAATGGTATCATATAAGTTAAATACCAAAAACCTGATACAAAAATAACTCGTGTGATATTTAGCTTGTTATGCCAGATTGTTGTTAGGTCGGATAATAGTGACGATGCTATGTCATTGCAAGAATAAACTGTAAGTTTTGACGAAGCAATCTTAGACAAAATTCCTGAGATTGCCACGCTCCTTTTAGTTGTTCGCAATGATGTGTAATCCTTGCTTTTCCTTAAAAAGTAACCTATCAGTGCTGTAACCCCACCAAATATAAAACATAACCGCCAATATTCATTATACTCTATATTTAAAACTATAGTGCTGATAAATGAAGCAAGAATAATACCGACCATAGTAGAGGTTTGATAAAGGTAAGAAGCTTTAAACGCTTTTGTTTCGGTTTTATTCTCTAGAATATATAATTTAGCAATAGTACATTCTCCCTCGGAATATACTCCTTGCAACGTCTTAAGCACAACTAATAATAGCGGTGCAAGCCAGCCTATTTGTGCATGTGAAGGTATTAAACCAATTAGAGCAGTGCTTAAAGCAACCCCGATTAGAGAATGAGATAAAGCAAAAATCCCGCCGTATTTTTTAGCAATTACGCCAAAAAAATAAGAGCCTATGGGACGTGTAAATAAAGAGGTGGCAAGAACGCTATAAGTAAGTATTAAGGCGACAATTTTATCATGATTCGGAAAGAAGATACCAGCAAGTAGCGGAGCAAGAAACCCATAAAGTGCGGTATCAAAATGATCCATCGCATTACCGATTAGGATAGAAATATCTCTTTTGCTTAATGAATTGTTCATCTATTAATAATTTAAAATTTATAATGGATTATACTACTTATCTTTCAAGAATTGTTCTTTCATTTTATCAAGGACTCGTGATGCTCACGTACTATTATAGTGTACGCTGTGCTCACTCGCCTATCAAAATAAAATTCAATTCTTGAAATACCAGCAGTATATAAGTATGTAATCTTCCTTGTAAATAATTTTTTAAGAGATATGATTATAAAGTTATAGCTTAAAGTAATTGTAATTAATGAATAATTTGAAACAAGGAAAGTTTATTACATTTGAGGGAGGGGAAGGGATAGGCAAATCTACTCAATCTCAAATGCTCTATGAATATTTAAAATCTCAAAATACTCCCGTTATTTTAACTCGTGAAGTCGGTGGTACTATTGTAGCCGAAAAAATGCGTGAAATTCTAGTACATGAAGAATTATTACCCATGTCCGAGCTATTACAAGCTATGGCAGCACGTTATGATCATATGGTACGGAAGATTATGCCCGCTCTGCAAGAGGGATATATTGTAATATGCGATAGGTTTATTGATTCAACTGCATGTTATCAAGGATTAGAGCTAGAAAACGGTATAGATTTAGTTTATAATCTGCACAAAACTTTAATGCCGTCTCTTATGCCGGATATTACGTTTTTTATTGACGTAGAGCCGGATACTGCTATTAAGAGAGTTAATTCACGAAATATGAGTAATAAATTTGACATAAGAGGTATAGATTTTTATAAAAAAATCTATGATTGCTTTAAAGAATTAAGTAATAGATTTCCTGAGAGAATAAAAACAATTAAAGCTTCAGATTTAAGTCCAGTTGAAGTACATGAGTTAATAAAAAAACATTTATGAATAACACTTACTACGTTACGACTCCTATATATTATGTTAACGATGTTCCCCATATAGGTCATGCTTATACTAGCGTTGCAAGTGATGTAATCGCTCGTTTTATGCGACTTCGAGGTTTCGATGTTATATTTTTAACTGGGACTGACGAACACGGCCAGAAAGTAGAAAAAGCAGCTATCAATAAAAATATCGACCCACAAAAATTTACCGATCAGACATCCGAAAGTTTTCGTCATCTGATGAATGCTATGAATATTTCCAATGATGATTTTATCAGAACAACAGAGAACAGGCATAAAGAAGCAGTCGCTATTTTTTGGCAGAAATTACTAGATAACGGTACTATTTATGAAGGATTTTATGAGGGCTGGTATGCAGTGCGAGATGAGGCTTTTTATGATGAGTCGGAACTTACAAGTGACGGTTTAGCACCGACAGGTGCCCCTGTTAAATGGGTTAAAGAGCCAAGCTATTTCTTTAATCTTTCAAAATGGCAAGATAAATTGCTTGAGTTTTATGAAGCAAATCCTGATTTTATCAGACCTATATCAAGGCGTAACGAAGTAATTAGCTTTGTTAAATCAGGTTTAAAAGATTTATCAGTATCGCGTACTACTTTTAACTGGGGTATAAAAGTACCGAATAACGAAAAACACGTGATTTATGTTTGGCTTGATGCACTTGCTAATTATATTTCGGCACTCGGTTATCCTGACAAGCAAAGTAATTACGGTAAATTTTGGCCGGCTGATTTGCATGTAGTCGGTAAAGATATCTTACGTTTTCATGCGGTTTATTGGCCGGCTTTCTTAATGGCTGCCGAAGTTCCGCTGCCGAAAACAATTATGGCTCATGGCTGGTGGACGAATGAGGGGCAGAAAATCTCTAAATCTCTTGGTAATACCATTGATCCAATTGAGTTAATTGATGAATTCGGTGTTGATCAAGTTAGGTATTTTTTAATACGTGAAGTAACTTTTGGTGCGGACGGTAATTTTGCTCGTAGTAATTTAATTACCCGGATTAATAGCGAGCTATCAAACAAGATAGGTAATTTATTACAGCGTACTACAGCTTTTGTGTATAAGAATAATGACGGCAAAGTGCCGCTACTTACGCAAGATGTTATAGATAAAATATATGAGCTACCGATTTTAAAAACCGCAAGTAAATTTGCTGAGCAGAATATTTTATTGATGGAAAAAACTGAGATTAATAAAATTCTTGAAAATATTATTAATTTAGCCGAAGAGGCAAATATCTATATTGATAGTGAAGCACCGTGGAATTTGAAAAAAACCGATCCGGATAAAATGCTAGAAGTGTTATACACTTTACTAGAGGTGTTACGCTATATTGCGATAATGCTTCTGCCTTTTATACCGAATTCAGCAAATAAAATGCTTGATCAGTTAGGTGTAAATAAAGAAGAGCGTTTATTTAAGCATTTAGGACGTGATTATGCTTTAAGGGCGGGTAGCGATATTTTAGAACCTACCATAATATTTCCAAGATTTGAATAATGTGTTATACCGTGGACAAGCCGGCGTTGTTGTATGGATACCTAATCGTCATTGCGAGGAGCGAAGAGACGTGGCAATCCAGAAAAAATAATAAAAAAACTCTGATTTACAGAATTTTTTTTCTTCCTTGCTTCGTCGAATTACTACGTAATTCTTCTCGCAATGACGATTTTCCACAGTATGACACATTGACTAAGAGTATAATATGCTAATAGATTCACATTGTCATCTTAATTTACTTACTAAAGATACGGATTTAGATTCCGTCATTCAAAGAGCGTTAGAAAATAATGTGCAGTATATGCAAACTATCTGTACTAAGCTTGAAGATTTTCCTATTGTTTTAGAAATAGCCGAAAAATATGAAAATGTTTTTGCAAGTGTTGGAGTGCATCCGTGTGAAGTGAATTCTTCTATTAGTCATTGCGAAGCACTGCAAGTGCTGTGGCAATCTCAGGAAGCTTGGAAAAGATTGCCACGTCAAGACTACGTCTTTCCGAGCTCAGACGCTGAGGTAATTATTAAGCTTACTAAGCACCCTAAAATTATCGGAATCGGTGAAACGGGGCTTGATTATTATCACGAGCCTTACGATAAAAAATTACAAAAAGATTCGTTTGTAGCACATATACATGCTGCAGCCGCTACTAATATCCCTATTATAGTTCATACAAGAGAAGCCGACGAAGATACAATAGATATCTTAACCTCGGAAATGCGTAATAGTAAATTTCCCGGGCTAATCCATTGTTTTACCTCATCAAAAAATCTAGCAACAAAAATGCTGGATATCGGTTTATATATCTCGATGTCAGGGATTATAACTTTCAAGAATGCTACTGATTTACAAGAAATAGTCAAATATGTACCGCTTGATAGATTATTGATTGAAACCGACACTCCTTATTTAGCACCTACGCCTATGCGAGGCAAACAAAACGAACCGGCTTTCGTTAGATATGTTGTCGAGAAAGTTGCCGAACTCAAAAATATCACCTCAAAAGAAGTAGCAAATATTACTACTCGTAACTTTAAAATATTATTTTCTAAATTTGAAAAATATGTAAATAATACTTTATAAAATCATCAAGATTGATAATTTAAAGTTGAAATTTTTAAAATAACAGGTATATTTTATAGTGTTTCAATTATTAGTATATTTAATATGGAATTTGATCGCAAAAATGCTATCATTAGTTTTTTAAAAGAAAATGAAGGGCAGAAATTTACTCCTTATAGCATAGCAAAATGGCTTGTAGAAAATCACATTGAAGAAGCAAGACTCAAAGCAAATGCAAGTACAAATAAGAGATTGTTAGAAGCAAAGACTCAAGAAGAAAAAGATAAGGAAATTATAGGAATTTATGCAGGGGAAATTAGTAGTAGTAAGCTTTCTGCTGAACGAAGACAAGAACCTAATATTAGAATGGAGCTAAAACCTAAGCTAAAATTTTATTATTCGCAAAACCCTGATTACTATGTCAATAATGAACAAGCCACAGAACCTAAAATAAATGCAAATAAAGAAGATAAAATAACCGAAGAGCAAGTATGTGATACACTTGCATTATATCTTCAAAACAAATTGAAGATTCATAATATGCCTATTAAGCATAATTTTTCTTCAAATAAACAAGGAACTAAAGGTAATAAGTGGTTACATCCAGATTGGGTAGGTATGGAGGTTCTTAATGAAAAATGGGGATTACTAATTAAAGATTGTGCTAAATATTATGCAGGAAAACAAGCACGACTTTGGTCTTTTGAAGCAAAAACAAAAATCAACCGTAGTAATTTACGAGAATATTTTTTTCAGGCTTTATCAAATTCCTCATGGGCACATTATGGCTATTTAGTTGCTGCTGATTTAATTGAAAGTAGACAAAATGATACCAGGCATGAACTTGAAATGCTATGTACTAGGCATGGTATAGGATTTATTTTAGTAGATATAGAAAATCCTGAAGATAGTAAAATATCAATTCCTGCTAGAGAAAGACCGGAAATAGATTGGAATATGGCTAATAGGTTAGCAGAAGAGAATAAAGATTTTGAAAATTATATAAATAATATTGATACATTCTATAAAAAACAGAAAGTAAATGATAGTACTTGGTTTAATATTAATGACCACGTAAATAAAATTCCTAATCAAAACAAGAAGAAAAAATAAATATTATTTATATTAAAGCTATTTTGTTAACAGTCTCATAGACCATTATTATCACGCATTTATAAAAATTTAAGTTGTGAACCCTAAAATTAATGTTACTAAAGAAATTTTTGATGTTAAACTAAATGATTATATTAATTATTTTTAGATTTGGGGATAAATTATGATGAACTGTGATTTAAGTACTAATTATACATATTATATGTTAGAGGGGCTTAGAGCACAAATTGCTCCAATACATTTAGGTATAAAAATCCTGAAAGAGGCGTATGAACATGAGTCTCTAGAGGATAATGGGTTTGCAAGAATTATGCATTCTTATTTAACGCTTTGTGAACGCATGACTAGAAAATATGAAAAACCCGAATTTAATATTCTTGAAACAATTATTGATAATAAAACCTATAACATTAATGAAAAAGTTATACTAAAAAAGCCTTTTTGTGAACTAAGGCATTTTCAGAAAATAGGTTTTAAAAAAGAATTACCTAAATTATTAATAGTAGCACCCATGGCGGGGCATCACGCTACTTTACTTAGATCAACCGTACAAGAATTATTACCGTATACCGATATTTATATTACGGATTGGACGGAAGCAAGTTTCGTGCCGCTTGAAGCCGGGCATTTTGATATGGATGATTATATTGATTACGTAATGGAGTTTATCAATTTTATAGGACCGAATGTTCACACTATGGCAGTTTGCCAACCTACTGTTCCACTGCTTGCCGCCATTAGCTTAATGTCGGAGAGTAATAGCCCGAATGTGCCGAGTTCGATGATTTTGATGGGCGGACCTATTGATGCTAGAAAAAACCCCACGGCAGTTAATGAATTTGCTCAAAGTAAAAGTTTAGAATGGTTCTGCAAAATGGTTACAATGCAGGTGCCGCCAAACTATCCCGGTCATGGAAGAAAAGTATATCCCGGCTTCCTCCAACTTGCCGGCTTTATGAGTTTAAACTTATTTCGTCATATAGATTCACATTTAGAATTATGGCAAAGTTTATTAAATTCTGATTATAAAAAAGCCGATCATACTATTAAATTTTATGATGAGTATTTAGCAGGTATGGATATGCCGGCAGAGTTTTACTTACAAACTATAGATGAAGTATTCCAACAATTTTCATTAGCAAGAGGTAAATTAGTTTCTGAGAAGCGTCCGATTAATTTAAAACATATTACTAAATGTGCTTTACTTGGTATTGAAGGGGAATTAGATGATATTGCAGCGGTAGGGCAAACAAAAGCTGCTTTAAAACTTTGTTCAAATATACCTGAATCAATGAAAAGATACCATTTACAAAAAGGGGCAGGGCATTACGGGGTATTTAGCGGAAGTAAATTTAAACAGTTTATAGTACCTATTATCAAAGATTTTATCTATGATTTTGATAAAACTAATTTCAAGCAATCTAAACTTAAGGCAGTATAAAAATAGTTGTTGCAAGGAAATTACGTAAGTAATTGACGAAGCAATCCAGTAAAAAATTCTGATTTACAGAATTTTTTACTGGATTGCTTCGTCAATTGCTAAGCAATTTCCGGTCTTGTTGCATGGCTCAAAAAACCCGCTCGGTGTCATACCGTGGCTTGTCCACGGTATCCAGTAAAACAATTAAAAATACTAAGATTATTAGTATTTTTAACTGGATCCCGTGAATAAATCACGGGATGACAAAGCGAGGCCGAGCCATGCAACAAGGTCTGCAGTCGCTCGTAATGACGGGGTGGTATCCACGCAACAATGCCTTGCTGGAATGATATAGTATCCATGTAACAAGACCATAATTAAAGGAGAATTGTGGTAATCTAATATTCAACTCTTATTAGTTTTTTGAATTTCTTGTTGTTGCTGTTGTTTGTATTCTTCCGCTTTTTCTTCTATGTAATTAAAAAAGAAATAAGTAAAAGTTAAAAAACCGGTCAAAATAATACCAAATGTTATTAGTATTGCTTTAAGTTGTTTTCGTGAATCTTCTGCTTTTAATCTTTTCTCTTCTTCATCTATCTCTTCATCATTTTTGAATTCAGATATTATTATTTGTTCTTCTGTAGTATTTTCCATGTTGTAACTCAACTAAAATGAACTTCTTTATTACTAAATTGTTCCTATAACTTACAGATTTTTGAAGTTTATAAGATTAGCTATATTTATGGGACTGTTAACAAAATAATTTTAAAGCTAATTAAAATCTTTTTTGCTGCAAATTATAAGATTTTTTTGAAATATGAATAACTATTCCGGCAAAAATCTTATTAATTTTCGCTAAAAAACCTATTTAATTATCAATTAAAGCTATTTTGTTAACAGTCCCATAGTAAAAGAAGTTGAATTATGTTCAATTTATCCATTAGCTTTTAATTTTTTAAAAACATACCTCATACCGTAAATGGGTTAGCTATTTGCCGGTATTCGCTATATTCTTAAAAAAATAAAATATTTCCTATAAATTGGATATAATTCAACATCTTTTACTATAATGATGAGGTTTAAGCCTCATAAAAATAGGATATATAAGCAATAATACTATGTCAATAGCCTTGAATATTAGTAGTAAATTATGTAATAATATGTGTTCAACTATGGTTATATATATTATTATAATTTTGGTCTCCTAAAATTGAAGTATTTAAAGTATCGGAGTAAGCAGCTGATAATATAGCATCATCAAAAGTGATATTAGATTGTCCTATATAATTCTGAATAAAATTATTAACAGTAGACTCAAAGCTTGTATATTTTGTAGGATATGAACGAACAAGCTGTGTACATTCTGTATTTCCGAGTTTACTTCCAATCAATATTAATAACATAGAGTTATATTCATCTTGGGGATTACGATTAATTATTTCGTAAGTTTTAGCAAGAATGTAACAAGCTTCATTATTTCCTTTCATAATTTCTAATTTTATTTCTTCAGAAGATAAAATATTATTTAGAAATGCTTTTTCATATATTTCATAATTCGGTGATGAATCAGATTTTCCGTTAAAAAGAGCAGTAAATAGGATTTTAGCTTTCTCTAAATCATTCATTTTAATTTTGTTCTATTTTCATTACTAATTCTTTGATTTCATTCATTTTTGATTTATCGGCAACCAAAAGACCGTTCATAGTATCGATAATTATGACATTGTCAAGACCTACTACGGTAGTTAATTTATTATTAGAACTAATGAAAGAGTTTGTAGTATTGCTTGTTACTACGTTTCCCTCGCAATAATTATCATTTATATTTTGATGTTTTACCTGCAATAAGGAGTGCCAAGTACCAAGATCGTTCCAAGCAAAATCAGCTTTTATCATGACCATACCCGAAATATATTCCATTATGGCATTATCTATAGAAATAGCTTCAATTTCATTATAAGCCTCCTCATCTATTGCCAAACTATTCTCATTTTTTACTGCAGTATTAAATGCTTTTTCTGCAATACAAAATAAGTCAGCTTGAAGATTCATTGCTAAGTTTAAGAAGAAGTTAATATCATATACAAAAATTCCTGAATTCCAAAAATATTCATTACTTTGAAAATATTTTTTTGCTTGTTCTAATATAGGTTTTTCGATGAAATGATCGACTAGATAAATATTTTCTGCAATTGATATTTCTGTGTTTATATACCCATACTCGGTACTTATAACATTTATAGGAATACCTATAGTGCAAATACCGAATTCATTAACATAATGTAAAGCTTTATTTATAGTATTAAGATAATTTATATTATCCACTATATGATGGTCTGAAGGTAGTAATACTACAATATCAAATCCTTGTGCTTTAGCCGATAATGCCGTAATAATGGCACAAACGGCAGTATTTTTTTGTAAAGGCTCGGTAATTAATTCTATTTCTACATCTATTTCTTTTGCTTGTTCTTTAGTAATTAATTCGTATTTTTCAGAAGTTATTATTGTAGGTTTTCCTAGAAATTTATTTCTATTTAAAGTTTCTTGTAGTAGCGTTAGCTCGCCTAGTACTTTTTTAAATTGTTTCGGTTTATCCTTAGATGATAAGGGCCATAATCTTTTACCGTTGCCACCTGCCATAACCACCGGCTTTATTTTCATATACTATTACAATCATTAGTTGAATTAATGCTTTATAAATAGTTTTAAAAAATATGTCAAGTATATTGGCAGGTTTTACAATAAAAAGTAGCTCTTCCTGAATGTTTTGCTTTGATAATATTACCGGAGCAGTTTAAACAACTTTGTCCCTCTCTACCGTAAACCGTAAGTTGCTGGGTAAAATAGCCAGGTTTGTTATCGCCGTTTACAAAATCTTTAAGAGTAGTACCACCGGCAGTTATAGCTTTAGCGAGCACTTCTCTAATCGATTTAATTAAATTTTCTATTTCATCATCCTTTAAATCGCTACCTAATTTATCCGGATGAATTCTAGCTAAATGAAGACTTTCTGAAGCGTAAATATTACCGACTCCGACTATAATTTTATTATCCATAATTAAATTTTTTATAGGTACTTTTCTAGTCGTTAGCTTATCCTTTAAATATTCTAGCGTCAATAAATCAGCAAACGGTTCTATACCTAAATCATTAAAAAACTCTTTCTCCAAAAAATTAGTTTTATAGCTATAAACCATTCCGAATCGTCTAGTATCGTTAAAAATTAACTTTTCACCGTTATTTAAATCAAAAATTACATGATCGTGTTTTTTAGCTTCATAGTTAGAAGGTTGCAGAGTAAATCTACCACTCATGCCTAAGTGAACTATTAAAGAATAATCATTATTAAAATCTATAATTAAATATTTTGCACGACGCCTAACATCCAGTATATTAGTATTTGAGATTTCTGTAGATAAAAGCGGGGATAGCTTATAACGTAAATTATCTCTTTTTAACTCTACATTTTCTATAATAAGCCCGATTAGCTTATCTTTCAGGGAGTTTTTAAGAGTTTCTACTTCAGGAAGTTCCGGCATTTGATACTAATATTTATAATAAAAAACTATGAACCAAACAAATTTTGGCTTTAAAAAAGTAGACTACACTAAAAAACAAGGGTTAGTAAATAACGTTTTTTCTAATGTTGCTGATAAGTATGATTTAATGAATGATTTAATGAGTTTTGGATTACATCGCTTATGGAAAGATGAATTTATTAAGCAAATTCCAAATCTTAACTCTAATATATTAGACGTCGCTAGTGGTAGCGGTGATATAGCTTTAAAGCTTGCTAAAAAAGCAAGAGATAGAGGCAATAATATTGCTTTAACTTTAAGTGATATAAATGAAGAGATGCTAAAGAATGCTAAGAAAAAAGCAATTGATCTTAATTTATTTCAGAACCTTAAATTTACTGTAGCAAGTGCCGAAGAACTGCCTTTTTCAGATAATAGTTTTGATTATTATACTATAGCATTCGGTATTAGAAACGTCCCTGACATTAATAAAGCTTTAAAAGAAGCTTATAGGGTTCTAAAACCGATGGGTAAGTTTATATGCCTTGAGTTTTCAAAGGTAAAAGAAAGTTATTTTAAAGATTTTTATAAATTTTATTCATTTAGTATTATACCTACCATCGGTCAGGCAATCACCGGTAATAAAGAGGCATATGAATATTTGGTTGAAAGTATCGAGTTATTTCCCTCGCAAGACGAGTTTAGAATAATGCTTAAAGAAGCAGGATTTGAAGAAGTTAGTTATAAAAATTTGAGCGGCGGAATAGTTGCTATCCACAGTGCGTATAAGATATGATAAGTAATTTTTTTAATTTAATACGTATTTTTCGTATCATCAGTAAAAAACAAATCCTAATTGATTCAAAAAGTCCTAAATATTTCAGGTTTATCGGTTATATATTAGCTTTATTTTTTGCTCCTGTCTCGTTAATAAAAAAATCACAAGAAGATTACGGCAAACGTTTAATAGATTGTTTAAGTGATCTTGGACCTATTTATATTAAATTCGGACAAACTCTTTCAACAAGACCGGATTTAGTAGGGGCAGAGATAGCAGATTATTTAAGGTTACTGCAAGATAAATTACCTCCGTTTGATGGTGGGGTGGCGAGGAAGTTGATAGCGTCATTGCGAGGAGATATTTATGTCGACGAAGCAATCTCAGCAAGTAAGCAAAAGATTGCCACGCATTCTACGAATGCTCGCAATGACACCCTCCCTTTCCTACATTTCGACGACAACCCAGTCGCAGCCGCATCAATCTCGCAAGTACATAAGGCACAACTCACAACCGGTGAATATGTTGCGGTGAAAATTCTGCGTCCTGGTATTCATAAAAAATATAATAGAGATATTAAGCTGCTATATTTTCTTGCAAAAATTATCTCAAAATTTTCTAAAGCAAAAAGGCTAAAACCGATTAAAGTAGTTGATAAATTTCATGAAACTATGAGATTTGAGCTTGATTTAAGGCTAGAAGCGGCAGCTTCTTCTGAGCTTATGGATAATATGCGAAATGATATTAATGTGATAATCCCTAAAATATATTGGGACTTAACATCAGAAAATATCCTAACCACCGAGTGGTTAGACGGAACATCTATATATGATACTGTTCTGCTAAAAGAAATGGGATTAAAGCCCGCAAAAATAGCTCAGGATTTTGCCGTAATGTTTTTCAATCAAGCTTATAGAGATGGATTTTTTCATGCTGATTTACATGCAGGAAATATTTTAGTAAACAAGCAAGGTAAGATAATTCTACTAGATTTTGGCATTATGGGTAGACTTAAAGAAAAAGATCGTTTAGCCGTTGCTGAAAGCTTATTTGGTTTTTTAAAACGTGATTATAAATTGGTTGCTAAAGTACATTTAAGAGCCGGCTACATCCCATCAAATACCGATTTAGATTTATTCGCAGGGAGTTGTAGAGCAGTTACTGAGCCTATTGTAGGTACGCCCACGAAAAATATTTCCATAGGTAAGTTACTTGCACATTTATTTAAAATCACTGAAGATTTCGGTATGGAAGTACAACCGGAATTATTGCTATTGCAAAAGACTTTGATAATGGTTGAAGGGATAGGCAGGCAGTTAGACGGGAATGTTAATATGTGGCAGCTCGCCGAACCTTGGATAAAAAAATGGGCTGTGAAAAACTTAAGCCCTGAAGCGAAGTTGTTACGATTTTTAAAGCATTACCTAGATAGACTAGAAGATATGATTTGACATATAACAAATTATTAATATTATAGCCGCATATATTAAAAAATTTATTATTATGAAACTAAAAGATTTATTTATTAAATATGCTATTAAAACTCCTTTTTTAGTTGATTGTAAAAACGATAAAATAGTATTTCCTTCAGATAAAGAACAAGAATACAAAAGTAGACTAAAAGAAAAAATAGGCGAGGAAGAGTTTAAAAGATTAACGGCTTCAGATAGAATTGTTCAATGCCCCGAAAACTTAGAAAATATAGCTTTAGTAAATATAGAAAAATATCCTGATATATCGCTTATAGCAGCGGCATTTTTTAATGATATACAACGTAAACATTATATAATCCATATAGATATTGATAATAATATTAAATCGATTTGGCATTACTCGCAAATATATCGTATTGGCGATACAGGGGGGATACCGGCTGAAGCTTTAAAACGCGAGTATAAGTTTGGTACTATACAGCCAGAATCTTTGCCAAAAGTCACGGAATTATGGCCTAACCCTTATTACTACGACTGGACTCAGGGAAATAAAGAGCATAACAACCTGGATATAGATCCTCAGGTAAGGGAGAATATTGTTTCATTATGTGGAGAGGTTAATATGGATTTACCGGTAAATGAAGAATTATAGTAAAAAAACATTGCAAGATAACCATGATTTTAAAAATTAACAAAATTAAATCTTTTTAGAAATCGTACGTAAGAACCTAAATTATATAAAGGTATTTAAATGTCTAAAAGCCAAGAGCAGAAATCCATTGATGATATAAAGCAACAACTTGATGAAGAATATCAAAACCTTTCTTGGGTTGAAGCAGGATGGGCAGCTATTGGGGCTGAAACAGGTAACAAAAAATATGATGAGTTAAATAAACAATATCTAGATCGTAATAAAGATAATTTAGGTATAATACAAAGTGTTATACAAGCAGTCGGAGATGGTGCGAGTGCATTGCAATTTACATGGGAAGCGGCTCAAGTTTTACCAGACCTTGTAACAGAAATTAATAACCTGAGAAATGCAAAAAGTGCTGCTACTAGTGCAGGTTCTATTGAAGCCGGTTGCAAGATGATAGTAGATGCAGAACCGCTTATAAAAAAATGTGCTACTGTTTTACATTCCGAAACTATCTCAGCTAGTTCAAAAGAAAATATCTTGCAATCTACCGTTATCCCATATCTTCTTACACCTATTTTAAACAAACGACTTAATAAAATAACAAAAAACTTTCAAACTTCCGAAACAGACAAAATAAATGTATTAGACAAAATAAGTCCTAAATTTATCAGAGAATTATCTACATTAGGGGTAGATTTAATATCTAAAGCACTAGAAAGCGATTTAAACCCAAAAGTACAAGAAATATATAAGAATGTTAAACAAAAAAACGAGTCATCTCAAGGTGCTATATTAAAAAATATACATGACATTATTACTTCAGACAAAGTAAAGCCCCTTATTAATAAAGATTTAGTACAATTTTTAAAAAATCCTGATAATCAAAAGGGATTAGTTCAGATTACGGAAAATATAATAAATAATAAGGCACAAAAAATTGTTAGACCTGAATTAATTGCAAATACAGTAGCACTACTTGCAAATTCCAGTGAGGAATTAATTAAAACTGTTCCTCCAGCTATAAAAGCTTATAGTCAGCTTAAAGAAAATCAGCGTTGGACTAAAATTAACCTAAATATGGAAGGGTTAGATACTGAAACTAAAAAAGAATTATTAAAAGGCAAAAAGCCTCAAATAGTAGATTTAGTTGAAAATACTAAAAAAATTATTGATAATTTATATCCTGTTTTAGAAAAAGAATTACCGCGATATTTAGATAGTAATAAACAGGGTATATTAGATGTTTTAAAACATCCTAAAGTAATGGGAAGAATAGAATCAAAAGGAAAAGATCCGGAGTTTATACATAAGGCACTAGACGCATCTACGCCTTTTTTAAAAGATGCTCTGCCGTCAATTAATAAACTTGCAAGCCTCTCTCTTTCCGATAGCGATAAAATTGCCGATATAATACAAAAAGCCCAGTTAATTAAGTCATTTCCGAAGGAAGAGAAATCAAAAGAAGAAAAGGTAAAAGAGGTAAAGGAATTGATTGGTGCTTTGATACAAATTAAAAATAATAATCCGGAAATAAGTAAAATCATTGAAAAAGACCTTCCTGAACTATTAACAAAACATGCAAGTAGTTTAGGACCTGTTGTAGATGAGTTTTTAAACAAAACACCTAAGGGTCAAGAATTAAAACTAGATGGTGAAAAATTAGTAAAGATAGTCGGTAAACATGCACCTGAATTAATTAAAATTGCCGATAAATTTAGCAAACATGAATACGGTAAAGTTATAGTGCCGGCGTTAAAATTATTGTCAGATCCGAAAGTTCTAGGAGTAGTAGCAGAAACTATAGTTAATTTAGGAAAAAGTAAATTTAGTAAAGATAAAGAACCGATAGGAACGCATACAAGTAAAGTATTAGAAGAAAGACAAAGAGAGATGGGAAAATCCGTTAGAGGAGCATAGAAAAATGTGAGTGTTCATGGGCTTTTCACTGTCACCTCATAGCTTGACTAGGGGGCTAGAAAAAAATAACTTCAACATTGTTACTTACATTACATGTTTAACAAAATAAACATATAAAAATAAATTTTTATATGTTTTACTGGATCCCGTGAATAAATCACGGGATGACAGAGAGAAATAATAAGCCGCTCAACATGTATATAATTTACCATGTTTCATTACCTTTAGTCTTATCATCACTTAATAATTCATGATGACAATTAGAGTCAGTAATATTATCTAGTAATATATCTAATTCAGATTTTTCTGTGCTTAAACTGTTATTAGTGAATGTTAAACTACACATAAGGATTTTTGGTTTTTACATAAGTAAATCTAATAGGAATGCCGGGCATGTCGAAAGCTTCACGCATATTATTTACTAAATACCTGGTATAGCTATCGGTAATTTTTTCCGGATTATTGGAGAATAATTTGAAAGTAGGTGGGCGGGTTTTTGTTTGAGTCATATATTTTACACGCACTCTTTTACCGCCTTTTTGTAGAGGCAGTGGATGTGCTTCCGTAGTAAAATTAAGCCATTCATTTAATTTGCTGGTAGTTATTTTCTTATTCCAAATTTTATAAATTTTAAGACAAGCATCTAAAACTTGTTCAATATTTTGTTTATTTATCGCTGAAATGAATAGCACCGGGACTCCTTTAACCTGAGGTAAATGAGTAGTTATCTGATAATAAAACTCTTCCTGAAATGCTTCTTTTTCGGATTCTTTAACTAAATCCCATTTATTTACTACTATAACTATACTTCTTCCCTCATTTACCACATGGCTTGCAATATTTAAATCTTGCTGTTTTAAAGGGGCTAAAGCATCAATCATTAAGACTACGGTATTAGCAAATTTAATAGAGTTAATAGCATCTGATGCCGATAATTTTTCTAAAGATTCTGTGATAGTAGATTTTTTACGGAGTCCTGCAGTATCGATTAATTTAATATGATTATTTTTATATTGCCAATCAATTTCAATCGATTCACGAGTAATACCGGCTTCAGGACCGGTTAATAATCTTTCATCATTAATAAGAGCGTTTATAAAAGTAGATTTTCCGGCATTAGGTCTGCCGCTAACTACTATCTGTAAACAATATCCTTTAATTGGATCGGCTATATTTGTCTCGATTGATTCTTCTTCAGGTAACTTGGCAATAATCTCATCATATAAATCAATTAAGCCTGTGCCATGCTCGGCAGAGATAGCCACCATACTATCAAACCCTAATTTGTAGTACTCTTTATCAAAATCAAAAGCTTTCTCGCATTTATTAACTACCAATATAGCAGGCTTATTATATTTTCTAACAAAGCTACCAAGTAGCTTATCATCGGGCAATATTCCGCTTCTACCGTCAACCATAAAACAAATTAAATCTGCCTCTAAAATTGCTTTAGTAGTCTGTTCCATTAACCTTTCTCCCATACTATCAGGATTCTCTTCAAGTCCTGGGGTATCAATTAACAAAAATTCAAAAGAGCCGATTTTACCGTCTGTATATTTTCTATCCCTAGTGACACCCGGCAAATCGTGAACAATAGCTTTTTTACGTATGCTTAATCTATTGAAAAGTGTTGATTTGCCTACATTCGGACGACCAACTAAAGTAATGATTTTCTTAGTCATTATTAATATATTATTATGGTTAAGAGAACTAATAATGCCCCGATAAAACCTACTATATTTGCTATTATAATAGGGGTGTTTTTTATTAAAATACCGTATACAAGCCAACTACAAAGAGCAACAGCACTTATAGTAAAGGCAGGCATAGAAACGGAAGCCGAAGATTTGCAGGTGAAAATCTTATGAGCCTGTACATAAAACATAAAATTGCCGATTGTACCGACAATCGTCATATATTTTTCGTAAAATTTCATGAATTTTGGAGACATATGTTTATTTCTTATTTTATTGTCATTGCGAGGAGGCATTGCCTGCGTGGACACCACCCCGTCATTGCGAGCAGTCGTAGACTGCGTGGCAATCCAGAAAAATAATAAAAAAAATTCGTAAATCAGAATTTTTTTTCCTTGCTTCGTCAAAACTTGCAGTTTTTCCTCGCAATGACGACTCAGATATCCACGCAAAAATGCCTTCTCGCAATGACGGAAAACCGATCCATGCTATCCCCTAAAACTAGCAATTACCGGTATATGATCTGAAGGTTTTTCTTGAGTCCTTAAATTATAATCCATATAGCAATTTTCTAAATAGTCAATAGTATTATTACAACTAAGAATCATATCAATCCTCATACCTTTATTTTGTTCAAAACATCCGGCTCTATAATCCCACCATGAAAATTCTTGTTTACTCGGATGTATCAATCTATATAAATCCTCAAACCCGAAATTTAGAATAGTACGTAATTTTTTTTGTTCAATTTCAGTAAAACAAGTAGTTTCAGCAAGGGCTTTAGGTGAATATACGTCAATATCGAACGGGGCAATATTAAAATCACCGCCTATAATAGTTTTTTCGTCAAAAGATTTTTTAGTTGATAGATAATTGATAAAATTATCATAAAATGCTAGTTTTGCTGCAAATTTATCGCTGCCGACAAATGAACCGTTAGGAGCATAGAGCGAGATTATATTACAAAACCCTATAGGTAATGATAATTTTATTTCTAAGAATCTTGCTTGATCACTGCAGTAATTATTCGGAAAATCCTTAATTATTTCATCGGCAGGAAATTTTGAAATTATAGCAACACCGTTATATGATTTTTGCCCGTGAACATAAAAATTATAAGGTAGATCGGATAATTCATCAAAAGGAAATTTTTCGGTTTCGCATTTTATTTCTTGCAATAATAAAATATCCGGATTTTCTTTAGATAAAAAATTACGCAATAAATTAAGTCTTGTTTTTATGGAATTAATATTCCAAGTAGCTATCTTCATGTTTGTTTTTCTATATCTTCTAATTTTTCATTACGGAATCGCCACTCAAGAAAACCAAAATGATAAACTAAGAGACTAGTAATAAATGCTCCGGAAATTACTATAATCATTGAATATTTTATTGTATGATAATTTGGATTACTACCATACATATCTAATAATACGCTAAAAGCTATACCCCATAATACAGTGATTTCAATACTAACTCCTCTTGGTATCCTCTTAATTGAATTTTCTTTCATAATAAAATCTCGTAATATTGCACCGCAATTAGCCGTAATGAAAGCAAAAAACGGTCCCCAAAAACTTAGAGGCTCAATTTTGTGAATAATAACCATTGCAACTCCTATAATTATAAAAGTTGCTTGTCCGAATGAATCGCAAATTGCTACTATATTATTTAATGATTGTTCTAAATAATTATCTTCAGCAATCTGTTTATTATAATAGCTGAATAATTTAATAATTGTAAAACCGAGTAAAACTACTACAAATATGTAATAGAAATAAGAAGGAGTAAAATAGAAGTTTAAATGCCCGGTATCATGGTTTACTATTAAATCTAGCATTATACAGCTACTAACAGATGGTATACCGCAAATAAAAATGTACCGAATAAAGTACTATTTTTTCTGCTACTCAAAATAATTCCCGAAAAAGCAAAAGCAAGGCAACCAAGTAAACCTATAACATGGCACCAACGAGAATCTATAGATTTAGGCAACAGAATATGGTATATGTATGTCTTAATAATTTTTTTATACTCGTTACTTGCAAGAAAATCATCTATCGCAAAATTAAATTGTTCAACTATATTTAAAGATACAGTTCTTTTGCTAAACATTAAATGTAGAGGAGTTTTAATATTTAAGGGAACTTCTAATATATTCCTGTCTATTGTTCTTCCTAAAATATTAACGGCACCGACAATTCGATCACTAATGAAACCGTCAATTTCTTTCTTTATTATTCCATTTATCAATTCCATATTATTTTGATATATTCTAATTATATCTTGATTTTTCTCATTATATAAAAACTCCGTAAATTTAGGATCTCCGTATACAGTACCTTTCACTATTCCTAACTGAAGATTAAATAGACGTATTTGTGCTGTTAGTTCATTAACATTTTGGAAATTTAACTTTTTGGCAAGTGGTTCAATAATAAATAATGATAATTCTTCAAGACGATAAGGTTTTGAAAAATGAGCATAATTACTTCTCTCAGTAGTATAAGTAGCTCCTGCTGTCATGTCAGCATGGCCGCTTTGAATATCTAATTGATCTTGGTACCAGCTATCTTGATTATACTCAATATTGATACCTATTTTTGCAGCAATAGCGTTAATTAATTCTATATCCATACCGGAAACGGTAGTATGACCGTTTGAAGTAGCAATTAAGTATTGGTAAGGCTCATTTATATACCTTATCAAAGTTTTTTTATCGGCTGTCCCTTCGCATTCTAAAATTGCTTGTTGTTCGTTTGCACCTATGCTCAAAGCATAAAAATTTTTAGAAATGAGAAGTATAAAAATAAAAAGCTTTAAAATTTTCATGGTTTGTATTTTTTTAAATTAACGTGTCATCCCGCGGCAATACTTTATCGTCATTGCGAGGAGCGAAGCGACGCGGCAATCTCATGAGGTAATACTAATTCCTGAGATTGCCACGCTCCTTTTAGTCGCTCGCAATGACGGTATTACGAACTACTTTAATTTCGCCGTCAGAAAATTTAATATTAAAAATTTTTTCATTTGCAGCAGTAATTTTAGAAGATAAAAAATTACCCGTTTCCCCTTTAACTATAGCAAAACCTCGTTTTAATACGTTATTATAATCAAGGCTTGCAAGTAACATACTATTTAATTCTAATTTATACTCAAAATTTTTCAAAGTATTATTTGCCGATTTTGATAGATAAGCTGTTTGATGTGTTAATTCTAATGTTTTGTAATTGAGTATTTTAGCAGGGTTAACTCTTTCTTTAGAAAAAGATTTAATCTTTGTTTCTTGTAGTTCAATAAAGCACGGTAAAGCATCTAGCAAATTAAAACCGGTTTCGTCCAGTAATTGCTGTCTATTATTCATATAGTGAGAGAGATATCTGTGTATTTTATCGTAATTTATTATATTTTGTTCGTGATACTTAATTAACCGGCTAGTATTATTCAATAATATTTTTTCATAAGATTGTAGAGTATTATTTAAAATAGATCGTACCGGTACAGCAAATTCTGCGGCAGCAGTCGGTGTTGGAGCTCTTTTATCGGCTGCTAAATCTATTAAAGTATAATCCACTTCATGACCTACTGCGGAAATAATAGGAATTTTTGAGTTATAAGCGGCACGTACTAATATCTCATCGTTAAATGACCAAAGATCTTCTATAGAACCGCCGCCTCTAGCAACAATTATAACACTTGGTTTATTTATCTCTTCTAAATTGTTAAATCCTTCAATTGCTTCAGCAATTTCATTACCGGAATTTTCGCCTTGTACACTAACCGGCCATATTATTATCCGAGTCGGAAAACGTTCACGAATACGATGAATAATATCTTTAATAACGGCACCGGTTATTGAAGTGATAACGCCTATTTTATCAGGTAAAAAAGGTATAGGAATACGTTTCTTATTAAATAGTCCCTCTTTTTCTAAACGAGCTTTGCGTTCATTTAGAATTTGCAACATAGCCCCAAGTCCTGCAGGTTGCAAATTATCTACCGATAATTGATAGCGTGAATTACCTGCATAACTTGAAAGTTTGCCGCTAATCACCACTTCCATACCGTCATTTAAAGGAAATTTGATTTTAGCAAGAATAGGACGCCAGCAAGTACAAGCTAAAATAGCGGTATTTTCTTTTAAGTTAAAATAAGCATGACCTGAGCTTGCTATTTTTAAACCTGAAATTTCTCCTTTTACCTTAATATAGCCAAAATTATTTTCTAATAATTCTTTGATTTTATTAGAAATCTCACTAACTGAAAACTCTTTGGTTGCTTGATTTGCAATGAAATTATCTAGCATTTTGATATTATTTTTGTCACCCCGTGGCTTGACCACGGGGTCTAGTTAAAAATACTAATAATATTAGTATTTTTAGTTATTTTGCTGGATACCGTGGACAAGCCACGGTATGACACAGTCATACATCTCCCCATAGAATAACCTTGCACTGCAAAAGAGCAAGCAAAATTTTTTATTATTTGCTATATTATTGATAACTGCTATTATTTTTTACTATTGAATATTTAGATAACATAATAAATGCGACTAATATACCTAATTATTATCGTAATATTTCCTCTAGTTAGTTTTACTCAACCGTTTAAGCAAAATCAAAGTGTTAAAATAAATAATCTAATTGCTGACTTTGTAGAGTATAACGAAAGTCAGGATTTGATATATGCTAAAGGTAATATAAGAATTATCACGAATGAGTATTTATTAACGGCAGATAATTTACTTTATGATATAGAAAACGATATTTTATGGGCAGAAGGTAATATCCGAATTAAGGATAAACAAAACAGAATAATAGAGGGTGATAAAGCAGTTTTAAAAGACGAATTTAAGAAAGGGATCATATCGGAATTCATTTTGCTTTCCGGTGATAATAATCTTTTAATTGCTAAACTTGCCGAAAGAATAGATGAAAATAATCTTAAGCTGCACCATGCCAAATTTACCCCTTGCGATGTTACTTGTAATAGAAACCCTATTTGGCAAATTGCTGCTAAGGATACTTATATTCAGTCTGAAGAGCATAGAATAGTTTATAAAAACGTATTTTTTGAAGTATACGGCGTACCGATTTTTTACTTACCGTATTTTTTCCATCCGACTCCTACGGCCCCTGCAACTTCCGGATTATTGGTACCTGACGTCAAAAATAAAGGGTTTGGTATACCTCTATATCTACGTGCAAAACCTAATATGGATTTTACTCTTACTCCAAGGATTTTTAGTAAATATCAAACTTATGAGCTAGAAGCACGTTATCGCCCGAATGATACCGATAATATGAATTTTCAAGGTAGTTACGGTAAATTACCGTATTTTCTAAAAAAAGACGGAAATATAGTAAAAAATAAAAAAGTTTCTTCTTATCATTATATAGCAAGCGGTAATTTTATTAGTACCGATAAAGTTTATGATTACGGCTTCAGGGTGGAACGTACATCGGATAAAGCTTATTTAAAAAATTATTATAATAACTACGCTTCATATTTAACTTCTAAAATATTCTTAAATAAAATTCATGAGGCTGATTATTTTTCGGCGGAAGGATTAAGTTTTCAAGGCTTAGGTAGTAATGATAGTAAGTATACTGACCCGTTAGTATTACCGAAAATCAATACAAAAAACGTGATAAATTTGAATGATAATGACAACAGCCATATCGTTGTTGAAAATAATACGTTAATGTACAAAGAAAGAATAGGGAAACAAGTTGCTAGAACCTCTTTGCAACTATCCTTTATGCATAATGTGCTGACTTCTTCAGGGCAAATTTTTGATTTTGTAGCAAAAGATAGAGGTGATTTTTATCTTGCTAGACGGGCTTATTTAGATAAGACGAGAGAAAGTAAATCATTTCAAAGAAATATACCGGAACTGCAAACCTTATGGCGTTATCCGTTAGTAGGTAATATAACAAAAACGATAAATTTACTTATTGAGCCGGTAGTTTCTTTTACTATGGGACGTAAACTATCTAAGAAAGATAAAAAATTTGTTATAATTGATCCTGCTAAATATGAATTATCCGAAAAAAATATCTTTTTATCAAATCGTTATAGCGGTATTGATTGTCATGATTTCGGTAATAGATTAAGTTACGGCTTAAATACTAGTATTGCTAAAGAAGAAAATTATTTAAAATTATTTTTAGGACAGTCGCGTAATACAAGATATAGTATAGATTTGCCTGCAGATGATACGGAAAATGTAGGGCAGATTCTAGGTAATCTTTCTAATAATTTAGAAGTGTTTTATAGCTTTCGGAAAGATAAATATTTCAGACCTATTAGAGATGAGGTGGGAGGAAATTTTAACTATGATAAGATTAACTTGCTAGGTAGTTTTATTCAGCTTACAAACCTTAAAAAATATTATTCCGTAGAAAGTATAAAGGTTTCAAATAATAGAGTACGACAATTTTATGGAGACATAAATTATCAGCTAGCAGAAAATTGGACTGTAGGCTTTGGTGCACGTATTGATCTCTCTAGACGTTCTCCAAATTTACTTACTCGAACTATTAGGGTGACATATGCTAAAGATTGTGTTAGAATTACTGCAAAGATTTATTCCGATTATCTAGCCGATGGAAGTAGAGGAATCAAAAAGACTACCTCTTCGCCGACTATTTCTATTGGTTTAAAAGTTTTAAACATGTGAGTTTAGCATTGTGCTTGTGTGGATATTTAATCGTCATTGCGAGCAGCCATAGGCTGCGTGGCAATCCAGAAAAAATAATAAAAAAATTCTGATTTACAGAATTTTTTACTGGATTGCTTCGTCAATTACTTCGTAATCTCCTCGCAATGACGAGTTGCTATCCACATAAAAAATTATTCTAATTATTACGTTATGTGAGTCTAGAAATATGAGAAAATTATTATTAATCATTACTGTTTTTTTTGCTTTTAATGTAGCACAAGCTTCGCTGCCGAATATAGTAGCATCCGTAAATGATGAACCTATTACTCTTAATGAGTTCCGTGCTAGAAAAAAAATGATTATGGCACTAAATAATGTTGAAAGTCTAACGCCTGCTCAAGATAAGCAGCTAAGTGACTTAGCAATCAAGAGCTTAATTGACGAATCTTTGCTTTTTCAATATGCCGGAGATAGAGAAATTCCGCAAGAAGAGATAGATAACGCTATTAAATCTATTGAAGATCGTAATAAAATGCCTCACGGTTCTCTTCTTCAATATCTAAAAAGCAGGTCGGTTAATCCTGATAGTTTTATTTCCCAAATTAAATCCGAGTTGATTAAAATGAATATTTTATCAAGTCTATCAAGATCGGTACAAGTAAGTAATAAAGAAATAGATGTCGCAATTTTATCTAGCGATCAAAAAGACGTAGAAATTTCAATGCAAATATTTACATCTAAAGATGGTGGCAATAAAGCGTTTACACAGATGAATAATTTGAAAACTCGACTAAAAAAATGTGCAGATGTTAAAAAATCGCTTTATGATAATTTTGCTACTATGCAAATTATTACCGATAAGCTTAGCAAGATAGAAGGCGTAAAACAAACTATTGTAAAGGACTTAAACTCGGATAAAGCAAGCAATGTTTTTGAAGTAAATAACAAATTTGAAATAATATTAGTGTGTAGCAAAAAAATCTTAAATGTTAATGAAGATGAAAATAATTATATAGTAAACTTCCTCACCAATAAAAAGATTTCACAAAAAGCACAAAAAATGTTTGAAAATATGCGTAAGAAAGCAGCTATAAAAATAATGCTGCCGTCTTAGTATGTGGTTATTCTATGTCATTCCCGCAAAGGCGGGAATCCAGAAAAATAACCTTGATTATTAACAGAATAAAAATAAACGTTTTACTGGATTCCCGCCTACGCGGGAATGACCTGCCATATGCTCCCTTCAATTGCAAAACATGCAGCATCTCATCAAATTAATCCCCTTAAAAAGCACGGACAAAATTTTATTTTTGACAGTAGTCTATGTGATAAAATTGTACGTGCGAGTAACCTTGTAGAAAATAGCAGAGTGCTAGAAATAGGACCCGGTACCGGAGGGTTAACTAGGTCAATATTGCAGAAAAATCCTGAATCCTTAACTGTTATAGAAACAGATGAGAGATGTATCCCGCTCCTTAATGAGATTAAAGAATATTATCCTAATCTAAATATTATTAAGCAGGATGCTCTTAAAATAAATTTAACGGATTTAGGCTATGATATAGTCAATTCAGTTGGATTTGGATACAAGGAGCCGAGAGTAGAGCCTATAACTAATAGGAGAGCGACAAGCGACGCTGTAGGCGAGCCCAAATCAATTGACTATAAAGTAACTATAATCTCTAATTTACCATATCATATAGGTACTGAGTTAGTAATTAGATGGCTGAAAGAAGCACGGTTAATTACTAATATGACGCTAATGCTACAAAAGGAAGTAGTGGAACGTATTTGTGCTATGCCGTCAACTAAAGCATATGGCAGGTTATCGGTAATATGTCAGTTAATTACTAAAGTTGAAAAATGCTTTGACGTAGCACCGACTGCTTTCTATCCACCTCCTAAAGTATATTCTGCGATAGTCAAACTAATACCTTTAGAGAATCCGCCGTCTATCGCTCTAATAAATAAAGTTGAGCAAATAACAAAACTTGCTTTTGCAGGACGACGGAAAATGATTAAATCATCACTGAAAAATCTTGTACCTAATATACATGAAATATTAACTCAGTTGAAAATCAATGATAATTATCGTGCTGAAAATCTTACCCCTCAAGATTATTTAAGAATTGCCGAAATGTTAGACACTGTTACCCCGTGGCCCTGCCTATAGTACTAGACAATTTTTGAAAAAACCTCGATGTCATTCCCGCGTAGGCGGGAATCCAATAAAACTTATAAAGAACTTGTTTTTTTAGGTTTATTTTACCAAATATGTAATTTCTATATCAATATTTAAGTTATTTTTCTGGATTCCCGCCGTTGCTAAGAATGACATAGAATAAAAAATATCCAGTACTAATAGAATAAATTGCGGGATGACACATCATTCAGTTTTATCTAACTTTTTTGCTTCTGCTTCTTGCTGTAGTTTATATTCTGCTGCTTTTTCTTCTATATAGTTAAAAAAGAAATAACAAAATGTTAAAAAGCTAGTTAAAATGATTGCAAACGTTATTAATATTAACTTAAGTTCTTTTTTAGAGTTTTCAGCTTTTAATCGCTTTTCTTCCTCTTCATCAATTATAAACTCAGGTAATATATTTGATTCTTCTTCTTTATTTTCCATGCGTTACCAATATCTTAAGTTTATTAAAAATTAATGATAGAGTTTAAATATCATTTCAAGTAAATTACGATATAAAGATACTTAAAATAAGTCAACAATTTTTAATCCTTAGTTGTGATTTAATATAAATTACTGGTGCTTTTTAAAATAATTTTCTTTCACAGAACCTAGAGTTTCTGATTTTGATTTTGGGAAATCTACATTATCTTAGCCAAGTGTATGAAAGTGTTTAAGCTTTCTTCGTCATCTTTGGTCATTATATAAGGTGCTTTAACATATATAAGCATTTGATGTGTTTTGTCCGATATTTTATTTTTCTCTAAAAACGCATATAATTTGTGAGTATGGTTATGTTCATCTTGTATACTAAACACTTTATTTATTGCAACTGATTTATCAGATTTTGATGTAAAATCATCAATAAAATAGTTTAAAGAATCTCTAAATAATTCGCTTAATTGCTGATCATTTTCAAGTTCTTCATATGATAACGATCTTGCAGTTTTCAACTTAAAATATGATTCAATCATTTCAAGAGCAGAATATCTATCGCAGTTATTATTAAGAATTTTATATAACATTTTTTTATCAAAATATGCAGGTATCATTTTTAAATCCTTATTAATAATTTGTTGTTTGTAATAAGATAATTGACGCATAAAAACGATAATTGTAGCTGTAAGACCTGCAACTAAGATAGAGTATAAATTTAGTGATTGAAAAAGCATATTTTTAATATATTTAATTATAACTACCAACGATAGTATAGTATTTTTTGCTTTTCAATCTAAAAATGAACCATTACTATATATTATTTATTTTTTTCTTTCAATTAGTTTATTTATCACATATTTATTGTGCTACTAATAGAACATGAGATTTGTATAAATTAACTTTCAACTCAACTAATCAATTTTTATATCTAGGACAAGAAAGTTATTAAAAAATAAATTTCTAAAATCTTATTAATTTTTGCTTAAAAATATATTAAAATATAAGAAAATAAAGAAGTTGAACATCAATTAATGCAGATAAATAGGCAGCAAGAAAAAGGACTATTTGATATTATTGGTGATGTACATGGTTGTTTTGATGAGTTAAAAAATTTATTAGAAAAGCTCGGTTATAGAATTAAAAAAGGTAATAAATATATTATTACTCATCCTCAAGAAAGACGAATTATTTTCGTAGGGGACTTAGTAGATCGAGGTCCAAACTCACCGGAGGTATTACGCTTAGTAATGGATAGTGTTTCCTCATCTATTGCCTTTTGCGTTAACGGTAACCATGATGACAAGCTAAAACGAAAACTTCAGAGAAGAAATGTGGTTATTGCTCATGGACTTCAGGAAACACTTGAGCAATTAGAAAACGAGCCGGCGGAATTTAAAGCATCTGTTCTTGAATTTTTAGAAAGTTTAAGTAGCTATTACATATTAGATAATGAAAAATTAGCAGTATCACATGCCGGCATTAAAGAAAAAGATCTAGGGCGTAGTTCTGAGCGAATAAGTAAATTTTGTATGTATGGTGCAACTACCGGTGAAATTGATGAGTTTGGTTTACCGCTTCGTTATCCGTGGGACCAAGAATATCAAGGAAATACGCTGATTGTTTATGGGCATACCCCTGTTTGTGAAGCACAGTGGCTTAATAATACTATAAATATTGATACAGGATGTGTATTTGGAGGTAAACTTACTGCACTTCGTTATCCAGAAAAAGAGTTAGTCTCTGTAGATGCTGCGAAAATTTATTATAAACCAATCAAACCATTTAAGAAATAATTAGATTATGAATTCAAAAATAGTATATAAGCAGTTACTTGAGAAGTTAAAAGAAATCAATATAAAACCACCAAATCAAGTAAGCTATGCCTGGAATGATCTATCAAATATTATAAAGATAATAAAGAAAAAATAAATATGTATGAGATAGTTCAAATAAAAATTGTAAATATTTTTCATAAGCCCCAGTACAGCCGACTAAATCATTTAGATTTTTGCATATCTAATATTTCTTGCTTTTTTTCTTTTGCTTCTAAGTCATCAGGATTTAATTCTAATATCTTATTGTATGAATTCAATGCTAAATCAAATTTACCTAATTTTTCTAATGTAGTTGCGTGATTAAAATATATATTAGAGTATGTAGGATTTAATTCTATGGCTTTCGAAAAAGCTTCTAAAGCTAAATTATATTCTCCTAATTCAAATAAAAGATTACCTTTATCATAAAAGGCTCCAAAATAATTAGGGTTTAATTTTATTGCTTTATCATAAGCTTTAAGTGCTAATTCATATTTACCAAGCATTTTTAACATTGCTCCTTGGTTAATATAAGCTTCAAATTTATTTGGATTTAATTCAATTGCCTTATTATATGCTTTAAGAGCAAGTTCATACTCTTCCAAAAGTATCAATTTTTCGCCGTAATCATTGTAATCCTTTGAGTCATCAATATTTCCATCAAGCACTTTATTAAATAAATCAATAGCCAACATCTGATTACCTAGTACATAAAAAATAACTCCCTTATAGAAATATGCACTAAAATAATTAGGATTTATTTCTATAGCTTTATTATATGCTTCTAGTGCTTCTTCATATTTCATTAATCGATGCAAGGTGTAACCTTTAAAAAAATATGCCTCAAAGCTTTCAGGATTCAACTCTATGGCTTTATTATATGCCTCAACTGCTAGCTCATACTTTCCTAATTGATGCAAGGTAAGACCTTTATTATAATATGCACTAGGACTATCAGGTTTTAATTCTATAGCTTTATTCAATGATTTAATTGCTTGCTCATATTTTCCTAAGACTCTATATATTTCACCTTGATTATTGTAGCCGGTGCTATTGGGATTTAGCTTTATAGCTTTATCATATGCTTCTAATGCTGATTCATATTTGTTAAGTGCCTGAAGTGATGCACCTTGATTAGTATAAAATGCAAAATTTTTTGGATCTAATTCTATAGTCTTCTCATAAGATAAGGACTGAGAACTCATATTTCCCTAAATAATATAGATTTAAAGAAAATAATAGAAGATTTTAATAGTTAATGATAATTACTATTTATTGATTTAAAAAATCTATTTATTATAGTTGTTTCAAGATTATCGTTAGAATAGTTTAAAACATCTTTAAACAACAAGTTTTATGCGTAATAATAATCTATACTTGTCTATTACCTCAAGAAAAGAAATATGAAGTAAAATATATAGGGCAGATATCTAAAGAAAACTGCGAAATATCTTAACTTCTTACATTCCAGTACATATGTAAGTGCATTAAGTTGCACTTCATTTCTCTATTTATCGTATAAGGCGAAAATTCCTATTGACTTTTATATAAAACAGTATAAGTTTCTTTACAATTTAATTTTTTATAAAGAATTTATGCTCGGCTATGAAAAAGAACAGAGAAGTTTAAACTTAGAACAAAAGAAAGCAATAGGCATATTATCGACTGGCACTTTTTTAGAATACTTCGATCTTATGTTATATGTTCATATGGCAGTGCTTCTTAATAAACTATTCTTTCCTCAGACAGATGCTTTTACTTCTTCACTTTTTACAGCATTAGCTTTTTGTTCTACTTACATTCTTAGACCTCTTGGTGCTTTAATTTTTGGTTGGATTGGAGATACTATCGGACGAAAAACTACAGTTATAATAACGACTTTCTTAATGTCTATATGCTGTATAATTATGGCAAATCTTCCAACTTATGAAGAGAAAGGGCTTGCCGTCTCGGTGATTATAACCTTATGTCGTGCTATTCAAGGTATTTCATCAATGGGAGAAGTAGTAGGGGCAGAGATTTACTTAACTGAAATGATATCTCCCCCGATTAGATATGTAGCTGTTGCAGTAGTATCAGTATTTGCAACATTAGGAGGAACTACGGCACTTGGGGTTGCATCGTTAGTAACTTCTCAAGGTTTTAGTTGGCGTGCTGTTTTTTGGATAGGGGCTGCAATAGCACTTGTAGGTACAACAGCTAGAAGGAGCCTTCGAGAAACCCCGGAATTTGCAGACGCTAAACGTCAATTGAAAAAAACTTTAGAAGTTGCAAATCAAGATTTATCTATTATAAAAAATAATCCTGTAATAAGTACTAAACTTTTAAACAAAAATTTTCTAGCATATTTTTTAATAGAATGTTGTTGGCCAGTAATGTTTTACTTTATATATGTTTATTGTGGTGAAGTACTAGAGCGTGTTTTCAATTACACCCCAGCACAGGTTATTAATCATAATTTCTTTATTTCATTAGTAAATCTATTGGGCTTTCTAATATTAACATTTTTAAGCTATTGGATTTATCCATTAAAAATCTTAAAAGTAAAATTTGGGGCATTTATAATCTTTACAGTAGCTATTCCTTATTTTCTAAGTAATATGACAAGCCCTACCGAATTGTTTATCCTACAGAGTTTAGTTATTTTATTTGTTTCAGATAGTATGCCTGCGGCTCCAATTTTTTACAAACATTTTCCAATTTTTAAACGTTTCACTTCAGCTACTCTTACATATGCTTTATCAAGAGCTATAATGTATGTAGTGGTATCCTTTGGTCTTGTTTATTTAACTAAGTTTTTTAATTATTGGGGACTATTTATTGTTTTTGCTTTAGTAGCAACTGGTTTTGCAATTGGTTTATCTCATTTTGAAAAGGTAGAAAAAGAAGCTGGGAATTATCCTCTATAAACAATTCTTTTTGTTGGTTTTGTATTGATAAATGTGTATAGCATAGTTGAGTTAATTTTTGTACTAGTGTAGGTATTTCTAAGTGCATGCTAATTGCTACAAACGCACTTAGATTTTCCTTTATTACTTTTTTAGCTTTCTCAGGTGATTTAGCTCCTAAAGTCTGTATATTATGGACTCTATCAAAAAGTTTTATAACTGCTGTATCATATCTTTTTTGCTTGATTAATAGGTTTAAGCTTTCCTCGGCACTTATTTTTCCATAAGGTTTTACCCTAGTTAATCCCTCTACGTGCTTTGCTATTTCTTTATTAAAAATTTCGTTTATCATTTCTTCAGTAAGTTCTGTATCCTCAATAGTATCATGAAGTAGAGCAGCATTTATCATGTTAGAAGTAAAAAGCTTGGGGGCTTCTTCAGCTACAAACACCGCAAGCATAATCGCCACCTCAATAGGATGAGAATAGTAAGGATTGCCGGATTGACGCATTTGTGAACCGTGATATTTACGAGCGTAGTAGATAGCTTTTTTGACTTCCTCTATATCAACAGGATTTTTTACTTTAGTGTTTAAATATTCGAGTTTATCAAGTAGCTTTTTAGCGTAAATGCAAATTTCAAACTTTTCTTTCCAAGAGCTTATATCTTCCATAAAAGTTATTTTATTTATATTAATAATAGTTGATTACAATTAAAGCAAAAGTTAAAAAATTGCAATAATAATTAGCTTTTAAATCCTAAAGAAGTATTAATAATTTTAATCCTTTGGTATTTAAATAACTTCATTCTGTTTTATTAGTTGCTTTAGCTTCTTGTTCTTGCTGTAATTTATACTCTGCTGCTTTTTCTTCTGCATAATTAAAAAAGAAATAACAGAAAGTTAAAAAACTAGTCAAAACTATTCCAAGAGTTATTAGTATTAACTTAAGCTCTTTCCTTGCATTTTGAGCTTTTAATCGCTTTTCTTCCTCTTCATCAATATAAGACTCAGAGGTTAAAATTTCTTCTTCTTTATTTTCCATATTTTAACTCTTTAAAATTAGCTTATATATTAATGATAGAGTTTAATTATCATTTGAGAGAAGTAATTTATAGGGGGAATTAAAAGAAGTCAATAATTATAATTGTTAATTGTAATTATTATATATTTAATAAATCTATCTTACTCAAAAATACGGCTTTTTCTATTTACTAGGTAAATATGCGTTAGCTCTTGAGTCTTATAATAAAGCAATTGAACTTGATCCTACAAATTCTGAAGCACAATATAATAAACAACATTTATTAAAGCGTATGTATTGTTGAGTAAAAAATGCTGAAAAGCTTGACTTTATGCTGCGTTCGCCGTTTGATACATTGGCGAATTTGCCTAAAAATGGCGAATGGTACCCGCGGCCGGACTTGAACCGGCAAGAGCTTACGCTCCACGGATTTTAAGTCCGTTATGTCTACCATTCCATCACGCGGGCAGTTATAAATACAGAACTGTATTTTCTAAGTGGACAGATTAATAAAAAAAATACAAAAAAGCAAGTACTTTTATCGTTAATATATTAGTCTGATATGAAAAAGTTATTAAACCTCTTTAAAATAGTTAGTTTACTCATTAATTTATTAGATAATTAACTTAAATAGTGACAAAATAGTAATAATATGATAGATTAGTTTCAGAAAGTAATACTTTCTCTTGCATGTTATTGACATGTTTATTGACAAATGCCGCAAGGTAAGGTAGTTTTGCATAATGAATTTTTATCGGCTCTTATATTTAAGTAAGATTTAAAGTAAAATTTAAGTTTTAGTTATTATAAGCGTGTGTTAAGTTCAAATAAGTAATTTCTATCTAATAAAGGTTTTTATGGCTACAAATATAGTAGGTAAAGTTAAGTGGTATAATTCTACGAAGAATTTTGGATTTATTGAACAGGAAAATGGCGGCAAAGATGTGTTTGTACACAAATCAGCCGTAGACGCAGCAGGTTTACATAGCCTTGAAGAAGGACAAGATGTAATTTTTGATCTTGAAGAAAAGCAAGGAAAAGCCTATGCTGTTAACCTCAAAATTAAATAAATATATTTATAATACCAAAAGCAGCTATCCAAAATTGTTTATAATTTAGGGTAGCCTAGTCATCTTTATCAAAATAGTAAATATTTTGTTTTTGTCTTATAATAACCTATATAATTTTAAGTATAATAAATTATTTTTACTAAAGGGCATGAAAATGCCCTAAATCTAATAATATTATTCTGGCTTGAATAAGATTCTAAAATAGTTTCATTATTCATTATCGTTTTATATATTTAGTTGGTTTGTAATCTAGCTTAAGCATATTTTTTGATTCAGGATAATTATATAAGTCGTTATTTTAATTTACTATAACTTATTTTTTATACAATAGACCTGCATAACTTATCTTAGAGGCTATCTGTAAATAGATTTTAATTAGTAATTAAAGAGTTTTTTTAGCGACAAAGTGATAAGATTTTTGAAGTAATAGTTATTCATATTTCAAAAAAATCTTATAATTTGCAGTCAAAAAGATTAAATTATCGGTTAAAATTTATTTACAGATAGGCTCTTAATAAAGGGAATAAGAGATTTCTACTCTACGCAAGCGTACTATAGTTAAGTATGTAAGGCTGAGAGAGCGTTTCATATATCTTTAAGAAATGGGTTATGTAAGAGGTCTAATCAATAATGTGCATATTTTGATTTAAAACTATATTGGATTATATAATGAAAAATTTTAATTTATCTGAAGAATTAATTATTGCTCTTGAGACAATGAATATCACTGAGCCGACTGAAATACAAAAGCAATCGATTTCGGTTGCAATGGCGGGGGCGGACATACTTGCTTCTAGCCAAACAGGTTCAGGAAAAACTCTTGCTTATTTATTGCCTTTAATTGATTCATTTATTAAAAATAAAACTACTGCTTTAATTCTTGTTCCGACTAGAGAATTAGCAACGCAAATACACAGTACTTTAAATAAAGTAACTACATCCTATAAAATTAATAGTGCAGTTTTGATAGGCGGTGAACCGATGCCTAAACAATTTATGCAATTAAAAAAGAATCCGAAAGTGATTATCGGTACGCCGGGGCGTATTATCGATCACTTAAATAGAGGAAGTTTAAAAATTGATCGCATAGGCATAACCGTACTTGACGAAATGGATAGAATGCTTGATATGGGGATGAAAGAACAGTTAGAAGAAATCAATAAATTTTTACCGGAAAAAAGACAAGTTTTAATGTTTTCTGCTACTATGCCAAAACATATTATTGCTGTTTCTCAAAAATATCTAAACAATCCAGTACGTATTACGGTAGGTGCTACTAATAAAGCAGCCGCAGAAATAAAGCAGGAATCAATGCATGTTTCTGATAAAGAAAAATTTAGTGAATTAACTAAACAACTTGGTAATAGAGAAGGATCGGTAATTATTTTTGTGAAGACTAAACGCTCTGCCGATCAATTAGCTAAAATGTTAAAATATGAAAATCATAAAGCAGAAGCTATACATGGTGATTTAAGTCAGCGTCAACGTGAAAGAGTAATTTTATCATTTCGTAAGTCAAATCATAGAATAATGGTAGCAACTGATGTAGCGGCTCGTGGGCTTGATATTCCTCACACACAGCATGTTATTAATTATGATTTACCTATGTGTCCTGAAGATTATTTACATAGAATAGGTAGAACGGGTAGAGCAGGGGCTACCGGACATGCGTTGTCTTTTATTTCTCCTGATGATGTTATTAGATGGCGTGCAATTGATCGTCTAGTAAATAAAGGAGAATCTACACCACGCGGTGAGTTTAGGAGTGATAAAAATAATCGTAAAAGATCATTCGGTAAAAGAGCCGATGGTGAGGGTAAAAAGTTTAATTCTTTTGATAATAATCGCAAAAAAACTTTTGACGGTAACAACTACGGTAATAAAAGAAAGAAAGTCTCGTAGTTTGTAGGACGTATTGCATGGTTCTCATGTCATTCCTGCGAAAGCAGGAATCTAGTAAAAAAATTATAAAACAAAAAGAATTATATAAAATTTAGTATATAATTTGCTTTAGAAACTAGATTCCTGCTTTCGCAGGAATGACATAGATTTTACAAGGATAACATCAAATCATTTTATATAAGGAGAATAAGCTCATAAGTTTAAATTTTTCACGATTTCAATATATATCTAATATTTTCTTTATATTAATAATTTCTTTTCCCGGAGGTTTAATTTATTTACTTACCGGTTCAACTCTTTCTTTTTGGCTTCGAGAATCCGGTTTTGATAAAATCACTATCGGGCTTTTTAGTTTAGTTAATTTTATTCATATATTTAAATTTTTATGGGGTCCTTTACTAGAAAAAGTAAGTTTTGCTCCTTTAAGTAAGCGAGGATATAAATATTGTTTAATTATTGCTTTGGTTAGCTGTATTTGTTGTGTATATGTTCTAACAAATTTTAACCCTAATACTCATTTTATACCATTTGCTTTATGTTTAGTAGCTGTGGCATTTTTTTCTTCCATTTATGATATGTTGCTTCAATCATCACAGATGTTACTTATTACAAATAAAAATTGGGGTATAAGTGAGGCAGCTTGTACTACAGGCTTTAGAATAGGTATACTTATAGCAGGTTCAGGAGCGTTATATTTATCAACTATCATATCTTGGCAAGATGTTTATCGTGCTATGGCAATTTTATGTATACCGTCATTACTATTAATTATAATTTATCCGCTTAAATTTAAAGATAAAATAATTATTAATGATTTTGATAGATTTTGGCATGCTTTTTATGACTTTATCAAGAAACCTAAATGGCTAATAATTGTTAGTTTTATGCTTCTATATCGTCTTCAGGATAATTTTCTTTCAATTATGCCGAATATGTTTTATCTCGATATCGGGTATACGAAGAAAGATTTAGCTCTTGGATATAAAGCTTTCGGTATGTGTGCTACAATCCTTGGAGGTTTTATAGGTGGTTTTTTGTGCCGGAAATATGAATATTCTTATTTGCTTAAAAGAGCATTAATATATCATGCTTTATCTAGCCTATCTTTTTTATATCTCTATTTTTATAATCGAGATATTACAAGTCTGTATATAGCGGTCTTTTTTCAAGAATTTACCAAAGGCTTAACTATGTCGCCGTTTTTTTCTTACCAATTAAGATGTTGTAGTTCTAAATATTGTATAACCCAAATTGCTTTAATTACTTCTATTGCTTATATTAGTACCATATTGTTTGGTAGTATTTCAGGCTATGCAGCTACTTATTTAGGTTGGACTTATTTTTTTATCGTAGCAGGATTTTGTTTTATACCGGCTTATATATTAATAAGGCATTTACCGACTTATGTCATTCCTAGCTAAAAGGGTTGTTGTTGTGTGGCTCGGCTCCACCTTTGTCATCCCGTGATTTATTCACGGGATCCAGTTAAAAATACTAATATTATTAGTATTTTTAGTTGTTTTACTGGATACTGTAGACAAGCCACGGTATGACACTGAACGTGCTTTCCAAACCATGCAACAACACCTAAATTAATCCGCTAATCCGGCTAGCTTTACTTCAGGAAATAATTCTTCTTCCAATTTTGATAGGTCGTGTATTAGCTCCGGACTAAATAGAGGTGCTAATTTGTTAGATAATGGAACTAAGTCTTCATCTGTAGTTATCTTTATAAATTCAATCCTTGCCTTAAATCGTGCCAATTCAAGTTCTTTAATATTAAGATGTGTGTTATTAAAAATTTCCTTGATTGCATCGTGTATTATATAGCTATCTTTTGAAGATAATTTAGACCTCAATGGTCTACTCATAGATAATAGTAATAGATTCGATTCATTGTCTAACATGAACATTTCCGCAGGTTCGTCCGTATAAGAGAATTTGGAAAGAAATATTATATGAGTTTTATAATAATCACTATATGTGTCTCTAAGATATTTTTTGTATTTGCTTAAACCTTCTAGTCTTGTATGTTCTTCTATATTAGCTTTTAGTGTAATACAAGTTTTTAGACGTCCATTGTCTGCAGCTGATACAAAAGATTTATCGATATATTTTTGTTCAGGTTTATATCCACTATTTAATAAAAATTTTATTACCTCTGTATTTTGATATTTTGAAGCTTCACCTAATAAATAGCCAATGGATGAGATATCCGGTGAGGAACCGATGAGTTTTAAATTATTTTTTTCAATATCCGGTAATTTCTTCTTAAACAAATATTCAAATGTGCTTAAATTTGAATGACTAATTGCCAATTCAATATGCTCTGGCTCAATGATTGCACCTTTTTGAACTAAAAGATCTATTATTTCGATGCTTTTGCTTTTGTTTTCTCCTCTAATCGCATAAAACAATCCATTTTGAACCTTAATACCATCTTGCTCACAAAGCAATTTTACTATCTCTACATATCCTTTGTCTGCTGCAAACCCTAAAGGGGTAATATAGTTTATTCCGCTATGGCTATTTATATCAAATCCAAATGTTATTAATAAATTAAGCATTTCAAAATCATTATTAATAACCGCAATTAAAGATAGAGTACTATGAGATGTTCCAACATTATTTAATGTTATAACATTATTTGGTTTAGCTTCATCGAAAGCAAAATAACATATTGTTTTTATATTGTCAGGAAGAGGGTTACCAAAGCTTAAAATATAATTTAAGGCTTCACTAGTATTCTTATTTATAACGCTCTTAAATAAATTTTCTTCATTTGGAGTATCAATAGTATATATATCGCCTTTGCTTGTAGTAAATTTTTTAGGCATAATAATCTAGTTATTAATTAATAATATATTAAAATAATAATTTATTTTAATAAGATCAATGGTGAAATTAAAAAGTTTGTTAACAGTGCCATACAATAATCTCTAAGATAAATACAAATATTATTGTCAAAATAGTACTATCAAGTTATTATGGTTAACAAATTTATTAATGTGATTTAATTATGTTTATTCAAACTGAAGATACTCCAAACCCGGGTGCAATAAAGTTTTTCCCGGGTCAGGAAATAAGTAGCGACCAACCGGTATTTTTTAGCGATATTGCCGAAGTGAAAGGAAGAAGTAAGCTTGCTGAATCGCTATTTCATATTAATAACGTGAAATCAGTATTTTTCGGTAGTGATTTTATAACGATAACTAAACAAGCTGAAGGTAATTGGCAAGTTATAAAGCCTGAAATTTTAATGGTTATTATGGATCATTTTATTTCAGGATTGCCGGTATTTGAAGAAAGTACAAAAGCAGATAATGTAAATCATAACCTTGATGGGCTTTCGGAAATAGAGAAGCAAATCGTAGAGATTATTGAAACTAGAGTGCGTCCATCTGTTGCACAAGATGGTGGTGATATAATATATAAAGGCTTTGAAAACGGTGTAGTTAAATTAGCTCTTCGCGGTGCATGTCTTGGTTGTCCAAGCTCTACTATCACCTTAAAAAACGGCATTGAATCCATGCTTAAACATTTTGTACCGGAAGTGCAAGAAGTTGAAGCTGTAGAGGAAGATTTTGAGTAATTTAGGTATTGACTAAAAAGAGTTGATTTTAAGTTTCGATGTCGTTCCCGCATTCTATGTCATTCCTAGCTAGAAGCGGGAATCCAGAAAAAAAAGCATAAATACAGCAAATTTTTAAAATTAAAAGCTCGCTTTATGCTGGATTCCCGCTTCTGCGAGAATGACCTAGAAGTCATGTAATAACAACTTCAGCTACTTGTAATGACGATATCTATAATACTAACCTTCCTTTGCAGAATTTATTATATCATTTTGATGCCAAATAACGTAATGTAGTTCAACATCTTTTGGAGCATATACTACGATAGGTAGTTTGCTATTATATCTTAAAAATGTTTCATCGCCTAAAAATACACTAACCGGTTTTATGGTTGCTTTTACCCCAGGGCATGCCATCATTGTACTAGCAGGCTGATCGCTAACTTGATCAATTATATAATAATTATATCCCCATCCTTCTAAAGTTTTTGTTTCCAGCTTACCGCCAAACCAAACACGATTACAATCTTTCATTGCATTTTTTGTTGCTTGCAATTCTACTTTTAGCTTTTCTTCATTAGACTCTGTAGGTAAATGAATTACATAACGCTTTTGATTTTCAAGTGGCGTAGGGTAGGGGGCAATATCTTTTAACCGCTTATCGGTATTAGCTAATAAATGAGTATTTAAAAAACATAATATAAGAAATAGTATAATTTTATTTTGCATATGGTTGTTTTTTTAAATTAATTAATCCATTATCTCGCCTAAAGGAGTTATGTAAAAAGAATTTATTTTGCCATCGGTTATATCAGCACTAAAGCCTTCACTATAATCAGCTTCATCATTTTCGTTTATTTTTTTACTTAAAAACAATATAGCATTTTTAAATTTGCTGTTTTCATATATATTTTGATTATTGAGACTAAAAACTTTCATAGCAAGTTTTTCGTTATTCGGTAATTTAAAATATACTTCTGATCCGTTATTAGAATAAAAAAATTATGTTTAGTATAAGCACCTAATAATAGTAAATCGTTCAATATATCTATAGTAACTGGTTCTTTTAGGCTTATATTCTTAGGAAATAATATGTAATTATTTTGTATATTTAGAATAGTTTGTATAACGGCTAACTCAGTCTTATATTTGTGTTTGTCACTAGAAAAGTTAGGCAGTGTTTCTATTGGATTAAGATCAAGAGAGGTTTCGCTGAATTCGGTATTCAGCATATTATTTTGATTTAATTCGGTAAAATCTAATTTAGTAGAGTATATTTTATCACCGATATTTAAAGTATATATATGCTGTCCTTCGAGCATTGCATCAAATAAGTCTTGCCATATTATTTGTAATTCTCCTAATAACTCTTGAATATACTTATTATCACCTTTAGAATTATTAATTTCATCTGCAAAGCTTTTCATTACAAAAAATTTAAAATCTTCTAATTGTGAAGGTTTATAAGATTCAATTTTACGCTGTAATTTCTCTTCAAAATAATCTATTAGTGATGCAATATCTGCAGGAAAATTTTTAGTTATTTCTAATAATTCTTTTTTATGCTGTTCTGAAATTATATTCATTTTCTAATCTAATCCCGTTTCTTTCTTAAAAAAGCCGGTATGTCATGAATATCAGACTCTTTATTATCTTGATCTAGAGTATTAACAACAATGTTTTTGCGTTCTAAAGTTTGATTATTTGAAGCACGCAGAGAACCCCATATTTTTCCTAAAAATGATGGTTTTGGTGAGTCATCTTCAGATTTGTTGAAACTATTTGCATGTAACCCTAGCTCTTTTTCATTTCCGATAAAATTTTGATTTATTGGAGAGTCGGTAATTTCAATATTTTCGGTACTATAGCTGTTAAAATCAGGAATTTCTTCTATTTGTGTAGGTTGTACTATAGCTTCATTATAAGTTTCTTCAGGAACTATATTGGTAGTTTCAGCTATTGCGGGTTTATATGTCGGTACTTTATCGGCATCAATACCGGTAGCAACAACCGATACTCTGATAATTCCTTTTAGTTCCGGATTAAATGTTGAACCGAAAATAATATTAGCATCAAGGTTATCTACTTCTTCTCTAATTCTATTAGCAGCGTTGTCAACTTCAAATAAGGTCATGTCGGAACCGCCTGTAATATTGATTAATACACCTCTTGCACCGCACATTGAGCTATGATCTAGCAGCGGATTTGAAATTGCAGATTCTGCCGCTTTAATAGCTCTATCTTCACCGCTAGCTTCACCCGTACCCATCATTGCTTTACCCATTTCGCTCATTACTGCTTTAATGTCGGCAAAATCAAGATTAATAAGTCCCGGCATAATCATTAAATCCGTTACTCCTCTAACGCCTGCATGTAATACGTCATCTGCCATTTTGAAAGCATCGGCAAACGTCGTTTGTTCATTAGCAATACGGAATAGATTTTGGTTCGGTATTACAATTAAAGTATCAACGAATTGCTGTAATTCAATAAGTCCTTTATCGGCAGTTTTCATACGATGACCGCCTTCAAAATGGAAAGGTTTAGTTACTACCCCAACCGTAAGGATGCCTAGTTCTTTAGCAATGCGTGCAATAACCGGTGCAGAACCGGTACCTGTACCGCCGCCCATACCTGCCGTAATAAATACCATATTGCTATTTTCTAGGTAACTACGAATTTCGCTTTCTGATTCTTGAGCAGCAAGTGCTCCAACCTCAGGAGAAGCTCCTGCCCCAAGACCTCTAGTCGTAGAAACACCAAGTTGTATTTTGTTAGTGCATAAAGAATGTTCAAGCGATTGTGCATCGGTATTAGCTACTACAAAATTAGCACCTTGTAGATTAGCACTAATCATATTATTTACTGCATTACTACCTGCACCCCCAACGCCGAAAACCGTAATGGTCGGCTTTAATACTATATTTTCAGGAGCTTTTATATTTAAAACCATGATACTCTTTTATTTTATATAATTAATGTTTAAGTATAATAAAAGATTAAGGCTGTGTGAAGAAAAATTTAATTAATATATTTTTGTTCTTTTTGGCTGCAAATTATAAGATTTTTTTGAAATAGGAACAGCTATTTGCTGCAAAAATCTTATTAATTTTTGCTCAAAAATATCTAAAAATATAAATAATTAAATTTTTCTTCACACGGTCTAAAAATTTCCACAGTATTTTATGAAAAGTTTAAGATAAGTTTTCTTTTAATAGTGGAACACCGTTATTATGACATGCTTTTATTAATGCTTTATCGTTAGTGGCTATAGGAAGCCCTTCATGCATGGCAGTTAATAAATAAGTCGCATCGTATGAAGTAAGATTATTGGCTCTTGCAGTATTCATAATTTCGTACATAGGAAAATCAAAATTTGATATATTGATGGGTAAGGAGTTTAAAAAATCTATAGTTTTAATAATTTTTGCTGAAGTTATTCTAGCACGTTTTGCTGCTATTAATATTGTATTAGTTACTTCAAATTTCCAAAGAAATGGTACTACTGCTCTAAATTTATAACAATAATCTAATGTAAAGTCTGAATATTCATCACGTTCATCATTAAAGAACCATGAAGCAGCTTATGGAGCAATCGGCTATAAATGGTTTAGAACTCATCTTCTACCTTCATCTCGAAGCTCTTTAATAGTATAAGGTGCTAATGTTTTACCCTTACTAAATTCAGCAAATTTTTCCACTACATTTTCTATTTTTGGTCTGTGTGTGATTGGTGAAAGCACGGCAACCGGCGTATTATGCTTACAAATAGTAATTTGTTCGCCGTCTTGTACACGCTGTATTAGATCGGAAAAATGAGCTTTTGCTTCACATAGGTAATATAATAAATAGACTAATTTACTATAGCCTATTTATAAGATTTTGTACAGTAATATTAATAGTTTAAATTAATATCCTTATAAAAACCTAAGATTATCCAACCATTTTTTCAGGAACTACTATTTTATCAAACTCTTCTTCGGATAAAAGATTGAGTTTTTTAGCTGCTTCTTTTAAAGTTATTCCGTGCTTATGTGCTTCTTTAGCAATTTTTGCAGCATTATCATAGCCTATATGCGGATTAAGAGCCGTAACAAGCATTAGAGATTTATCACGTAAATCATTAATGCGTGCTATGTTAGGTTCTATTCCATTAATGCAGTGAGTGACAAGGCTATTTACGCTATCGGATAATAGCTCTATAGATTGTAGAATATTGTATATTATTACAGGTTTAAATACATTAAGTTCAAGATGCCCGTTAGAGCCGGCAATAGTAACCGTAACATGATTTCCCATCACCTGACTGCACACCATTGTTAAAGCTTCAACTTGCGTAGGGTTTACTTTACCGGGCATAATCGAAGAACCAGGCTCGTTTTCAGGTAGATGTAATTCACCGAGACCGCATCTTGGACCGGAGCCGAGCAGTCTTATATCATTTGCTATTTTCATTAAGCTAACTGCTATAGTATTTAGAGTTCCTGAAAATTCTACTAGTGCGTCGTGGGCAGCTAGACTTTCAAATTTATTAGGAGCCGTCTTAAAAGGTTGTTTAGTAAACTCTGCCACTTTCTTAGCAAATTTTATATCAAAGCCTATTTTTGAGTTAATACCTGTGCCGACTGCTGTTCCACCTTGAGCAAGTAGATAAACTTTTTTTAGTGCATCCTCTATGCGTTCTAAAGCATACTCTATTTGTGTAATATATCCGGAGAATTCCTGTTTAAGAGTTAAAGGAGTTGCATCCTGCAAGTGGGTACGTCCTATTTTTATGATTTTATCCCAATCTTTTGACTTGTCTTGCAAAGAGGTAAGTAAATTATTCAAAGCCGGTATAAGTCGCTGTTTAGTTGCAAGTACGGTTGCTATATGCATAGCGGTTGGAAAAGAGTCGTTGGATGATTGTCCTTTATTAACATGATCGTTAGGATGTACTGGAGATTTACCGCCTTTCTTACCTGTTAATTCTTCATTAGCTATAGAGGCAATAACCTCGTTCATATTCATGTTTGTTTGTGTACCTGAACCTGTTTGCCAAACTACTAAAGGAAAATTATCCTCAAATTTGCCTTCTAAGATTCTATCTGTGGCTTTATCGATACTTGTAGCTATTTTAGCTTCTAAATCACCAAGCTCATAATTAACCTGTGCTGCACATTTTTTTAAAATAGCAAGAGCACGAATTAAAATTTCAGGCATTTGTTGTTTGCCTATTTTAAAATTTTCTAAAGATCTTTGAGTTTGAGCCCCCCAATAAAATTTTTCTTCTATTTGAATTTCTCCAAAAGAATCGCTTTCGGTTCTGTAATTTTTCATAAATTGTTAAATGTTATATAATTATCTATTTTTTTCATAAAATGATCACTTACTGCATTCAAGTCTAATTGCTGGGCTAATTTAGCAAAGCTATAATATAATTTGTCTGTTAAAGAAGCTTTTTTTAGATTCTTAGCAATAAATATTAATGTGCTTTCTATCATAAGATTACGATTAAAACTATAAAATTTTTGCCAATGTTCGTTATATTTAGGTTCGGAAGATTCTATATAATCGGAATATATAGGTTTAGTAATTACTGCTTTACCTTGATATATATCAAATATAGTATCATTAATTAATCTTTCATTCTTGAGGTTATTGATCACTTTATCAAAAAAATTGTTTAATATAGCCGTTGTTATCTCTTCTTCTGTAAGTTCATTTATAAATATGTCTAATTGTTTTTCAAAACTCTCGATAATTTGTTCATTTGGTCCCCTTTTCATGACTTTTCTCTCAAATTAATTGATATAATAAAAGTTTATGACTTTAATTTTAGTAGACTAAATATTTATATCGAAGTAAATAAAAAACAATATTTGATTTATTAAAAATATTATTTATGTAATGAATGAAAAATTATAGAAGCGGCATTTGATACATTAAGACTTTCTACTCTCTTAGAAATAGGGATTTTGGCTAAATAATCACATGTTTCTTCGACTAATCTTCGCATGCCTTTATCTTCTGAGCCAAATACTAATGCCATTTTGTCGGAAATTAATTTATCGGTAAAGTAGTCATTTGCAGAACCTGTTAGACCTATAATCCAAAAGCCGTGTTTTTTAAGATAATTCATACATGAGCGTAAGTTAGTAACTTTAATTATAGGTATTAATTCTAAAGTACCGCAAGCCGCTTTAGCAATGCTGCCGCTTTCATTTGGAGAATTATCTTGAGGTAATATTATAGCATTTATATCAAAAGCAGCGGCACTACGAATAATTGCTCCAATATTTTGTGTGTCTGTTATTTGATCAAGAATCGCAATTTTACATTTTGGGCTTTTTATATCTACGTCCTCTAGATTGTAAGAAAAAATTGGTCTAACTTTTGCAGCTATTCCTTGATGTGTTTGGTTTTCCAGTAATTTAGATAAGATATCGTTATTAACAATTTCATAAGATCTGGTACCTATTAATTTTTTGTTTGTATCAAAAATTTCCCTAGTGCATAAAATATTTTCAATTTGACGTTTTGGATTATTTAGAGCAGAAAATACAGGATGTTTCCCATACATATAATAACAATTTTTAGAATCAAGTTTTTTATTTTGCATCTTATTGAAAACCGTCAGTAATTTGTTCTTGACAGAAACTACTATTTATTATAGAAAGTTACAACTAAATAAATGTGCAAGCTGCTATTTGTTTATTTGATGATTCGGCAAGAAGTTTTATTAAGTCCTAATACTAATTATATATTGTATTTTACAGTGAATTAGTCTATTTAATACAGTAAAGTTCTTTAGGAGGGGTGGCCGAGTGGTCAATGGCAGCAGACTGTAAATCTGCCCGCGTAAGCGTTCGAAGGTTCGAATCCTTCTCCCTCCACCACTTAAATGGTTCAGGGAAGCGTATCATTTTATTTTAAAAGATTCATGTATATATGTTTAATTTTATTTAAAAATAAAACATAATTGTGTATATTTATAAATCTGAATAAAATTGATATAGCATTGTTAGCAAAATAGCTTTGAAATTATTTTATTAACAGTGCCACAATGCGGGTGTAGCTCAATGGTAGAGTTCCAGCCTTCCAAGCTGGCTGTGTGGGTTCGATTCCCATCACCCGCTCCAGAGATAGTGGTAACAAATAAATTTAGCAAAAAATGCACTTATAAAAAATTAACTTGTATTAAACCTAATTGTAGAGAGTAATAACATGGCAAAAGCAAAATTTGAACGAACTAAACCGCACGTTAATATAGGTACGATCGGTCACGTAGATCACGGTAAAACTTCCTTAACGGCAGCAATAACTATAGTACTTGCTAAGACAGGTGGAGCAAAAGCTACAGCGTATGATCAAATTGATGCTGCTCCTGAAGAAAAAGAAAGAGGTATAACTATTTCTACTGCACACGTAGAATATGAGACTAAAAATAGACACTATGCACACGTAGATTGTCCGGGACACGCTGACTATGTAAAGAACATGATAACCGGTGCTGCTCAGATGGACGGTGCAATATTAGTAGTTTCTGCTGCTGATGGTCCTATGCCGCAAACTAGAGAGCATATATTACTAGCAAAACAGGTAGGTGTACCTGCTATGGTAGTATTCTTAAATAAAGTAGATATGGTGGATGATCCTGATCTATTAGAACTAGTAGAGATGGAAGTAAGGGAATTATTATCAAAATACGGTTTCCCGGGTGATGAAATACCTTTCATTAAAGGTTCTGCTCTTCAGGCTTTAAATGGAGAAGCTAAAGGAGAAGAAGCTATAAATGAGTTAATGGCTGCAGTGGATAGCTATATACCGCAACCTACTAGAGAAACTGAAAAGCCTTTCCTAATGCCGATAGAAGATGTGTTCTCTATTTCAGGAAGAGGTACTGTTGTGACTGGTAGAATAGAAGCAGGTAAAATTAAAGTTGGTGAGCCGGTTGAAATAGTTGGAATGAGAGATACAACAACCTCTACCTGTACTGGCATTGAAATGTTTAGAAAGCTGCTTGATAGCGGTGAAGCAGGTGATAATGTTGGTATATTATTACGTGGCGTAGAGAGAGAAGCAGTACAAAGAGGACAAGTTCTTGCAAAACCGGGTAGTATAAAACCGCATGATGAATTTGAAGCTGAAGTGTATGTGCTTAGTAAAGATGAAGGTGGTCGCCATACTCCATTTACTAACAATTATCGCCCACAATTCTATTTTAGAACAACTGATGTTACCGGTACGATAGAATTACCGGCTGATAAGCAGATGGTTATGCCTGGAGATAATGCAAATTTTAAAGTTAAGCTAATTGCTCCGATTGCTATGCAGGAAGGGTTAAAATTCTCTATACGTGAAGGCGGTAGAACAGTTGGTGCTGGCGTAGTAACAAAAGTAGTTAATTAATTGATTTTATAAATACCTATTATTTTTTAATAATAGGTATTTATATTTTAAGATGTCTGAAAAACATCTTGCTGTTTAAATATTAGGTTTACTGAATGAAAAATAAAATCAAAATTCGTTTAAAATCATTTGATCACCGTAGTCTTGATCAAGCTACAAAAGAGATAGTTAGTGCTGTTAAAAGAACATTTGCTAACATTAATGGTCCTATTCCTTTACCTAGAAAAATTGAAAGATTTACCGTAAATAGGTCTCCTCATGTACATAAGAAGTCAAGAGAACAATTTGAAATTAGAAAGCATAAAAGATTATTAGTTATAGATGATCCAAATCCGGCGGTTGTTGATGCTTTAAGTAAAGTTGATTTAGCAGCAGGTGTTGATGTAGTGATTGAATTAGAGAGTGGGGAATAAATGAGAACCGGTATAATTGCTCAAAAAATTGGGATGACTAGTGTTTTTAATGATAAAGGAGAAAGAATTTCTTTAACATTAGTAAAAGTTGATGATTGTCAAGTAGTAGGGCATAAAACTCTAGAAAAACATGGATATAATGCTTTGGTTATAGGTGTAAAAGATAAAAAAATATCTAGAGTAACCAAGCCTATGAAACAAGTTTTTGCTAATGCTAAAATATTTCCTAAAACTAAATTAAAAGAATTTAGAATTTCTGAAGAGAATTTTATTGATATAGCAGCAAGTCTAGAAGTAGATCATTTTACGGCAGGACAATTTGTGGATATAACGGCAACTACTATAGGTAAAGGGTTTGCTGGTAGTATGAAAAGACATAATTTTAGAGGTCTTGAAGCTTCTCACGGTGTTTCTATATCCCATCGTTCTCACGGTTCTACAGGACAAAGACAAGATCCAGGAAAGGTTTTCAAAGGCAAAAAAATGGCTGGTCATATGGGATGTAACCAAGTTACTATTCAAAATTTGAAAATATTTGCCGTTGATAAAGAGCGTAAGCTTATTATGATTCAGGGTAGTATACCAGGTCACAAAAATTCGTATCTTTCAGTAAAAGATGCAATAAAAAAGATTTCAATAACTGTATAATAGATATTTAGACATGTTTGTTGAGGTTAAAGATTATCAAATTAACAAAACGCCATGCAATATTATTTATATAAAAGTTTTATATAAGACTGTATAAGGTTAAATAAAGATGAAAACTAAAATATTAAGTCTTGCTAATGAAGAAGTTGGTGAGATTAGCTTAAACGAAGATATATTTGCTGTTGAATTTATCAGAGATGATATAATAAAGCAGGTTATTGATTGGCAGAGAGCTAAAGCAATGTCCGGTAACCATAAAACTAAAACAGTATCAGAAGTATCAGGAACCACAAAAAAACCTTTTAAGCAAAAAGGTACAGGTAATGCAAGACAAGGCTCCCTTAGATCGGTACAGATGCGTGGTGGTGGTGTAGCTCACGGACCTAGAGTACGTAGTCATGCAACAAAGTTACCTAAAAAAGTACGAAAACTTGGTTTAATTCATGCTTTATCCGAGAAATTCGCTGAAGGAAAATTATTAGTAATAGATTCTTTAAAGTTAGATAAGCCTAAAACTTCTGCTCTTGTAAATATATTAAACAAATTTCAAGGGAAAAGTTTCTTTGTAATAGATGGAAATGAAGTAGATACTAATTTTTCTTTAGCTGCAAAAAATATTTATAATACTGTGATTGTTCCACAAATAGGAGCAAATGTTTATGATATAATACGACATGAATATGTCCTATTATCACAAGAAGCAGTGAGTGTTTTAGAAGAGAGGTTAAGATGAGTTCTTATAAATATTACGATTTAATTAGAAAACCTATTATTACAGAAAAAACTACAACCCTTTCAGAACAAAATAAATACGCTTTTTATGTAGATAAATTTGCTGAAAAACTTACCGTTAAAAAGGCTATAGAAGAAATATTTAAAGTAAAAGTAAAGAAAGTGAATATTTTAAACGTTAAAGGTAAGAAGAAAAGATTTAAAGGAATTATAGGGACTCAAATCAATAGAAAGAAAGCTATTGTTACATTAGAAAAAGACCATAATATCGATTTTGCCGGAGGAATTAAATAAATGGCTTTAAAAAACTTTAATCCAATTACTCCTTCTCTTAGAGAGTTAGTTCAAGTTGATAAAACTAGTTTATGGAAAGGCAGACCTTTAAAATCTTTGACCAAAGGTATATCTAAAACCGGTGGACGAAATAATCAAGGTAGAATTACTTCTTGGCACAGAGGTGGAGGACACAAAAAATTATATCGTATTATTGATTTTAAAAGAAATAAAATAGATATTTCTGCTATTGTTGAAAGAATAGAGTATGACCCTAATAGAACTGCTTTTATTGCTTTAATAAAATATGAAGATGGGGAATATTCTTATATTCTAGCACCGCAAAAATTATCTGTAGGTGATAGAGTAATATCAAGTCAAGATGCTGATATAAAAATAGGAAATTGTTTACCTTTAAAATTCATTCCTATCGGCACTACTTTACATAATGTTGAAATGAAAGTTGGTAAGGGCGGGCAAATTGCAAGGTCTGCAGGTACTTCAGTAGATCTAGTGGGTAAAGATTCGGGATATGCTCAGATTAAATTAAGATCAGGTGAATTTAGGTTAGTACCTTTAGATTGTAAAGCTACTATAGGTAGTATATCTAACCCGGATCAAAAAAATATTAATTTAGGCAAAGCAGGTAGAAATAGATGGCTCGGTTGGAGACCACATGTTAGAGGTGTAGCAATGAATCCTGTAGATCACCCTCATGGTGGTGGTGAAGGTAAAACTTCAGGAGGACGCCATCCTGTTACTCCTTGGGGATTCCCAACAAAGGGTAAGAAGACACGTAAAAATAAACGTACTTCAAAATTTATCGTAAAGAAAAGAAAATAGATTTTAAATTAATTAGGTATTAGTATGGCACGTTCAATATGGAAAGGGCCTTTTGTAGACGGTTATTTAATAAAGAAAGTTCAAAAATTAATGGAATCAGGTAAATCTGAAATGATTAAAACTTGGTCTAGAAGATCAACAATTTTGCCTATTTTTGTAGGATTTACCTTTTCTGTTCATAATGGAAATAAATTTATTCCGGTTTCTGTAAATGAAGAAATGGTTGGAAGAAAATTAGGTGAGTTTGCTCCTACTAGAACATTTCACGGTCATGGAGCAGATAAAAAAGTCAAAAGAAAGTAAAGATTTATATGGTACAGGAAAATAAAAATTTTGCTACGGCAAAAGCTAAATCTATTAGAGTAAGTCCAAGGAAGCTAAATTTAGTTGCAGCCTTTATTAGAAATATGAAAGTATCTGAAGCATTGGTACAATTAACTTTTTCTCCTAAAAGAATTGCAAAAGTTGTAAAAGATTGTTTACAATCTGCTGTTGCAAATGCTGAAAATAATTTAGGTCTAGATATAGATAGATTGGTTATTACTAAAGCAACTGTAGGTAAGGCTTTAGTAATGAAAAGAGTTATGCCGAGAGCAAAAGGAAGAGCAACTAGAATAAATAAGTTTTTTAGTAATCTTTATATAACTGTTACAGAAAAAGAGGATAATTAAAATGGGGCAGAAAGTTTGTGCACATGGTTTTAGAGTTGGACCGACTTTAATTAAAGGTTGGGATTCCGTATTATATGCAGAAAAACATTATAAAACTCTTTTTATACAAGATTTAAAAATTAGGGATTTAATAAATAAGGGTTTTAATCAAGCTCAAGTTAGCAGAGTTTTAATTGAACGTCCTTCTAATAAAAGTATTATAATTAATATTAATGCCAAAAAACCAAATATCATTATAGGTAGAAACGGTAGTGAAATTGATAAGCTAAAAAAAGCTATTGAGAAAATGACTTCTTTAAAAGAAGTTTATATAAATATTCACGAAGTTAGAAAATTTAATATAGATGCTGCTATAGTAGCTCAAACTATAGCACTACAGCTTGAAAAAAGAGTTTCTTTTAGAAAAGCTATGAAAACAGCAATTCAGGCTTCATTTAAGCAAGGTGGACAAGGTATAAGAGTTAGTTGTTCAGGGCGACTTGGAGGTGCTGAAATTGCTAGAACCGAGTGGTATATAGAAGGAAGAATGCCGTTACATACTTTAAGAGCTGATATTGATTATTCAACAGCTGAGGCTATAACTACTTATGGAGTTATAGGGGTTAAAGTGTGGATTTATAAAGGTGAATATACAGAAAATAAAAGATATAATTAATTTTAAGTATTAAAATGTTAGCTCCGAAAAAACAAAAATTTAGAAAAGCTCATAAAGGTAGAGTTGCTTCAAAAGCAAAAGCAGGTACGACGCTTGCTTTTGGATCATTTGGTCTAAAATCTATAGACGGTTGGCGTGTTACTGCAAGGCAAATAGAAGCAGGAAGAAAAGCTGCTACTAGATGTATGAAAAGGCAAGGAAGATTATGGATTCGCATTTTTCCGGATTTGCCTGTTTCTAAAAAGCCTGCCGAAGTAAGAATGGGTAAAGGTAAAGGTTCTCCTGAATTTTTTGCAGTTAGAGTTTCTCCTGGAAGAATTATGTTTGAAATTGAAGGGGTAGAAGAAAATGTTGCACTTAGAGCTTTGGAGCTTGCAAGTGCAAAATTACCTGTTAGAACAAGGATAGTGAGACGTTATGAATGATTTAAAATTATTAAGAAGTAAGTTATCTACTGAAACAATAGAAGAGCTTTATAAAAACCTTAATCTTTTAAAAAAAGAATTGTTTAATTTAAGATTTCAACAAGCTTTAGGTGAGTTAAAAAATACTAGTAGGTTTTCGTTAGTCAAAAAGTCTATAGCACGTATTAAAACTGAATTAACAAAAAGATCTAATAGTGAGGAATATTAAAATGCCGAAAAGAGTGTTACAAGGCGTGGTTATAAGTTCAAAAGCTGATAAGACGGTTACAGTAAAAGTAGAAAGAAAGTTTAAGCATCCTATTTATAAAAAGTTCGTGAAAGTATCTAAAAAATATGCTGCTCATGATTCAGAAAATAAATATCAAGAAGGAGATAAAGTTAGTATAATTGAAAGTCGTCCTATCTCAAAAACCAAAACATGGTTAGTGGTAAATGGGGAATAAAGTTTTTTAATCTTTGACTTTATAAGGTAGATTGTTTATTTTATCTCTCGTGTATAAAAAATTGGAAGTAGTTTATGATTCAAATGCAGAGCATCTTGGAAGTTGCAGATAATTCCGGTGCTAAAAAAGTTATGTGTATTAAAGTTTTAGGTGGCTCTCACCATATGGTGGCAAAGCTGGGTGATGTTATAGTTGTATCTGTTAAAGAAGCTATACCCGGCGGTAAGGTTAAAAAGGGTGATGTTTATAAAGGCGTGATTGTTCGTACAAAGACCGGAGTAGTAAGACCTGACGGTAGTACAATAAAATTTGATAAAAACGCATTAGTGCTTTTGAATAAACAAGATGAACCTATCGGTACTAGAGTTTTCGGTCCTGTTACAAGAGAACTTAGAGCGAAAAAATATGTTAGAATAATGTCGCTTGCAGAGGAAGTATTATAAATGATTAAATTAAAAGTAAAAAAAGGTGATGAAGTTGTTGTTATTACCGGAAAGCACAAAGGAAAAAAAGGTAAAATATTAAAAGTTTTTCCTGAGGACAGTAAAGTAATTGTTTCTGGAGTAAATTTAGTAAAAAAACATACTAAACCTAATCAAATGAGTGAAGGCGGGATAATAACTAAAGAATTACCTATACATATCTCAAATATTGCACACATCGATCCAAAAACTGGTAACCCTACCAAAGTAGCTTTTAAATTCTTAGAAGACGGTTCTAAGGTTAGAGTAGCAAAGAAATCAGGGGAAATTATCGGTAAGGAAGGTAAATAATGTTAAGATTTAAAGAATTATATCAGCAAAAAATTATTGAAAACTTACAAAAAGAATTTTCTTATAAAAATAAGCATGAAATACCGCAAATTAAGAAAATTGTTATAAATATGGGAGTAGGGGAAGCGATAGCCGATTCCAAAGTAATTAATAATGCGGTAAATGATCTTACTTTGATTTCCGGTCAGAAGCCGGTTGTAACGTTAGCAAGAAAATCTATTGCAACCTTTAAGTTACGCGAAAGTATGAAAATAGGCTGCAAGGTTACATTACGTAAAGATAGAATGTATGATTTTTTAGAAAGGCTAGTAATTGTTGCGTTACCTCGTGTTAAAGAATTTCGCGGTTTTTCTTATAAAAGTTTCGACGGTAAAGGGAATTTTACTTTTGGATTAAAAGAGCAGATAGTTTTTCCTGAAATTAATTACGATAAAATCGATACAATAAGGGGTATGGATATTACAATCGTTACATCTGCTAAAACAGATAAAGAAAGTAAGTTTTTGTTATCAGGGTTTAATTTACCTTTTTATAATTAATTTTTAGGATATATATAATGGCAAAAGTAAGTTCTATAAAAAAGAACGAAAGTAGGAAAAAAAAATCACAAAGTTTACATAATAAACGTTCAGCACTAAAAAGTAAAATTTATGATAAAAATATTTCATTAGAAGAGCGTTTTTCTTTGGTAATGTCACTTGCACAATTACCTAGAAATTCATCATCTACTAGAATAAGAAATAGATGTGAGCTTACAGGTAGACCAAGAGGTGTTACAAGAAAATTCGGTATATCTAGGAATAAGCTTAGGGAATTAATAGGTAGAGGCTTAGTTCCTGGTGTAGTTAAGTCAAGTTGGTAAAAGTCGATAGGTAAATAATATGTCAATGACGGATAATGTAGCAGATATGTTAACTAGAATTAGAAATGCTTATAAAAGCAAATTGATAAATGTTTCTTTTCCTAGTTCTAAAATTAAAACTTCAATTTTAGATGTTTTGCAAAAAGAAGGTTATATAAAAGATTATATAACTACTCAAAAAAATAATATTAGTTATACTGAGGTAGCTTTAAAATACTCTGCTAACGGTGATGCTTCTATATGTGAAATTCATAGAGTATCAAAGCCTGGAAAAAGAGTATATTCTGCTATTAAAGATTTGAAAGGATATTATAATAATATGGGTATATATATTCTTTCTACTCCTTATGGTGTTATGTCTGATAGAGAAGCTCATATTAAAAATGTCGGCGGCGAAGTAATTTGTAAAGTATTTTAAGGTAAAAAAATGTCACGTGTTGGAAAATTGCCGATTACTATACCTGAAGGTGTAAAAGTTGGTTTAAACGATTTAGAAGTAAAAATATCCGGACCTAAAGGCGAATTATCAAAAACTTTTAAAGGTAATATAACAATTTCATTGGCAGAAAATAAGCTTTTAGTAAAACCTTTAGCCGCAAATAAAAATGCACGTGCTATGTGGGGTACTGCAAGAAGCATAATATCAAATATGGTTACCGGCGTTAAAGAAGGGTTTAAGCTTAAACTCGAAATTAACGGAGTCGGTTACAGAGCAATGGTAAAAGGTAAATATTTAAATTTAATGCTTGCTAAAAGCCATAATACAAAAATTGAAATACCTTCAGATATTAAAATAGAGGTGCCTAAGCAAAATATTATTATTCTTGAGGGAACAGATAAAGAAAAATTAGGACAATTTGCCTCAATTATTATAAAACAGAGACCGCCTGAGCCTTATAAAGGAAAAGGGATTAAATTTGAAAATCAATTTATACCGCGTAAAGAAGGTAAGAAAAATTAAATTTAAGAGTTAAATATGCGTAGTGCTAAGCTAAAATTTGAAAAAAGAAGAAGTAGAATAAGACATAAAATATCTAAAACATCTAATAGAGTTAGATTATCGATATTTAAATCAGGTAGACATATATATGCACAAATTATTGATGATTCTAAGTCTATAACAATTGCTTCTGCTTCAACTTTAGATGAGAAAATAAAAAAATTAAAAAAATCTCATTGTAATATTGAAAATGCTATCAAAGTAGGTGAAGAAATAGCAAAAAAAGCTGATTCTGCAGGGATAAAAGAAGTAGTATTTGATAGAGGCGGATATAAGTATCACGGTGTTGTAAAAGCTCTAGCTGATGCAGCTAGAGAGAAAATAAAATTTTAGGTTATAAGGTTGTAGTAATGTCTAAAGTTAAAAAAAATGAAGAGACTTTAAGCGAAGTTTTAGTTGATGTAAATAGAGTTACAAAAGTAGTAAAAGGCGGTAGAAGATTTGCTTTTTCTGCTTATGTAGTTGTCGGTGATAAAGCTGGCAGAGTCGGAGCGGGACACGGAAAAGCTAAAGAAGTAAACGAAGCTCGAGGAAAAGCAAAACAAGCCGCTAAAAAGAGAATGATGAAAGTGCCGTTATATCAAAATAGGACTATTCACCATGACGTTGTCGGTAAAAGTGGAGCTGCTAAAGTGATTTTAAGAAGAGCTAAAGCAGGTACGGGCGTTATAGCCGGAGGTTCTATGAGAGCAATTTTTGATTCTTTAGGCGTTCATGATATTGTTGCTAAATCAATAGGTTCAACGAATGTTTACGCAATGATTTCTGCAACATTTGATGCATTAAATAAACTTGCATCACCAAAATCTATTGCTATGAGAAGAGATAAAAAAGTAAATGAAATATCTGTAAAATCTTCTGATATTCAAGTTAATGAATAATGTTGCGTTAAGTATAGGTGAAGTTATGAATAATAATATAAAAGTTACTCAAGTTAAAAGTGCTATAGGTCGTAAATATGATCAAAGATCAACATTAATCGGGCTTGGTTTAAACAAAATTAATAAGAGTGTTATTCTTCAAAATACTAATTCAGTCAAGGGAATGATTGAAAAGGTAAAGCATTTGTTAAAAACGGAAATATGTAATTAGAGCTTTAAAATGAAATTAAATGAATTATATAATAATATAGGTGCTAAAAAAAATAAGAAAAGAATAGCACGCGGTATTGGTAGCGGTAAAGGAAAAACCGGCGGTAGAGGGATTAAAGGTCAAAAATCTAGATCTGGCGTTGCAATAAAAGGTTTTGAAGGTGGTCAAACACCTATGATCAAAAGACTACCTAAAAGAGGATTTAATTGTATTTCAACTAAAAAATACAATATAATAAATATTTATAATATTGAAGAAGCATTAGCCCATGGGCGTTTAAGTGCTGCTGATACTATTACAAAAGAAAAATTGGTAGAAGCCGGAGTAGTTAATAATAAAAATAATAAGAAATTAGTGAAATTATTATCTATTTGTAGTGATGATTTCGCTTCTCCCCTATCATTAAAATTAGATGCTTATTCTTCTAAAGCTAAGGATTTAATCGAAAAAGCAGGTGGAAAATTATTATAGTATATGGGGCAGAATTTTTCTAAAAAATCCGGTAATGATTTAGTTAGTCGCATTGTTTTTACTATTCTCATTCTTATAGTATGTAGATTTGGGTCTTTTATACCTATACCCGGTATAGATTCAATTGCTTTAAGTAGTGTGGCTGAAAAGAATCAATCCGGAATACTCGGAATGTTCAACATGCTATCCGGAGGATCGCTAGGTAGAATGTCTATTTTTGCTTTAGCAATTATGCCGTATATTACCGCCTCAATTATCATCCAATTAATGTCAGTTGCATATAAACCTTTAGAAAATTTAAAAAAAGAAGGGGAAGTAGGTAAAAGAAAAGTAAATCAGCTATCGAGATATTTAACGGTTCTGCTTGCTTCTTTTCAGGCTTATGGAGTTGCTATAAGTTTAGAGTCAATTGTAACAAATACCGGTCCTGTAGTAATTTTAGCGGGTTTTTTCTTTAGGGTTACAACCGTAATTACTTTGGTTGTAGGCACTATGCTATTAATGTGGTTAGGGGAACAAATTACACAACGCGGAATAGGTAACGGTACGTCTTTAATTATATTTATAGGTATAATTTCGGGAGTACCTAGTGCTATTATTAGTATGTTTGAATTATCAAGAAAAGGAGCATTATCGCCTTTAATAGCGTTAGCTGTTTGTATTGGAGTAGTTGTATTAATAGCTATAATTATATTTTTTGAAAAAGCCCAAAGGAAATTATTGGTGCAGTATCCTAAAAGACAAGTAGGAAATAAAATTTATGGAGGAGAAGCAACGCATATGCCTCTCAAGTTAAATACTTCTGGTGTAATACCTCCAATATTTGCTAGTTCAATTTTACTGTTTCCTGCTACGCTTGCTAATTTTTCTAATAGTAATTCAGAAACTATGGGCATGCTTACTTATTACTTAGGGCATGGAAAACCCGTATATATTTTATTATATGTAGCATTAATTATGTTTTTTAGTTTTTTTTATACTGCAATAGTATTTAATTCTGAAGAAACTGCTAATAATTTAAGAAAATACGGTGCTTATATTCCGGGTAAAAGACCAGGGAAAAATACGTCTGATTATTTTGATTATATACTTACAAGGCTTACGGTTATAGGTGGGATATATTTAAGTGTAATATGTGTAATTCCGGAGCTATTAATGAATAAGTATGTAATTTCTCTTTCTTTAGGAGGTACGAGTTTTTTAATTGTAGTGAACGTGGTACTTGATACTATGACTCAGATTCAAACTTACTTATTTAGTAGTAAGTATGAAGGTTTAATGAAGAAAGTAAAATTAAAAAATTAAAAATGAGCTTAAATAGTGATAGTAATTTTTTTAGGTCCTCCAGGAGCCGGAAAGGGAACACAAGGAAAAAAGATAGCTAAAAAAATTGATTTACCACATATAGCAATCGGTGATATATTTAGAACAATTATTAAAACATCAACTAGTGAAGCAGAATTAATTAATAATTATGTTAAGCAAGGGGAGCTTATCCCTAATGAAATAGTTAATCAAGTAATTAAAAATTTTTTATTATCCTCTGAATATAAAAACGGCTATATATTAGATGGATATCCACGTAATTTAGAGCAAGCAAAATTCTTTGAATCATTTATTAAAGAAAGAATTAAAATAATATATTTTGATGTTTCAGATGAATTATTAATTAAAAGAGTTTTAGGAAGATATAGTTGTAAAAATTGCGGTAAAATATATAATAGTTACTTCTTGCAGCCTAAAACTGATAATGTATGCGATGTTTGCGGTTCAAGTACATTTGATTATAGGAAAGACGATAATGAAGAAGTAATAAAAAAAAGAATTGAAGTATATAAAACAGAAACATATCCATTAATAGATTATTATAAAAATAGTGGTAATTTTTATATAGTTAATGGAAGTAAAAATGAACAAGAAATAGAAATTGATATACAGAAAATACTAAAAATAAATTGACTTTATCAAAGATTTTTATATTATTTTCTAGTTACCAGTAAAATTTTGGAGATTATTTGTGGCAAGAATTGCAAGTGTTAATATTCCCGATAATAAACGTTTAGTTGTGAGTTTAACTTACATTTACGGTCTTGGGCCTACTATGGCAGCAGAGATCTGTAATAAAGCAAAAATATCGAAAGATAAAAAAGTTAAAGAACTTACGGATCAAGAGTTAATAAGCTTACGTAATATTATTGAAAGTGAGTATAAAGTTGAGGGTGATTTAAGACGAGAAGTTACGCTTAATATTAAGAAGAAGAAAGATATAAGATGTTATCAAGGGCTTAGACATATACGTAAGTTGCCGGTGAGAGGACAGAACACGCATTCTAATGCTCGAACTAGAAAAGGTAAAGCTATTGCGATAGCCGGAAAGAAAAAAGCTGTAAAATAATAGTTTAAGTATAGAGTATAAATAATGAATCAGACGGTTAAAGTTAAGAAAAAGAAAAAAACTATCACTCTTGGTGTTGTGCATATCCGAGCATCATTTAATAATACTATAGTAACATTTACTGATATCCAAGGTAATACTATTTCTTCTGCATCGGCAGGAGGTAATGGGTTTAAAGGGGCAAGAAAAGCAACACCTTATGCAGCTCAAGTAACAATTGATAGAGCATCGGAAAAAGCAAAAGAATATGGTCTAAAAACTATTTCTATTAGGATTGGAGGACCGGGAGCTCAGCGTGAATCAGCAATGAGAGCTTTATTCGGGCAAAATTTTGTGGTTACATCAATTTTAGATGTATCGTCAATTGCTCATAATGGAGTAAGACCGCCAAAAAGAAGAAGAGTATAAGAGAATCATAGGTATTAAATGTTATCGTTAAGTAAAAATTGGAATACTTTAATAAAGCCGAATAAAGTCGCTTATGAAAATTTTCCGGAAACCAATAATAAAGCTAAAATTGTAGTTGAACCTTTAGAAAGAGGTTTTGGTTTAACACTCGGTAATGCTATGAGAAGAGTATTACTTTCTTCTTTACAAGGAGCAGCTATCACTTCTATAAAGATCCCTGCTATAGAACATGAATTTTCTTCTATACCCGGTGTAAAAGAAGATGTATCGGAAGTGATTTTAAACATTAAAGGTATTGAAGTAAAAATGCATGTTGCGGAAAAACGTATCATCAAGTTAAAAGCAACAGGACCTTGTGTTATAACGGCCGGTATGATTGAAACAGGTCATGATGTAGAAATACTGAATCCGGATCATGTAATTTGTAATCTAGCTAAGAATAAGCAGCTCGAAATGGAATTAACCTGTAAGGTTGGTAAAGGATATGTACTTAGCACAAATAGTTATGAGGATAATTTACCTATTGGTGAAATAGCTATAGATGCTTTATTTAACCCAGTAAAGAGTGTTACTTATAAAGTAGAAAATACTAGAGTAGGTCAGGTTACCGACTATGATAAATTAATTATGTTTGTAGAAACTAACGGTGATTTATTACCTGAAATGGCTGTAGGTTTAGCTGCACGTATTCTACAAGAGCAATTACAATTATTTATTTCTTTTGAAGAACAGGAAGAAGATAAGCAAGTTAAAACTGATGCTTTACCATTTTCACCTTATTTACTTAAGAGAGTTGATGAATTGGAATTATCAGTTAGATCGGCAAATTGTTTGAAAAATGATAATATAATATATATAGGGGATCTAGTAAAAAGAACAGAATCCGATATGCTGAGAACTCCAAATTTCGGTAGAAAATCTTTAAATGAGATTAAAGAAATATTGGCAAAATTTAATTTAAGATTCGGTATGGATGTACCGGATTGGCCACCGGAAAATATTCAAGAATTATCTAAACGTTATGAAGATTCTTATAATTAAGGACTAATAAAAATGCGACATAAAATTAAAGGTAGAAAGTTAAATGTAACAAGTAGCCATAGGCAAGCAATGCTCGCTAATATGGCTGTAGCACTTGTAACCCATGAACAAATTAAAACTACTTTACCAAAAGCTAAGGAATTAAGACCTTACATTGAAACTCTAATTACTAAAGCTAAAAAAGCTGATTTAACGGTAAGAAGAAGCGTTTTATCAAAAATAAAAGATAAAAAAGCAGTAGAAAAGCTTATAAATATTTTAGGTACCAGATATAAAGATAGACCTGGCGGTTATACTAGAATAATAAAAGCCGGATTCCGTTATGGTGATTTAGCACCGATAGCATATATTGAATTTGTAGATAGAGATATTAATGCTAAAGGAAACATACAGCAAGATGCTAATGAAGAAATTAAAAATTAAAATATAAGGAACTCGGTAATGGCTAATCATTCTTCAGCAAAAAAAGCTGCTAGGCAAACAGTAAAAAGAACTCTAATCAATAAAAAAAGATCTAGTGCAATAAAAACTTTTATAAAGAAAGTTGTACATGAAATCAATCTTGGTAATAAAGAAAATGCTAACTTAGCTTTATCTGTTGCTCAGTCTAAGATAATGCAAGGTGTGAAAAAAAATATAATTAAATTAAATACCGCCTCAAGAAAAATCAGCAGGTTATCAAAACAAATAAAAAGTTTGAACGAAAGTAAATAACACTTTATAGGTAATTTAAAAGCAAGAGCTAATAAAATTTTGCTATAAATTACTTATGTATACTTCTTATTAATTATAAATAATGTTATTTTACTAATTAATAAAAAATATGGGCGATTAGCTCAGCTGGTAGAGTATCTCGTTTACACCGAGAGTGTCGGCGGTTCGAGTCCGTCATCGCCCACCAATCGAAAGTTTTTAGTATTTCAACGAAAACATCAAGCAATCTATGAGCCTTAAACTCAAGCTTTTCAGTCTTAAATGTTACAATAGTTAAACCTATCAAGAAAAACAGTATCTTTGTGAAATGGCATTATTAACTAAGTATATATTAGTTAATAATTTAATGCCATTGCAAGAAAATTACAAAGTAATTGACGAAATAATCTAGTAAAAAAATACTAAATTTTAGCATTTTTATTACTTTGTCTAAATTCCTACGTTCTTTACAGTTATAGTTTTTTGTTGCGTAGATCAGGAAGCACGCTTAGTGTCATGCAATAGACCTCTTCGGAAACTCTACTTCTAGAGGTAATTTGTACGTCGATCCTTACCACTCATCCTCACATACTAGTATGTACGCTCCAGTTTAAAGTGAAGTGTCTCTTTGCAAATTCCTCTCTAAATCCTCATTTCCGAAGAAGTCTAATAAAGTTTACGAATTCATTGACAAGAAGAAAACAAGGAGAGATTGTCCATTTAGACATTGATATAGCTAGGGTTAAATAAAAACGGTATGCTATTAATTTGTCATCCCGTGGCTTGACCCATAGTACCGGACAGTTTTTAAAAAGCTCTATATGTCATCCCTGCGAAAGCAGAGCGTTGTTGCATGGCTCAGCCTTGTCTGGTACTATAGGCTTGACACGGGATCCAAAACTTTTTAAGGTTTTCTGGATACCGGGAACAAGTCCCGGTATGACAGTTTATATCTTTTTTATCTCGCTGTAGTCGTAGTTACGTATTTCATTATAATATTACATTACTTGGCTATCTTTTTTGAAACCTGCGGTCAAGCGAGCTAGGATGATATGGGTGGAATCGATCCACGTAATAATTCTATATAGTGGTCAATAAGCCACGATATAACACTGAATAAATTTCCTGATTCATACGAGTTTTTAGAATCTTTCATATACAGCATAATTCATAAAGCTTGATACAAGCGAATTTTGGTACTATCGCCTTCGCTCACATGTTAATATACGCCTAGCTAGCTCGCCTTTAAATTTATCTTGTCCGGAACCTTTCTAAATTTTACTGTAATTCTTTTCCGCATTATTTATTACTTTTGCCGTTATTTTTACTAGCTTTTCAAATGTAGAGGAAAGAAATAGCAAAGTATAAATTGCAAGAGGAAGTAGAAGTTAAAGCAGCTAATAAAATAAAATGATAGTTGCTTAAATACAATTTAACCAAAGGTTATTAATATATTTAAAGTTAAAAAGCTATTTGTTATTGCAATTTTTTAATTTTTACTTTAATTATAATCAACCAATTATTAACAAAAATAAGAAATAACTTTTATGAAAGATTTAAGCTCTTGGAAAGAAAAGTTTGAAGTATGTGCTTACGCTAAGAAACTACTTAATAAACTCGAATATTTAAACACTAAAGTAAAAAATCCTGTCGATATAGAGGAAGTTAAAAAAGGTATTTTCTATGCCCGTAAATATCATGGATCACAAATGCGTCAGTCAGGCGATCCATATTATTCGCATCCGATTGAGGTGGCGATTATGCTTGCGGTGTTTGTAGCTGAAGAAGCCCCTAAGCTTTTTACTTCTAACATGATAAATGCTGCTCTACTTCATGATACTATTGAGGATACAGAGCTTACCGAAGAAGTCATAGCTACAATTTTTGGGCTAGAAGTTGCAAACCACGTAGAGGGTTTAACTAGAATCAAACCATATGGTAAAATTAGTGCCGAAGAGAGTTTAAATCTATTAATCAAACAAAAAAAACATGACACAGCTCTTATAAAATTGTTTGATCGAATACATAATGTGCAAACCTTAGGAGCTAAATCGCCTGAAAAGGCTAAAAAGATTATTGAAGAGACTTTAAAGTCTTTTTTGTTTATTCCAATCCTATTAGAAAATATAAGACTTGAAGATTATTTATATAAGTTATGTTATATTACTCTATATTCAGAGAAAGAATTTAATATTCAAGAAAATCTTTTTTAGCTTAATAAATTTTCTGCTCTTTCATTTTCTAGTTTTTCAAAATAATTTAACCCAAATCTGTATAAAATGATAAAAGGAAGAGCAAGAATTAATAATCCCCAATAAGTAAAATATTCTATCAAATAGATTAGACCAAAAGAGATTAGCAAAAACATTACAGTTCGTACTACAGCAAATGAAATAGTGGCACATCTAAAACGCTTTAGAACAGGAAAATGCTTATAAAACACTGGGGCAGCAGGAAATATTCTTACAGCAAATATTTGAACAAATAATTGTAATAATAATAACTGTGAAGGGGATTGCAAATTATTTAGCCAGTAAGGGTAAAATAAAAATACAGTAGTAAATATTGTCCAACGTATTTTTAAAATTTTTAGCGGATGTATTTTGTAGCTTAAATAACTGAGTATAATAGTAGCTACTAATGAAGTTATACCTACATTTAAATTATGACTAATAACCTGGTGAGCAGTATAATCAAATTTATTTTTTAATATTTCACCACTTTGAATAGATGAAAAATAAAAACAAATAGGACCTGTAGTTTCCAAGGGTAAATAAGCTAATATAGTTTTTATATTAAGCTTATCCTCATTTAAGATAGAAATATTAATATCATTTTTTTTAATACCTACATTTTCTAATTTATTTGTAAGTCTTTTTGTGGCGTCTGTAAACTCAGGTGTTTCTCTTAACCGAGTTCTAGCAACAGCTCCCACCATTGCTATAACAGCTCCAAATAAAAAAGCTAATCTCCAATTAAAACCGTGTGAAGTAGCAAGAGCAGCTACACCTAAAGCTGCTACTCCACCTATATTACCGAATACTTCGCATAAAGCAACCATAGGATACTGAATTGGAGGTTGATTAGTTTCTGTTATATATAATTCTGCTCCTACTATTTCACCTAAAGACGATATTCCTTGAACAGCTCGACATATAGTCACTATTACTGCAGCAAAGGCACCATATTCAGCATAAGTCGGTAAAGCCGACATAACAAGACAAGAACCTGCCATTAAAAAAGTTGTAATAACTACTGTGCTTTTTCTGCCTATCTTATCACCTAAATATCCAAATATTAAAGCACCGATTGGTCTAAAAGCATAAGTAGAACAAAACGAAAAAGCAGTTAAAAGAAATGCTGCATGTGCATCAAATTTAGGAAAAAATAATTCGTTAAGAAGAGAAGCCATGTGAATATATAACATCAAATCAAAATATTCTAATAAAGTTCCTACAGATAATAAACCTACAGCTTCTTTCTGTTCTCTTGTTAAGCTTCTTTGTTCTTTCTCATAGCCGAGCATAAATTCTTTACAAAAAATTAAATTGTAAAGAAATCTATACTGTTTTACATAAAAGTCAATAGGAATTTTCGCCTTATGCGATAAATAAGGAAATGAAGTGCAACTTACTATTAGCTTATTTTTACCTATTCATTAATGATATTAATAATATGATAATAAACTAATTGAGAGAAAAAAATATTTGTATGTCAATCCGGTACTCATATTCTCACATACTTTTTTTATATTACAGTGTGAGGTGAGGGTTTCCTCTTTATAAGATTAGCTTATGCAAGAGGTTTATTGATGATTTCCTATTTTACCTTATTAACCCTAAATCTTTTTTTGCAATTCTTTTTATATAATTATTTGGCGTATCTGTATTTTTATTAGAAATAGTATTGTTATTAATTAATTGTTTCCCGATTCTATTTACTATATTTTCTGTTCCGCTTAGATCTAATTTCTTTTTTAACTGTATCGTTTTATATTCCTTATGATCATTAGTATTTGTATTTTCAACTGCTTTTGTTAACACGCTTTTATGGGTAGTTATTTGCTCTGGCTGTTTATAAAAAGGATTATGTGTTCTATTTATATCTTTTAGTACGTCTACTATTATATTTTGTGATGTTATTTTTTTTGTATCAGCATATTCTAATGCTGTCCTTAGTGTTATTTCTTTACTAAGCTGGTTAAATCTTTGTTGTTTTTCTTGATCGTTAAATTTAAAGTAATTCTTATCTTGTAATAAAGCGGTTAATGCTTCAGTTTGAACAGCTTGTTTATATCCTATCTCTGCTAATTCTTGGATATTTTTATAATTACCTATATCTGTTTTTTGTTTTTCTTGATTAATATTATGGTTTAACTCCTTAATTAACTTTATTCTATCCTGAATCTGATTTACCGAATCTTTAGAACCTTTTAATGATTGTAATCCTATATTTATTGATGAAATTATTTGTGCTACACCACCACCGATTATAGCTGCAGATACCCCTGCTACGTTTACTATATTACTTATTCCGTTTGTTATAACCGATGCTATAAATAATGATTTGGTATTTTGAGTATTTTTACCTTTCGTTTGATTCGGATCATTATGTATATATAAATCATCTTTTAAAATATCTTTTAACTTCGGGTCAATTTTTAAAAGAGCTTGTTGTTTACTCAAATCGTCACGATGTTTTACTAATAATTTATTTTCTTGTGTAAGAAGACGTATCTTTCGAGTATGTACTACATCTATTATTGCTTTACCTACTATAGATGTTGCCATAGCAGCAGCTGATACAAACATAAACGGAGCTGTTGCTGGTGCTATAGTTGCCAGCATAATACTACTTGCTATTAATCCGAGTACACTAGCTGTGGTTTTATTAAAAAGAATCTTTCCTGTTATGTTACTTACTTTCTTTATATTACCTCATGTTTTTGAGGTCTTAATACTATTTAGAATATTAGAGGTTCTTGAGTTAGGTTGTGCTTTATGCTCACTATTTGGCTGTTGTTCATGGTTTTTTAAGGCGTTTGTGCCTCTATTCATTAATTTTTGTATCCGTTCTTGCTCTATTATATATAAATCATCTTTACTTTTTGCTGTTTCTTGAGAAATTATACGCTCCAAGTTACGCCTTTGTATAACTTCTATATCATCCATACTTCTAAATATTGGAGACCGCTTTTTAGGTGCTGTGTCTATATTATTATATGATGCCTTTTTTTTCTGTTCCTTTACAATATCTAAATCTTTTTCTAGTGATTGTGCATATTTATTTTCTTCTTCTATAGGTCTTGCCATTCTATTCGCTCTATTTGTATGCCTTTAATCTGTTTTAGAGTGCATTATAAATAATTATTAAAATTTGTTAATAGCTATCTATAACTAAATTACTTAAAATGCAAATTTAAGGTAAATCTTTATCATGAATTAGTGTTAATAGAACAAAGAGAGATAAATAATAACATAAACTAACTAAAAGTTATTGTATTATTAAAAAATTCATATATTAATTAAAATACAAAGCTATTTATTAATCATTATGTCAAATACAACTAAGTTAGAAAATCACTATAATAAATTGTTACAAGATATTATGCTTAAAACATTAGAGCAGAATAAAACTGTAGAAACCTATTTAATACAAGAAGATTTTAGTAGTGCTTTAGATGAGCTGCAAAAAATAAACGAAAAGCTTGAAGAATATTGTAAGGTTTTTTCTCTGCTTGAAATAATTAAAACTGAACTCTCTGAAGAAGATAAAGTATATAACTAATTTAATTTATATAAAAGGTGAAAGCCGCATTTCGCCTTTTATATTCAATAATAATTTCCTGCTTCAACTTCTAGCTTTTTAAAATGTGATATACCGAGGCTATAGCCTATAATAATAGGAATTACTATCATCAACAATCCTAAATTATTAAAACGTTCTGTTAAATAAACAAGCCCAAAAGAACTAATTACATACATAGCGGCTCGTGAAGAAGCATATATAAAGCTAGCATAGGTAAATCGTTTAAAAACCGGAAAACTTTTATAAAATATTGGAATTGCCGGAAATTCACTTGGAGAAAAAGTAACTACAATTAGTTGAATTAAGAGAATTTGCCAGCCTTGTGTTATATTATCTAATATTAATGGACTAAATAGAAGAAAAGTTAAAAATATTACTAATTGCGTTTTTAAAATTTTTAGTGGATGAAATTTATAGCATAAACACGTAAGTGCTAGTGCTACAAAAAATTCTACTATAGAAATAATGAAATTTTGATGTATTACTGCTTCAGCGGTATAGTGTAACGAATCTTTAAGTATATTACTACAATGAATATAAGCAAAATAGAACCATACCGGTTGTGCTAGTTGTATTAAAAAATAATAGATTGCAGTCTTCTTATTAACTTTTTCTTGCCATACAGGATTATTTTTTATCTTTGCTACATCAATTATATTACTATCTTTTATAGTTTCTTGTATTCTACGCTTAGCATCAACAAAATCCGGTGTTTCACGTAAAGTAGTCCTAGCAGCACTCCCTATTAAAGCAATTCCTGCACCTACCCAAAATGCGATACGCCAATTAAAGTCATAGGATGTAACTAAGGTTGCTACGCCCAGAGCAACAGTTAATCCTAAGCTGGCACATACCCCTACAAATGCTACGGCAGGAAAGCGTTTAGGAACTCCTACGGATTCCGTTAAATATAATTCTGCTCCTACTCTTTCTCCCATGGATGACATACCTTGCACTATACGGCATATTGTTACTATCCAAGCGGCACTAGCACCTACTTGGGCATAAGTAGGAAGATTAGCCATAACGATACAAGAAAACGACATTAAAATAGTGGTAATAATGACTGTAGATTTCCGGCCTATATTATCTCCTATCCAGCCAAATAATAAAGCTCCTAAGGGTCTAAAAACAAAAGTAGAACAAAAAGAAAAAGCTGCAAGAAGGCGATTAACGTGAGTATCATATTGCGGAAAGAAAAGCTCATTAAGTAGTACTGCCATATGAACATATAGCATAAGATCAAAATACTCTAAAAAAGTACCTATAGATAGTAAGCCTATAGCCTGTTTTTGTTCTCTATTTAAATTTTTTTGTTTTTTTTCGTATCCCAACACAATTTTTTCTAAAAAGTTAATTTATAGAAAGGTTATATTAAGAAGATTTAAAGTCAAGGGAAAAGTTACAATATTTTATTATTATACTTATTTAAAACTTCTTTGACTAATGAAGTTGTTATTTTTCTTTTGGAAATTAAAGCAAAATAGTTAATATTTTCTAATATTTCTATAATTTTAGAATATTCCCTAGGTAAATTTACTAAAAGAAAATCTATTACTTGTCCTGATATTGTTACCGAAGAAATAGAAAAATGCTTAAATATTAGAATTTTGATTAATTCATCATCAGGTGAGTTTAATACAATACTAAGTACTGATTTAATACGTGAAGATAAATCGGGTAAAGTAAAATTTCTGCTTTTATTAGATGAGGTAAGTAAAAGATATTTTTGTTTTTCGTTAATAATATTAAATATATGAAATAATGCTGGTTCTTGCCAGTTTTCAATATCTTCAATGATAAAAGCATTATATTTTTCTAAAATTTCTTCATTAAAAAAAATATCTTTAATAATATAGGCACTGCTTAAATTTTGCCATATTTTGGTTAAATAAGTTTTTCCTGACGAAGAAGGTCCTTTAATTAATAAAGTAAATTTATAAGGATTAACGCCAAAGTTGTACTGCCAATTTTTTATAATATTATAAGCTTGCTCGTTAGAACTAGAAACAATAAACTCATCAGGATGATATTTATTAGAAGTAGTAAAACGAAATATATATTGCTGCATGGCTTGGTTTTTTTGTTGTCATCCCGTGATTTATTCACGGGATCCAGTTAAAAATACTAATAATATTAGTATTTTTAGTTGTTTTACTGGATACCGTGGACAAGCCACGGTATGACACCCAGCAGGTTTTCCAAGCCATGCGGGCAACGCCGCTTTTAACTAGGAATGACATCAATCGCTTTTTAAAAATCATACAACAATCTTATCTTTAGCCGTCTATTCGATAGAATTTGCTAGATTTATAAAATTTAATTAGATTTAGAAGTAAAATTTTTGTAATACCTGCAATCGGTATAGCAAAAAATATTCCAATAATTCCAAATAAACTGCCGCAGGCAAAAATCGAGAATATAATCCAAAGAGGATGCAACCCTATTTTATCACCGATAATTTTAGGTGATAAAATATAAGACTCACAAATATTCCCAACTAGATAAATTATCATTATATATAGTAATTTGGTAGTTACACCAAAAGTTAAATAGCCGATAATTAGAGTTAAGAGAAACGATATAAAAGTACCAAGGAAAGGAATAATAACTAAAAATCCTGTTAAAATGCCAAGTAAAAGAGCGAGATCAATACCTATTATAGTAAATGCAATACTATAATAAGTAGATAATAATAAGCAAATATTTAGCTGTCCTCTTATGTAAGCAGATAACAGATTATTAATTGCCGATAATATTTCAAGGATTTTCGGTCGGGTTTTTATAGGTAATAATGATTTCATATTTGCAATAATTTTAGCCCAATCACGTAGGAAGTAGAATAATATTATAGGTATAAGCAAAAATAAAACAAATATGTTAATAGTAATAATGGTATAACGCCAAAAATTATTAGCAATACTGCCAAGTATAGTAAATATACTATTTATAAAATTGCTTAAAGAATTCTTCATTTTATCGGCAATATCAGGTTCTATCGAATAAATTTTTGCCATTATAGGCGGTAATATTTCTGCTTGTAAATAATTTTTATATTTTGGAATATTATTTATAAAAGTAAAAATTTGTCCATAAATTATCGGCACTAAAATAGTTAAGCTTAAGAAAAATATGCTCAAAAATATTAGATAAATTATGCTTGATGCAAATTTATTTGATATTTTAAATTTTGATGCGATAAAACCTATAGCAGGTTGTAGTAAGTAAGATATTATAAATGCGATAAAAAATGGTTTTACTGCGTCTGAAATTAGCATAAAACCGCTTATAAAAAGCCCTAAAAAAACTAGCCAAAATATAGCGGTTCTATTCATATTATTTTTTCCATTTTCTATACTTCGACGCAATTTCAAAAAGAGCAAGGAGTTCACAAGACGAGGAACGAAAGCCGTTACTTAAACGTTCAGTACCGCAGAACTTGTAGAACGACGTAGCCAATTTTTGAAGTTCTATCTTAGTATTAAGATTTTTTAACTACTTGTACGGTAGCCGGGCGAAGCAGTCTATCCCTAATTTTATATCCTGATTGCATTAAAGTAATAATGCTATTCGGTGCATGATCAGGATGTTCTATCTGCGAAATTGCATTATGTAAATTATAGTCGAACATTGATCCTATTTCTGGCTTTATTTCTTCAATATGATGTTTATGAAAGATTTTGTCCAGTTCATCTTTAGTCATCTGAACGCCTGCAATAATATTTGTGACTTCTATATCAGAATTTGCCGGTTTATGTGCTAGTGCTCTTGAAAGATTATCACTAACATTTAGTAGTTCTTTAGCAAATGTAGCAATTGCATAATCTTTTGCTTCGTCACGTGCTTTTTCTAAACGTTTTCTTGTATTGTCTATTTCGGCAGTAGTTCTAATTAGTTTGTCTTTTAGCTCTTCAATTTCTGCTTTTAACGCTGTTATCTCCGGATTTGCCGTTTCAACTATCTCTTCAGCAATATCATTTATTGTGTGTTCATTATTTTCTATATTATCATCTATCATATTATTTACTTTATATTTATATTCTTTTTTGAGATATATATAGATATAATAAAAAATCTAAATTTTTCAATGGTATAGTTGTTTAATTTGAAAAATTAAACTTCGTCTACTACTTAATTTTTACCTATGGAGTACAAATTGTATTATGAGACAGTCAGGAAGAAAAAGCAACCAATTACGTCCTATTTCATTAGAATTATCACCTCTTGTTAATGCGGAAGGTTCATGCCTTATTAAAATCGGTAATACGCATGTAATGTGTAGTGCTACTTGCGAAACTACCGTACCGCCGTTTTTACGAGGGCAGAATCAAGGTTGGATTACTGCTGAGTACGGCATGCTCCCAGGCTCTACATCCCAGCGTATTAAAAGAGAAGCGGCACAAGGGAAGCAAGGCGGAAGAACCCAAGAAATACAGCGTTTGATAGGAAGAAGCATGCGATGTGTAATTGACCTAAAAAAACTCGGTGAGAGGCAGATTATTATAGATTGTGACGTTATTAATGCCGATGGCGGTACTAGAACGGCAGCGATAACAGGAAGCTACGTAGCATTACACCTTGCTATTAGATCATTGATGAAAAAGAGAATTTTAAAGGTAAATCCGTTAATTAGTCAAATTGCAGCTGTTTCCTGCGGGATATATAAAGGTGAGGCGATACTAGATTTGGATTATTTAGAAGATAGTGATGCTGAAGTGGATAGTAATTTTGTATTTGCAGGTAATGGTAATTTAATCGAAGTGCAAGGCACGGCAGAGAAAGAACCTTTTTCCGAAGAGCAGTTTATAGCAATGTTAAAACTTGCTAAAGGTGGCGTAGCAGAATTATTTAAACTACAAAATCAAGTATTGCTTGGGGCTTAGAGATGTTGCTACACCCGCTGTCATCCCGTGGCTTGACCACGGGATCCAGGAAAAAGCGAGATAAATCGAGCTTTTAGTTTTAAAAACTTATTATATTTATTTAATTACTGGATACCGTGGACAAGCCACGGGATGACAATAGCAACGTTTTTTGATCCACGCAACCAAGCTTTCGCCAGGATTATTTAAGTATACGAATTGTCTTGGTCATCAAAAGCAATATGTTCACCTGATAATATAATTATCTTATCTCGATTGGTATTATTTATAAATACCTTATGATTAAGATCTGTTACTTTAACACTACTATGTGGTCCTAAGATTAATTCCTCAACATTACCTAGGCTTTTAAACATGACCCGCTGATTAGCTCCAATTGTTATTTTATCTGGGGATATGTTAATATTTGCTGTTCTATTTTTTTCGATAAAAGTAATAGTTCTATATTTGGGATCGTCCATATTTTCCTCTTTAAATGAATTTTAAGTTGTAAAATCATTACTACAATATTTCATATACTACTTCAATTAAAAATTTTTTAATTCAGCCCTTTACTCAATTTATAATTGTTATTATAATACGTTTTTTAAATTTAAGCGGCTATGGCATTAAGATTATATTATTGTCTAATATGCCTTATAATTGTTTTTGATATTAATAAGGTACATGCCTCGGCATGGTTGTTAGAGCAGGGAAGATATAGATATATTGTAGGTGGTAATAAAGTTAATAAGATATCAAAAAACGAGAAAAAGCAAAGAGAAGAAGCCGTTTTATACATACGTCAGAGGTTAGTAGCTCTACAAGAATATCTGAAAATGATAAATAATTCAGGTCTTCGTGCAAAAATCTTGCGACAAATAAAAAGATTAGAGCAGAAGATAGTAGAATTATCATCTTACCAAGATGAGCAATTTGTAAATAGTAGCATAGAATACGGTATTACCGATAATCAGAATATAGGGATACATTTTTTGTATAAAGAAGATAAATTTTTGAATGAAAAAAACATAAGCACGGATGCTTCTATTTACTATAAATTAAAGTTATTTGAAGATAACGATTTTGTTATTTCGGCTCAGCCTAAAATTTTGATGAGTAAGAGTAAAAAACTTAAAGAAGATTTTTTAGGAGAAGTATCATTATTAATGGGAATGTCTAAAAATATCCGCTCTGTTACTATCTTTAATCAAAATGTATTTAGCCTTGGACATTCAATTAATAATCTCTCTTCTCGGAAGATGTATTATAATTTTTCTACTTGCGAGGGAATTAAATTTAAAAACGGCATGATGCTTACTAGTTTTACAAAATACCATACTCGGCAAAATTACGGTTATGTATATGATAGTTCAGTTTATGAACAGTTAGGAATTGCAAAGATAATTAATTTCGGTAAAGAGAATAGAAATTCATTAACGGCTCAAATCGGTTATTTTTGGGACTATAGTCTTTCAAATAAGAAATATAAAATATCAGGAATAAATTTTTCAGCATGGTTAGATGTATAAATGAAGATATAATATTGCAGATAATTAAAGATAAAAACTTATTAGATAAAGAGCAGATTACTAATTTAAAAACTATTATTGAAGAAGCAATTATCGATAATGAGATAATGATTGATATATTATATGAAAATAAAATATTACCGCTAATAAGCAATATTTCTTATATTAAAATTTATAATTATTCTTGTATACAAGCTTATGTAGTGAATGGTTATTTTATATATGAAGATGCTTATGGTAATAAAATAACTGCTATAAATGATCTAAAAATATTGTTTAGTAATAATAATATTTTTAGACCTATAATGCTAATCAAGAAATATTATTTTTATAAATTATTAGAAAAAAATTTCGCTCATTTAACTAGTATCAAAGCAAAATATGCTCTTGGATTTAAAGTTGGACCGATTATTGCTAAGAATATTAATTATACCAATAAAGTAATAATATTTTTCGTCGTGTTTATAGCCACATTGATTTATCTGCCGGTTTTATTTCATGTTGCTAATAATATAAGCTATTGTTTGCAAAATATTTTAAAATCTCTGTTATTTATAAGGGCAGTAAGAGAATCGTCTTCGGTACAAACGTCATTCTTGTACTCCTCTATGTCATTCCTGCGAAAGCAGGAATCCAGTCAAACCTATAAAAAACAAGTTTTTTATGGGTTTATTTTATCAAGAATATGTAATTTTTGTACTAAGATTAAGGTTATTTTTCTGGATTCCCGCTTTCGCGGGAATGACATGAGACTCTACATAGACGGCAAAGCAAGTAGTACTCAAAATCATAAGGCGAACTCACAAATTTCTCAGAATGAGGAAAAAGCTTTACCGGTTTATACAGTTTTAGTACCGTTATATAAAGAATTAAGTAAGTTAAGGTCAATAATTAAAAATATTTCATTAATTAATTATCCAAAAGATAAGCTAGACGTTAAAATTATTATTGAAGATGATGATTATCTAATGATTAAAGAAATAGCCTTATATAATTTACCGTCTTATTTTCATGTTATACTTGTTCCGAAAAGTCTACCAAGAACTAAACCGAAGGCTCTTAATTATGCTTTAGAATATTCACGTGGTGAGTATCTAGTAGTATATGATGCTGAAGATAAGCCCGAAGCTGATCAGCTAATTAAAGCTCTAGAAATGTTTAGAAACTTGCCTCTAGAATATGCTTGTCTTCAGGCTAAGCTCAATTTTTATAATAAAAATGAGAATATTTTAACCAAAATGTTTAATATAGAATATAGTTTATGGTTTGAATATATCTTGAAAGGATTAAGTTTATTAAAACTTCCTACCCCTCTTGGTGGTACTAGTAATTATTTTAAAACGGATATATTAAATAAGCTTGGCGGATGGGATGCTTATAATGTAACGGAAGATGCCGAGCTTGGTATAAGAATTTACTCACAGAACTATAAAGTAGCTATCCTTGATTCCTATACTCTAGAAGAAGCTCCGAATAGTTTAGGTAATTGGCTAAATCAAAGATCACGTTGGATTAAAGGTTTTCTGCAAACATTTTTTGTATTTAAAGCACAAAAAGATAAATACCGAAAATTTACTTTATTGCAAGTAATAACAATTTATATTTTTATCGGCTTATCTACCTATAATTTTTGGAGTTTACCTTTTATAATATTTTCTATTGTTATAAATAAAAATTCTATAATTAATTATTTATGGCTTGTTAATAGTATTTTTTCGCTTTTATATCTTTATAGTACTGCTCTGTATATATTAAAGAATTCTTTAAAAAGCGGAAAAGTAAAATTTCAGGATATAGTAGCTTTGATCTTATGGGCTAGTTATTTTATATTACATACCGTAGCTTCATATAAAGCAGTATTTGAAATAATTTTCTGTCCTTTCAAATGGAGCAAAACTAAACATGGAGTTAGTTTAGAAAATTTTGATGAACAATAGACCTCTTCGGAAATTCGCTTATAGGGAGGAGTTTGAAGGAGACACGGAACGCAGAACCGCAGCGTACATACTAGTACGTGAGGATTCGAGTACCGGATCGACGTACAAATTACCCCTAGAAGTAGAGTTTCCGAAGAGGTCTAATAGGATTTTTACTATGAATTATTACCATATCAAACGGCAATCAAGAGTTTGCGTATTGAATCCTCATAAGTTGTTTGTTCACCCTATGAGGAGGTTAAGATATTACTTCCCTGAATGTTATATACAGGAAAGAGATAGTATTGAGGATTTGCTGCAAAGTCAATCTGATATACTCATAATTCTATCAAGTGATCAATATATTAAACTACCTGAGGATATTAGACAGCAAGGACTTGCTGATTTACCGGAAGACGGCTTTTTGTTAAAAACTTTACCTTGGAAAGGAAAAATCCTCTTAATAGCTATAGGAGGCGGTTTACCGGGTCTTATTTATGCTGTCAATGAATTAGGTGATAATTTTATAAAGTCGGAAAGGGATAATTACATAATTCCAAACCTAGATATTATTCAAAAACCTGCATTACCGTATAGAGTTTTTTGGACTTGGGATCACAGTACTAATTGGTATTTGAATCAAGGCGGAAAGCAAGAACTTGGATGTTTTAATAATTATATGAAACCTTCAAACGGTTTTTTAGAAGATTATAAACGCTTAATCGATTTTATGAGTCTTAATCGTATTTCAGGGGTTACAATATACGGTTTTTTACGTGATAATCATGGAGGAATTAAGGCGGCTCAAGAACTTTGTAACTACGCAAAAGAACGCGGAGTTCGTATTTTACCGGGCGTGGGAATTAACGCGTATGGCGGTATTTATTGGGAGGGTAATAACAAATATAATCTAACGAATTGGCTAAAAACTAACCCGCATTTGAGAGCAGAATTTGATAAGCCGGTTCATTTTTCGATTCCTGAATTTCCGGAATTATGGTTTCCGGAATCGTCATATAGCGATGCTGCTTGTCCTTCAAAGCAAGAAAATCTAGCATACCACATCGAAGCTATTTCATGGCTTACTGAAACTTTTGATATTGGCGGTATTAACTTTGAAACCGGTGATTATGGAAGCTGTAGTTGTGACGATTGTACAAAGCGACGTAAAGTAGATAGCACTTGGTCTCTTAAAGATATGCAGCTACTTTACCCAAAACTTTTTGAAGTCGCAGCAAGTAAAAAGAACGATTTATGGTTAGTTGCAGAAGTATATTGGGATAATATATTAAATCGAGATTCGATTGATTCTCAAAAAGATTTACCTGACAATGTAATTTATCAATTTTGCGTTAATCGTAATTATTGGGATACGCAAGTAAAGAAGAATTTAACTAGTGAATATGTAAAAAATATGCCGCGTAGTAGAAATATTATGCGTACTCACATAGGCAGCCAGTGGCATCATGAGCGGCATATATTAGTTGCTGAAGATTTTGCAGAAATAGCTACGCATATGAAAAAAACCGGAATGAAAGGCTGTACGATTTTTGCTGAAGCTAGTTCTTTTCATGTAGTAAATGAAATTAATTATTTGGCGTTCGCACAATTTGCTTATCACGCTGATATGACTTGGGATAAGTTTATACAAAATACGCTTGCACCGATTTTAGGGAACAAAGAACTTGCAGAAACTTATTTACGTTTCTTAGTAACACCAAGCAAGCATAATGATTTAACTATAGCAATAGCTGAATCACGTAGTATTGCCGTTCAGCAAACTAATGAAGATATTTATCGTCGTTGGATATGGTTACAAAATAAATTGTTTAAACAACTTCGGATGTTAGAGGCTATGTAATAATTCGCTATTTGTAGTATACTCAAATGATTTCTAGAACCCTCATTTTATTTTGAGAGGTGAGTACCCGCAGCCTGTACTTAATAGGTGAAGATGCGAATCTTGATAAAATGAAAGAACAATTCTTGAAAGCAGAAGAGTATAAATAAAATCATTTAATCTAATAATTTTTATTCTTGCCCCTTGAACTAGCAAAAATAAAATATATATAGTATGTACATTTAAAGATTTAATAATTGGAGGTTAAAATGTCTTTTAAACCATTACATGATAGAATTGCAATAAAGCCTATCGAACACGAAGAAAAAACTAAAGGTGGAATTATTATTCCTGATACCGCAAAAGAAAAACCGATGCAAGGTGAAATAGTAGCCGTAGGTAACGGTATTCGTAATAAAAAAGGAGAAATTCATCCTTTAGAGCTAAAAGTAGGTGATAAAGTTTTATACGGTAAATGGGCAGGCACCGAAATTGAAATTAAAGGCGAAAAACTGATCGTTATGAAAGAAAGCGACGTATTTGGTATTATTAATTAATTATTTGTTTTAAGGAGAAATTAAATATGGCAACAAAACTTATTAAACACGGCTCAAAAGCTCGTGAGCAAATGCTAGAAGGCATTGATATACTTGCAGATGCAGTAAAAGTTACTTTAGGTCCAAAAGGCAGAAATGTACTTATTGAGCAATCATTCGGTTCACCGAAAATTACCAAAGACGGTGTGACGGTTGCAAAATCGATCGAGTTAAAAGATAAAATTAGAAATGCAGGAGCTCAGCTATTAAAATCAGCTGCTACAAAAGCTGCAGAAGTAGCCGGTGACGGTACTACTACAGCTACGGTACTTGCTAGAGCATTAGCTCGTGAGGGTAATAAGTTAGTAGCTGCCGGTTATAATCCTATGGATTTAAAGCGTGGTATGGATTTAGCGGTAAACGCAGTAGTAGAAGAAATTAAAAAATCTAGTAAAAAAATCAATAGCCAAGAGGAAATCGCGCAGGTTGGTACTATCTCTTCAAACGGTGATAAGGAAATCGGTGAGAAAATTGCTAAGGCAATGGAGGAAGTTGGTAAAGAAGGCGTGATAACCGTTGAAGAAGCAAAGAATTTTAGCTTCGATGTTGAAGTAGTTAAAGGTATGATGTTTGATAGGGGTTATCTATCACCGTATTTTGTAACGAATTCCGAGAAAATGGTTGCTGAGCTTGAAAATCCTTTCATCTTACTATTTGAGAAAAAATTATCAAATTTACAACCGATGTTACCTATACTTGAGGCTGTAGTACAATCACAACGCCCGTTATTAATTATTGCTGAGGATGTTGAGGGCGAAGCTCTTGCAACGCTCGTAGTCAATAGATTACGTGGTGGTTTAAAAGTTGCGGCAGTAAAAGCTCCAGGTTTTGGTGATAGAAGAAAAGCAATGATGGAAGATATTGCTATCCTAACTAAAGGCGAGCTTATTACTGAAGATTTAGGTATGAAGCTTGAAAATGTGAGTATTAAAAGTCTAGGGACGGCAAAAAGAGTAACAATTTCTAAAGAAAATACCGTAATTGTTGACGGTAACGGTGATAAGAAAAATATTGAAGATAGAGTGTTGCAAATTAAGTCTCAAATAGCTGAAACTACTTCTGATTATGATAAAGAAAAACTACAAGAGCGTTTAGCCAAACTTTCCGGTGGTGTTGCCGTATTAAAGGTTGGTGGTGCTACGGAAGTTGAAGTGAAAGAGCGTAAAGATCGTGTTGAAGACGCACTTGCTGCTACAAGAGCTGCGGTTGAAGAAGGTGTTGTTGCCGGTGGTGGTGTAACATTACTTCATGCATCACAAACTTTAACAAAGCTTAAAGTAGAGAATAAGGATCAACAAGCAGGTATTGAAATAGTAATAGAAGCTTTAAAGGATCCGCTAAAACAGATTGTTGAAAATGCCGGTGAAAACGGTGGCGTAGTAGTTGGTAAATTACTAGAGCATAAGGATAAAAATTATGGCTTTAACGCTCAAGACATGCAATATGTCGATATGATTAAAGCAGGAATTATCGATCCGGCTAAAGTAGTGCGTACTGCACTTCAAGATGCTGCTTCCGTTGCTTCGTTAATTATTACCACGGAAACTTTAATTGTTGACGAGCCTTCTGATAAAGAAGATTCAATGCCGCCAATGCGTGGTGGTATGGGAGGCATGGGCGGTATGGACTTCTAAGTCTATATCTCCATAAGATAGGTTATGCAATAGATCTAATAAACTCGTCTTGTTGCATTGCTTATTATCCATCATTGCGAGGAGACATTGCTGCATGGATCGGTTTTACCGCCGTCACCCCGTGGCTTGTCCACGGGGTCTAGTTAAAAATACTAATAATATTAGTATTTTTAGTTGTTTTACTGGATACCGTGGACAAGCCACGGGGTGACACCGAATGCGTTTTGTGGTCCACGCAGGCAATGCCTGTTTATAATAACGATTTTAACAACGTACCGTACAACATATTATCAGTAGGATACTGAAAAACTGATTTATGCAATAAATGGGTTTTAAAGCGATTCTTTGCTTAATTTGAAAATAAATTCTTTAATAAAACTCTTCCTTAAAAAATAAAATATAGAATTTCTTGTAATTATTTCAATAAATGATTGCAAATATTTTTTAATTAATTATAATAGCTCAACCTTTGGTATTTATCCTATGAGGCTGTTAACAAAATAATTTTAAAGCTCATTAAATTCTTTTTAATTACAAATTATAAGGTTTTTTTGAAATAAGGATAGCTATCTTCTCAAAAATCTTATTAATTATCAATTAAAGTTATTTTGTTAACAGTCCCATATAGAAGATCAAAAGGTTTAAAGCGGTTTTGCCTTAATTATTAAGAATGAATTTTTTGTTGAAGCTATAGGCAAGCTTAATCTATAATATATATTCGTTTAATTTAAAAAATTAGTAATAAAAGTTTTTAGTTTTTGGTCGGTTAACTATGCTAACTAAAATTAGTAAGATTTTAGAAAAATTACTATTCTTATTTTAAAAAAATCTTATAATTATACAGTTAAGAAAGACTAAAATAAGATAATTTAAATTTTATATGTAAAACTTAAAAAAATTAGGTTCTAAAAAAAATCTAAATAATGTGAATCTAGGTTTTGTAGCCATTTCTAAAAACCTAAGATAAAAATAATAGGGTAGGGTAGTGCGAAGCTCGCCACAAGCTTAATTTTTCCTATTAATATCCAACTAAAGCTGGGTTTTATGAATATTTACTAAAAATAGCAAATTAATTAGAAATATTAATAGAATTTAATCAAGTTTATTGCTTTAATTGGTGTTTAGTTATTCGTAAGTATAACTATTAACTAAATTAGTATAAATTAAGGAGGTAGTTTTGCTCCAAAGGGTTATTAAACATTTAAATCATAATTTATCTGAACATGATATTACTGCTCAAATAACAGGTAGGATCAAACATCCAATATCAATTTTATATAAATTATATCGTAAGGGTATAAAGTTAGAAGAATTAACAGATATTTTTGCGATAAGAATAGTGGTAATAGATGAAGAGAAATGTTATAAAGCTTTAAAAGTAGTTCATGATCTTTATGAGCATGAAAAGGATAAATTTAAAAATTATATTCTTAATCCTAAGCCAAACGGCTATCAATCTTTACATACTATTATTACAACTGAGGATAATTATAAAATAGAGATACAAATACGTGATCATAAGATGCATTATCATGCAGAGAGCGGTGAAGCTGCACACTGGAAATACAAAAATAGTTTTTAGCTAATATACACTTTCTTTCTAAAGTAGTATTGCATACTCTTTAATTTATTTTGTATTATTTTGAAGTTTAAAAAAGAAATTTCGTAAACCGACTTTTTGAAATATTTCTTTTTGTTCTGAAGGGAAATGTTGCTTGATAAAATTAGTGCAAACATTTAATAGTTGTTGTTCTACGGTTCGTATTTCTAAATAAGCTGCTATGAGTAAGAAGCTTTCTATAGTTTCTTTTACTGTTTCTAAAGCCTTTTCCGTAGATTTAGCATTTATAGTTTGTAAATTATGTAGGCGATCAAACACTTTAATAAGTGCGATATCATATCTTTGTTCCTGTATTAGTAAATTTAACATTTCACCGGAGCTAATTTTACCGTACGGCTTAATTCTTGTTAAACGTTCTACGCTATCGGCAATATTCTTATCAAAAATTTTTTTAATATCAGCATATGTTAATTGTGGTTTTAACGGATAGTGAAGACTACCCAAACTTATACAGTCAAGCAAAAGCTCAAGGTGCATTAGGTGCTTTTCATAATCTAAAAACAGCAAGTCCTGCAGGAACAAAATTTGCTCTTAGCGTTGGTGGATGGACTATGAGTGAAGCTTTTCATAAAATGGCTGAATCTGCAGCAACTCGTAAAATATTCGTTGATTCAGTAGTAAAGTTTTTAGACAAATTTCCAATGTATAAACAAATTGATATTGATTGGGAATATCCAGGAGCCGAAGGGAATGGTAACCCACATGGTCCGGAAGATGGTAAGAATTATACATTATTAGTTAAAGAGTTAAGAGCAGCACTAGACGTTGGTAATAAGTATAAAGATGTTGCCATTGCCATAGCAGCAGCAGCTGATCCTGCAAAACTAGCACTATCAAATATAAAAGACTTGGTTGATGCGGGAGTGACCCAAATTCACTTGATGACATATGACCTTTTCGGTGGTACCTACGGTGATGGAAAATTAGCACACCATACTAACCTTTATAGTAGCGATAAAGAGTGGTCTATAGATCAATCTGTACAATATCTTAAAGGGCTGGGTATCAATATGAAATATGTGCATGTAGGTTATGCAAGTTATAGCCGTAATGCACGTGAGGTAGAGATAGAGTCAGTTTCTCCATTGAAGGGTACATTTAAAGTAGATTCTAATATAGTTGGAAGTTTTGAAAACGGTGTTACAGAGCAGTATGATATTTGGAATAATTATTTTGATCCAAGTACAGGGAAAGGAAAAAATGGGTTTACACTTTATACTGATAAAATAGCTGATGCTGATTTTCTTTACAATCCTACATCAAAAGTATTTATGTCCATAGACACACCTAGAACTGTTAAAGCTAAAGCAGAATATGTAAAGAAAAACGGTCTTGGAGGAATTTTTACATGGACCACAGATCTAGATAATGGAGTACTATCTAATTCTGCACATGAAGGTTTAGGTCATACATGTATTAAGCAAAATATAGACATGAGTACATTTTATTTTGAAGGTGAAACTGAATTAGTAGGACAGAGCATCGATAGTCTCTAACAATTGTTGTGTACAGCATGATTCATGAAGTTTGATACAAACGAATTTTGTATGACTTGCCTGTGCTTACGTATTTTTATACGCTGTGCAGGTTTGCATTTAAACTCATCTTGTTTGAATCTTTCTGAAATATGCTGTACCGCATAAAGGTTCGTAACCCGAACTATAAATTAATATTAATCTATAGTTCGATTACGATTTAGTATCAAGGTTTAAGCTCCAGTGTTATTATCTACCCAAAGCTTTTAGACCTTCCTTTAGACCGTCTTTTATAAAGGAAATTTTAGCTTGTTTGCCGTCTGCGGTAATTAGTTCTATATAATTATCGTTTGATAAAATCATGTCTAGATCGTCTTTTGTAATAACAGCTAAAGCCTGACAGCCGTTTACCGTACAATTTACGTATTTTCCGGCTGATATTCGTTTGTCACCGCTATTAATAACTGTACCTGCCGGAATTTGAACATTTGACGGGACTATTTCTATTATCTTTAATTCCTGTTCTTCTTGCTCCCCATCGAAATAACCTATGTGATAAATGGCTAATATTTCTTTTTCTTTATCTTTCTCTAGATTATTAATTTGCTGCGATAAGAAGCAAAGTTGTTTTTTCTCATTATTAAGAGTACAGTTTAAAGTCCAAGCTCCGTATTTTTTGGGAGTTGATGAAGCATCGACATTTTCTACTCTATATAAAACAAAAGTACCGGTTATTATAACTAACCCGCTAAAAACAAAAGCAATTTTTTTTATACAATTTTTCATATAATTTTTAACCTTTTTAAAATATTTTCTTTTCCTAAAATTTCTGCAATTTCAAATACACTAGGCGATGCAGTCATACCTGTTATTAAAGCTCTTACGGGTTTCATAATGTCATTTAGCTTTAAGCCATTATGAGTTGCTATTTCTTTAAATTTATTCTGTACGGATTCCTTATCAAACTGCTCAAGTTTGCTTAAGGATTCTATAACTTGTTTGATTAAATCTGTATCAAAATTTTCTATTATTTCTTTTGCATCTTGGTTATAGATGATAGGCGAATCTATGAGATAAATTTGAGCAAGCCGTGCTAGATCAAGTAATGTTTCGCTTCTAACTAACAAGCTCGGCATTGCTTGTTTTATATAACTTACCTCTTTCTCACTAATCTTATAATTTTGTTTCAATATCTCTACAGTCTTTGAAGTTAAGCTATCATTGTCAAGCATTCTTAAGTAATGGGCATTAAGGCTATTCATCTTAGCAAAATCAAGCTTAGAAGGTGATTTACCGAGTGAATCAAGATTAAACCATTCTATAGCCTGAGCCGGTGAGATAATTTCATCATCACCGTGACTCCATCCAAGACGCAATAAATAATTACACAAACTTTCCGGTAAATATCCCATATCCTTATAAGCTTCAACACCTAAAGCTCCATGCCTTTTGGATAATTTTGCTCCGTCTGCTCCATGAATTAACGGTATATGAGTCATGCTCGGTACTTCATAGCCGAAAGCATGATAAATAGCGATTTGCCTTGCTGCATTGGTTAAATGATCGTCACCTCTAATAATATGAGTTATACCCATATCATGATCGTCTACTACAACGGCTAGCATGTAAGTAGCAGTGCCGTCACTACGCAATAATACCATATCATCGATATGAGAGTTTTCAATTACTACCTCGCCTTGTAAGGTGTCATGAATTGTTATGCTGCCCTCTCTTGGAGTTTTTAGACGTATTACCGGCTTAATATCAGTAGGGTAGGTGGTCGAATCTTTGTCACGCCACTCGCTATTAAAAATAAAATGCTGTTTATTTTCTAAAGCTTTTTGTCGTTGTTTTTCTATCTCTTCTTGGCTAGTAAAACAATAATATGCTTTATGTTCTTTCAGTAATTTTAGTGCCGCCTCTTTGTAAAGATCATTACGTTTAGACTGAAATATAACTTCACCGTCCCAATCAAGCCCTAGCCATTTTAGACCTGAGAATATGGCTTCTACCGCTTCTTTAGTTGACCTCTCTTTATCAGTGTCTTCAATGCGAAGCAAAAACTTGCCGTTATTATGCCTTGCAAACAAATAATTAAAAAGAGCGGTTCTTGCCGAACCTATATGTAAAAACCCCGTCGGTGACGGAGCAAATCTAGTGATTACGTTATTAGTCATTTATTATCTTTTTTAAATGTATATACGTCATTGCGAGCAGCTGTAGGCTGCGTGGCAATCTCGTCAAATATCCTGAGATTGCTTCGTCAATTGCTATGCAATTTCCTCGCAATGACGGTTTGTTTTCTTCCCCAAACACATAAAATAATTCACGTCTATATCATCGCTTAATTTCCACTCATTTTTGACCGGATCATATACCAAGCCTTTCAGCTCTTTAATTTCAATGTCGGTATCCGTAAGCATTTCATAAATTTCCGACGGTTTTAGGAATTTGCTATAATCATGAGTGTTTTTCGGTACCCAACCTAAAGCATATTCAGCAACTATTATTCCAAGTACATAAGCTTTTTTAGTACGGTTAATCGTAGAAATTATTGCCATACCGTTTGGCTTAATATGCTTCACCAAATTCAGTATAAATTGCTGCACGTTTTCTACATGCTCAATAACCTCAAGACAAATTACTACATCATATAGCTTGTCATTTGGTAATTCTTCTATAGTAGATTGTAAATAATTTACTTTTACGCCCTTTTCCTTAGCATAAGCATTTGCCGTTTCAATGTTACTTTGCAGTGCATCAATGGCGGTAACGTTAAAACCCTCAGCTGCTAGAGGCGTTGCAATTAATCCTCCGCCGCAACCAACGTCTAATATTTCTAATTTAGAAATATCGTTGTAATGCGAGGTTATTTTCTCTATTATATATTCAAGGCGAATAGGATTTATTCGATGTAAAATACCGAACTCCCCGTCCTTATTCCACCAATTATGAGAAATTTTCTCAAATTTTTCTAATTCTTTTTTATCGATTGAAGACATAGTCTATGATATAGGTATTATATTATTATCAAGTAGTATATGTCATTCCCGCGTAGGCGAGAATCCAGTAAAACCTATAAAAAACTTGTTTTTTTAGGTTTATTTTACCAAATATGTAACTTCTATATTAATATTTAAGTTATTTTTCTGGATTCCCGCCTTTGCGGGAATGACATCGTACGAGTTTTTCGAACCATGCAACAAGTCCGTCCTCTTCAAGGGATGACAAGAGGCCATATAACAAACATATATAATATACTCAGATGACTTTAATAATACTAGCCTTAATTTTAATTAGCTGCATATTTGCTCCTCTTGGCTGCATTGCTCTATGGAAGAGATATATTTATTTTGGCGATGGGCTTGCTCATAGTAGTTTTTTAGCGGCTAGCATAAGCATTATAGCACATTTCCCATTAATATATTCAGGAATAATAGTTGCAATTCTTTTTTCATTTTTTGTGTTTATTTTTAAAAATAATGCTGAAAAAAATGCAGTTATTAATTTGATTTCTAGCTTTATGCTAGCTGTTGCTTTGGTTATTAATTATTTTACTTCTTTGCAGAATAATATAGTGAATTTGTTGTTTGGGGATATTTTATCCGTGTCTTTTAATGATTTGATTATACTAGGGGTAGTGCTAATAACTATTATAAGCTTTATAGTATATTTTTATAATCAAATTCTTCTTATCATTATCAATAGAGATATCGCAGTCATAAAAGGCTTAAAGGTTAATATTATTGAGCTAATATTTTTACTTCTTCTCTCATTATCCGTATTTTCTGCTATAAAGATTGTCGGGGCATTGATGGTAACCGCTGTTTTACTTATTCCTGCTATGATTGCACGGTTTGTAGCATATAGCCCCTCTCAGATGATTATAATATCAATTCTTATCTCTTTATTTATTAATTTTTGTGCTGCCCTTAGCTCTTTCTATTTTGACCTACCTTTAACTCCATTGTTTATTATATTAGGTACGTTTATTTATGGTTTGTTGTATTTAAAGCGGTTATTATGAACAAAAATGAATTTACTGAATATGTCAAAGAATTGTTAGAACCATATGGTTCAGTAGCCGTTCGTCCAATGTTTGGTGGATATGGTATATATAAGGGTGGTGTTATGGTAGGAATTATTAAGAGCAATGAATTATATTTTAAGTCAGACCTAAGCACTTATGAATATTTTCAATCTTTCGGTTCTGAGCCATTTGTATATCAAAGTAAAGGTAAACTTGTAACTCTATCATATTGGAAAGTATTATCTGAAATTATGGAGGATCAAGAGTTATTAGGTAAGTGGTTTAAATTAGCTTTGAATGCTGCTATTAATAGTCTAAAGAAAAAATAAATATTACCCCGTGACCCCTCCGGCGTTGTTGTGTGTAGAGTTTTTTTTCGTCATTGCGAGAAGACGCCATAGGGGTCGACGAAGCAATCTCAGGCAAGATTTCTGAGATTGCCACGCTCCTTGCAGTCGCTCGCAATGACGTTAGAATCTATCCACGTTTTTCATAATCTCAAGATAGTCAATTTTACCGTTTGCAAGCAGAGGTATTTCTGAATCGGTAATAATTACTTTCGGTAAATGTAGTAAAGAAATTTGAGTTTTAGATACTGTATCTGCAAAATTTTCTCTATTTATACCGGAACCGGTAGTTAATAAAATAATCTTTTCTCCATGCGTTTTATCGGGAATAGAAATAGCAGCGTGCAAGGAATCAGGATCAATTTCGCTTGCAAGCTCTTCAATTTTTGTAAGAGATATCATTTCCCCCGCTATTTTAGCAAAGCGTTTTAAACGTCCTAAAATTGTTATATAACCTTCAGAATCTATTTTGACTATATCGCCGGTGTCATACCATTCTTTATAAGTATGGTTGCTTTCTAAGTCTAAGTAACCAAGCATGATGTTAGGACCCCTAATAAATAAACGTCCCCCTTCATTTATTCCCTCTACTTTCTCAAGCTTATAATCAATTTTCGGTAATAATCTTCCTACCGTGCCTGCTTTATTATGCATAGGAGTATTGCAAGCTATAATAGGTGAGGCTTCTGTAATCCCATATCCTTCAAAAATACGTATGCCGTACTTATTAAGCCAGAATTGTCTTGTAGATTCTTTTAATTTCTCGCTACCGGCAAATATATAGCGTAATGAGTAAAAATCATATGGGTGAGCATAATTAGCATAACCGTTTAAAAAAGTATCGGTAGAAATTAATATAGTTGCTCCGATATCGTATATAACTTCAGGAATGCTGCGATAATTTAGTGGAGAAGGATATAGAAACAGCTTAATACCGTTTAAAGTTGTGATAATTGCACCACCAAGACCAAAGCAATGAAATAAAGGTAATGAGTTAAATACTATATCTTCAGGACTAAAAGGTACTTTAGCAGTTATTTGATATCTATTAGTTTGTAAATTTCTGTGAGATAGTAATACGGCTTTAGGTTCACCTTCAGTACCTGAAGTAAAAATTATCACTGCCGGTTTTTCGTCATCACGATTACGACAAAAATAGTTGTAATAAGTTTGGGCAAAATAACTTCCTATTTTTGCTTTTAGTTTTAGAGCTGTACCAATCTGATTTTTAAAATCTTCTAAATATATTATTTTAATACCGAAATCTAATAAGTTAGTTATTAATTCATGTAAATTTGCTTTCTCAATAAATTGTTTTGAAGTGTAAACTACCTTGATGTCTGCAAGTTTACAGGAGTTAATAATAGTACTTATGCCGCTGCTCCAGTTAATTATAGCAGGAACATAACCGCTAGATTGCATGGCGTAAAAAGTAATTAACGTATTCGTGGTATTAGGCAACATTAAGCCTAAATTTCTGCCAAAGATATTATTCTTTTTGATTAAATCACCTAGGATAAAAGATTTTAATATTAAATCTCGATAAGTAACCGTATTATTTTCAAAATCATCAACTATTTTTTTCTTAAATCCATGAATTTTAGCAGCTTCTATAAGAGATGAGAATAAAGTATTTTTATAGTCTGAACTCTCAAATATCATGTCAGCCATGATATCATAAAGAGTCCTAGATATATAACTGCGTCGTTCTTGATTACTTGCAGCATTCATATTAGCGAATTTTACCGGCGGTAAAACGGTTATAGTAATTTTAGGAAATATTTTTCTTTTTAATATGTTTTTTAATTTTGATAAATGAGTAAATTGAGTACCGTCTATTCTAACCGGTAAAACAGTAGCACCGGCTTTATCGGCAATCATTCCCGGTCCTTCGTATATTTTCATTAAAGAGCCGGTAACGCTTATTCTACCTTCAGGGAAAATTGCTACTTTCTGATCTTTTTGTACTTCTTTTACTAAAGTCTTTATTGCCATTGGGTTACTTGGATCAACCGGCAAAGTTCTTGCCATACGTAAAAACGGTTTAATCCACCATATTTTTTGTATATCGGGACTAATTGCAAAAGTCATTTCTTCTCGTAAGTAAGTAGCAATTAGCGGTGGATCGAGATATGAAATATGATTAGCGACAACTACTACTTTTTTACCGGCTTTTTGGAAATTTTCAAATCCTTTTACTTCAACCTTATACATAAGATCAAAACAGATTTGGAATATTCTTCGTAATAGCTTAAACGGAATAATTTTAACTTCAGGTATTAAACGGTAAATATATATAGTGACGATTATATTAGCTAGGCTAATAAATAATATAATCCAGGGTATAGTGAAATTTAGGTAAAATAATAAAGATAAAATAATTGTTGATCCCACCATGAAAATGGAATTAATGAGGTTATTAACGGCAATAATTCGGCTACGATGAGCAGGGTTTGCATAATGCTGTAATATAGCAAAAAGGGGAACGATATATAAACCGCCTATTGCTGCTAAGAAAAATAAATCTATAACTATTCGCCAATTATGTCTTTTTGATAAAAATACCAAAATACTTTTTAGCTGAGTAGGTTCATAGTTAACTGAGCTAATTCTACTTGCGAAGAATAAATCAATACCGAAAATACTAATGCCTAGGGCTGAAATAAATAGATATTTTACGGTAATCTCATCTTCAAATATTTTGCTACATAAAAACGAACCGACCCCAACACCAAGCGAGAAAACTGCTAAAAATAAGTTAGCAACATTCTCATCAGCTTTAAAAGTTATCTTAGCAAGTAAAGGTATTTGTGAAATTATAGCAGCTCCGATAAACCAAAACCATGAAATACCAAGTATAGCTAAATATATCTGTTTTTTTGCTTTGGCATATTTAATCATATTTATGCTTTTATCTATAATATTAAAATTTATTTCAATATCACGATTTGCATTTTTAGATTTTGGAGAGAAAAGGCTTGTAATGAAGCCAAGAAAGGCGATGGTAATTAAGGAATAAATTATAAAATTATTGCTGATTGTATAATAGCTGCCGATTATAGTACCGATAAAAATACCGATAAAAGTTCCGGCTTCAACAAAGCCGTTAGCTCCAAGTAGTTCGTCTTTAGTTAGGTGATCAGGTAATACGCTATATTTTATTGGACCGAAAAAAGTAGAGTGTATACCCATTAAGCAAATAGAACAGAATAGAATTAGCAGGTTATTATGATGAAATCCATAAATTGCAAAGGCAATTATACCGATTTCACAAATCTTAATAATTTTAATAAGATTTGCACGTTCGTATTTATCGGCAATTTGTCCTGCTATGCTTGCGAATATTATGAAAGGTAGTACAAAAGTAGCATTAGCAATTAAAACAAGTAAATTATTATATTTACTTAAAGAACCAGTAATACCGTAAGTTATAAGGATTACTAGAGCATTTTTTAATATATTATCATTAAGACAACCACATAACTGTACTATAAAGTTTGGTAAAAATCGTCTATCTTTGAAAAGATATAATTTGTTTGTGTCCATAATGTAAAATATTTTAAATACCAATTTTGTTGGATTCAAATCGTCATTGCTGCAAGGTGTTGGCTTTGCCCGTATGGCTTATTTATGTCATTCCTGCGAAAGCAGGAATCCAAAAAATAGTCTTAATATTGACAAAATAAACCTAAAAAAACAAGTTTTTTGTAGGTTTTACTGGATTCCTGCTTTCGCAGGAATGACATAGGATTCAAAACAAAATCTAAACTCCCCAAATATTAGCAATTTATATTAATATGTCAAATTGCATATAGATAAATACTTTTTAATGAGGATTATTTAAATCTTCATAATAATCGTGCATTGCTTCTCTATTAGCAGGAATATTATTATTAGATTCCTCTATATCCTGTTTGGGAATAAAAAGAGAAAAAATTTTACTAATTTTAATTATTACTTCATGTAAACTCACATTTATTCTCCTAAAAATTATTTTCTATTCTATCACTCTTTATAGATATAAGGACCTAATATCAATATTTTTCTTTATTATTCTTTTCTTTTTGTACTTTCTTTCTTCTTTGTAAATTCTTTTTTAAAGCAGTTGATAAGTTATTAAATTTAGCTGTCGGTTTGGCTTTTTTCGATGCTTCTTTGGTATCTTCGGTAGATGACATAAATAATTATCTTTTCACATTAGCATTATTATATTATATTATGGATATTTTGGAAATAAAACTATAAATAATCTATGAATCAAAGTAATATAATCTCTCCTGAGTTACTGGATGAGAGAAAAAATATATCTATGAATCAAAGTAATATAATCTCTCCTGAGTTACTGGATGAGAGAAAAAATATTGCAAGGCAAGGGGGCGGTGAAGCTAGGATCAACGCACAACATCAAAAAGGTAAGTTAACTGCACGAGAACGCATAGAAGTATTATTAGATCCGAATAGCTTTACCGAAACAGGTATGTTTGTATCCCATAGATGCAATAATTTTGGGATGCAGGATAAAAAGTTTTTAGGTGACGGTGTTGTAACGGGACACGGTACGATAAACGGTAGGTTGGTATTTATTTATAGCCAAGATTTTACCGTACTTGGTGGCTCACTCGGTGAATATCATGCTAAGAAAATCTGCGATATTATCGATCAAGCTATAGCAACCGGTGCTCCCGTAATCGGTATTAACGACTCAGGGGGAGCAAGAATTCAAGAAGGGGTTGATGCTCTTGCCGGATACGGTGAATTATTTCAGCGTAATGTTTTAGCGTCGGGTGTTATCCCTCAAATTACCCTAATTATGGGACCTTGTGCCGGTGGTGCGGTATATTCCCCTGCCTTAACCGATTTTATATTCATGGTTAAGAATAGTTCTTATATGTTCGTAACCGGTCCCGATGTAGTAAAAACCGTTACGGGTGAAGAAGTAAGCCAAGAAAAGCTCGGCGGTGTTAGAATGCATACCACTAAAAGCGGCGTTGCCGATCTTGCATTCAATAATGATATAGAAGCATTGCTCGAAATTCGTAAGTTCTTTAATTTCCTTCCATCATCCAATCGTAGTCCTCTTCCTGTTCGTTCGACTATTGATCCTGCCGATAGAGTCGATATGTCTCTTAGCACGTTAATACCTAACACTCCTAATAAGCCTTATGATATGAAAGAGCTTGTTGAGCGTATTGTTGATGAGGGAGAATTTTTTGAATTACAACCTGATTTTGCTAAGAATATCATTATTGGCTTTGGTTATATGGAAGGTTATCCGGTAGGATTTGTAGCTAATCAGCCTTTGCATTTAGCAGGATGTTTAGATATAAACGCCTCAAGAAAAGCAGCAAGATTTATTAGATTTTGTGATGCTTTCAATATTCCTATAGTAAGCCTTGTTGATGTGCCTGGATTTCTGCCTGGTACATCCCAAGAGCATGACGGTATTATTAAACACGGGGCTAAGCTGTTATACGCGTATGCGGAAGCTACAGTGCCGAAGATTACCGTAATTACCCGTAAGGCTTATGGAGGTGCTTATATAGTTATGAACTCCAAGCATCTTAGAGGCGATATAAACTATGCTTGGTTTAATTCGGAAATCGCTGTTATGGGTGCAGAGGGAGCAGCCGAGATAATATTTAAGGAAGAATGTAAAGACCCTGAAGCTAAAAAACAAAAAATCGATGAATATAGAAAAGTAGTAACTTCGCCTTTTGTTGCGGCATCTAGGGGATATTTGGATGATATTATAAGACCGCAAAATACTAGATGGCGAATATGTAAGGCGTTAAATTTCCTGCGTACTAAAAAAGTAGAATTACCTTGGAAGAAGCATGATAATTTGCCGTTGTAATATTTAATTGTCATTCCTAGCTAAAAGCGGGAATCCAGCATAAAGCGAGCTTTTAATTTCAAAAATTTGCTGTATATATGCTTTTTTTCTGGATTCCCGCTTTTAGCTAGGAATGACATAAAACGGTTCACGCGGGCAATGCTGAGCTAGGAATGACCTCGACAGCAGTATAATAATAAAGATTACTTTATAATAAAACTATGAATAAACCATTATTTGATAAAATTTTAATTGCTAATCGTAGCGAGATCGCCGTTAGGATAATACGTACCTTAAAAAAGATGGGAATAAAGTCGGTTGCAGTATATTCTGAAGCAGATACAAACTCAATGTATGTGCAGCATGCAGATGAGGCTTATTATATAGGTGATTCCCCTGCAACGGAAAGTTATTTATCTATTAAAAATATTATTTCAGCGATTCGTGAAAGTGGAGCAAGTGCAGTACATCCAGGTTACGGTTTTTTATCGGAAAATCCAAATTTTGCCAATATTCTTAAAAGAGAAGGTGTTGTTTTAATAGGACCGAGTGCCGGAACTATTAAAAAAATGGGCGATAAAATTGAAGCAAAAAAGATAGCGATAGAAGCCGGAGTTAGCACCGTTCCGGGTTATATGGGAACTATAAACGATGTTAAGCAAGCGGTGGATATCGCTAAAGAGATTGGTTTTCCGGTAATAGTAAAAGCGGCAGCCGGCGGCGGTGGACGTGGTATGAGAGTAGTGAATAATCCTGCTGAAATGGCAAATGCTTTTGAGTCGGCAAAGCTTGAAGCAGCCAATAGTTTTAGTGATGATAGGTTATTTATTGAGAAGTTAATTCAAACTCCCCGTCATATCGAAATTCAGCTAATTGCCGATCAATACGGCAATAGTGTATGTCTCGGAGAGCGTGAATGTTCAATACAGCGTCACCATCAAAAAGTAATCGAAGAAGCACCAAGTTCTTTTATTACTGAAGATATAAGGCAAGAAATGTATCGGCAGGTAATATCCTTATCTCAAAAAGTGGGATATTATTCGGCCGGTACTGTTGAGTTTATAGTAGATAGTGATAAAAATTTCTATTTTTTAGAGATGAATACTAGATTGCAAGTCGAGCATCCCGTTACTGAGCTAATTACCGGTATAGATATCGTTGAAGAGATGATAAAAATCGCAGCCGGCGAGAAATTATCATTTACGCAAGATGACATAAAATTAAAAGGTTGGGCGTTTGAGTCACGAATTTGTGCCGAAAACCCAAGCCGAGGTTTTTTACCTTCTAGCGGTAGAATTATAGCTTATTCCGAACCTGCAAAGAGCCCTAATATCCGTATAGATACAGGGATTGGGCTTGGCGGTGAAGTAAGTATGTTTTATGATTCGATGATTGCAAAATTATGTACTTACGGTGAAACAAGGGAGCAGGCGATTGAGGTAATGCGTTCTGCTTTGAGTTCTTATATAATTAACGGTATTGCTCATAATATCAGTTTCTTAGAAGCGGTAATGCTGCATCCACGCTTTGTTAGCGGCGATATTTCTACTGCCTTTATTCAAGAAGAATATCCTGACGGTTTTTCCGGAGCTAGTCTAACTTCAGAAGTAACTACCGTATTTTTAGCAACAGCTATTTTTATTTATATATCAGAGCAAAGACGTGCTTCTTTAATTTCCGGCAATATTAACAATCAGGCTAACAAGATAGGTACAAGATGGGTGGTAACTATCGATGATAAACTATTTCCCGTATTAATTACACCTGTTGAAAACGGCTATAATATACGTCACGAAAGCGATAGAATATATATTCGTAGTAACTGGAATTTAGGCAATGAACTTTTTACCGCTATAATTAACGGTAAAAAGACAAATGTAAAAATTGAGAATATTAGAACCGGTTATTTATTATCGCATGCCGGTATTAGCGTAAAAGCCTTTGTACGTTCTCCTCGTATATCAGAACTTGAAGCGTTAATGGTCTCAAAAGTAGTGGTAGAAGAAAGCTCCGAACTACAAGCTCCTCTAAGCGGTCAGATTGCTGCGATAAAGGTGAAAGAAGGGCAAGAAGTGACGGCAGGACAAGAAATTATAATTTTAACTGCTATGAAAATGGAAAACCTGCTTCTTGCCGAAAGAGATGGAAAAATAGCTAAAATTTTTGTTAATGAAAAGGATAATGTTGTAAGAGGACAGGTATTATTAGAATTTGCTTGATATACTCTGCTATCGCTATTGCGAGTGGGCATTGCCCGCGTGGATCAATTTCACCTCTGTCATCCCGTGGCTTGACCACGGGATCCAGTTAAAAATACTAAAATTATTAGTATTTTTTATTGTTTTTATGGACCCCGTGGTCAAGCGAACTAGGTGACACCGTAGGTTTTGCCGATCTACGCAACAATGCCTCCTCGCAATGACGGAAAAGCCTATCCATGCAACAATAGAAAGCAGTTTACTATATTCATTTATTCAGATATATCCATTAAGTCAAAATTTTCTCCTAAAATACTAAAGTTAGTATCTTTCTCAAGACATAAAATATTAAAGCTAGTTTCTTCTTCGAGAATATATTCCATTAAGTTAAAATTTTTCTCAATGTATGAAATCATTGATTTGTCCGCCTTATCAGCCATTTCTATAGCTTCAAATTGACACTCTCTTAAATAATATTGTGCTTTTTGATAATAATTAGAGCTTTTGTGTATTTTACTATACATTTCTATAGCTTCAAATTGACACTCTCTTAAATAATATTGTGCTTTTTGATAATAATTAGAGCTTTTGTGTATTTTACTATACATTTCTATAGCTTCAGCATATTTATCTAGATTGTAAAAAGAACTACCGCAATTAAATAAAGCACTTTGATAGAGTGAGAAATGGTTATCAGAGATCTGACTATAATATTTTATGGCTTCTATAAATTTCCCTTGTTGAAAGTAACACTCTCCTATATTAAACAGAGCATAAGGATAAGATGTGCTACTTTTATCTATTTTGCTATAAGCTTCTATAGCTTCTTTATATTGCTCATTCCTAAAATAATTATTTCCTTTCGTAAGATTTGGATTAGCCATGGTTCCTCCGTATTTTAATTAGATTTTTTTATAAAAAAGTATATATTACCATGAAATATGATTCCCATGTTTCATGGTAATATATATGTATCTAATAAATGTACAAGAGGTTTTTTATTTGATGTTATTTCTAACTAAAATCAGTAATCCAGAAAAACAACTAAAAATACTAATTTTATTAGTATTTTTAACTGGATTCCGTGAATAAATCGGTGTTGCTGCATGGATACCCGAATCGTCATTGCGAGGAGCGAAGCGAGGTGGCAATCCAGAAAAATAATTAAAAAAATTCTGTAAATCAGAATTTTTTACTGGATTGCTTCGCTGAATTACTGCGTAATTCTTCTTAGCTCAGACGGAAAAGCAGGTCCACGCAACAATGCCTCCTCGCAATGACGAATTGGGTATCTACTCAACAATACTTCCCTTTCTCTGTTGAATAACATTATTCAAGTTCAGAATGAAATATATCTTTTAGATTTTTTATATCACCGGTTAAGGGAGTTTCTTCATCCAGCTCCTTAAGTTCCTTAAGCGAAAAAGTACGAAATATACCTGATTTAGAAGGAGTATGTTCTAACCTAGAGCTTGTTTTTGTTGATTTAGGTTCAGCTTTGTCAAAATCCGAAACATAGCCCTCGTCTTCTACTATAATATGTGTATTTATTGGAATTTTCTTTCCGTTAGAATAATCGTCTAACAGTGCTTTAATTTCTGTAAAATTTTGTAAATCTTGATTCAGTTATTTTTTGAATTTAGAAAATTTTTGCTTTATTTGTTCTGATGATAAATCCTTATATCCGTCATAATGTGATGCTATACTTGTTTTTAATATCCTCTCTAATATATATTTAAAATTAGCTTTTTTACATAATTTAGAAATCTCAGTGATTTGAGTTAGTTGATACGATACATCACTATGTAAGTTATCTTTTTCCCATCCTTTAACATTATAGTTAGCACCGTGTTTAAGTAAATATTTTACTACTGTGACTTGTCCATGCTCTGATGCAAGCATTAAAGGTGATGCATCTTTATTGCCGTTAATCTTTGCCCCTGCATCTAATAATGTTTTTACCGCATTTAAATTACCGGATATTATTGCTATTTCTAATGCTGCATCTGAATTAGCATTTTTAGATAAAAGATACTTTGCAATTTCTTTTCTATTTTTTAAATTTGCGGTACTTAACGGTGTGTTAAAACGATATTCAGTATTAACATCAAAACCGTATATATCGACGAATTTTTTAATTACTTCAAGGTTATTTTCATTTATTGCTTTAAAAAAGATTTGCTTATGAAGATCGTTTATATTTTGACCAGCTTGTGTTGCTTCTTGTAGGGTTGTATTTAAATAAGTTGCTCCTTTTATTAAAAGATAACATGTAATATCTGTTTTATAAGGTTCTGCTAAGCCAGCAGCAAGTCTTAATGGGTTAAAACCAAAATTACTAAAATTGACATCCGCTTCTTGTTTTTCTACAAAATACTTTACTAGTGTTAAACTTTGGTTTTGTATTGCTAGAATTAGGTTCAAACGTAAGATTATTAAGTAAATATTCAGCTTGTTCTTTATTGTTTTTAAGTGCAAATTCTAATGCTTTGTATTTATTTGCACCTTGCGATATAAGACCTTCTATGAGATTTATTTTATTTAAATCCGGATTATCTAAGCTAGCTACAATATTTAATGCTGTTCCTTCTTGAGGATGAAACGCATTAAAATATTGTTTTAAATATTCTAGAGTTATTACAATTTCTGTGTTTGTGGTTTTCGTGGTACTAGTTCCTAAGCGGTTTTTAATCCAAGAACCTTTTTCTCTCGGGCTTAAGGAGGAGTCTTTTGACATAATTTACCTAGATTAATTTATAGCGTGCGTACTATAGATTAATCTAAGTAAATTATCAATATCTTAATTGATAGTAAAATAATTTACGATCTCTTAACTTTAAGTTGTATTTGATGGTTCTCTAATTCTACTTTACTTACATAATCAGGCGTGAAATTTTTAGAAAACTCGCCTAAAGTTTGTTCTTTAATAAAGTCTCCATAATTATCAATTATCTTAGATAAATCAAACTCGCTTATTATTTCAATTAAAATCCTGTCGGTTATAGAGAAATCGGCATCTTTTCGAGCCTGTTGTATGAAGCGTACAATGTCTCTTGCGTATCCTTCTTCTATTAACTCGGCTGTTAGCTCTAAATCAAGTATTAACAAGCTACTATTATTCTCAAAACTTGCTGCTCCTTTGATATGTGAATACGGCTCTAAAATTAGCTTATATTCTTCATTATTTAAGGTTTCGCCGCATATAGTTAAACCACCTGCGATAGCTTCCCACTCACCTTTTTTAGAAGCGGCTATTATCTCTTTCATTTTAGCGGGAAGACGTTTACCAAGCATTGGGAAATTAATCGATAGTTTTTTGCTTGCGTAATTCTCTAAATCATCACGATAAATTACTGATTTGACGTTAATTTCGTCTTTTATTAAATCTTCAAAGCTTTTTAGTTTATCATTATGTTTACTAATGATAGTTAAGCTAGCAAGCGGTTGTCTTACTCGTATATTTTCAGTACTTCTAATAAACAGGCTATTACTACAAATATCAAGCACGTTATCCATAGTTGCAACTAGCTCGTGATTTATCTCAAAGTTTGAGAGATTAGGATAGTTGCATAGGTGGACGGAAATGTCATCTCGTGATTCTAGTGGTCTGTCATCCCGTGGCTTGTCCACGGGATCCAGGCTGTTTATTGATTTACTGGATTCCGTGGACAAGCCACGGGATGACAAGGTGTCCTCGCAATGACGTAATCCTTTATATATCGCCTCCGAAATCATAGGCACTAATGCCGACATCGCAATAGCCATGGTCTCTAAACATGAATACAGAGTATTATAAGCATTTTGTTTATCTGCATCTTTTTCGCTTTTCCAAAACCTTGCTCGGCTTCGTCTTATATACCAGTTATTCAACACTTCAAAAAATTCTGAAACTGCATGATAAGCTGTTTGTGTATCAAAATTATCTAAACTCTCTTCAATTTTTTGTACAGCTATTTTAAGCTTAGATAATATATAAATATCAAGTACGTTTTTAGAGCTAAAATTAAGCTCACCTTTAAGCGAATCGGCATTAGCATACATCGTGAAGAAATGGTAAGCATTCCAAATAGGTTTGATAAATAAACGAAGCGTATCAAACACCATCTTACCGTCTTTATCGATTAGCAGTTCCTGACCTTTAACAACGTTTGAAGATAGCATCGTAACTCTTAAAGCGTCAGAGCCGTATTTATCAAATAGCTCCAGCGGATCGGCATAGTTATTAAGACGCTTTGAGAGTTTTTGACCGGTAGCGTCTAAAATCACACCGTGGCATATACAATTTAAAAACGGCGGACGATCAAATAAAGCGGTAGATAGCACCATTAAAGTATAAAACCAACCACGTGTTTGAGCTGAATACTCAACTATAAAATCAGCCGGAAAATGATCCTCAAACCATTCTTTATTTTCAAAAGGGTAGTGGGCTTGTCCGTATGGCATCGAGCCGCTTTCAAACCAGCAATCAAATACGTCTTCGATTCTACGCATTGTTGATTTACCGGTTGGATCGTTGGGGTTTGGTCTTGTCAGTTCATCGATAAACGGACGATGTAAATCAGTAACTTTAACCCCAAAATCTTTCTCTAATTCCTTTATAGAGCCGTAAACATCTATGCGTGGATATTTTGGATCGTCTGATTTCCATACAGGCAGCGGCGTTCCCCAGAATCTATTACGGCTTATCGACCAATCACGGGCATTTTCAAGCCACTTACCGAATAAATTATCTTTAACGTGATGTGGAATCCAATTTATTTGCTGATTAAGCTCTACCATTCTATCTTTAAATTGCGTAACCTTTACGTACCATGACGGAACGGCTTTATATATAAGAGGTGTATCTGTTCGCCAGCAATGAGGATAATTATGAATATACTGCTCGGTTTTTAGCCAATTTCCTTGTTCTTTCAGTTTGATAATTATTTTGTCGTTTGCGTCAAATACTTGCAAACCCTCTAAGTCAGGAATTTCTTTAGTGAATTTACCGCTATTATCAACAGGACAAACAAGTGAGATTCCTTTTGATTCGCAAAGTATTTGGTCATCTTCACCAAAGCCTGGAGCCATGTGAACAACGCCCGTGCCATCGCCCTCAACCACGAAATCGCCTGCAAATATCTTAAAGCTGTTCGGATGATTCTCGAAATAGTCAAATAAAGGTTTATAGCGGAGTCCTTGAAGCTCTGAGCCTTTAATTATCTCAAAATTTTCTTCACCGCTAAGCCCTAATTCTTTAGCATATTTAGAGACGGAAGAAGCGGCTATTATATAACAAATATTTTCTTTAGGGACTAATACATAATCTATATCACTACCGACTGCTAGGGCTAGATTTGACGGCAATGTCCAAGGGGTGGTAGTCCAAGCGAGGATTCTATATTCTTTCCCTTTTGTCATTCCATTGATCGCAGGAATCTCATTCAGTACAAAACTCACCGTTACAGCTTTATCTGCTCGCTCACGATAAGAATTATCAAGTCTTGTTTCAAAATTAGAAAGCGGTGTTTCGCATGCCCAAGAATAAGGCATCACCCGCATAGATTCGTATAATAGTCCTTTATTATATAATTCTTTAAACGCCCAAAGGACGGATTCCATAAAATTCTTATCCATTGTTTTATAAGAATTTTTAAAATCCACCCATCTTGCTTGACGTGTTACATATTGCTCCCACTCACCTGCATATTTCATTACCGAAGCTCTACAATGGCTATTGAACTTATCTATACCGAAATTAGCTATTGCAAGACGCCCTGAAATACCAAGCTCTTTCTCTGATTGCATTTCAGCAGGAAGACCGTGACAATCCCAGCCAAAGCGACGTTCGACTTTCTTACCCTTTACGGTTTGGTATCTAGCATATACGTCTTTAATAAAGCCGGTAAGTAAGTGACCGTAATGCGGTAAACCGTTGGCAAAAGGTGGTCCGTCATAAAAAATAAATTCCGATTCTCCATTTCTATCATCAATAGATTTTTGGAATATATTATTGTCTTGCCAAAATTTTAGTATTTCTTGCTCTATAGCCGCAAAATCAGCATTTGAACTAACTTCAGGATAATATTTAGTATTTGTCATTATTTTAGAAATTACTTATTAAAAACATTTTAATTATATGCAAGAGAGGTAATAATACAAGAATTTTAATATATTACTTTTTTAGTTTTTCTTACTTATTAAATTTGGTATAATAATATTATTAGTAAGTCATATTAAATAATTATTAACATGTATATCAATACTTTAGCCATTACTTCTAAAGGACAAATCGTTCTACCAAAAAAAGTTAGAGAGATCTTAAATAGTAATATTATTTCTATAGAAATTGATGATAATAACAAAGTTATATTATCTCCTGTTTCAGATGTAGGAGGCAGATTTGCAAAATATAAAAAAAATACCGAACTTTCTTTTGAAGAAGTAAGAGATAAAGCTTGGAAAGATAGTGTATTTTCGCATCATAAAAATGTTAAGGAAATACAATGAAATATATATGTGATACAAATTTTATTGTTAGATATTTGCTTGCCGATGATAAAGATATGTTTAATCATACAAGAGAAATATTTGAACAAGTCAAAGTAGGACAGATTATTTTAATAATAGAACAAACTATATTTACTGAAGTAATATTTGTTCTATCTTCTGTTTATAAAATTTCTCGCAATGAAATCTCTATTACTTTATCAGATCTACTTACTTATAAAGGTATACATTGTGAAAAAGAATGTTACCTAAATGCTTTAGAATATTATACGAAATATAATATTCATATAGTTGATTGTATATTATTAGCTAAAGCCAAATCTTTAAATATGCCTTTACTTACTTTTGACCAAAAATTACTTAATTTAGTCAATAAAAACTGAGTGTATTTACGTAAACATTCTAACTATGGGAATATTTGAAGGGTCGAGTAATTTTTTCATCTGTGAGAAAGTTTTTACTATATTTTCTACGGAAGTCTCAATAAATTTATCGGTTTCAATGTAATTCTCCGATTCGTCTTGAATATAAAAAAGAATAGATGAGACATAAACCGAGAGTAATAAACCTCTTTTGGTGTAATAGTTAAAATCAAGGGATTTATCACCGGCATAACGCCAAATAGCATCGCAACTACGGAAAGCAACTTCAGTTCCTTGCATTGGGTTTAACGCAAAATAAGCGGCATTCTTACTATGAATAATAGGAAGTACCGATTTGATTCGGATCTTTACCGCTAAAAATATTTTTTCTCTTATTTTTTGAGGTTCTTCTACCTTGCTTAAGCTCTCTAACATAATATTATCTAAATAGCTTTCAAAAAATTCTATTATTTCAGATAAACCTTCCGGAAAAACTATTAAACTATAGCCTTTAGCAAAGCCGCATTTTTCTTCTGCTTCTTCAAGTAGCTTATTATTCCATTCATTAAACGGTAATAATTCTAATAAAGATTGCACGAAGCTTATTTTTTTGATATTGTGTTCTTCCTGAATGTTCATATTTTTAACCTTGACATAATAACTTAATTATATAGATAATATAAGTTATTGTCTAACCCTATAATATCTTTTAAGGAGAGTAATTTTAGTGATACTAGTAAATGTTCACGCCGGTAATTGTGACAATACGCTTAAGAATTTTAAGAAAAAGCTACAAAGAGAGCTTTATTTTCGTAAGATGAAAGAACAGCGTTATTATGAAACACCTTCAGCGAAGCGTGTTCGTAAAGCACAAGAAGCAGCAAGAAGACAGAGAAAATTTGCTCGTAAAAAAATGTTTGATGAATAAAATTTCAAACAATTTTAATACTAAATAAAAAGCTAGAAATATTAATATTTCTAGCTTTTTTGTTATGTAGGTTGCTTTGTAATTTTCTGTCGTTATGCCATAGTCCGATGTCATTCCCGCAGAAGCGGGAATCCATTACTTTAAAGCTTTTTAAAAGCTTGATTTATCTCGCTTTTTTTGGATTCCTGCTTCCGCAGGAATGACATTAAAGTACAAATATTCCCAATTAGCTTTTTTTATGCTATAAAGAACTGTTATAGTCATATTAAACAGTATCTATGCTTAGTTATCTTAAACAAAATTTACGTTCTTATTTTTCTAGTAGAGTACTAATTTTTACTTTAGCAATAGCAGCTATTATTTTTGCCTGTGCTACTTTTTATGTAATATCTTTAGAATCAAAGAATTTTAGTACGATTATTGGATTTTTATTAGTTGATTTAGCAATTTTTTTAATTTTAGGCGTTTTACTAACTCAAAAATTTTTTACTCAAAATAGTAATAACGATAGTTCTAAATTACAAAATCGTATTGTAATTGCTTTTAGTTTAGTTGCAGCTATTCCAACTATAATTGTCTCAGTATTTTCTGTTTATTTTTTTAATCTTAGTGTTCAAGCTTGGTTTGATAAGAAGATTTCTACGGTTCTTGATCAATCGGTAATAGTTGCGGAATCTTATATTGCCGAGCATAAATTACAGCTAAAAGAAACGGCTCTAGCCGTTGCTGAAGATTTAAGCGATATGTATTATGATTTAATTCATAATCCCGCTTTATTTACTAAAACACTTAATACCGAAGCAGAGATGCGTTCGCTTGATGAAGCTATAGTTTTAAACAAATCTACTAATACTATAGTAGCTAATAGTTATTTAAGTTTTTCATTATCATTTGCAACTATTCCCGCACATTTAATTAAAAAAGCAGATTTAGGGGAACCGGTGGAAGTAAAATCCGATCCAACCAAAATAAGGATGCTGATTAAATTAAAAGAATATAATGATGTGTATTTATTAGTCGGTAGATTAGTAGATAATAAAATTATCGACCATGTAGATGCAACTAACGGAGCAGCTGCCGAGTATAATAGCCTTAAAAACGAAATAGATAATATACAGATTAAGTTCTCTATAATGTTTATCTTTATTGCCTTATTACTTCTTTTTGTAGCTATAAGTTTTGGGGTTATATTTACCGCTAAAATAGTAAAGCCTATTAAAAAATTAGTTACTGCAACTGACAAAGTTAAAGACGGTGATTTAACGGTACAAGTGCCTGAAAATGAAGTAGATAAAGACGAAATAGGTACGCTTTATGCGGCATTTAATAGAATGATTAAGCAGCTTTCCCGTCAGCAACGTGATTTAGTTATAGCACAGAGAGCGATGGCTTGGTCGGATGTTGCAAAAAAAGTAGCCCATGAAATCAAAAACCCGTTAACTCCTATTTTACTTGCTTCTGAAAGATTGCTTAAGAAATTTAGTCCTGAAATTAAGGAAAAGGCAGAATTTGAAAATTATTTAAAAATGATTATTCGTCATACTAACGATATTAAAAATATAGTGTCCGAATTTGTTCTTTTTGCACGTCTTCCTGCTCCTAAATTTACGAAGAGTGAATTAGTTTATTTAGTTAAGCATATTGTTGAAGCACGTAAATTACTTAATGAGAATATTTTATATAAATTTGAGTCTAACGTAGATCAATTTGATTTTATGTGTGATGCTACCCAAATAAATCAAGTTATGATCAATTTATTGAAAAACGCAGAAGAGTCAATAGAAGGGCGAGAATCCGGAAAAATAGAAGTTACTATAGATGCTAAAGATGATTTTATTAGCGTTATTGTAATAGATAACGGTAAAGGATTCCCACCTGAGCTAATAGGCAAAGCTACCGAAAGCTATGTTACGACCAGCAGTAAAGGTATGGGAGTAGGGCTTGCTATAGTCAAAAGAATAGTTGAAGAACATTGCGGCATTCTAGATATAGCGAACAGAGAAGAAGAGGGAGCAGTAATCGATATAAAATTCGATTTAAAAGAGCTGGATTTGAAAGCCGGACGTCAAAAGTAGGGCTACAGTAGTGAGTTAGGCTTTCTAAAAATTGCTTATTGAATTTCTATTTTCAGAAAGCCTGTGATTGTAATTTTTAAAAGTTTCTTTTAGTCACCCCCATGCCTGATTTCTCCGCCGCTGTAATTATCGCCTTTACCACCAGGATCATAAACATTCCCTCCAACATTTACATCGTGAGGACACTTATCTCCCCACGATTCTTTAGTGCTTTCACACGCAGCTCTAGTAATAGAATCAAAAAAACCACTGAAAAAATTTGAAGGACCACTCTTATCATTTTTAGAACCACTTTTGTCTTTACTCATAAAACCTCTACATTATTTAATTATTGATAGCTGCAAAAACTAATTATTTTTGCAGCTATAATTGTAAATTAAAAATTTATAGTATAAAATAAAACCATACGATCAAATGAGTATAATTTTTATGCTTATAGTAATTATGCAACTATAAATTATATAAGGTTTAAAATATGCTATCAAAAATAGTTTTTATTATATCAATACTTATATTATCAAATTTTAATGTTTATGCAGATGAAAAATTTAAACATGATATTATTCCTACGGCTACTTTATTTTTACCGCCTGACCAACTTAAGTTAGATTTTAGCCCAAACGGAAAATATATTAGTTATTTTGGAAAGTATAATAAAGGAGCAAGTTTACTGATTGTAGATAGTGAAAATTCAAAAAATATTATAGATTCTTTTAATTTGGAACAAGGTATATATGATTATATGTGGGCTTATGATAGTAAGCATATTCTTTATTTGCAAAGTAAAGATAATTACAAAAGTAATCAACTATACATATATAATTTAGAAACAAAAAATATAACATTAATAACTCTTGAAAGTAAGATTAAAGTTAAATTCTTTGCTAAAAGGGTAAATACGCCGCATAAAATCTTAATTGGCTTGAAGTCTCTAGATCAGCAGTATTTTGATATTTATGAATTAAATCTTCTTGATTATACCAAAAAGCTTATCATGAAGAATAACAAATTTTTTGGTTTTCTAATTGATAATGATCTTAATATTCGTATTGGAATGCGTGAAAATAATAAAGGTGAAAAAGAATATTTTCAGTTAAAAAATAATAAATGGATATTTTTGATGAAGTTAACTCCTCAAGATATCGATAATACCAAGTTTCTTAATTTTGATACTAGTGGAAATAATATTTATTTACTTGATGGTCGAGGTAATGGAACGGTTACTCTTAAATTACTAAATTTAAATAACAGAAAATTGAAATTATTAGCTAAGGATGATAAGACAGATATTAATATTTTAACTGTACATCCGGTTACTAGAGAGGTTCAAGCAGTAGTAACTGAATATGATAAAGCTATGTATAAATTATTAGATTTTTCTATTAAAGAAGATATTGAATATCTTGAAAAATTTAATTTAGGTAACTTGCATATTATACATCGTAGTCTAGATGATAAAATTTGGATTGTTGCTTTTGACAGCGATATTAAACCTTTTAAGTACTACAAATATAATAGAGAAAATAAGCAAATTAAATTTTTACTTAGTAGTAAATCTGAGTTAGAAAAATATTCTCTTGCTCCTATGAATCCGGTAATTATTAAATCTAGGGACGGCTTAGATTTAGTTAGTTATCTTACTTTGCCTAATAATACTACAGTATTATCTAATAAAATTTATCCAAATAAACCTTTGCCTTTAGTTCTTTTAGTTCATGGAGGACCAAACCGTAGAGATAGATGGGGAATGAATAAAGAGCATCAATGGCTTGCAAGCCGAGGATATGCTGTTTTAAGTGTTAATTTTCGTGGGTCAACAGGCTTTGGTAAAAGTTTTCAAAATGCCGGAAATGGAGAGTGGGGCAGAAAAATGCAATATGATTTAATAGATGCAGTTAATTGGGCTATTAAAAATAAAATAGCCGATCCTAAAAAAATTGCTATTATGGGACCTAGTTATGGTGGGTACGCAGTACTTGCGGGTTTAACTTTTACACCTGAACTTTTTGCTTGCGGTATAGATATTGCCGGTCCTCCTGACCTAATAGCATCTTTAAAAAATCTTCCTGAAAATTACAATTTTAAAGGAAATAAATTAGAAATAAACATAGGACCTTATAAAACGCAAAAGCAAAGGGAAAAGTTAATAAAACAATCCCCTATAACTTATGCTAATAATATAACAAAACCATTACTTATAATTCAAGGAGCTAAAGATTCAATAGTAAAACAAACTGAATCGGACAAAATGGTAGAAGTAATGAATAAACATAATATTCCTGTAATATATGCTTTATATAAAAATGAAAATCATAATTTTTGTGATCCATATAGTAAAATATCGTATCACTATATAACAGAACGCTTTCTAGCAAAGCATCTTGGAGGGAGGTTTGAACCCTTGGATGATGAGGTTTTAAATAACCCTAATTTAGTGTTAAACGGGCAAACTCCTTCTGAAGAATTATTAGAGAATTTGTTAAATAAATAGGTATTAAATAAAAAAATAAAATAATTTCAAAATTGTAGTTGACAGGGCTGATTATATTGCATATAACTACACCTATCCAAAGCGATAAATGAAAAAAAGTCGCAGCTGTTTTTAAAAGTAAATAATTAGATATAGATAGTGACAGTAAACATGTACATATCACAAAAGTGATAATTAAACCTGTCAATTTTTTAAAGTAAAACTGACAGAATCAAACTTGAGAGTTTGATCCTGGCTCAGAACGAACGCTATCGGTATGCTTAACACATGCAAGTCGGACGGACTAATTGGGGCTTGCTCCAATTAGTTAGTGGCAGACGGGTGAGTAACACGTGGGAATCTGCCCATCAGTACGGAATAACTTTTAGAAATAAAAGCTAATACCGTATATTCTCTACGGAGGAAAGATTTATCGCTGATGGATGAGCCCGCGTCAGATTAGGTAGTTGGTGAGGTAACGGCTCACCAAGCCGACGATCTGTAGCTGGTCTGAGAGGATGATCAGCCACACTGGGACTGAGACACGGCCCAGACTCCTACGGGAGGCAGCAGTGGGGAATATTGGACAATGGGCGAAAGCCTGATCCAGCAATACCGAGTGAGTGATGAAGGCCTTAGGGTTGTAAAGCTCTTTTAGCAAGGAAGATAATGACGTTACTTGCAGAAAAAGCCCCGGCTAACTCCGTGCCAGCAGCCGCGGTAAGACGGAGGGGGCTAGCGTTGTTCGGAATTACTGGGCGTAAAGAGTGCGTAGGCGGTTTAGTAAGTTGGAAGTGAAAGCCCGGGGCTTAACCTCGGAATTGCTTTCAAAACTACTAATCTAGAGTGTAGTAGGGGATGATGGAATTCCTAGTGTAGAGGTGAAATTCTTAGATATTAGGAGGAACACCGGTGGCGAAGGCGGTCATCTGGGCTACAACTGACGCTGATGCACGAAAGCGTGGGGAGCAAACAGGATTAGATACCCTGGTAGTCCACGCCGTAAACGATGAGTGCTAGATATCGGAAGAATCTCTTTCGGTTTCGCAGCTAACGCATTAAGCACTCCGCCTGGGGAGTACGGTCGCAAGATTAAAACTCAAAGGAATTGACGGGGGCTCGCACAAGCGGTGGAGCATGCGGTTTAATTCGATGTTACGCGAAAAACCTTACCAACCCTTGACATGGTGGTCGCGGATCGCAGAGATGCTTTCCTTCAGCTCGGCTGGACCACACACAGGTGTTGCATGGCTGTCGTCAGCTCGTGTCGTGAGATGTTGGGTTAAGTCCCGCAACGAGCGCAACCCTCATTCTTATTTGCCAGCGGGTAATGCCGGGAACTATAAGAAAACTGCCGGTGATAAGCCGGAGGAAGGTGGGGACGACGTCAAGTCATCATGGCCCTTACGGGTTGGGCTACACGCGTGCTACAATGGTGTTTACAGAGGGAAGCAAGACGGCGACGTGGAGCAAATCCCTAAAAGACATCTCAGTTCGGATTGTTCTCTGCAACTCGAGAGCATGAAGTTGGAATCGCTAGTAATCGCGGATCAGCATGCCGCGGTGAATACGTTCTCGGGCCTTGTACACACTGCCCGTCACGCCATGGGAGTTGGTTTTACCTGAAGGTGGTGAGCTAACGCAAGAGGCAGCCAACCACGGTAAAATTAGCGACTGGGGTGAAGTCGTAACAAGGTAGCCGTAGGGGAACCTGCGGCTGGATTACCTCCTTAAAGACTAAATTAGTATATTGCTTATATTTATATAAGTAATTTTACTCAGTCCAAATATTTACTGTCACTATCTTTAACTAATTGTTTGCTTTTAAGACTATAATTTTCTTTTCTCAATTTCCTATATCTCTTCTCAAAAACAATCCTATCTTTTCTAAAGAAAAAATTAAAGTAATGGGTAACAAAACTTATTTGCTTATGTACTCATTAGACTTATTGCATATACTCTTTCTAAAGGCAGGTTTGTCTACAGAATCTAGTAATTCTTGACATATTTTTATATTAATAATATCTTTTTATTAAAATTTTGGAGATATTTAGATTAACTTATGAAAATTGCTAAATCACAGGCAAAGATACTTTTTTCAGCATTAGATGAATGGAATAACACCGGTTTACTTGATGATAATACGACTATATTACTTAAAAACGATATAGAAATATTAAATTTTGATTGGAAGAAATTAGCTAGATATTCTTTTTGGATTTCTTTAATATGTATAGTTATTGCTATTAATGCTATTTTGTCTGATCGTTATCTACGAGAATTATTAGAATATATTTTTAATGCTCCGTATCTGCTGAAATTTATTACCTTATCAACTTTATCGGGAATAATTTATTTTGTTGGTTTTAAAAGACAGCAACAAAAACCAGAGAAAATTTTTAGCAATTGGGCAATATTATTTTTAGGGGTCTTAACCACTGCTTGTGCTATTTATCAACTAGGAAAAGCATTTGATTCAGGGAGTGGTCATTTTTCCATTTTATTGCTTTTATCTTTTATTGTTTATGCCATATTAGGATATTTCTCTAAATCAAATTTAATTTGGTGCTTTGCTTTAATTTCACTAGGGAGTTGGATGGGAGCAGAAACCGGGTATATGTCAGGATGGGGAGCATATTACTTAGGTATGAATTATCCATTACGTTTTATATTATTTGGAGGAATCTTAACATTTTTTGCTCTTGCACTAGAGGAAAATAAAAAATTCAATCATTTTACTCAAGTAACTCTTGTAATTGGTTTATTATATTCATTTATTGCAATGTGGTTATTATCAATATTTGGAAATTATGACCCTGAAGATTATTACTTAAACTCGGTAAAACCGATAGAATTATTTCATTGGTCTTTATTATTTGCTTTAATGTCCGGAGCAGCTATTTATCACGGTTTAAAACAAGATAATTCTATAACTAAGGGATTCGGAGTTACTTTTTTATTTATTAATTTATATACAAGATTTTTTGAATATTTTTGGAATACAACTCATAAAGCAGTATTTTTTACAATTCTAGGAATAAGCTTTTGGTGGCTTGGAAGTAAAGCAGAGAAAATTTGGAATCTTACTGCGAAAAAATAATTAATATATAAAGTTCTGCTTTTATAAGGAACGTATATATTTAGATAGAACTTAAAAAATCGGCGGTAATGTCTTTTTAAGTTCTCTAATGCTGAACATTTAATAACTGTTGTTATTTTTCATGTTGTGGACTCTTTGCTTTTTTTAGCTGCAAATTATAAGATTTTTTTAAAATAGGAGATATCCTCTCAAAAATCTTATCCATTAAATCTATTTTGTTAACAGTCTCATAAAGTAGTTTTTAAACAATAATATATAAATTAATTACTTTTAATTCATAAAATGTCTTAATAAAACATAATAAATATCCTACAATAATATTAAAAAATATTAAGGGTAAAATATATGAATTACTTAGGATATGGTGGTATTTCTCTTGGTACAATACTTGCAATAGTAATATCATTTAATGTGAATAAATCAATATTATGGGCTATCATTCATGGGTTTTTTGGATGGTTTTATATTGTATATTATTTGTTATTTAGAAAATAAGGGATACAAAATCGATATACCAATACGAAAAGATCAAAGTAGCAGAAAAGATAAAATGCTATAAAAATTGCATTTATAAAAAGCTTATTCTTTATTACAAAATATGTAGGAATTATTAGAAATAAAAATAAGATACCTAACTCAATAACTTCTTTGTCAAACCAAGAAATGTTTCCATCTTGTCGAAAGTTATCATATAATTCTAGCAAATGTATTATTATAGTGTTAAGTACATTAATTATATTCTAAAAATGTTAATATTAAAACTTCAAATTATATAACCAAATGTTTCTGAAGAGTTATAAAGTTTGATTTAAATTATGAAATTTGTTAATCTCTACAAAAACATATTTGAGATTATATGATAACTACATATTTAAAGGAAAATAATTCTATAGTAAAAAATGAAGAATATATTATTAATGAATCCACATTATGGATTGATTTATTCAATATAACCGATGAAGAAAAAGTAATAGTAAAAAATACATTAAATATAGAAATACCGACTTTAAAGGATATATCACAAATTGAGATCTCCGAGAGGTTATATGTTGAAAATGAGGCGTTATATCTAACTATTACGGAACTCGTTAATAAAGAGCAAGAATTTCCTGAAACACATTCTATAGTATTTATTTTGCATAAAGGTTGTCTTATAACAGTTCGTTATGTAGAATTAATACCCTTTAATGACTGTATAAATAAATTTGCTAAGCAGCTTAATAACAAACATAATGCAGAAAATATTTTATTTATGTTACTTCGTAATATGGTAACAAGATTATCGAATATTGTACAGTCGATTAGTATGGATATTGATGATTATGGACGTTTAATACTTGATAATAACATTAATGATTTGCGTATAGATCATACCAATGTATTAAAGAAAATAGGTCGAAAGGGTGATTTACTTTCTAAAAGTCGTGAGTGCTTATTTTCTTTAACTATGGCTATTCAATATATTTTAAAATCTCCACAAATAACTCAAAATAAAGCATCTAAGGATCTATTAGATACATTGCTTCGAGACGTAGACTCAATAATTAATTTTTCACAATTTATATCTAGTGAGATTGCAAGAACTCTAGACGCAGCACTTGGTATGATTGCTATTGAACAAAATAATATTATTAAAATTTTCTCGTTGGTTACTATATTTTTTCTCCCACCCACTTTAATAGCCAGTATTTACGGTATGAATTTTACCGTAATGCCTGAGCTTAAATCACCATATGGTTATCCTATAGCCTTATTCTTAATGCTATTATCTACAATTATTACCTATAAATATTTTAAGAAACGGAAGTGGTTGTAAGTTTTTATTGATAATAGTTAAGCTCTGTGGGCATTTCTAAAAAGGTTTAATTTTGATTATTTTTTGCTGCAAATTATAAGATTTTTTTGAAATATGAATAACTATTCCGGCAAAAATCTTATTAATTTTCGCTAAAAAATCTCTCAAAATAGTAAATCAATTAAAAATGTTCACAGAGCCTAGAGAGAATTTTACATAAAAATCAATGACCGTATTTTATAGTCAATTGATTTGTACTCGCCTACTAGTCTATAGGTTTCGCTCCTTGCTTCTTGTATGAAAATCCAATTGAATTGACTATATGACATTGACACTATCTTAATTAATTATTATATTACCAAAAGTTAAAATTTCTTAAATTTTAATTTAATAATAATTAGGATTTGAATATGAGCGAATTAGATTTTGAAGTAGAAAAGACAAGTTTTGTAGTAAGTGTTATTGATGCTATTGAAGAGTATATAAAAGCAGAATTTTTATTTGACTATGAAAAGCAAAAAGAAAATTTTCAGTATATTTACAATAATTTAAAGTACCTTAACCAATCAATGCCTATTGAGAATGCTGAGGTTATGAAAGAGTTTTTCAGATTAAAATCAGAATTTAGAAAATATATTAAAGATAAAGATAAGAATGTAGATAAGGAGTTTTTGAAGGTAATATATATAGAGTCTTCTAAATTTATAAAAGAAAAAATTGTAGAAGTAGAGAACAAAATAGAGCGTATTAAAAACGGTCAAGCTGAAAATGAAGAAGAAAAAGAGGCTTATAACTGGAGTAAGAGTAATGAATTAAAGCAAAAAGAAATAGAAGATGCGTATAAGAAAAAACAAGATGAGGAAAGTATAGACAATTATAAACAATTAAGTGTAGAGGTGCAAGCGTCAAGGCCTAAAGCATCAACAGAAAAGCATTTGTTAGTTAAAGATGGAATGTTAAGTGCAGGAGAAATAGAATCTATTATTTCAAATTATCCATTGTTAGAGATATTAGCTAGTAGTTATTCCAGGGAAAATAACATAAATGAAGATAGAATTATTGAAGCTAGAATTATAGTAAGAAGATTATTTGAAATTGCTCGTAATTATTATGAAGATGATAAGCAAAAAGGCATAAATGAACTTGGAGCAATAAACTATACAAAAGCAACTTATCTTCTTAATGAAAATATTCAAAAATTACTTAAACAAAAGCAACTTAGTTTTAAAGATATTGATTACGTAGTTGGTAATGAGTTAGAGAAGTTATGTGAGTTAATAGCAGGAAATAGTACAATCCTTACTCTTAATAATGACCAGCTACATAGCGGTAATGATTTTTTTGATTTAGCAATATTAGGTAGATTAGAAGAAACTCTCAAAAAATTATCCGAGGATTTTACGGTAAATGATGAGCGGATAAAATTCTATAGAACACTAACAGAGGAAAATGATAAAAAATTCTTTTTTGAAAATTGGAAGTTAATAAAATGGTTTTCCGATACCATAACTTATAAGGAACTATTGCAGTTGTTACCTAGTAAAAAATTTTTATTAGATCTCTTAAAAGATAAAAATCTATATAAACTAGCAGAAAAAATGACTATTGCTAAAAATGAGTTACTTGAAATGTCACAAGAGGCACAAGAAAATTATTTAAAAGAAATAAAGATTGAAGATTGTTTAGATATTCATTTAGACTCTATGAATATAAATACTCTTAGACTTGTTCTAGAATCAAATACGATTCTTACTAATATCTCATTCAATTCTGATACTACCGTAATTATAGAAACAGGAAAATCTTTGAATATCGCTGGTCTACTAACTATAGGATCAGGAAGCATTTTAAATATATCTGGTGAGGGTACACTAACTCTAGGATCAAATATTGTTTCAAAAAATATAATAGAAAATATAAATTATAAAGGAATAACTCCTGAAATTCTTTTAAATAAGACTATTGCACTCAATTTAAATTTTACGGAAGAAAATACGGATAGTAATTCAGATATAACAATATTAGGAAATACTGATCTGGAGATTCAATAAACAATCTTTCAAGTTCTTTCTAAACTCTGTTTGTATAACTCAACTAGGATAAGATTTTTTTAAATCTTATCCTTTCTTGCCTTATTTGTAATGCCATTATCTATAATTATCAACTCTAAATTTTCTCTTGACTTTTTTAAGAATTACCACATTCTATGGAAATTATCACGTAATATGGTAACTAAATTAATTGGATAAAGATGTAAATATGCAAAAAATATTGCTTAAAGGCCCTGATGTAAGTATAAAAAATGAAAATCCTGATATCAAAGAAATAAAAACCTTAGCTGACTTACCTTCAGCTACAGATAGTGAATATTTTATAAATGCACATGGATCAGAGTTTTTCTATAAACCTACTAATTTAGGTTTATGGGGAAAAATTAAATCATATTTTATGCCTGAGCCTTCTTACTTATTAATTAGTACATTTGCTGATGAAGGTACAACTTCTGTGTTAGATATCACACTGCTTAATAAAATACAAAATAATACCACTGAAAATCAATGTAACATTGTTCATATATTTTCTTGTCATTCAGGGGCAGCTCAACATCATTTAGATTATGTACAGGGCAATATGGTGTTATGTACTTATAACAAAGCCGGCGATGCAAATATTATGCAATTAGCTCAAAATAATTATGATGCTAGAACAAAAAATGACTCTTCACTGATTGAGTATATACGAGATAATTTTCATTTATTAGCAGCATCAAATTTTAGTATAAGCTATAAATTAGACAATCAAATTCATAATTTTTCTTTAAGTGCTGATAAAATTAAAAACATGAAAAGTATTGAGGAGTTGCCGGCTTTTTTACATAAAGAATATGAAGCTTTTGTAAAGTTTTATAAAAATATTCATTCGGAATATCATGAATCATATCCCGAAATATTTAATTTAAATATAGAAACAGAACCGAAAGAACTAGCACAAGCTGAGTTAATCAGAGTATTTAGTAGAGTTTTAACCTTAGAAACATATAATTTTAATAAATTTTCTCTAAGCAAGATAGAGACTATGTTAAATCAGAAGGGATTATACACTGATAGCAGTATAAGTAAAGCTATAGAGCAAGGGAATAACGAACTATTAATTTGTTTACTTAAGTATGATAATACTAAAATAAGCTTTTCTAATCTTAATAATGCTATAGAGAAAGGCGATTTAGCTATTCTAAAAGCTGTAGTACTACAAAGATAGAGTCTTATAGTCTTGATAAGGCTATAGAGAAAGGTGATTTAGATATTCTGAAAGCTGTACTTGAGCATCCTACTATAAAGGTAAACAGCTATACTATTTCTACGGCAGAAGAGACGCATAATTTGGAAGTTATGGAATTAGTAAAAAATTATAATCCTGCTATAAATACTATTATATCTGAAGAAGCTACTATAGATACAGCACTTACTGTAGTAGAAGAAGTACCGGTATTAGGATAGGGGATAGAGGGAGCATAAGTAATAAAATTCAATATTATTCCCGTGGAAGGTTTGCTTGTATGGATATCTAATGATCATTGCGAGTGACTAAAGGCGTTGTTGCATGGCTCGGTTTTTTTGTTGTCATCCCCTGGACAAGTCGGTGTTGTTGCATAGCTACCAAATCGTCATTGCGAGGAGCGAAGCGACGTGGCAATCTAGAAAAAATAATAAAAAAATTCTGTAAATCAGAATTTTTAACTGGATTGCTTCGTCGAATTACTATGTAATTCTTCTCGCAATGACGAAAAACTGAGCCATGCAACAAAGCTGGACAAGCCACGGTATGACACCCAGCAGGTTTTCCGAGCCATGCAACAATGCCGCTTTTAGCTAGGAATGACATCGGTATCCACACAACAATGTCTCCTCGCAATGACGGAAAAACCGCTCCACAGCGAGCAATGTTAAGCCATTCAATAAAATCTAAATATTTCTTAGAATTATTTTACTTAATTCACAATTCAAATGTGAGAAGTTTATCTCTTCAAATCCTTTTCTTGGAATAATAATCATTGCGAATTTTATAGCTTTAAGCTTAGAATCACTAACAATAATTCTAACTAGATGTCTTATACGTCTTTTAATTTTATTGCGAACCACAGCTTTTTTATTTAGCTTTCTGCTAACTTTGATCCCTAAAAAGGTGTTATATTTTGATTCAAGGAAGATTTTAGGAAGTTTTTTGGCTATTACCAAAATAAAATATCTCTCATGGAACTTCTTTCCAAGCTTATTTATAAGCTCAAATTCTTTTTGATTTTTTAAAGAGGTAATAGACAATTTGATAAGTCAGATTATTTTAAGCAGATAATTTATGTCTACCTTTAGCACGACGTTTTCTTAAGATTGCTCTTCCGGTTGGAGTAGCCATTCTAGATCTAAAACCATGTCTTCTTTTTCTAACTAAATTGCTAGGTTGAAATGTACGTTTCATAATATTTATACCGAACGAAAATAAAAATTAATTGTTATAAACATGTCATTCCATGGCTTGTCCACGGAATGTTGTATCACAGCTTGTGTCCTGAGATCCCGTGGACAAGCCACGGGATGACAATTAAACTAAATATGTGCTTTTGCTTTTTCTACGATACTTGCGAATCCATCACTGTTATTGACGGCAAGTTCTGCAAGTACTTTACGATCTATATCGATTTCTGCTTTTTTAAGAGCTCCCATAAATTGAGAGTAAACAAGCCCATGCTCTCTTACTGCTGCATTTATTCTTTGAATCCATAAGCCTCTGAAATCACGCTTACGATTTCTACGGTCTCTGTAAGCATATTGAAGGGCTTTTTCTACTTTTTCAATAGCTACTCTAAAACAGCTATTAGCTCTACCCCTATAGCCTTTGGCTAATTTAAGGATTTTTTTATGTCGATTTTTGGAAATTTTTCCTGATTTTGCACGTGTCATTGCTTAGCTCCTAATTAAATTAATTAATACCGTACGGTAAAAAATATTTTTTAATATTATATCCGTCTTGAGGACAAAGTATTGTAGTTCCTCTAAGGTTACGAATTTGAGCTTTAGTACGACGACGCATAAAATGTTTTTTACCTGCTTGAGATGCGATAACCTTGCCGGTAGCAGTAAGTTTAAAACGTTTTTTTACGGCAGATTTTGTTTTTAATTTAGGCATATTTATTCCTTATAATTGGTATTTACTAGATTTAAACCGTAATTAGGCATACCAAAGCCACGTACAGATAGAAAACTAGATAATAGATTTTTTTATTAATTATTGCAAGATTTTTTTTAAGAGACCATATGTAAATAAATTTTTAATTAAATCTAAATTAATTATTGATTTTTTAAGAAAAAATCATATTCTAAGTGTTATAAATTCAATCTAAAATTAAGATTCTATGAAAAATACTAATTTTCAAGATATTACTAATTATATCCTTAATGCACCAAGCGGAAAACCAATTAGATTTCATATCCCTAAAAATTGCAGCATTACGGTAGATGATAGAATGCTTCAGTTACTTGAGGGAAGACCTTATATTAGATTTATATGTGATGAAAATCCAGAATCAGTAGTATTAGAATTAGGGAAGAGTTACCAGCCTTTTATTATAAATGATAAGTTAGAGATGACTCCTTTAGGTGATGCACCTATGAATAATATTGCAGAACTCGATTAAATTGTTATTGAGTAAACAACTCTATTATTTTTTAAAACTATTTGCTATAATGGGGGATTCTGAATACATAATTAATACTGAAAATGTTCGGACAAAATCCTAAAAGAAGCATATTAAACGGTGACGGTACTAAGTTAGAGGTACAGTCTATTTTTAAGACTATACAAGGAGAAGGCATTTTTGTAGGTTGTCCTGCGATCTTTATTAGACTCGGAGGGTGTAATCTTGCTTGTAATTTTTGTGATACCAAGTTTGAAGATTTTAAGTTAGTAGATATAGCTGAGATTTTGAATAAAGTCGAAAGCTTGGCATTAAATTCTAAAAATGAAAAATCAATCAGTTTAGTAGTAATAACTGGCGGTGAGCCGATGCGTCAACCTATAGAGTTGCTATGCCAGAAGTTATTAGACCGAGATTTTAAAGTCCAAATAGAGACTAATGGTACGTTATATCGCTCTTTGCCAAATGAAGTGTCTATAATTTGTTCGCCGAAAGCGGGTAAAAACGGTTATAGCAAAATAAGAGAAGATTTGTTGCCTAAAATTAGTGCAGTGAAATTTATCGTTGCTAAAAATATTTTAGAATATAATCTCATACCGGAAGTAGGGCAAACAGCTTATAATATACCGGTTTTCGTGCAACCTATGGATCAAAACAACCAAAGACTTAATGACGAAAATAATGAGTTAGCAGTAAAATTAGCATTAGAAAGTGGTGCTAGGTTGTCCTTGCAAACTCACAAGTTTTTAGGGATTGAGTGAGATACTCGTTTTATTTGAAAAATTTACGTCATTGCGAGAAGAATTACGTTAGTAATTCGACGAAGCAATCCAGTAAAAAATTCTGATTTACAGAATTTTTTTTATTATTTTTTTTTGGATTGCCACGCTCCTTTCAGTCGCTCGCAATGACGATACCAACCATTCTCTAAGCGATGCCTTATGAGGCATTTTACAAAATACTTGAATTTTATATTAATTGAAGCTATTATAATCTTTTTTAAGTTTAAAGTGTTGAAATAATGAGTGAAATATTAGAGCTTGAAGCTAAATCCCGTAATGAATTCGGGACAGGAGCGGCAAGAGCATTAAGAAGAGAAGGGCGTGTTCCGGCTATTATTTACGGTGCAGGTAAAACACCTGTCAGTATTTCTTTAGAAGAAAAGGAAATAACCAAATATTATAGAAAGCCGGCTTTTATCTCTCAGTTAATTAATTTAACGATTGATAAGAAAAAATATAAAGTATTACCGAAGGCCGTGGAGTTACATCCTGTTACGGATATAGTACGCCATGTTGATTTTGTCTTTTTAGAAGAGAAAACTCAAAAAATGGAAGTACCTGTAGTATATGAAGGGAAGGAAAGAGCTTTAGGCGTTAAAAGAGGTGGGTACTTTAATATAGTAAAAAGAAGAGTTACTTTATTATGTGATGTTAATAATATCCCAAGAAACGTAACTATCGACGTTACTAATATGCCTATTGCTACTTCGCTCAAATCTTCAAAAATAGAATTACCGAAAGGCTGTAGCTTTGTTACAAAAAAAGAATTTGTCCTTGCAACTATAATAGGACGCAGAGGAGCAAAAACCGAAGCTGAAAGTGAACAACAAGCCGCTGAAGCAGGGAAGTAAGCTGCTTGGATGCGCTACTGTCACCCCGTGGCTTGTCCACGGGGTCTAGTTAAAAATACTAATAATATTAGTATTTTTAGTTGTTTTACTGGATACCGTGGACAAGCCACGGTATGACAATAAGAACATTTTTCGATCCACGCGGGCAATGCCGTTAGAAACGAGAATGACATTCTGAATGTTCATATACTTCTTCCAAACCATATTTCTTCAAAAATTTTCCATTCATTACATTTTAGGTAAATATTATGATTCTTGTTATTGGTCTTGGTAATCCAGGAAAAGAGTATCAATATACGAGGCATAATATCGGTTTTATTGCTATAGAGAAAATAGCAGAGCAATATAATTCCTCATTTAGTACAAAGAAAAAATTCAATTGCGAGATTGCTGAAAGTACTAGGGATGAACAAAAGATAATTTTTATCAAGCCTACTACCTATATGAACTTGTCCGGCAAGTCAGTGATATCAGTGAAAACATATTATAATATCCACCCCGCAAAAATCTTTGTTATTCATGATGATATTGATTTAGAAACAGGTAGAATAAAATTCAAAACGGGTGGCGGTAACGGCGGGCATAACGGTTTAAAATCAATTGACGGTGTTATAGGCAATAATTATAATCGCATTAGGGTTGGGGTAGGTAGACCGCAAAATAATCAGGATGTAGCAGATTACGTACTGAATAATTTCCCTAAATCCGAGTATGAAACCGCATTGCAAGCTATAGATAAAATCACTAATAACTTTGATTTAGTATTAGAGAATAAATTAGAAGAATTTAAGAATAAGATTGGATAAGTGTGGATTGGTTTTTCGTCATTGCGAGAAGGCATTGTTGTGTAGATCAATTTTACCTCTGTCATCCCGTGGCTTGTCCACGGGATCCAGTTAAAAATACTAAAATTATTAGTATTTTTTATTGTTTTTCTGGACCCCGTGGACAAGCCACGGGGTGACATAGTGGGGTTTACCGGTCCACGCTGGTAATGCCTCCTCGCAATGATGATTTGGTATCCACGCAGGAACGATATAAAAAGAAAAAATTTATGACGCAAGGTTTTGAAATTGTTTATGCCGAAGAAATGGATAAAGCATATTCAGCTATAATTTGGGATGCTTTTAATAAAGAGGCTAGAGAAAAGAAAAATTTAAGAGGCGATCTAAAATCTTTTTCTTTTTCATTATTAGATCAAAATAAGGATTTTATCGGGGGAATTAGCGGAATAAGTTTTTGGGGGGCTTTATATGTTAGTTCATTATTTGTAAATGAAAATTATAGAAACCAAAATTATGGCAGCTTGTTAATAGAAAAAGCCGAAAATCTAGCACGTGAACGTAGCTGTACATTTGTTTGTTTATCGACTATGGACTTCCAAGCAAAACCGTTTTATGAGAAGCTAGGATATAAAATAGAATTTACAAGACACGGTTATGAGAAAGATTCTATTATGTACTTATTAAGGAAAAATTTATGACACTAAAACTTGGAATTGTTGGGTTACCGAATGTCGGTAAGTCGACGTTATTTAATGCCTTAACGGCAAGTCAGGCTGCGGATGCCGCTAATTATCCGTTTTGTACTATTGAGCCTAATAGTAGCAAAGTTTCAGTCCCGGATGAGCGTTTACATAAACTCGCAAATTTAGCCGGAAGCGGTAAAATTATACCGTCTTATATTGAGTTTGTTGATATTGCAGGGCTCGTTAAAGGTGCAAGTAAAGGGGAGGGGCTTGGTAATAAGTTCTTGTCTCATATCAGGGAAGTCGATGCAATATTGCATGTACTACGTTGCTTTGAAGATGAGGATATAACGCACGTACATAATAAAGTCGACCCAATTCACGACCTTGAGGTTATTGAAACAGAGTTAATACTTGCTGATATAGAATCGGTTGAAAAGCGTTTAGCAACAAGTGAAAAACGCTTGAAGTCAGGCGATAAAACAATGGCAGAGCAGATAGAGCTGTTAAAAGAGGTTTATAAAGTGCTGGCAGACGGTAAACCTGCAAGAGTGTTAAATGAAACTTTAGGAGCTGATAATTTAAAGCAATTGCAGTTAATTACTTCTAAGCCCGTTTTATATATATGTAACGTACTTGAAAAAGATGCTGCAGTCGGTAATGAATTTACAAAATTAGTAGCAGAAAGAGCGAAGAAAGAAAACGCTAAAAGCGTTGTAATTTCTTCAAAAATAGAAGCTGAGATTGCTTTGCTTGAAAGCATGGAAGAAAAAGAAGAGTTTTTAAAATTTATAGGTTTAGAGGAAACTGGGCTTAGTAAAGTTATTAAAGAGGGGTATAATCTCTTAAACCTTAAAAGCTTTTTTACTATAGGACCAAAAGAAGCTCATAGCTGGACTTTTAAAGACGGTACGTTTGCCCCGGCTGCTGCTGGTATTATTCATACTGATTTTGAAAAAGGCTTTATCAGAGCAGAAGTTATCGGCTATGAAGATTATATAAATCTTGGTAGTGAGGCAAAAGCTAAAGAGGTAGGCAAAATGCGTTTAGAGGGTAAAGAATATAAAATGCAGGATGGAGATATAGTACATTTTAGATTTAACGTATAGCTACTATGGGTACTGCTAACTAAAAGCGGATATCGTTATTGCGAGGAGGCATTGTTGTGTGGATCGGTTTTCCGTCATTGCGAGAAGAATTACGTAGTAATTCGACGAAGCAATCCAGTAAAAAATGCTAAATTTAGCATTTTTTTATTATTTTTACTGGATTGCCACGCTCCCTACGGTCGCTCGCAATGACGAGTTGGTATCCACGCAACAATGCCTTCTCGCAATGACGGAAAAATACTTAAAATACCGAAAAAAGTAATATTATGAAAACAATTTTACCTGATCGCTCGCTAAAAATCCAAGCAAGGCTTAATTTTATAGTGCAGCAAATTTTAGATATTGCACAAGATAAAATTGCCATGATTATCTTGTATGGTTCGTTTGCTAGAGGCGATTGGGTACGTGATTTGCCTAACGGTTACCATAGCGATACCGATATTTTAATAATTTTAAAAAAAGGTAAATATAAAGGACATGTTACTTTAAGGTTGGAAGATAAAATATATAAAAGATTAGAAAAGACGGGAGTAATAAAAGATCAGATTATCCCATATGATTCAGAAATATCTATAATTCTTGAATCAATAGACGAGGTAAATAGTCAGTTAGAGATAGGGCGTTATTTTTACACAGATATTAAAAAAGAAGGCATACTTTTATACGATAGTAAGGAATTTACCTTAAGCGAAGCTAAAGATTTACCTTGGAGTGAGATGAAAGAAATTGCTAAAGATTATTATGAAGAGTGGTTTAGAAGTGGATGCGGATTTTTGATTGATTGTAAATATCCATTTGAAAGAGGTGAGTTAAATAAAAGTGCTTTTTATCTTCATCAAGCTACCGAGAGTTTATATAGTGCTATTTTATTAGTTTTTTCTAATTATAAACCAAAACTCCATGATATAAAAAAGTTAGGTAGTAGAGCAGCAAATTATAATAGTGAGTTATTGCAAGTGTTTCCTATTGCAACTCCCGAACAAAAAGAATGTTTTAAATTACTTCGCAAAGCTTACGTTGATGCGAGATATGATAAAAATTATAAAATTACTAAAGAACAGCTACTTTACGTGATTGAGAGAGTAGAAAAATTAAAAACGCTAACGGAAAGAATTTGTTTGGAGCGGATTAATCAGTAAAAGCGGCAGTATTTATTTATGTTATTCCTGCGGAGGCGTGGCATTGTTGCGTGGCTCGGCTTCACCTTTGTCATTCCGTGATTTATTCACGGGATCCAGTTAAAAATACTAATATTATTAGTATTTTTAGTTGTTTTACTGGATACCGTGGACAAGCCACGGTATGACACCGAGCGGGTTTTTCGAGCCATGCAACAACGCCCTTCGCTCCTCGCAATGACGATTTGGTATCCACGCAGGCAATAACACGCGGGAATGACATAAACGAGCCATGCAACAAAGCTGATTTCTGCAATCAACAGAATGACATAAAAATGTAGTTTACAACACTTATGAAAATTATTGCGAAGATTCCGGCATGGATGCTTCTATGCTTATTTATTTTATCACCGACTACGGAAACAATTTATACTTCAGGATTACCGAGTTTAACCAAATATTTCGGCATTGACGGCGGTATTACTCAAATTACCTCTACATTATATTTTTTAGGATTTGCTCTCGGTATATTAACGCTTGGCAGATTATCGGATATTTACGGTAGAAGACCTATAGCTTTACTCGGGCTTTTTATTTATGTTGTATCTTCAATTATTAGCATTTTTGCAGTTAATATAGAAATGCTGATGATAGCTCGTTTTGTACAAGCTTTTGGGGTAAGTGTAGGCTCTGTTATTGGCAGGCTATGGCTAGAGATTCCTATCACAAGGCTCAGAGTTATCATATGTCTATGCTAGTCTATCTCCGTGGCTGTTATTTATCCCTTCACTCGGTTCATCTATAGGGGGCTATATTATAGAATATTCAAACTGGCATTATGTGTTTGTATTTTTTAGTCTTACCGGTACTATATTACTAGCTTTATATTATAAAGTTTTACCTGAAACAAATTCTTATATAGATTTCTCGCAAAGTAGTAAATATTTTGAGGTTTTGCAGGTAATTATTAAAGATAAAATTCTTTGGTTATATGCTTTTATCATTGGTGCATTTAACGGCATATATTATGGTTTTTTCATAGAAGCTCCTTTTATTTTTATTGATAAAATGAAAGTTGCCCCGTCTTTTTACGGTAAATTAGCGTTTCTATTATCTTTTGCCGCTATCTTTGGAGGGTTTTTAGGAGGGTATTTAATAAAAAAACGCCATGTACACGATAAAAAAGTTATGGGCTTAGGATTTATTTTTAGTGTGTGTGGTTGTATATTATTTGCACTAAATGCTTTTATATTAGAGTTTGTTCAAACAAGTCAAAATCTTGCAATTGCTATGATATTTGTACCGATGATGATTCATATGGTTGGGCATAGTCTACTTATTCCTATAACGCTTCGTTATGCTCTTGAGGATTACGCTAAAGTAACAGGTACAGCAGGATCTATATTCGGTGCAATATACTATGTAGTTATCGCTGCCGTAACTTATTTGGTTTCTAAAATACACAGCGAAACGATAAGCAATTTTGCTTTATTATGCTTCGTTTTAAGTATTAGTTCTGCTATTTCGTTTTATTGCATTTAGGTTTTATATAAGAAAAAGTCAAGTATTTCTAACTAAAGATAGGTGTCGTCATTGAGAGTGACCGTGGGTCTTGTTGCATGGCTCGGTTTTTCGTCATTGTGAGGAGGCATTGCCTGCGTGGACCGCTAAAACCCACTGTGTCACCCCGTGGACAAGCCACGGTATGACACCGAGTGCGTTTTTGATCCACGCAGGCAATGCCACGCAGGAATGACATTAAGAAAGTTAGAGATGCCAAAAATCATTATGCTACAATCTCATTATAACCCGGTACATCATCTGTATGCTCTTCACCCTCAAGAGTAATATCCTCTTTTAAGGCTTCCATCCTACAGCTACTAAATACATCAAGGTTATTCTGCTCGGCTTGCCATTTTAAGCTAGCTTCTTTAAAACTAACAATACCATTTTCAATTTCTTCTAATGTCCAATTTTTTATTTCGTGTAAAAAATTCTCTATATCTGCTTTTGCTTCTGGATTTTTTTCGATAAATGGATTAAAAAATTCCTTGATACCTGCTAATAATTCTTCTTTTCCAGGTTCTATGTCTTTTATATCTTTAGAATCTAGAGCTGGAGCTATCGGTGTATTAACTGCATCCTCGTTGTTTGCTATATTCTCTTCTTCAAAGCCTTCATCAAGCTCGTTATTAGAAGTATTAATGTGGAATAGCTCTTTATAAGAATCATTTATAACAATTTTATCATCAGGATTATTTGCATTATAATTATTTATTATTTTATCAATAGCTTCTTTAAACTTTTCATTATAAGGTGCATCTCTAAAGGTAGAGCTTTCATATATAGATTTTTTAGCAAATTCTTTTAGTGCTTGAAGATTTTCAGTACTAGAATTACTCATCTCAGCATGTTTTTCCGGAATATAAGTAGCTATTTCTATTAATTTATCACCAAAAATTCTTTGGGCAGTTATTTCATCAGCTTGTTGTGTTGCTTCTAATATTTTACCGGGCATATTATTTTTTAATAGCTCTATTATTCCTCCGCCGCAACAAACAGTTTGGTAATCATCATTATTTTCTTCTTTTAATGATAAATATAAAGCGTTGTCTATGTTATAGTTATTTTCTTTTAATAATTTCCATGTTTGTAAGGTTGGGTCATTAGCATATACTCCACCATCAATAATTTTATGTAATTTAGTATTGGTTATATTACTGAAATTGTGGCTGGGGAAATATCCGGGTGCTGCAGTGATTCCTTGTATTATATCTGAAAGGTAATAATCATTATCTTCACTTTTTCTAGCCTCTATAGTAGAGAAAGTCATAAGAGGATTTTGTTTATTATTTAGATCATAACCTGTAACTACAACATCACCGATTAAATCCTTTAGGGTATAATCCTTACAATATTCTTTCAATAACTTTACTAATGGTTCAGGAGAAAATTTATAGCTGAATAAGCCATTAAAACTCCAAAATTTTCTAAAAGTTAATCCTTCCGGAAAAATATCGTGTGCCATTTCTTCAAACAGTTCTTGAGCTTGCTCTGCACTGAATAAAGGTTTTCCGGGATTATTAGGATCCGGTAAATTAAGCAAAATAGGAATAAGTCCTCCAACACTGGTCCCTCCAGTAAAATCGAATATCTTGCAAGTAGGCTTACCGGTTATTTGCTCTATTATTTTTAATTTTTCTAAATGGATCTCTCCTTTTACTCCGCCGCCCTCAAATAGTGCTAAGCTACTCTTATTAGTATTGCTTATATCTACCATAACCACCTTTCAAAAATATTAAGAGAGCAAAATATAATAAAAATTAACTTTTGTCAATAAATTTATCTATACAAACTTAACAAAATTTAACTTATGCAAAAAATTGTAACTATTAGTAAAGAAGACTTGATTAATGATTAATATTTTAGTATATAGCTAATATTATAACTATAAGGGTATAAGATATGTTAGTTAGCTACAGGGGTGTAAACCCTGAGTTATTAGCTGAAGAAGTAAACTTAATGATGAGTAGGGTCGGACCAAAGCTTGATAGCATTGCTAATGAAGAGGGCAAAATTACTTATGCAAAACAAAAATTACTTAAGTATTTTAAGAATAATAGTATTACTAAAATCTTAGCACTTAAAAATTGCTTTGAAGGTACCACGGGTGAAACTTTGAATATTATAGATATTATAGATGATTTATTATTAAATAGAGATGGGTTTCATGTACATACTGCAGACACTCTAGATGCTATAGATACTTTAAAAAAAACTTTAATCCCGCTCCTTGGAATATATTTTTCTGAATAATTTAATATTAATTCTACTATAAATAATGACACTAAAACACAAAATTTTTGATAGCTCTTCTGATGAAGAGACAAAAGAAAATTATACTTTGCCAAGGTATCTTGATTTTTTATTAAAAAATATACTAGATATTAAGTATATAAATGATTCTGAAGATCTAAAGCTTAGGTTTGGTTTAGTATTGCATAAGTTAGCCGATGGATTTTATAAAGATTCTGCTATTAGGGATATTTATAAAAAAATTAAATCCGAAATATTAACTGTAGATAATGATTATTGCGAAAAAAATTTTAATATTATTAAAACTGCTTTTAATAAACATTTAAGTAAATTATTTAAAGATGACAACAAAGAAAATATAAGTGATAAGGATTATCAAAGGCTATTAGATTCTGTATTTAATCCGAATCGCTCTATTCCTAAGATGTTTACTTTAAATAAGAATATTACTGCGGATTATGCTAAAAAAGTATTATTACAAGAATTACAAAACAGTAATATCAACTTAAGAAGCATAAGTAAGAATCCATTAAATTATACAATACATGATTCCAAAGGGCTTTTAGCTTTTGCTGCAATGATTGACAGGAATGATAAAAATCAGCTAAAGCATCGAATTTTAGAAGAAACAAATAGTGCTTTATCTACTATATGTAATATATCAAATACTAGAGAAGAGACCTTTACGATTAATCATATAGTACATTATAAAACCGGTAATGTACAAACCGATGTACCGGATTTAGGAAAATACGATGAAGTTTTATCCAAATTTGAGAAAGAATCCGAATATAAACATGCTATTATAAAACGTATATTTGAAGTTATACATGCTAAAGAACCAACGCAAAATACAGAAGAATTACCGCGAAAACTAAATTACTTTGCTGAAAAATTAACGCATTTGCTGTTTATAGTCGAGATGCATAGAAATAATGCGACCTTATTTACAGCTCCGATGTTTTTAGAGCTTATTGACAAAGATGGAATATTCCTATCTGATAAAGAGCTTTTTCCTATGTCTATAGAGCATGCCGTTGCTCAAACAAGAGGCGTAATTAAAAACTATAAATCTGTATTACCAAATTCCTGCTCAATAGATTATGACATTACAAATGTACAAAACGGTGATCTATTACTTATCAAAGAAGGTAATATTTTAATAAAATGGCTTAGCGAAAAATTAAATAATTTTAAATTGGAAAATATAGCACAAAGCTTAAGCGTCAGGGCTGCAATACAGTTTAATAAAGGTAAAAATATAGATAATATAAGCCTTAATGATATTAAATCTTTTTTAGAAAAAGTTAATAAACTAGAACCTTGTCCTACGAATTTGTTAAATTCATTAGAGCAAAATTTAACTGCTTTAATTTTTGAAGTAAATAATAAAGGAGAGCGCAATTTAAAGCTTACAAAAACTAAATTGCTTGAAAAAAAGGATTTTTCGAGAGATTTAAAGGATTTAATTGAAATAACCTACTTGGAATTTACTGAAAGCTTAAAGAATATTGAAGGTTTTTTAGTTCAAAAAAAGGAAACTCTAAAGAAAGATATTAAAAAAATCCTACCAGAAATCCTACAAATTTTATGCGATAAAATAAAAGAATGGTATGACATTGATGCACCTGAATATACCAAAGATGTATTAAAAGATGTTACAGCAAAATTTAATCAAACTATTTCTCCTGTCTCAGCTAAAAAGAGATTAAAAATATCTCTTTCTAAAAAAATAGATATATATAATGAAAATGATGATAACATTAATCAAACTTTGGTACCTGATGCTATAGACGATAATATGAAAGCATATTTTAAATTAATAGGAGAAGATGCTAATATACTCCTATGAAATGAAGAGTTGATATACGAAGTTCAACTTGGAAAAGAGTAATCTAGCTGTAAGCCGAGGAGCGAAGCGTATAATAATACCTGAGCATTCGAGGACTTACAAAGACGACATAGCCAATTTTTCAAGTTCATCGAGTATACTATACACGATTAAAAACAGTATTAATATTATAGTCTTTTTGAGGTCCTAGAACTTTATAGTTTAGAGTAAAAGAATCAGGATTTAAAAATATATAGGTAGCATTATATTGGTCTTCGCCGCATAAATGGCTACCTGTAGCTCTTGAGTTATCTATAAAATCTAAACGATGAAATAAGCTATTTTCTGCTTTGGCAAAATATTTTACAATATTATCATCTTCTAAAACATATCTATATTCTTTATTAGCGGGGATTTGATAATCGTAGTCGTTATAATGAATTTGCAATTCCTCTTTATAGATTAATTCGTTTAAACTTTCAGGTACAGCGTCATTCACAAAGCTTGATACAAGCAAATTTTTTGAGTCAAGCCTTTGCTCACGTACTTTTGTACGCTCCGCAGGCTTGCTCTTAAATTTATCTTGTCTGAAGCTTTGTGAATTTAGCTGTAGAAAATACGCTATCCCCTCACCATAACCATAATTATCTATAATTCTGTTAATTCGGTATTTTCCGGATAGCCTTAAAAAGATTTCTTTTGCTGGATTGTTTTTTGAGGGCATGATAGGTAAAACATACTGTGTCATGCCGTGGCTTGACCACGGCATCCAGTAATACAACTTATAATATTAGTATGTGTCTATTTTTTTTTCTAGATACCGTGGTCAAGCCGGTGTTGTTGTGTGGCTCAGTTTTTTTTGTCATCCTGTGATTTATTCACGGGATCCAGTTAAAAATACTAATATTATTAGTATTTTTAGTTGTTTTACTGGATACCGTGGACAAGCCACGGTATGACACCCAGCAGGTTTTCTGAGCCATGCAACAACACTGGTCAAGGTACGGGTTAGTTCTGCAATATTTTCATCAGCAAATTAATCTCTTCACGTAATTCTATATCATTTTCCAGCAATTCTTCTACTTTCTTAATAGCATGCATAACCGTCGTGTGGTCTTTTTTACCGAATTTTTTACCGATATCAGCTAAACTTTTCGGCGTTAATGCTTTACTAAGATACATAGCTATTTGACGCGGTCTTGCAACTTCTCGTAATCTTCGAGAAGAAGACATATCGGATAATTTAATATTATAACGACTAGCTACCTTTTTCTGAATATCTTCAACGGTAATTATTCTTTCATTAGAACGTAATAAATCTCTTAAAATATTTTGTGTATTTTCGAGGGTAATTTCTTTTAAAGTGAAATTAGAATGAGCAATCACTTTATTTAAAGCTCCTTCAAGTTCTCTAACGTTTGAAACGATTTTAGATGCTAAAAAATCAATTACGTCTTTCGGTATTTTAACGTTCATCTGCTCAATCTTAGATTCTAGAATACCGAGTCGTAGCTCATAAGTAGTACTATGAACATCGGCAACTAAGCCCCACCCAAGACGAGATTTTATCCGATCTTCAATATTATCTAAATCTGAAGGTGACCTATCACAGGAAATAACCATTTGACGATTATTATCAATCAGAGTATTAAAAGTATGGAAAAATTCTTCCTGTGTACTATCTTTACCGCAAATAAATTGAATATCATCAATCATCAATACGTCAACTGAGCGAAATTTTTCTTTAAATGCTATCACTTCTTTGTTACGCAATGCTTTAACGAACTGATACATAAACTTCTCTGCCGACATATATATCACTTTGCGGCTTGGATTATTCTGTTTGATATACCAACCGATTGCATGCATTAAATGAGTTTTACCAAGCCCTACGCCGCCATATAGAAAAAGCGGATTAGACTCAGAAACCGCACCTGATGATTCCGCAACCGCTCTTGCTGCTGCATAAGCTAGCTCATTTGGGGCTCCAACCACAAAATTATCGAAAGTAAACCGTACGTCAAGGGTTGAAAAGATATTTTCCGAATTAAGCTCACTGCTGCCGATATCGGCAAAAGTCTTAGTAGGTAATTCTATAACTGTTTGGGTTGTCCCAGGTAACTCTTTAGTAATTATTTCAATAGACTTAATGGTATTATTATAATGTTGAAATAGTTGCAATATGACCATAGAGTACTTGGATTTTATCCAATCTCTAACAAAGTTAGTAGGGGCACAAAGAATAACGGTATTTAATGAAGATTCTATAAAATTGACTTTACTAAACCAGCTATTATATAGAGTTTCACCGTAATGATTGTAAAGGTCTTGAGCCACGTGACTCCAGACATTTACATAATTATCACCTTGATCCGTTAAAATTATTTGATTAGTACTCACTTAAAACTGCCACGGTAAGTTATTTTGTTTCCAGCCTTTGTCTTGATTATTTCCTTCAAAGCCGTCACTAATATTATAACAATTTTTATAACCCATATTAGCTATAAAATTTGCTGCGATAAATGACCTATATCCTGAACGGCATAGAAAAAATATTATTGCACCTATTTTATCTTTAATTATAGATAAAAAATTATCTTCAAAATCTTTATTCAATTGCCAACTCAAAAATATCACCTTATTTTTATTATCTAAATGAGGTATCCCAACTTGTTGCCACTCTTCTTCTGTTCTAACATCCACAAGAAAAGCATTATCATTTGAAATTAATATATCATAAGCTTTTGTAGAACAGATATTTTGAACCGACATATTTACGCTTTTTTGCTGTTATTGATAAAAATAAAAATTAATAGAATATGGATTTATTAGAGTGCTTAATTATTAAAGCATTTTAAAATGATCTTGGTATCTGATAATTTTAATAATATTATTATAAAAAATTTTTGCAAGATGTTATAGATGAATAAATTAAATAAAAACTCTTTACAAAAGAAACTTTTTTATCGTAGTAAAAATCGTGGTTGCAAAGAAATGGATTATATACTCGGTAGCTTTGCCGAAAAATACCTATCCTTAATGGATGAAAAAAAACTTGAAAGCTATACTTTAATACTTGATCAAAATGATAATGATCTTTATAATTGGATTAATAATAAATCTTCTGCTCCTTCTTATCTAGATGCCGAAATAATTGATAAATTACGCAAAATAGCAAAAATATAAACTCCTGTAGAATGTTACAACAAAAATTTCCGGCGGCTGCCAAATCTTTCTTTGCAATCCATAATTTTACTAAGAATCTTAAGCAAGATTTGATATTAAGTGCGAGTAATGAAGATGAAGCGTTGCAATTATACAAGCAAGCATTATTTTTTTCTTCTAATGAAAATATTTATTACTTTCCAAGCTATGATACTATCCCTTACGACCATACGTCACCAAATGCAAATATCTTATCTAGACGTGCAGAAACATTAACCAAGCTAACAACAGATAATAGTAACGGCAAATTACTCATAACTCATGCAGCGAACTTATTAAACAAATTACCGCCGAAAGATTTTTTTTCTAAATATTTTTTGAAATTATCCCCTAAAATGAAATTTACTACGGATGAGCTTGCTATGTTTCTAGTAGAAAATAGTTTTACAAGAAATGCGAGTAGCATCGATGTCGGGGAATTTGCGGTTAGAGGCGAAATCATTGATATAATATTGCCTGGTCCTAAAGCTTATAGAATTAATTTTAGCTGGGATTATATTGAATCAATAAAAGAATTTGATATTGATACACAAATTTCAACTAAATCTTGCAGCGAACTCGTTATTAGTCCTGCAAATGAGATAGTTTTAAACTCTGAAACAATCGGTAATTTTAAGAATAATTACTTACGAAATTTTGGAGTTAATCATACCGATAATCCTTTATATGAGGCGGTGATATCGGGAAGAAAATTCGCAGGATATGAACAATTACTTCCATTATTTTATAATTCCTGCTCTAACTTAGTAGATTACCTAAACGATCCTATTTTTATATTCGATAATTTATCAAAACAAGCCATTTTAGAGTTTGAGCATAGTTATAATGATTTTTATTCAGCAAGGTTAGAGGAGAATAAACTTAAATTTAATAGTTTCTATCCCACCCTTTCACCGACTAGCTTATATTTTACCGCTTCTGAAATAACGGAATTACTAGAACAAAAAAATAATATATTGATTAGTTATGAAAATTCTGAGCAAGCAACTCTAATTGAAAATATAGCTGCTACAAGCTTTATAGAAAAGAAAACGGTTTTCGATAAATTATTTGAGATTATTAAAGCTCATTCTTCTAAAAAAATCGTAATAGGTGCAGCTTCTTTAAGCGGTCTTGAGAGAATTAAAAGCATCACCCAAAATTATGAATATAAATATTATGAGATAAATAAATTAGATGAGGCTAAGGCTTCAGTAATAAATGTCGGGATAATTCCTTTAAATCAAAACTTTTATACTAAAGAATATTTATTTATTACCGCTAGCGAATTATTAGAAGAAAAATCTAGCTCTACAAACACTAACAAAAAGCTTAAAAATATCTTGCTGGAGCTTGATAATTTAGCTGAAGGTGAGTTTGTAGTACACAAAGATCATGGAATAGGGCAGTTTTTAAAGCTAGAAGCTTTAGAAATCAAAGGCAAACTACATGATTTTTTAAAGATTTTATATGCCGGTAATGATAAATTATATATACCCGTTGAAAATATAGAGGTAATAAAAAAATACGGCAATGATAATGCAGAGCTTGATAAGCTTGGCAGCGTCTCATGGCAAAGAAGTAAGGCGAAACTTAAAAACCGTATAAAAGAGATAGCACTGCATTTAATACAAATAGCAGCTAAAAGGAAACTTAATAGCAGTGCTTCCGTTGAATTTGATCTTGAAGAATATGATAAATTTTGTGCTAATTTTCCTTTCAGCGAAACGGAAGACCAGTTAACCGCTATAAACGATATTAAAGAAGACTTGAGAAACGGTATGTTAATGGATAGGTTAATATGCGGTGATGTCGGGTTTGGTAAAACAGAGGTAGCAATGCGTGCCGTCTTTATGGTAGCAAAATCTCTAAATGAACATTTACCTCAAGTAGCCGTAGTTGTACCGACAACTATTTTATGTAGTCAACATTTTTCAAGGTTCATAGAAAGGTTTAAGGGATTTGGTTTAAATATTAAGCAATTATCTAGCGTTATTAGTTCTAAAGAAGCAAAAATTATAAGATCAGAGCTTGAAAACGGTAAAATAAATATAATAATAGGCACTCATTCTTTATTACACAAAAATACAAAATTCTTTAATTTGAAATTGTTAATAATCGATGAAGAACAACATTTCGGTGTCGGTCAAAAAGAATTTCTTAAATCACTAAAATCTTCTTCTCATGTACTTGCAATGTCGGCAACACCGATTCCTAGAACGTTGCAAATGTCAATGACCGGTTTAAAAGAACTTAGCATTATTGCAACGCCGCCTCTAAACAGGCTGGAAGTTCGGACGGTGGTTATGCCGTTTGATCCTGTTATTATTAGAGATGCATTATTACGCGAACATTTTAGGGGTGGAAGAAGCTTTTATGTAGTTCCAAGAATTAAAGATATAGAGGATATCGAAAAACAATTAAAACAAATCGTGCCGGAATTAAGCTATAAAATAGCTCACGGAAAAATGACCCCGAGTAAAATTGATGAGGTTATGAGTGAATTTTATGCCGGCAAATTCGATATACTAGTCTCAACTACTATTATAGAATCGGGAATTGATATAGCCGAAGCAAATACCATGGTCATACATAAGGCCGATATGCTGGGGCTTAGCCAGCTATATCAATTGCGTGGTCGGATAGGTCGAGGTAAAGTGCGAGGCTATGCCTATCTAACGGTAGCAAGTCATAAAAAGATGACATCGCACTCGTTAAGACGTTTAGAGATAATACAAAATAGTTGTGCTTTAGGTTCAGGTTTTACTATTGCAAGTCATGATATGGATTTACGGGGCTTTGGTAATTTGATAGGTGAAGAACAATCAGGACAAATTAAGGAAGTAGGTACGGAACTCTATCAAGAAATGCTGGAAGAACAAATAGCTATTTTTAAAGATGAACCGATTGTCTCGGAGCAGCTCTTTATTCCGACTATTAATTTAGGATTATCCGTCTTTATTCCCGATAATTATGTGTCTGATTCAGCTCTTAAACTTGGGCTATATAGAAGAATAGGTAATTTAAGCAATGAGATAGAAGTAGAGAAATTTAAAGATGAGATGATTGATAGATTTGGCTCACTACCGATTGAATTTAATAATTTACTTGATATTGTAAAAATAAAACTATTATGCTTTAAGTTAAATATTGAGAATTTAGATTCAGGAGATAACGGATTTGTGATTAAATTTTATAAAAATGCCGATATGACCGATAAAATTTTGAAATTCGTTAGTACTTACTCTAATCAGGCAAAAATCAAACCGGATAATAAGCTAGTATATATCAAGAAATTGGTAGATAAAAATATAATTGTTGAAGCAAATCAGTTACTTTGGAAATTAGCAGAAGTTTGATGTCATTTCTACTCCGTCATTGCAAGGAAAAATTATAAATTTTGACGAAGCAATCTCAGGATATTGGATGAGATTGCCACGCAGCCTATGTCTGCTCGCAATGACGATAACACTTTTTTTTATGGATCCCGTAGTCAAGCCACGGGATGACATATGTAATATTATTTATGCCCCATAACCTAAAACAATTATTCCAAAAACATAACATAAAAGGTTTGTCGATTAATTCTAAAACCGTTAAGGAGAATGATGTCTTTTTTGCGATTAAAGGACAAAATGTCGATGGAAATGATTTTATTAAGGATGCTTTAAATCAGGCGGCAGCATTAGTAATTACAGACAATAAAAAAAATACTATTATAGATGATAAAGTAATTTACGTAGAAGATGTACAAGCAGCTTTATATGAAGCTATAGAAATCTTCTATCCTAAAAAACTAAAGAATCTAATAGCTGTAACCGGTACTAACGGTAAAAGCTCGGTAGTGTCCTATATAGCTCAGACATATTCATTACTTAGGAAAAAAGCAGCATCTATAGGTACGATAGGTGTAGAGATTTTTGGCTGCGATTATCTTGTAAATGATGTGCCGGAGTTGACTACACTCGATTATTTAAGCTTTAGAAGAATCGCTCATAATTTAGCTGAAAACAATATAGAATATTTAGCTTTTGAAGCTTCTAGCCATGGCCTTGATCAAGCAAGACTTGGGGAAATAAAAGTAAATATCGCATGTTTTACTAGCTTTAGTCAGGATCATCTAGATTATCACCATACAAAAGAAAATTATTTATTAGCTAAGCTGAAATTATTTACTGACCATTTATTACATGGCGGTCTTGCAATATTAAATTCCGATATAGAAGAAATAGAATTTATTAAAGATTATCTACATAACCATAATATTAAATTTATAACTGTCGGAAAAAAAGGTGATTTAGAAATAACTAAAATTAATGGTTCTTTAAAAGGACAAAATATTGACTTTATATTTAATAATAGAAAATATAATTTTAATACACCGATAATTGGTAGTTTTCAGGCTAGTAATTTATTAATTGCCGCTCTTAGTATTCATTATACAGGATTTGATTTTAATAAAATCATCGAAATTCTAACACAAGTTAAATCGGTAAAAGGTAGAATGGAGCGAATAGGTAACGCTAATATTTTTGTTGATTATTCCCATACTCCGGATGCTCTTGAAAAAGCTTTAACAGAGCTGAAAAATATTAAATTACGTGATAGTAAGTTAAGCGTAGTTTTTGGCTGCGGTGGTAATCGTGATAAAGCAAAGAGAAGTCTTATGGGGAGCATAGCCGCAAAACTCGCCGATTATGTTATAATTACAGATGATAACCCACGCAATGAAGATCCAAAGCTTATCAGAGCTGAAATCATAAGCGGTATAAGTAAAACAAATTATATTGAAATAGCTGGCAGGGAAGAGGCTATTAAATATGGTATAAATAATTTAAAACAAGACGATATCTTATTAATTGCCGGTAAAGGTCATGAAAATTACCAAATTATAGGCGATAAGAAATTACCTTTTGATGATGCTGAGATTGTGAGGAAACTAACGTCATTGCGAGGAAAGGCGAAGCCTTGACGCGGCAATCTCATGCCAAAATCCTGAGATTGCCACGCTCCTTTTAGTCGCTCGCAATGACGGTTAAAGCTCTGATTTTGCAAGAATGACATAAACATAACAATACAAAACACTATAATATGATTTGGAACTCTGAAACTTTAAGTGCTGCTCTTAGTATAACAATAAATAATTCCATCAATTGTAATGAAGTGCAATTCAACTCCAAAGATGTTAAAAAAGGTGATTTATTCATAGCACTTCAAGGTAATAGAGACGGTCATGATTATGCTCTAGATGCTATAGATAAAGGGGCGGCAGCCGTAATTGTTAGTAAGCAAGTAGAGATAAATGATAAAGATAAAATTATCCTAGTTGATGATTGTTCTGAAGCTCTACAAAAAATGGCTTTGTATAAACGAGAGAATTCAAAAGCTAAATTCATAGCTATAACAGGTAGCGTCGGTAAAACTTCTACTAAAGAAGCATTGAAAATATTATTACAACATAATTCTTTAGTATTTGCTAGTAGGGGTAATTTTAATAACAAGCTTGGTATGCTCATTAATCTTGCCTCAATGGCTGATGATACGGAATATGCTATTTTTGAGCTTGGCATGAACCATAAAGGCGAGATAAGGGAGCTGGTTCAAATATTAAAGCCGAATATTGCCATGATTACTAATATTTCGGAAGCTCATTTAGAATTTTTTTGCTCACTTAAAGATATAGCTGAAGCTAAATGTGAGATTTTTGAAAATTTTAGCAAAAATGATATTGCCGTTATTAATGCCGATACTAATTTCTATAATAAAATAGTATCGATATTAAAAAATCTCTCTATTAATAGGGTATATAACTTCGGCACATCACATAATACACCTGCACAATTAGTTTTATATGAGAACCTAGGAGAGCAAGTCCACTTAAAGTACAAGATAAATAATAAGTCCTTAAGTGTAACTATACCGTTCATTCCTAGGCATTTTGCCGAAAATTATACCGGTGTACTTTTAATTGTTGATATATTAGGTCAAGATATAGAGATAGCTGCAAATCACTTAGCAAATATTTCTCCAACCGAAGGAAGAGGGAAAATTATCGATATACAAAATTCTCGTGTAATTTGTGATTACTATAACGCAAGTCCCCAGTCAATGAAAGCTGCATTAGAATATTTAAAACAAGTACCTGCCAAGAATAAAACCGCTATAATAGGCGATATGCTAGAGCTAGGGGAAAATTCTAAACGATTACATGAGGAACTAGTGCAGTATATATTAGATGCGGCTTGTTCTAAGGTCTATTTAGTAGGAGTAAATGCTAAATATATTTATGATTTACTACCTCCCAAAATAGCTAAAAAATACTTTAAAAATGTTGATGAATTAATTACACATATTACGGATTTATTTGAAGGTAATGAGCTTATCTTAATAAAAGGTTCAAGAGGTATAAAACTTGATAAGATTGTTGATTATTATAAATAAATACACTAGGATATTTTTAATGTTGTAAGATTCCTCAATCGTCATTGCGAGCAGCCGTAGGCTGCGTGGATCGATTTTACCTCTGTCATCCCGTGGCTTGACCACGGGATCCAGTTAAAAATACTAAAATTATTAGTATTTTTTATTGTTTTTCTGGACCCCGTGGACAAGCCACGGGGTGACACAGTGGGTTTTACCGGTCCACGCAACAATGTCTCCCCTCGCAATGACGGCTCGGTGTCCACGTAACAATACCTGTTCGCAATGACGATTTGATATCCAGGCAACAATAAACAACATCAAAACACACTTTTTAATTTAAATCTACAAATGTTATACAATCTTTTACTTCCTCATATTCATAATTCACATATAGCTAATTTATTTCACTATATTACTTTCCGTAGTGGTCTTGCTATTATTATAACTCTAAGCCTTAGTTTTATCACCGGTCCTATATTAATAAAATTTCTTCGATCTCTTCAAAAAAACGGTCAGCCTATACGCTCAGACGGACCTGAATCGCATCAAACAAAAGCAGGTACTCCGACAATGGGAGGCATTATGATTATTTTGTCTAGTTGTCTTTCTACTTTATTACTTGCTGATTTAACTAATAAATATATTTGGATTACGTTATTTGGTTTTATTAGCTTCGGTATTATAGGATTTATGGATGATTATACTAAGGTAACTAAAAATAACCATTACGGGGTAAGGGGAAAAAGTAAGCTTTTGCTGCAAGGAATTATTAGCTTAATCATATGTATTTTACTAGAATATCTAGATAAAAATCCAAGTCATTTACTTAACGTACCGTTTTTTAAAAATTTAAGTTTGAATCTTGGTTATTTTTATATAGTTTTTGCTATATTTGTTATAGTCGGCTCTTCTAATGCCGTGAATCTAACGGACGGGCTTGACGGGCTTGCTACCGTTCCTATTGCTCTTACTGCAGGTTCTTTTGCTTTAATAAGTTATTTAGTAGGAAATCTAATTTACTCGAACTACTTGCAGCTAACCTATATACCGAATACCGGAGAGTTAACGGTGTTATGTGCGGGACTCGTCGGTAGCTGTCTTGGATTTTTGTGGTTTAATGCACAACCGGCAGAAGTTTTTATGGGCGATACCGGTAGTCTAAGTCTTGGCGGTGTACTTGGTATTATTAGTGTCATTACTAAGCATGAAATAGTTCTAGCTATAGTCGGCGGCTTGTTTGTTATTGAAACTGCATCCGTAATTTTACAGGTATATTATTTCAAAGCTACTAAAGGAAAAAGAATATTTAAAATGGCACCGCTCCATCATCATTTTGAAAAACACGGTTGGGCAGAATCAAAAGTCGTAATAAGATTTTGGATTATTTCAGTTATATTTGCTCTTATAGGCTTATCATCCTTAAAATTACGTTAATGATATAAACGTTGAACACCCAAAATTGGTGACAATATCTTTGTAAGTCCTCGGATGTTGAACGTTTATTAACTGCTGCCGCTCCTCGGTTTACAAACTCTTTGCTCTTTTCCAAGTTGAACTTCGTCTATTTACTTTTCATTTATTGAGAATATATTAACATAAATTAACTTTCCCTTTGCTTTTGTACGAGAAATTTACTATAATGCCGACATTAATTTATAGTAGGTGTATGGCGTGGCTAAAGAAATAGATATAAATAAATTATTAGCACAAGAAAATAATGCTTTAAATACTATATTAAGCCAAGTAAATGAATTATGCGAACAAAATAAGAAGTTGCAAGGTTTAATCGAAATACAAAATGAAACTAAAGAACTAGAAAAAGAACATAATAGATCGCTGCCTTGGTTTAAAAGATTTGTAAAAACAGTTTCTAATGTAAAGTATATTTTTGTAAAAAGTGAAGAACAGTTAACAAATGAAGCAATAAAGTATAATAACAAAATATTAAAAGATATTGATAATAAGATATATAATATAGCGGAAAAATCTGCACCTTTAAAGCAAGAATTACAAGAAGAAATCGAAAAAAATTTTAAGGATTTAACAAAGAAAGATTTATCTAAAGAACAAAGAGAAAGATTATCGGAAGTATATTTTAGTTATAAGAGTAAACCTGAAAGATTTTCAGCTCTAAATATGACAAATCCTTTACAATTCATTAAGGCTGAAGAACTAGAGAAACAATATAATTCTTTAAATGCTACAAAACAAAACATCCAAAATTTAATATCTGAGAATTCTAATATCAGAGAACTTAAGGAAATACAAAAACGAGTTGCTGAAATTAGGGAAGAAATACCTTATACATTTTTTGAAAAATTAAATAATATTTGGCAAAATGTTAAAAATGTTTTTGTAAATAATAGTGAGCAGGTTTTAGCAAAAAACAAAGAAAGTAATACTAGAACAATTAGAAAGATTGATGAACAATTATATAAAACGAAGCATAAATTTGAGGAATTAATTGAAAATAAGGAAAGAAATATTAATGATATAATTGCAAAGTTGCCTGACAATGAGGAGTTACAAAAGATAGTAAGTAACCTTACAAATCACATGGCTTCAAAAAAAGAACCAATATTAGCAAATTCGTCCCTAGCTAAACCTTTGGAAAATAGTGTAACACCGCCGCCTCCTTTATCGCAAAATAATATTCCATCACCACCGCCGCCGCCTCCTTTATCGCAAAATAATATTCCATCACCACCGCCGCCGCCTCCTTTATCGCAAAATAATATTCCATCACCACCGCCGCCACCTCCTTTATCGAAAAATAACATTCCGCCGCCACCACCGCCTATGCCTACTATGGCTCCGGCTCAGACTGAGACATTATCTAAACCTGTAGGAGTTACTACTACGGTTAAAAAACCGGAAAATCAACCACGTCCTTCTATAGATACTTCTGATTTAATGAGAGAAATAGCAGGACCAAAAAATCTAAGAAAAGTTGAAAAAACGGATGTTAAGACACAAGATTCTAGAGACTTATTGCTGCAGTCTATAAGAGGTGAACACAAACTAAGAAAAGTTGAATTTGATCCTAATACAGGAAAACCGGTTGCACATTCGCATAGTAAGCCTGCTCAGGATGTTAACAAACCTAATGGAGTTGCATCAATTTTAGCACGAAGAGTTGCTATGAAGATGAGTGATAGTAGTAGCAGTAGTGGCAGTGAAAGCGATAGTGGTAATTGGAGTGATGTTAGTGTTAATAGTAATAAATCAAAAATTCTAAAAACTAAAGGAGAACGAGATGCTAAAACGACTACGCATGCTCAAAAAATTCTAAGTAATAGGAGTTCACAAAAACCATCATCATTTGTTAGAAGTTAATTAAGATATTATTTCTCTGCGTGGGCTGCAGACTTTGTTGTGTGGATACCCAAGCCATCATTGCGAGGAACCGTAGGCGACGTAGCAATCTCATGAAGTAATAACAAACTCCTGAGATTGCTTCGCCTTGATTACTACGTAATTCTTCTCGCAATGACGAAAAACCGAACCATGCAACAAAGCTGTCTCGGCTATGGACTTTACCCTTTAAACTTCTTAGTTACTTCAACTATTCTTTTACCAAATAAATTAGCAGTTTTTAAATCGCCCACGGTAGGAGTAATATCAGGAGAGGATTTGTGATTAGATTGAGTCATAAGTCCTGACCAGCTACCTAAGCGGTTAATTTTATCCGGATCAGGCATCTCATGATCAGCAAAATTAGGAGCAGCTTCAGCTTGCCCAACCCAAATCATACAATGCTGCATAGCAAAGTGAAATAGCTGCTGAATGCTACATAATTTATCACCTGAATAAGAGGCGGAATTAGTAAAAGCTGCTGCTATTTTATCTTTCCATTTTTGCTGTGCCCATCTAGTTGAGGTAGCTTCCATAAATATTTTAAACGATCCGGCTAAGCTACCCATATAGGTTGGGACTCCAAAAATGATAGCATCCGCATTATCTAATAAATCCCAATCGATATTATCAGGTTTTTCTTTATTTATTTGTATAATAGAAACATTTGCTCCTGCTTCTTTTATGCTCTTATTTAGTTCTTCAACTACTTTTGCAGTATGACCATATCCACTATAATATACGATAGCTACTTTAACCATTTTATTCTCCATATAACAACTAAATCGTCATTGCGAGCAGCCGTAGGCTGCGTGGCAATCTCATGAAATAATAACAAACTCCTGAGATTGCTTCGTCAATTTACTATTGTAAATTTCCTCGCAATGACGTCTAAACTACTAATATACGAAACCACACCTCTCCTATAAGCCTACAATAAACTCGGCTTCAGTTTTAGACTTTATTTCCTCAATAGTAACATCGTCAGCCTTTCTAACTAATATCATTTCATCTTTATCAATATCAAAAATTCCAAGATCGGTAATTATTCTGTTAACTACTTTTTTACCTGTTAACGGAAAGCTGCATTCTTTTAATAATTTAGCACCGCCGTCTTTGGCATTATGTTCCATTATAATAACTACTCTTTTGGTGTTAGCGACCAAATCCATCGCACCGCCCATACCTTTAACCATTTTACCTGGAATAGTCCAGTTGGCAAGATCGCCTTTTTGTGAGACTTGCATAGCTCCTAAAATAGTTAAATCGACATGTGAACCTCTAATCATCCCAAATGAAAAGCTACTGTCGAAATAGCTGCTTTCAGGAATAGCAGTAATAGTTTGCTTACCGGCGTTAATTAAATCAGGATCTTCCTCTCCTGCGTAAGGAAACGGTCCCATACCAAGCATACCGTTCTCGCTTTGAAATATTACATTCACTCCTTTAGGTATATAATTTGCTACATGCGTGGGCATACCTATACCAAGATTGACATATAATCCGTCTTTAAGTTCCTCTGCGGTTATTTGATAAATTTCTTCTTTGCTCCAAGCCATATCTTATTTTTCCCTGACAGTTAATTGCTCAATACGTTTCTCATATTTTTCACCTACTATTAATCTTTGTATGAAAATATTAGGTGTGTGAATATTGTTAGGGTCAAGTTCTCCCACCTCAACTATTTCCTCTACTTCACAAACTGTAACTTTAGCGGCACCTGCCATGACTGCATTAAAATTTCGTGCAGTTTTATTGTAAATCACGTTGCCGCTTTTATCGGCTTTAAAGCCTTTAATAATAGCAAGATCGGCTTGCAACGCTGTTTCCATGATATATTTTTCGCCGTTAAACTCCTTTGTTTCTTTACCTTCTTCGACTATTGTACCTATACCTGTTTTAGTATAAAAAGCCGGAATTCCCATGCAAGCAGCTCTAATTCGTTCAGCTAAAGTTCCTTGTGGGTTTAATTCAAGCTCAAGTACTTTATCAAGATATTGTTGCTCAAAAATCTTATTTTCTCCGACATACGAAGAAATCATTTTTTTTATTTGTTTAGTTTGAAGAAGAAGCCCAAGTCCGAAATTATCAACACCGCAATTATTGCTTATAATCGTTAAATTTTGAACATTGCTTTTAAGAAGTGCATTTATTAAATTTTCAGGAATACCGCATAGACCGAATCCGCCCGACATTATAGTCATGCCGTCATAAAGAAGTCCTTCAAGAGCAGCCTCAGCCGAAGGATAGATTTTATTCATAAATTTAAAATAGTATATATTGTAGCTACTTATGATTAATAAAAATTAATGATACTATGAAATTAAATAAACTAAATTTAACTATTGCTGCTTGTCTTTTATATTCATCATCAGTATTAGCAACTGCATCAAATATTGATGACGATATAACAATTCAAGAAAATTCTAAAAAAAATTATAGCTATGTAATTACTTATGATAAAGATATGTCCTCAAGAGCAAGTAGTGATGCTGCTATGTCATTGATTGAAGGTTATCGTCAATTAGATGATGCTATGTTTGCCGATTCAGATAATATAGCTATGAAAATCTTAAGTTATATTACAAGATTTACTGCTACATCTTGGATTATGGTAGGTAATCATGAAATAGGGGGTCATGGAGCAAGAGCAAGAGAATTTGACTTAAAAGTAACAAAATATGAAGTAAGACCTTTTGGTGGTTCCACTTGGTTTAAATCTACAGATTTTAATTCTTTGCAAGTGCATAAACAAGCTGCTATAAACGTTGGGGGAATGCAAGGGGATTATGTACTATCTGAAAATATTAAAGATAGATATATGGCAAGTAACAAAATTAATCCTACCTACGGGATAGCATATATACATACTAGAACAGACCAGCCAAGCTATATTTTTAATACTAAACTTAATGAAAGTGATAGAGCCGGGAATGATATTAACGGTTACGTAAAAAATATTAATTCAATATATGGTAAAAATTACATCACTAAAAATAAGATACGTTCTTATGCTTATCTAGATTTAATTGATCCTTATTTATTCTATTCAGCTTATTCTTTTATAATGAATAGAGATCTTGACAATATTCCGATGATTGAATTAGGACCGGTTAAATATTTACCTGCGACTAGAGCGATACTTGCACCATACGGTTTAGAGCGTGGTTTAGTTAACCATTTTGTTGTTGATAATAAATATATTCAAGTTAATATTAATTACGGCAAAAATCAGAAATTTAAGTCTTACGGTGTTGGAGTTAAAGCAAATAAATTAATCGAATTCGATTTTGTCGGTTTAGGTTTAGAAGCGGCATTTTGGAATCAGCCTAAAATGTTAACTGCTACTCCTTTAAAAGAGAGCTGTAAGCAAGGCGGTCTTGGGGCAGTTAATTTTGAGCTTAGCTTAAATGAAACATTTAAGATAGTCGGCTCAGGCGGTTACAAAACAGCGGGATTTATCGAAGGTATGCCTTTAAACTCTTCAGCTATAGTTAGAGCAGGGCTAAGATTAGATTTATAAGAGAAGTGAATTATTGTCACCCCGTGGCTTGTCCAGCGTTGTTGCATGGCTCGAAAAGTCTACTCGATGTCATCCCCGCGTAGGCGGGAATCCAGAAAAATAACTTTAAATATCTATAAGAAGTTACACATTTGATAAAATAAACATATAAAAAACAAGTTTTTTATATGTTTTTATTTCCTTCCCGCCTATGCGGGAATGACATAAAACGAGCCATGCAACAAGACCGGACAAGCCACGGTATGACAGCAACAGTACTGAATTTCCGCTTTTGCGGGAATAATATATTAGTCATAATTTGTATATTTTATTATTCTTCTTTTATTATAAAGTATATATATTCGTATATAAGATAATTATGACTATATATGCTAACTATTCTAGAAAAATTTTTATTTGCTCCTGTAAAAACGTTCATTAGTATTCGTGAAGATACCGTATCGGCTCTTAAGAGGCTCGGTATTAACAATATTCGTGATTTATTATTTTATTTACCAGTTTCATATCAAAATAAAATATTATCGCCTAATTTAACCGAAGTTAGAGACGGCGAAATAATCCAAACGGAAATTATAATTGAGAGCATTAATTTACCGAAAAAAAGCAATCAGCCGTTAAAGATTACGGCTAGCAATGATACCGGTTCGTTGTTATTAGTGTTTTTTCATAAGCCCCCTCCGTTCATCTTCAACAAATTAAAAGTAGGTACTTCTCATATTGTTAGCGGGAAAGTACAATTTTTTGATCATTATTTGCAGATTTCACATCCTGAATTTATTACTAATCCTAAGCTTGCAAAGGAAATAGAGCCGATTTATTCCCTGACATATTTACTGAGTAACAAGCAGCTATATTCATATATCATAAAAGCAATAGAGATATTTGAAGAGAAGTGTAAGAGTATAGAAGATAAAGAGGTAAGGGATTATTTAGATGTTATATTGCAGAATTTGAAAATGCTGCACTCTTTATGTCATTTCCGCCCCTTATGTCATTCCCGCGAAAGCGGGAATCCGGAAAAAATGGATCCCGTGGACAAGCCACGGGATGACACTGGGGCTGCCAAAAAACAACTAGCAGCCAAGGAGCTTATCGCTAATCAAATATCTCTTTTAAATGTACGTACGCAAATAAGTAGAAGACAAGGTAATATTTATCCTAAAGCTGCCGGCATTCAAGCAAATATATTAAATGAGCTAGGGTTTGAGCTAACTTCCTATCAAAAGCAAGTCATAGAAGAAATAGAGTTTGAGCAAAGCGATAAAGTGGAAATGATGAGATTATTGCAAGGCGATGTCGGCTCAGGTAAGACTTTGGTAGCTTTGCTTACTATGGTAAATACGGTGGGAGCAGGGTTTCAAGCAACCCTTATGGCTCCAACCGATTTGCTTGCCAATCAGCATTATGAGTTCTTTATTAAAGCTTTAAAAAATACTAATATAAGAGTCGGATTACTTACAGGTAAAATACTGGGGGCAGCTCGTAAAAATATTATTATACAACTTGAAAACGGTGAGATTGATATATTAGTCGGTACTCATGCGTTATTTCAAGAAAAAGTAAGTTTTAAGAAACTAGGCTATATAGTTATCGATGAGCAGCATAGATTTGGAGTGCAGCAGCGTTTGAATCTAATAAATAAAGGGGTAAATCCTGATGTTTTAGTTATGACTGCAACACCGATTCCAAGAAGTTTAGCACTTACTATGTTTGGTGATATGAGTATCTCAAAGCTAATGGGTAAGCCGAAAAATCGTTTACCTATCGCTACAAATACCATGTCAGTTAATAAGATAGAACATATTATCGAAGCAATAAATAAGAAGCTTATGGCAGGTGAGCGGGTATATTGGATTTGTCCATTGATAGAGCAGGGAGAGAAGGAAGTAGCAGAAGAGGATAGTTTACTAATGGATGTGATGAATCGTTTTAACTCTATCGAAAATATCTATCAAGGTTATACGGGTATTATTCACGGTAAGATGAAGAATGAACAGAAAGACCAAATAATGAAGCAGTTTAAGGAAGGTGAAATTAAGATATTAGTTGCGACAACTGTTATTGAAGTTGGAATAGACGTGCCTAAAGCAACTTTAATTGTTATCGAAAACGCTGAGCAGTTTGGTCTCGCTCAACTTCATCAGCTTAGAGGTAGAGTAGGGCGTGGGTCTTTGCTATCATATTGTATATTGTTGTATAATCCTAAAAGGCTTGGGAAAGTTGCACGAGGTAGGTTTGAGATAATGAAACAAACTAATGATGGATTTTATATAGCTGAGCAGGATTTAAAACTTCGAGGTAGTGGTGAGATTTTGGGAGTAAAACAAAGCGGCGAAATCGAATTTTTCTTTGCCGATTTAGCGGACGATTATGACCTACTTCTTAAAGCTCATAAATTTGCAGAAATAGGTTCAAAAGGTAATTTAAATTTTGTTAACTTTCAGATAAAGCTCTTCGCCAAATCGCAAGTAAGCGAGCTGGTTTAGGTTTAGTGATTTTCGTCATTGCGAGAAGAATTACGTAGTAATCAAGGCGAAGCAATCTTAGGAGGTTTGACAAGATTGCCACGTCGGGACTATGTCCCTCCTCGCAATGACAGGGTAGTATCCACGCAATAATGCTTTGCGAGGAACAAAGCGACGTGGCAATCTAGTTTTAATTTCCTGAGATTGCTACACTCCTTTTAGTCGCTTGCAATGACGATTTTTATTCACTCAATAATGCTTTCTTAGGATTTAATTACTTTCTAGTATTTCTCCTGTCATATGAGTAGCATCATCATAATATGAAAGATTATAAGGTGGAGGAGAATCTAAATCTAAAATATTTGAATCTATTTTATTAGCAGAGGCTTGAATTACTATTTTATTAAGATCATGAAGCTCTGCTATTTTATGATAAAGAATTTTTGAAATTTTTTTATTGTCTGCTACTGCAGCAATCTCATAAATTGTATGACCGCTATTATTAGGTATTAAAGGAAATAATTTAAAATCAGTTTCTGCTTTTGCTTTGCTAAAATAATTTTTTAGTATAGGAGTATTTTGTGATTGAAGTATATTCATTAAAACTGAATTTCCTTCGGCGTCCTTATAATTAAGATTAAGTTGACCTGATGAAAGTAGTAGTTTTGCAGTTTTGTAAGAATTATTTTGTAATGAAGTTTTGAAAGCTTCATCTAGAGGTATATTTACAGCATTATAAGCACGTATAGTAGTAGCTAAATCGTATTTATAAGTAAGTTTACTAAAAATGCTTTTTGGTGTTGCTGTTAGTACGCGGAGTATTGGCATAACTTAATCCATTAATATTGTTTAATATTCATATATCTTACATATTAAAAATTTTTAATATGTAAATAAGCCTTAATGATATACATATAATGGATTTAAATGTCAATTAATTAGTTTTTATCTTTGCTATTTATAAAAAATATCTATTGATTTTTGTACGCTAATGGCGTACCATTACTTTTATGAACAAAAAACTTATTACAGTTATTGAGCTGCCTTAATTTCAAAAATTTGCTAAGGTTTTTTTGAATGAAAAAGAATGCACGGAAATAGTAAATTATATTGCTGCTAATCCTGAGCAGGGGGATATTATAAAGGGTGGGGGCGGAATAAGAAAATTGAGGTTTGCTCTAGGTAGTAATAATAAAGGAAAAAGTGGCGGTATAAGGATAATTTATTTTTTCCATAATGAAAATATGCCGGTATTTTTAATAACCGGTTTTATAAAAAGTAAAGTAGAAAACATTAGTCAGGATAGTTGTAATAAATTAAAAATACTCAGTGAAGAGCTGACAAAATTATATATGAGTAGAGGTAAAAATGAATAATAAAAAACTTAATCAAACAGAGGAAAGTATATTAATAGGAATGCAAGAAGCATTATCATATGCTAAAGGTAAACTAAAAGTAAAAAAGCATAGCATTTCATTACCTGATGTTGATGTTCATGAGGCAAGAGAAAAATTGCAGTTAACCCAACAGCAATTTGCCATAACTTTCGGTATTAGCGTAGCAACCGTAAGAAACTGGGAACAAGGAAGAAGATTACCTACAGGAGCTGCAAAATTACTTCTTAAAATCATTGAGAAAGAACCGAATATTGTAAAACGAGTTTTGCGAGGATAAAATCAGTATTGAGTAATTTCAGCAAGTCTAGTAAACAGAGCATCAATCATATCCCAGCCTTTTTTCTGAATAGTGAGTAAAGAAGAATCATTAATATTTATTTGTTTTAATAAATCTATTCCCATTTGTTCATGTTCGGGATCAAGATGCATATGTGTTTTGAAATGTTTTGCTGACTTATGATTTAAAAATATTGATCCTAGTTTTTCATAGAATATAGTAGCACAAGACTCTATTACTAAATGGACAAGGACGGCTCTTTCACTATCTCCAAGAGTCATCATTTTTATAGTGTAAACCAAGAACCTAAGGCCTCAAAAATAGAATCTGTAGTTTCTTCACCATTTTCTAGATTTTGGGATAACTTTATATTATGTCCAAATTCATCGGTAAGATGCTCCCATGCAAGTTGTTTAAATTCTTTTGTTTCAGAAAACACTACTCTTGCTAATACCATTTTTTGAAATTCGTCTGACCAAATCCGAAAATGTTTAAGAAATTTATTTTTTCGTAGGGTACTATCTAAGTTAATTTCAAATAGTTTGTTTTTTCTAAATTGCTCTTTATATTGTTCATTATACGAAATTAGACGATCTATTAAATCCATATAAGTAATATCAATATTATCTAAATCATATTAATATTAATCTAAGACCACTGTCACTAATTATTAATATTTACTTACCAATTTTTAAAACCATATGTGTATTTATAGATGAATATGAATTGTAAGATTATAATTTGTATGCAGTAAATAGATAAAACATTACGACTTATCCATTTTAGATTTATTGGTATTTTTTGTGAATAATCGCTTAAGATCATTAATATATAAGTAATTGTTAAGAAAGTGAGGTTTAAAATTAATTCAGTATTTGAAAAATTAAACTCATTAAAGGAAATTGCAAGAGTAAAAAGAGTTGAATGCACGAAAGAAGCAAAAATTGCTATAAAGCAGCAAAGTTTTAGATTTGTCTGCTCATGTTTTGAAATAAATCCAAGTATCATTATAGCAATTACAAGAGTCCCGTAATCAATCAAAGCCCAGCTAATATACCATAATATTACCATTATAATTACATGACAATAACCGCTGTAGAAGAAGCGAGTTAAAGAATTACGAAAATAATAAATATACCATTGCCCTAGATAGATAGAGATTAGAATATTTGTAGTAAGAAATTGTTTAAATAGTACAGTGGTATATATTTGTAATAAAACACCGAATATTATTATATGGGTTTTTGGCTTATCATGAAAATTATAACCGGCAAAAAAGCAAAATACCGGCATAGCTGTACGACCTATGATCCGCATAATAGTTAATTCAGGATATAGATATAAACCAACATGATCAATGATCATAGCTATGATAGCTAAAGTCTTTAACAAATCCTGATAATTTGACTGATTCTTATTTCTTGTTATTACCATAATTAACCACTTTTAATAAATATGCCGTGCCGAAAAATGCTCCCATTCCGACTGCAATTGTACCGCCTAGCATGCAAACTTTAATCAATAAATATTCCGAATAAAAATATTCTAAATAATAATATTTTATTAAAGCAATGATGATAGACATTATTATGCAGCATAACAAAATTTTACCACAGAAAAGCTTTATACCTGCTTCTATATGTAGCTTATTTTGTTTTGTAGTATAGCTATATAATAAACCTAGATTATACCAAGCTGCAATAGATGTACCAACTGCAATACCAATATGTTTCAACGAATCCATTAATAATAGATTCATACCGGTATTAATTATTATTGAAAATAAGGTTATTTTGAGCGGTGTTTTAGTATCTCCGTTAGCATAAAAAATAGGAGTTAAAATTTTTGCCAAAATAAAAGCAGGAAGTCCGAGTGCAAATGCAGAAATAGCCTCGGCTGTATTTGTAGTATCTTGAGGCGTGAATACTCCCCTTTCATAAATTATATTAATAATCGGATGAGATAGAATTATAATACCAAATGTTGCAGGCAATGATAACAATAGCCCCATTCTAATAGCGTTATTCTGTATTTTTTTTGCCGCTACTATATCATTTGATTTATAGATTTTTGACAGCTCAGGTAGCAATATAGTAGAGAAGCTAGTACCTATTATCGATAAAGGAAATTGATATATCCGGTCGGCATAAGATAATATAGAAATAGCACCTTCAATAAAGCTAGCAATAGATTGGGATATGAAAAGATTTAATTGCTGTACGCCGGAGCTAATGGTTGCCGGTCCCATATTAATCAAAAGCTTTTTTACATCGGGATCGCTTGGGTTAAAAATTATCGGAAAGTTTAAATCCGCTCTTTTCACACAGACAAACATAAAAGAAACTTGTAATATTCCGGCAATTATTAAAGATAAGCTAATTGAGATAGTAGACTCTATATAATTATCAAATGTTAAAGTAAAAATTATTACGCATACACTTAAAATAACCGGTGAAAAAGCAAATGCAGCGAATTTTTTTACAGAGTTTAATATTCCACCAAGTAGAGCCGTTAATGAAACAAATATTAAATAAGGTATTGTAATTCGGCATAAAAATACCGTAAGCTCAAACTTTTCTTTTTTACCGTGAAATCCAGGAGCAATAAACAACATTAATTGTGGCATGAAGAGTTGCATTAATGCTATTATTACTATTAATGTCAGAAGTAGAAGGGTAAAAACCTCTCCTGAAAAATTATTAGCGGCTTTCTTAGAAATAAGCATTTTTTCATTATAAATAGGAATGAATACGCTTGATAATGCCCCTTCTGCAAAAATTCTTCTAAATAGATTCGGTAGTTTAAAAGCAACATTAATGCTATCACCCATAGTGGTAGAGCCAAATAATGATGCGATAAATTGTTCACGCACAAGCCCAAATATGCGAGAAATTAATGTGAAAAAAGCTACTACGATTCCTGAACGAAATAATGTCACTATGTATGTTTTGTCCTATCTTAATGCGATTGATGTCATTACTAGCTCAGCATTGGCGTTGTTGTATGGTTCGAGAACCCTGCTCGATGTCATTCCTGCGAAAGCAGGAATCCAGCATAAAGCGAGATAAATCGAGCTTTTAATTTCAAAAATTTGCTATATTTATAGTTTATTTTACTGGATTCCCGCTTTCGCGGGAATGACATAAAATGGGCTATGCAACAACGCCGGTAAAGTTACACGGTATGACAGAGTTGTATTACGCCTGTGCCGCCCTATCTATTCCTTCATTAATCAAACTGTCTGCTTTTGCTTTATTTTCCCATCCGGTAACTTTAACCCATTTACCTTTTTCTAAATCTTTATAATGCTCAAAGAAATGCACGATACGTTTCTTTAGCATTTCACATAAATCATCTAATTCTTTAATATGATCGAAAGTAATATCAAGTTTAGAAGTCGGTACTGCGATTATTTTTTCATCAAGCCCCGATTCGTCTTCCATCATCAATACGCCGACTGCTCGGCATTTTATAACCGACCCAGGCACTACCGGATGATGAGCTACAACAAGTACGTCTACCGGATCACCGTCATTTGAAAGAGTATGAGGAATAAAGCCGTAATTACACGGATAGCTCATTGTAGTTTGCATGAAGCGATCAACAAAAACCGCTCCTGATTCTTTGTCAAATTCGTATTTGATTGGACCGCTATTCATCGGAATTTCTATAATTACATTTATTTCGTCATTATTTGCTTTTGCTTTGATTTTATCTATAAACATGTTTTTATTTATTTGATTTATTGGTTATTTTTTGTCATTGCGAGAAGGCATTGGTGGATACAAAATCGTCATTGCGAGGAGCGAAGCGACGTGGCAATCCAGAAAAAATAATAAAAAAATTCTGTAAATCAGAATTTTTTTTCTTCCTTGCTTCGCCGAATTACTACGTAATTCTTCTCGCAATGACGGAGTGATATCCACGCAAGCAAGCCTTCCTCGCAATGACGTTGTTATTTCGGAGGTCTGTAATTCTCATCATGCTTTGCAAGTAATTGTCTTGCTATAAATTTTCTGTCCGATAATTGCCCTAGGGCAATAATTCCTTGTCCTTCACGAAATAGAGCAGGGAGTACACCTTGGTATAATATCTCTAAATCCTTAATATTATCGGTAATAACAAAACTTATCTTATCAGCAGCAATTTTATTTATTGAGTCTATTTTAACAAGCCCGCCGACTCTTAACTCTTTGCCTTGTTCTATTTCATTAATTTTTGATGGTGGCAAAAAAAATACTATATTTTTCTCTAAATTGTAAAGTATTATACTAATTCCAAGAGCTGCAGAGCAAAAACAAATAATTATTGTTATTAACCTATTCCTTACTCTCTTTTGCATTAAAATTCTGTTTATTTTTCAATGATTTGTAATTTAAAAAACTACTAACTAGCAATATAATTAAAACTAGAAAAGTAAATAAATATGCAGCTAATATATAATTACTCATTAATTGCCTTTTAAAAATTCCATAATTTCCTTAGGTGAAGAATCTAAATAGAAATGTTTCAGATATTTTCCGTTTGCATCGATTAAATAGGTAAAAGATGAATGATCAAGCATATAGTTTGGGTCGTCATCATCACCATTTACACGAGCATAGAAAACTTTAAATTTATCGGTTACATCTTTTATCTGTTGCTCGTTACCGGTAAGACCTATAAATTTCGGATGAAAATGTTTTAGATATTCTTTAAGTGCTATAGGAGTATCACGTTTTGGGTCAATAGTGATAAAAACAGGTAGAATATCTATTTTATGTTTATTTAAAATTTCTACAATCTCCGTCATTTTATTTAGAGAGGTTGGGCATATATCAGGACAACTAGTAAATCCAAAATAAATGAGGCTTAAATTGCCTTTCAACTCATCACTATTAAATATCTCTCCATTTTGGTCTATTAGTTCAAAATCACCGCCGATTTTTACGCTATCTTCATAGATATTAACTTGACCGGCAAGCGGTTTTTCAGGCGTTCTTAAAGATAATAACAAATATAATGCTCCTACTCCTATTAATAAGCTAATTACGATAATTATTTTTATAACATTTGATTGCATTTTCATAATATATTACCTATTTCTTCGTTGTCCACCATTGTCACCCCGTGGCTTGTCCACGGGGTCTAGTTAAAAATATCAATAATATTGATATTTTTAGTTGTTTTACTGGATACCGTGGACAAGCCACGGTATGACACCTTGGCTTCTCTTACACCAGACCTAATTTTTTAGGTTTAAAATATTTTACCCAAATATCTATTAACAATTTAGTAATGATAATCGCCGAAAACATTGAAGATATAATCCCGATCGTTAATGCAACGGCAAAACCTTTTATTGCCCCGACTCCGAATATATAAAGTAAAAAAGCAACGATTAAAGTAGTTAGGTTAGAATCAAGGATAGTAGCAAACGCAGATTCAAAACCGGTTCTAATAGCATAAAGATTAGAAACTCCTTTATGTAGTTCCTCTTTAATCCTTTCGTAAATCAATACATTAGCATCAACAGCCATACCCATAGTTAGTATTATTCCTGCAATTCCCGGTAGAGTTAAAGTAGCTTGGAAAAGTGAAAGTAAAGCTAGAATATATAACAATGCAAGGCTTAGAGCTATATTGGCAAATAAACCAAGTACACCGTAAGACCAAACCATAAATATACAAACTGCTATAAACCCTATAAGTCCTGCCTTTTTGCCCGACTCTATAGAATCAGCACCTAAATTTGGACCTATACTTCTCTCTTCAATAATTTTAAGTGGGGCAGGGAGCGAACCGGCTCGCAATAATAGTGCAAGCTCATTTGCCGACTCAACGGTAAAATTTCCTGTTATTATACCGCTTCCGCCCATAATCGCTCCGTTTATCGTTGGAGCACTTAGTAATTTATTATCTAAAACTATAGCAAGGCGTTTACCGGTATTATTTTTGGTTATTTCACCAAATATTTTACTACCTAAATTGTTGAAAGAAAAAGCAACTACCGCTTGCGAATTTTGGTCAAAAGAAGCTGATGCGGTTGTAAGCTGATCCCCACCCAAAACAACTTTTTTCTTTATAACTACATAATACTCCCCATGACTTTCGCTATCCCCCTTAACTAGCATTGAACCTACCGGAACATGTCCTTTTACCGCTTCTTCGATATTGGCATTTTCATCAACTAAATGAAAAGTTAGCTTTGCAGTTTTCCCTAATATATTCTTCAGGTAAGAGGGATTTTCTTCGCCGGGAACTTGCAGTAATATATGCTTGTCGCCTTGCTTCTGTAGTGTCGGCTCTTTAGTGCCGGTACTATCAACTCTCATGCGAACGATCTCAATAGATTGGTCTACTACCTTATTAAGTAAGTCATTTAATCTAGATTCACTGTAGCTAAGCTTTATTTTATTTTCGTTTACTTCAGCGATAATTTCCGGATCAATTTTGTTAATTATTTTCTTTAACGGCTTTAATTCCTCAGGCGATCTTACTTCTAATTGAATGCTATTTTGTCTAACTAACAGATTTTTATAGCCGATTTTATCCTCACGAAAATTTTTGCGTAAAGTGTCGGCAAGGTTTTCCATTGAATCATTTAAGTAGGTGTCAAAATCAACATCGAGTAATAAATGGGCTCCTCCTCTAAGGTCAAGGCCTAGATTTACTGAATCATGAGGCAGAAACTTAGAATTTACCTGCATAAAATTAGGTAAGGCACAAATAACCGCAAAAACTGTACATATAATTGAAAGAAAAATTTTCCACTTAGGAAGATTTTGCACCGCTTACCTTCTTATCTTTTTTGTTATTTTCTTTTTTTACTGCCACTTCTTTTGAACGACTTGTTATATCAACAATAGCACTTTTTAAAGCTTTAATACGTACGTCTTTAGCTATTTCGATTTCAATATTATTGTCATTTTCACTTACTTTAGTTACAATACCGTAAATGCCGCTATTGGTTAGAACTTCTTCGCCTTTTTTAACTTCACTTACTAACTTTTCTCTTTCTTTACGACGCTTTTCTTGTGGACGTAATAATAAGAAGTAAAATACGGCAAAAATTAAAACCATCGGTATTAAGCTCGTTAATCCCGATTGTAAAAAATTTGTTTCTACAGGCACTACCTCAGTTTCCTGTATCTCTATAGTGTCGTTATTATTTGCTTGATTATCTTGCGTATTTGCTGACATATGTAATTTCCTAATTGTTGCAATATTCTTCCTGTATAACCTCTTTCTAAAGGTATACGTCAATCCGGTACTCGTATCCTCGCGTACTTTTTTGTACGTTGTGGTACTGCGTGCCGTGTTTCCTACAAATTTATCCTTATTAGCTACATTATGCAAGAAGTCTAATAAAATAAAAATAGCTAGCTAAACGCTTTTATGCAAGGGTAAAATAAAAATATAAAGTTAATCAAAGGTAATGCATTGTATTTAAATGTATTTTATATTATTATAAGTTATCACAAAACCGATAAATGGCTATTTTTATGACAGTTATAACTACTAGAATTTCTAATGAACTAGATATTATACTTTCTAATGTTGCTAAGGAAATCGATAGACCAAAAGGATATATTATACGTAAAGCAATAGAAAGTTATATAGAAGAAAAAGCAGATTTGTTAATTGCTTTGTCTCGTATAGAAAAAGGGGAAGAAGTAATTTCATTAGAAGATATTAAGAAAAAATATGGTTTGGAAGATTGAATTTACCAAAAGTGCTGATAAGGAATTTAGCAAACTTACAAAAGATGTTAAGAGCCCATCTGTAAATAAATTTTAACTAGTAATTAAAGAGCTTTTTTAGCGAAAATTGATAAAATTTTTGAAGGAATATTATTCATATTTCAAAAAAATCTTATAATTTGCAGCAAAAAAGAATTAAATTACCGGTTAAGATTTATTTACAGATGAGCTCTAAGAAAGCTATTTATCAGTATCTTATTAAAAATGTATCTATTTCACCTAGAAATCATGGTCTACAGCTCAAAAGTGTCGGTATAATTAAATTATGGCGTTATAGAGTTAGAGACTATAGATTAATATGTCAAATTAAAGACCACGAGGTTACCGTGTTAGTTATAAAAATAGGGAAAAGAGATGCAGTATATAAAAATCTTGACTAACAAAGAATGAGTATTTGGAGCGGGTGAAGGGATTCGAACCCTCGACTTCGACCTTGGCAAGGTAGCACTCTACCCCTGAGCTACACCCGCTTAAATAAAATAACGGCGTTTTAATGTAAAAAGTTTAAGGGGATCAAAATTAATTACATGTAAAACGCCTTGGTGCTTTTTAATCTAAGCGAATCTGAATATAAGTAATTATAAGATAAATTGCAAGTATTAAATTAGAAATTTATTTGCATTGCTAAATAAAGATAGATTATTTAATAAATCAATACCATTGCAAGGAAATTACAAAGTAATTGACTAAGTAATCTAGTTAAAAACTCTGTAAACTAGCATTTTTTTTTATTATTTTCTTAGATTGATACGTTCCTTTCAGTCGCTCAGTTCATTACGACATTTATCTTTAGTTAGCAATTCTATAAAATCTAATTTTTTTAAATTGACTTTTATTTTTATATAAAACACTATAGTTCTTTATAAATTTTAACTAATCTGTAAAAAAGCATGTTAAGTTACGCAAAAGAGCAAAAGAGTTTAGCCCGTAATCAAAAAGAAGCAATAGGGTTATTATCGATAGGTACGTTTCTTGAATATTTTGACCTCATGCTTTATGTACACATGGCGGTATTACTTAACGAGCTATTTTTTCCTGAAGCCGATGCACGAGCTGCTTCTCTATATTCTGCCATTGCATATTGTTCAACATATATATTTAGACCTATCGGTGCTTTAATATTCGGTTGGATAGGAGATACTATAGGGCGTAAGGCAACGGTCATTATTACAACTTTTTTAATGTCGCTTTGTTGTCTTATAATGGCTAATTTAAAAACTTATGCCGAAATTGGTATTACAGCAACTTTTGTAGTAACTGCGTGTCGTATCGCTCAAGGGATGTCCTCTATGGGGGAGGTAGTAGGTGCTGAGCTTTATCTAACCGAAGTGACAAAAATTCCTCAACGTTATTGGGTGGTGGCTTCGCTTGTTGTTTTTGTAACTTTAGGTGCAACTGTAGCATTGGCGGTAGGAACACTTGTTACTTCTTTTGGACTTGATTGGCGTATTGCATTTTGGTTTGGAGCAGCTATTGCTATAGTTGGTGCTGTTGCAAGGACAAATCTTAGAGAGACTCCGGATTTCATTGATGCAAAAAGACGAATAAAGAAAACTGTAGCACAAGCGGGAATAGATAGTAATAGGCTAAAATCAAGCCCTATTTGGAGTGAAAAAATTAATAAACCAACAGCAATAGCTTTCTTTTTTATACATTGTGGAGCCCCGTTATGGTTTTATATTGTTTATATTTATTGCGGTAATATGCTGAAAAACTCATTTAATTACAGTGCTGCTCAAGTAATTCATCAAAATTTTATTGTTTGTGGTACAGAATTAATAAGTACAATAATTGTTACTTATTTGGTTTGTAAAATACATCCTTTAAAAGTTCTTAAGGTAAGATTAATAATATTTTCTATTGTAGCTATTATGTCTCCTATCTTACTAAACAATATTTCAAATACTATAGAATTACTTTTATTCCAATTATTTATTGTAGTATTTGCCCCTACTACTTTTCCGGCAGGTGCAGTGTTTTATGCAAGATTTCCGGTATTAAAACGTTTTACATGCGGCAGTTTTATATTTGCTTTATCAAGAGCCTTAATGTTTGCAGTTTCTTCTTTTGGAACAATTTACTTGATAGATTATTTTAATCACTGGGGATTATTATTCTTTATTATTCCAATTCTAATTGGTTATACATTTGGAGTAAATCATTTTATAAAGTTAGAGGAGGAAGCAGAGAGTTATTATTAGAAAAAGCTTGTTGTCTTTCAAGTTCGATATTAAAAACTTTTAGGCATAACTCAGCAAATTCTCGTTCTAGTTTATAATTTATATTAGCAGCGACCAAAAGAAAATTTATTAAAGTCTCTTCAATAATTTTTCTAGCTTTCTCAGGTGATTTAACTCCTAAAGTTTGCACATTATGAATTCGGTCAAATAATTTTATTAATGCCGTATTGTATCTTTTCTCTTTAATTAGTAAGTTTAGGCTTTCTCCGCTACTTATCTTCCCGTAGGATTTAATTCTAGTTAGACCTTCTACGTGTTTTGCTACTTCCGATCCAAAAATTTTGGTAATTGCTTCTTCAGTTAATTCGGTGTCTTCAATAGTATCATGCAGTAAAGCAGCTTGCAGCATAATAATGTTATAAAGCTTAGGTGCTTCTTCAGCTACAAATTCAGCAAGCATAATTGCTACCTCAATCGGGTGCGAATAATAAGGATCGCCTGATTGACGCATTTGAGAACCGTGATATTTACGTGCATAGTAGATACCTTTTTTGATTTCGAGGATATCTATAGGATTTTCTACTTTAGTATTTAAATATTCGAGTTTATCGAGTAATTTTTTACTATAAACACAAATTTCAAACTTTTCTTTCCAAGAGCTTATATCTTCCATAATAAGTTATTTCTTTATAATTTGTTGGCTAAAAAAATTACAATAATAAATAGCTGTAGATTAAAGATTATTATATAATTTTAAATATTAATCCTAAAGTCAAAATGTAACTATGTCAAACCGTAATAGTTTAGAAGTACAAGAGTATGCACAATCTAGTTCCTTAAATAATACTAATCTAACTGCATCACAGGGTGAGTTAATATTAACTGTTGCAAATTTATTGTTCAAAGAGTCTAATATTAATGAGAATAATCAGAACATATTAAGTGATAATAACATACATAATGAGAATAATATTACTGACTTTGAAAATCAGGATACAAGTTGCGGTATATGTAAATGTCTTGGAGCTATAGCTAATGTTTGCTGTAATGTGTATGTATTTTTATTTGAATAGATATCTAATAAACAATTACACTAAAAAAATATGAGCAAGGCTTAAGAAAGTTAGGAAACCTAGAGCATCGGTTATGGTTGTTAGAAATACACCGGAGCCTGCAGCGGGATCTATATCAAAATAATGCAGTATTATAGGAATAGCAGAGCCGAATAATCCGGCTACTAAAAAATTTAAAATAACTGCAATAGCAAAAATAACGCTAAGATTTAAGTCAAGCAACATCACAAAGCTAAGTCCTGCTCCGATAATTGCAAGTACAAAACCGTTAAAAGCCGATACTGCTATTTCTTTTAATATAACTTTATTGACATTATTATAATGAATATCTTTATTAGCAAGGGCTCTAACTGTAACGGTCATGGCCTGCGTTCCGGCATTTCCGCCCATTGAAGCTACAATAGGCATAGTGGCTGCAAGCGTTACAAGTTTTGCAATAGTGTCGTTAAAATGGTTAATGATAAGTGAGGTCATGCAGGCAGTGATTAGATTAACAAAGAGCCAAGGAAAACGATGTTTAACGGTATAAAATACATTGAAGAAAGTATCTTGAGTATGCACCCCGCTTAATGATAATATATCCTTTTCGGCTTGTTCTTCGATAATGTAAATTATATTATCGATTGATACGCTACCTACTAACTTACCGCTTTTATTCACCACCGGTACAATAGTTAAAGCATATTGTCTAAAAATGAAGCTTAGTTCATTTAAGTCGGTAAAAGCATCTGCAAGCTTAAAATCTTTGCTCATCAAATCTTTTATTAATTCATTTTTTTTGCCTTTAATTAGCGTGCTAAGAGAAATAATACCGATAGGGCGTAATTTATTATCCGTGACGATAGCAGCATAAAAATCATTTTTTACGTTCTTGATAAAATTTAATGATTCCTCGACCGTCCATCCTTCTTGAAGATTAATAAAATCTCGCTCAATTACCCTACCTACCGTATTTTCGGGATATGTACAACCTACGGTAATTTGGTGTTTTTTTTCTTTAGTAAGATTACTTAGGATAAGGTCTTTTATATCATCGTCTAGATCGATTACTACTTCAATAGCATCTTCTATAACTAGCTTATTGATTAATTCTGCAGATTTTTTTATGCCTAAAGTTTCTATTATTAAAGGCTTACTATAAGCATTTAACGATACTAACGTTTCAGGCTTAATTTCATCCTGTAATAAAGGAATAATTATTTTATATGTTTTATTGTTAAGATTATCTAAGAAATCCGCTAAATCGGCATAATGAAGTTTAGCCAGCCTGCTTGCAGCAGCATCATAATTGTGATCTTCAATCAAATCATTGATTTGATCAAAAATCTCGGCAAATTGATCATGATGATCAGGTAAGATGCTTTTAAATATATTGAAATTAGGCATAGCCTATTTACCTAATAGTTTATTATAGACTTAGTTAATTATTAATTACTAGACTTGATGCAAGATGGTGTACAATTTGATAATCAATATAAATCACAGAGTACAAATAAGCAATAGTTTTTTATTTGTCGGAAGATCCATATTGTATAATATTGACAAGTCTAACATGTTAATTATATCCTTAAATTAGTATATTTTTATTAAGATATTGGAAAGGGAATTATGAATTATCAGGAAGAATTATTGATTGGCGAAATTAAGAATGATGATCTAGAAGAGGTGCATAAGTTATTGCAAGCAGGAGCTAATCCTAATACGTTAGACAAATATAATAATCCTTGTATTCGTTTTGCTATAAACAATAAAAATTTAGATATAGTTACAGCTTTATTAGAGAAAGGGGCTAATCCGAATGCAATTGACAAAAATAGAGACCCTATAATTTTAGAGGCTATAAGAAGCAGAGAGTTAGATATCATTAATAGCTTATTAGAAAAAGGAGCTAATCCAAATGTATTGGATCGGAATGAAAATCCCGCTCTTTTATTAGCATTAACAAAAAATGTAGCTATTGTTAATGCGTTACTAAATAATGGAGCTGATCCTAATCAAGTGGATAAAAATGGTAATACTGCTCTAAGTATTATATTAGAACGTACAGGAGACATAAAAATAGATACAACTTCACTGTTAATAGAAAAAGATAAAGAAAAAGCTCTTAATTTAAGAAATAGTAATGGTGAGACTTTCTTACATTTAGCAGCTCAACAAGGAAAAATCAAGATATTTGATAAATATCTTGATTACTATCAAACAGTGAATATTACCGATAAGGCCGGAAATACTCCGCTATATTGGAGCAAATTATTTGGGCATACCGAAATCTCCGATATGTTAACTAAGCGGGCAGAAGAGTTAAATGAGCCGGCATATACAAAAATTACAAAAACAGAACGTTTTGAAGATTTGCCGCCAAGGCCTAAAATTGCATTAAGCTATAACTCCGAAATTGGAGGACCAAATGCAAATGAAGCGAAAAAAAAGCTTATTTATCAAGGTGGAGATCTAGAATATATCGATTTCAGAGAAATAGTACCTAAATCAGCTAATGAAGAGGAGAAGATTAATGAAGAGATAATAAATGAAGCAAAACAAAAGGCAAAAGAATTGTTATCTGATAAGGATGCGTTAGTTATTCCTGGTAATGATAAAGCAGTTAATCCTAAAGTAGCAACGCAGTTCGGAGGCAAAGTAAACCTAGAACTAAAAAAAGATGAATCTGATTTTGCACGCTCTCTTGCCGAAATGGTTATGGCAGAAGTTGCTATAGAAAAAGGGATGCCAATAATGGGAATTTGCGGGGGGCATCAAATTATTAATACCTATCTTAAAGGAAAAATAGCTGATGCACCTAATCATGAACATGATTCTATAATTATTGAACCTACTTCAGAATTAGCATCAATAATAAAAAGAAATTCTACTCAAAAAGAAATATCCAAACAAAATTTTTGGGCTAGTCATAATAATATAGTACAAGAAATAGGGGGAAAGATAGGTTGATAGATAAAAAAGAGTTACTAAAAGTATCAGCTAAAACCGAGCACGGAGAAATAGAAGGAACGGAATCACAGTTTGGTGCCCCAATTCGTACCTTTCAATTTCATCCTGAAAAGTTTGATTCAGAGCCTAAATATTCAATCAAAGAAGTGGTGCGTGATAAAAAAATCTTCGCATCATTTGTACAATCAGCACAAACATTCGCTAATAAGAAAAAGCTAGGAGTAAATATAGAATCTAAAGTACCGAAACAAAAAAGCTTTAGAGCAATGATCTCAGAACAGAGAAAAGAAACACCTACAGAAAGAGGTCGCTAATTTGACTTTGTGAAAAACCGGCGAGTGGTGCGGTCGAGAAGACTTGAACTTCCAATCTTTTTACAGAACAGCACCCTCAATGCTGTGCGTCTACCAATTTCGCCACGACCGCTTAAGTTTTACTCTATAGCAGATTATGAGTAAAATATCAATAGAGTTGTTATAGGCTTGACTTTATTCATTGTCATACCGCGACTTGATCGCGGTATCCAGCTTAAAATACTAATATTATTAATATTTTAAATTATTTTTATGGATCCCGTGGACAAGCCACGGGATGACAACGAGCACATTTCTCGATCCACGTGTGCAATGTTTCCTCGCAATGACGATAAAGCTATTTAAGACAAACTCACTACAAAACTAGGCATAATCGATTGTTTAATAGCAGCTTTCGTTAAACTATCTAGTTTTTCATCAATACTATCAAAATTACTATGATATTCTCTAGAATTTCCGGTTAACACTAGACCGGAATCTATACTAAGGCGATTTGCTGCAAGTATATCGGTGTAAAAAGTGTCGCCAATCATTAACATACGATTCTTAGGGGTATTATGACATTCTTTTAAAATCTTGCTATATATGTCTTCATATGGCTTACCGCTATAAATTACTTTTCCGCCAAGCTGCTTTATTTTCTCGGCATAATAGCCGCTACAATATCTATAAACACCGTGTTGATTTATTCCAAGGTCAGGATTAGCACAAATATTGACCATTTTACGTTGTACAACAATTTTAAATAACTCATCGAATTCGTTTAAATCTAAATTTTCGTTTTCGTCTCTGTAAATAGTCATTAAGAAAATATTAGCTTTATTAATATCATCAGTGATAGGACATTGAATTCCATTTATTATATCATTTTCTAAATGTCCTAAGTGATATATTATCGGCTTTTCAATACCAAATCGTTCTTTACTTCCTAGGATCATTTGTACTGCTATTTCACCTGAGCTAATAATCATTTCAGGTAACACGTTTACTCCCCAAGATTTAATTGTTTGATGCAGCGAAAAAATATTTCGTGGAGCATTAGTAACAAAATATACTTTTTTCCGTTTAATAATTTTATTAATATTTTCTACAACGCCCGGGTAAGTATGTCCTCCTTCGATTATTACACCCCAAAGATCAAATAAAAACACGTCATAATCATCAATTACGTCGAAAATATTTTTTAACTTTAATGTATTCATTTGTTATCTCATTACATATATTACAAAATATATAGACGAAGTTTAATTTGGAAAAGAGCAAGAAGTCCACAAGACGAGGAGCACAGCGTATACTTAATACGTGAACACCGCAGTACTTATAGGACATTGTCGCCAATTTTTCAAATTAAACGAGTATATAAACTTTACTATTCTAATAAGTTACGTTATAGTTATTTTTATTGTTTCTAGCAACAAATAAATATTGTGTCGGATTATGTCGGAAATTGAAGAAAAATTTAATGAATCATCATATGGTGCTGATTCTATAAAGGTTTTAAAAGGTCTTGAAGCCGTAAGGAAAAGACCAGGAATGTATATCGGGGATGTTGGAGACGGATCGGGTCTACATCATATGATTTATGAAGTAGTCGACAACGCTATCGACGAGTCGCTTGCCGGTTATTGTGATTTAGTCCAAGTAATATTAAATAAAAACGGTTCGGTTACCGTATCCGATAACGGGCGAGGTATACCCGTTGAAATTCATGAAGAAGAAGGAATATCAGCAGCTGAAGTTATTATGACGCAACTTCACGCCGGCGGTAAGTTTGATCAGAACTCTTACAAGGTTTCAGGCGGTCTGCACGGTGTTGGCGTATCGGTTGTGAATGCTCTTTCAGAGTGGCTTGAATTACGTATTTGGCGTAATAATAAGGAATATTTAATTAGATTTAATAACGGTATAACAGAAGCTCCGCTTGCGGTTGTCAAAGAAAATATTGATAAAAAAGGTACGGAAGTTACTTTTTTTCCGTCTGTAGAAACATTTACTAATATAGAATTTGATTTCGGCACTATAGAGCATCGTCTTCGTGAACTTGCTTTTTTAAATTCAGGTGTAAAAATTTTACTCGTCGATAATCGCTTTGAAGAAGTTAAAGAAGTAGAGTTTTATTATACAGGCGGTATAGAAGCTTATGTAAAATATATAGACAGAGCGAAGCACGCTATCCATCCATGTATAGTAGTTAATACGGAGAATGCTGACTCGGGTATAAGTCTTGAGCTTGCGATGCACTGGAACGATTCTTATCATGAGAATATTTTATGCTTTACTAATAATATTAGGCAGCGTGACGGCGGAACTCATCTTAGTGCTTTCAAATCAGCAATAACACGTGTTATTACCTCTTACCTTGATACTACGGGTCTTAATAAAAAGTCTAAAAATGACTTTAGCGGTGAGGATACTAGAGAAGGCTTATGTTGCGTACTTTCCGTTAAAGTTCCTGATCCTAAATTTTCCTCTCAAACAAAAGATAAGCTAGTAAGCTCCGAAGTGCGACCGGTTGTTGAAAATGCCGTTTATACAAAGGTTCTTGAGTGGTTTGAAGAGCATCCGGCGGAATCAAAGGCAATTATAGCTAAGATTATGGAAGCAGCTAATGCTCGTGAAGCTGCTAGAAAAGCGAGGGAGCTAACTCGAAGAAAATCAGCCTTAGAAGTCTCGAACTTACCCGGTAAGCTTGCCGATTGCCATGCAAAAGATCCGGCAATTTCAGAATTGTTTATTGTTGAGGGAGACTCTGCGGGCGGTACTGCAAAGCAGGGTAGGGATAGTAAAATTCAGGCTATATTGCCTTTGCGTGGTAAAATTTTGAACGTTGAGCGAGCAAGGTTTGACAAAATGCTCGGTTCGGATCAAATCGGTACGTTAATTACAGCTCTTGGAATTAGTGTTGAGCGAGAATTTTCTTTAGAAAAGCTTAGATACCATAAAGTTATTATTATGACTGATGCTGATGTTGACGGATCGCATATTAGAACATTATTGCTTACATTTTTCTATCGTCATATGCCTGAGCTAATAAATAAAGGTTATCTATATATAGCCCAGCCACCGCTTTATAAGGTAAAGAAAGGAGCAGCCGAGCTTTATTTAAAGAATGAGCAAGCTTTGCAAGATTATTTGATAAAATCAACTATCAATGATGCAACCTTAACTCTAGACGGTAAAGAGCAGTTAGTAGGTGATAATTTAGAAGAGCTAATTAATAAAGTAGTTAAGTTTAACGGCTTGCTTGATCATGCTAGCAAAAAATTTAATCGCTCAATTACTGAAATTCTTGCAATTAATGACTTACTTAATAACAAAATATTTGAAGCTGAAAGTGATTTAAGACTTGAAAAAGCTTTAGATGTTTTAAATAGCTTAGAAGAATCGCCTGATAAAACTAATTGGGAAATTTTAAAACATGAAAATAAAATAGAGTTCTTCCGTTTTAGTAGGGGTTTAAAAGAAAGTAAAATATTGTTGAAAGAGCAGTTGGAATCATTTGAGTTTGTACAAATATCAAAGCTTGCTTTAACAATTTTTGATATATTCGGTAAACAATTAAAGCTTATAGTGAAAAGTCAGGAATTCGTTATTTTAACAGCAAGCCAGTTATTAAATACCATTATAGAATGTGGAAAAAAAGGAATAAACATCCAGCGTTTTAAGGGTCTTGGTGAGATGAATTCCGACCAATTATGGGAAACTACTCTTGACCCTGCGAAAAGAACTTTGCTTCAGGTAAGAGTTGCGGAAGTCGATGAAGCGGAGGGCATTTTCTCTACTTTAATGGGTGATGTTGTTGAACCTCGTAGATTATTTATCCAAGCTAATGCTTTAAACGTCGTGAATTTGGATGTGTAGTATAATCGGTGTCATCCCGTGGCTTGTCCACGGGATCTAGTACTTAAAAAGTCTAAATATGGTAAATTTTTAATAATTAAAAGCTCGATTTATCTCACTTTATACTGGATCCCGTGGACAAGCCACGGGATGACATGAGATTAGAGTTCATCTACGTAGAAATGACATAATAAAAATTTATGCAAAAATTAATTATTCACGGCGGTAAACCTCTTAAAGATAGTATTAATATTAGTGGGGCTAAAAATGCCGTGCTACCTATTATGGCGGCGTCTATTCTTACCGATAAACTACATATTACTAACGTTCCAAAATTAACGGATGTTAGTACTATGAAAGATTTGCTAAGAAGTCACGGAGCAGATATTGAAATATTAGAACATCAAGATGAATTTGAGCTTGTAATTAATACCGGAAATATAAATAACTTTACTGCAAATTATGAAATAGTTCGTAAAATGAGAGCATCGATTTGGGTGCTTGGTCCTTTGCTTACCAAATACGGTAAAGCAAAAGTATCGCTTCCGGGTGGTTGTGCTATTGGAGCAAGGCAAGTAGATTTGCATATTGCCGTATTAAAAGCTATGGGAGCTACGATTGAAATAGAAGACGGTTATATTAATGCTTCAAGTAAAGGACGCTTAAAAGGTACTCATTTTGTTTTTGATAAAGTTTCCGTAGGTGCTACGATTAATGCAATACTTGCAGCTGTTTTAGCAGAGGGGGAAACCGTGCTTTTTAATTGCGGTCGAGAGCCGGAAATAGTTGATTTATGTAATTGCCTTATCAAAATGGGAGCCGATATTGCAGGTGTCGGCACTAGCGAAATAACGATTAAAGGTAAGGATTCTTTAAATAAAGCGAGCTATAAAGTACTTTCTGATCGTATTGAAGCCGGTACTTACATGTTTGCGGCAGCTATTACTAAAGGTGATGTAAAAATTTGTGGGATTGATTACCATATTATAGAAAATATAGCTTTAAAACTTATTGAAACGGGTATAAAAGTTGTGCCGATCAATAACGGAGTCCAAGTAACTTATGAAGGGAAGTTAAATTCAGTTGATTTAGAAACTAATCCCTATCCCGGCTTTGCTACTGATTTACAAGCACAATTTATGAGCCTTATGACGCTTAGTAGCGGTGTTTCAATGATCACCGAGAATATTTTTGAAAATCGTTTCATGCATGTCCCTGAATTATGTAGAATGGGAGCAGATATAGTAGTACGAGGTAATAAGGCGGTCGTTCGAGGTGTAAAAATGTTAAAAGGAGCAGAAGTTATGGCAAGTGATCTTAGAGCTTCAGTATCGCTAATACTCGCCGGTCTTAGTACTAATAGCAAAACCGTATTACACCGAATATATCACTTGGATCGTGGCTTTCAAGATTTAGAAAAAAAATTAAGTAATTGCGGTGCGGATATAAAAAGGGTATAATATACTAAGATAGAACTTCAAAAATTGGCTATGTCGTTCTACAAGAGCTTCGGTACTCACTTAAGTATACGCTCCGTTCCTCGCCTTGTGAACCGATTACTCTTTTTGAAGTTGATCTTCGTATACTCAGTTCCTATTTATTTGTAGTATACTATTTTTAACGGAGAAAATTATGGCAAGAATTACAGCAGAAGATTGTAATAAAATTATACCGGATAGGTTTCGGCTTGTTGTACTAGCAACAAGATATGCTAAATTATTAAATTATAAAGTAGAAACTAATCAAATCAAAAAAGAAAAGCGTGATAAACCTCCTGTTATCTCATTACGTAGAATTGCTGCCGGAAAAGTATCGGTAGAACAGTTAGAGCATGATCTAATAAATAGTCTACGTACGAAAACTATGGTAGAGCCTCTTGTTAATCAAGATGAATCATCGGAAGATACAGAAGAAAAATTCGAGTATTTAGCTGAAGTTTGTATAAGTGATGATTACTCTGATTTAGATGATCAGATCTTTATTGATGAGACTGGTGAGGATTTTGAAGATAAGTAAATGCTTATCGGTGTTGGTACTGATATAGTACAAATTTCTAGAATCGAAAAAATATTACATTTATATCCGGAACTTTTTGCTAAAAAAATTCTAACTTCAAAGGAGTTAGCACAGTTTAGTTTATTGGACAAAACAGGTCATGCTGTATTTTTAGCAAAGCGTTTTGCTGCTAAAGAAGCTGTAAGTAAAGCCTTTGGAGTCGGTATAGGTCAAGGTATAAATTTAAAAGATATTACTATACTAAATGATAACTTGGGCAAACCTATAGTAGAAGTTAGTTCAAACTATACAAACAAACTCCCTCCGTTCAATATCCATCTTTCACTTTCCGATGATTATCCTGTATGCGTAGCATTTGCCGTGATTGAGGGCGGTTTATAATGTCATTCTTGGTGAGACGATATTTGCTCTATGCGTGAACCCTATGTCTCATTCCTGCGAGACGTTGTTGCGTGGATCTGTAAATGTTCTTTATGTCATTCCTAGCTAAAAGCGGGAATCCAATAAAATCTACAAAAAACTTGTTTTTTTAGGTTTATTTAGTAAATATTAAGACTATTTTTTTAGATTCCTGCTTTCGCAGGAATGACATAAAACGATCCTTGCAACAAAGCCCCGCTTTTTGCGGGGAAGATATAATGTGATTAAAGATATTAAATAAATTATGCTCCGGCTTTGCTGTCTGCTTTAGGTAACATAATTTTTAAATCAGCTTTAGCTTCTAAATCAGAAATATATTTCTTTAGTACTTCTGAAGCTAATATATTATCTATAGTTACTTTTGCTTCTTCTTTTGTTGGAATAGGTACAGGTTTTTTCTCAAGCACTTTGATAATATGCCAACCGAAATCGGTTTTTACAGGAGTTGAAACTTCATTTACTTTTAAAGCAAAAGCTTTCTTTTCAAATTCCGGTACTAACTGTCCAGGTTGATTTAATAGAATGTAACCTATAACTCCGCCGTTTGAAGCTGAAGCTTTATCAAGAGATGATTCTTCTGCAAGCTTAGTGAAATTTCCGCCTTTGCTTAATTTGGTCTTTATATCGTTAGCTTCTTTTTGGGATTTAACTAAAATATGAGCAACTTTTATTTGCTCTTTACCTTTAAGATTACCGACATATTTATTATATTCGTCATCAAACATCTTATCTGTAATATTAGATTTTATATAATTTGCCAGTAATTCTTGTTGAGCTAATTGATTTTTTGCATTTTCAAGTTTTTCTTGAAATTCTTTAGAAGAAGTAATATTTGACTTAGCAACTTCTTCTTTTAACAAAAGATTATTAACATAAATTTTTATTAATTTTTCCTGATCTTGCGGTGGAAAATCATCAAAATTTTTGATTGTTTCACCTGATTGAAGATTAAGCTGAGGCTTGAATTCTTTCATAATTTGCGATTCTTTTACTTCACCGCCTTTATAGGTAGCAACTACTTTGTCTTTATCGGCAAAAGCAATACCGGAAAGCATGCTAACTGATAAAAATATAACAGATAATTTTTTCATTTATGACTCATAATTGTGTTAAACATAAGCTTAAATTTTATAAAAATAATATATAACCGTCAACAGCTATTTGAGAATATTTTATTTATTAATAATAATTTACAAATATTTGTAGTAAAAAAATGCCTTTCAATAAAAAATTATTCATTTAAATAAAATTATAACATTTGATAATTTTATAAAATATACCTATATTTAAGTACTAAAATACTAAAAATATCATAAGGACTTTAATGCTTTCTATTTTAAAAAAACTTTTCGGTACTGCAAATGATCGTACTGTAAAAAAACTATTTTCTGAAATTACAAAAATTAACTCGCTTGAGCCTGCTATACAAAAATTATCAGACGAGGAGTTAAAGAATAAAACTGTAGAGTTTAAAGAAAAGCTTAAAAACGGAGCTATTTTAGACGATATAGTATATGAGGCGTTTGCGGTAGTTAGGGAAGCAGCTAAAAGAGTTTGCGGTATGCGTCATTTTGATGTTCAGCTTATAGGCGGGCTTATATTACACCGAGGCATGATTACCGAAATGCGTACCGGTGAGGGTAAGACCTTAGTTGCAACGCTTCCTGCTTATTTAAATGCTTTAACCGGAAAAGGTGTACATGTTGTAACCGTGAATGATTATTTGGCAAGCCGTGATTCTGCTTCCATGGGTAAAATTTACAATTTTTTAGGTTTATCGGTTGGATGTATTGTTGCCGGTATGCCTGATGAAGCAAAACGAGCCGCCTATAATGCCGATATTACTCATGCAACAAATAATGAACTCGGTTTCGATTATTTAAGAGATAATATGAAGTATAGCTTGCAGGAGCGAGTACTTCGTCCTTTTAATTTTGCTATCATCGATGAGGTTGATTCAATTTTGATAGATGAAGCAAGAACTCCGCTAGTTATCTCAGGTCCGGTTAATGATAATTCAGAATTATACGGTAAAATCGATAAAATTGTACGCCTGCTTAATACAAGTGATTTTGAAAAAGACGAAAAATTAAAGACTATCAATTTAACGGAAACCGGCATTACACATATAGAATCACTTTTAAGTAAAGAAAATATTATAAAACCTGATACCGGTTTATATGATTTTGAAAATTTAACTTTAGTGCATTATGTTAATCAAGCCTTAAGAGCTCATAATATGTTTACTGTTGATGTAGATTATTTGGTCCGCGCGGGTAAAGTAATGATTATCGATGAATTTACCGGTCGTGTAATGGAAGGGCGTAGATATTCGGAAGGGTTACATCAAGCATTAGAAGCAAAAGAAAATGTAAAAATTCAAAATGAGAACCAAACTCTTGCATCAATTACTTTCCAAAACTATTTCCGTAATTATCCTAAACTGTCGGGTATGACCGGTACTGCTATGACCGAAGCACCGGAGCTAAAAGACATATATAATCTCGATGTGGTTGCAGTTCCAACCCATAATAAAGTTACAAGGCTTGACCTTGATGATGAGATTTACGGTAGTAAAAAAGAAAAATATGATGCTATCTTAAAGCTAATTAGGGATTGTTACGATCGTGGTCAGCCTATACTTGTCGGTACGATAAGCATAGAAAAGTCAGAAGAGCTTTCAAGCGTTTTAAATAAAGAAAAAATCCCTCACAAAGTATTAAATGCTAAGTTCCATGAACAGGAAGCTTTTATTATTGCTCAAGCAGGTAGGTTTAAGGCAGTAACGATTGCAACCAATATGGCAGGACGCGGTACCGATATTATGCTTGGCGGTAATCCTGAAATGTTAATAGAACAGCTGGATAAAGAACATAATTATGAAGCTAAAATAGCTGAAATAAAAGCTCAAATTGCCGAAGAAAAGAAGCAGGTTATTGAAGCGGGTGGCTTATTTGTGATAGGTACGGAAAGGCATGAAAGCCGTAGGATAGATAATCAGCTAAGAGGAAGATCGGGTAGACAAGGTGATCCAGGAAAAACTAAGTTTTTCTTATCGCTTGATGATGATTTAATGCGTATTTTTGCATCAGATCGTATATCAGGAGTTCTTAGAACACTTGGATTGAAAGACGGAGAGGCCATACACCATCCGATGATTAGTCGTTCACTTGAGAAAGCTCAGCAAAAAGTTGAAGGACATAACTACGAGATGCGTAAAAATTTATTACGTTTTGATGATGTAATGAATGACCAACGTAAGATAATATACGAGCAACGTACTGAAATTATTAAATCTAAAGATAGTTATGGTTTCTTAAATAGTACTACTGAGGAACTCGCTAAAAAGATAGTATTAACTTTTATGCCGGTAGGCTCTTATAGAGAAGATTGGGATATAGAAAATTTAAGCGTAGAATTACATCGTGTCTTTTCTATAAAATTTGATCATAATTTAGTAAGTAAAAGTGATGTAACGGAAGAAGAAATCACGAAGGTCGTTATACAAATGGCTCATGATATATATAAGTCAAAAGAAGAAGCCTATAGTAGCGAGTTAATGCATAATGCCGTGAAATATATTTTACTAACTACTCTTGATCAAGTTTGGAAAGATCATTTATATAGTTTAGATCATTTAAGACAAGGGATATCGCTTAGAGCTTATGCACAAAAAGACCCTCTTAGCGAGTATAAAAGAGAAGCGTTTAATTTATTCGAGCAGATGCTTAATAATTTAAAAGAATTATTTATTCAAACAGTATATCACTTCCATATTGACTTAAAACATATTCAAAAAGAAGATGTTTCGCTTGAGCATAAAAAACTTCAGAAAAATATGCAGGAAAGTCGAGAAGATCCGGCATTTAGTAAATATAATGCAGGAAGTAGCATTGAGACTGATCTTAAGCCTGTCGTATCACGTATTGACCCTAAAGATAGAAATCCTGATGATCCTACAGGCTGGGGTAGAGTATCTCGTAATGAGCTATGCCCGTGCGGTTCAGGTAAGAAATATAAATATTGTCATGGTGCAAATGAGTAGATGAAAACCTATAATACCCTACGATTTTTACTCTATGTCATTCCAGCGAGGCATTGTTGCGTGGATATCTGAGTCGTCATTGCGAGGAAAAACTGGCTTTGTTGCATGGCTCAAAAAACCCGCTCGGTGTCATACCGTGGCTTGTCCACGGTATCCAGTAAAACAACTAAAAATACTAATAATATTAGTATTTTTAACTAGATCCCGTGAATAAATCACGGGATGACAAAGGCAAAGCCGAGCCATGCAACAACGCTGGAAAAACTGCAAGTTTTGACGAAGCAAGGAAGAAAAAAAATTCTGTAAATCAGAATTTTTTTTATTATTTTTCTGGATTGCCACGCAAGTACTACGACTGCTCGCAATGACGGGGTGGCATCCACGCAGGAATGACATAAAACGTGCCATTAATTCTTAAGAAAACACAATCTTTTTAAAAATTGCAGGGTATTATAATGAAAACCACTTTACCTGAACGTTCTCTAAAAATCCAAGCTAGGCTTAATTTTATAGTGCAGCAAATTTTAGATATTGCTCAGGATAAAATCGCTATGATTATCTTGTATGGTTCGTTTGCTAGAGGCGATTGGGTGCGTGATCTCCCTAACGGTTACCATAGTGATACCGATATTTTGATAATTCTGAAGAAAGGTAAATATAAAGGATATACTGCTTTAAGGTTAGAAGATAATATATATAAAAGGTTAGAGAAAACGGGAGTAATAAAGCCTCAGATTATCCCATATGATTCAGAGATATCCATAATTCTTGAATCAATAGATGAGATAAATAGTCAGCTAGAGAAAGGGCGTTACTTTTACACGGATATAAAAAAAGAAGGCATTCTTTTATATGATAGCAAGGAATTTACCTTAAGCGAAGCTAAAGATTTACCTTGGAGCGAGATGAAAGAAATTGCTAAAGATTATTACGAAGAATGGTTTAAACATGCTAACGAATGTCTTGTTGATGTTCATAATATTTTACTAAGAGATAATTTAAATAAATGTGCTTTTGAGTTACATCAAGCTACGGAAAGTCTTTATAGCACTATTTTATTAGTTTTTTCTAATTATAAACCAAAACTACACGATATAAAGAAATTAGGGAGCAGAGCGGCAAATTATAATAGCGAGTTATTGCAAGTATTTCCTATAGTAACGCCAGAACAAAAAGAATGTTTTAAATTACTTCGCAAAGCTTATGTCGATGCGAGATATGATAAAAACTATAAAATTACTAAAGAACAGCTGCTTTATCTTATTGAGAGAGTAGAAAAATTAAAAGAAATCACCGAAAGAATTTGCTTGAAGCGAATTGGTTGATAATAACTAAGGTTTAGATTATGAAAAAATATAAATTGACAGAGGAAGAACAAGAAATATTAGATTATTTTGAAAAAGGTGAACTTTTAGAGTTATCCAAAGAAGAGCTAAAAAAGCAAAAGGAGATAGCTAAAATCGCAGCTGCTAATTTTTTTAAAAAATCGGAAAGAATTAACATTAGATTGCCGTTACATGATTTGAATCATATAAAAAGAGTGGCAGCACAAGAAGGAATACCTTATCAAACTCTTATTGCTAGTGTTTTACACAAATATGCTTCCGGATATTTAAAATTAGATAAGTTTGGTTAATCGGTAATTTATTTATGTAGAATATGATAAAGGAACTATTAAAGTGTAATTTAACTCTGTTATCAAAAGATATCAAGTCTTATGTAAATCGATATGGTTTTGAAAATGTTTTAAAAGAAGCTATCTCTCTTGATAGAGCAGATGTAATAAAAGGTTTAAATAAATTACGAACAATATCTACTACTGAATTATTTTCAGCATCTTCAAATAATGCAATAAAAGTTGCTAACTGGCTAGTTAAAGCAAAAAAAGCAGATGTTAATATGTGTTGTGATGTTTTTAAGGACACTCCTTTAAATATAGCTGCACGTTATGGACATTATGAAGTGGCAGAATATCTAATAGCAAAAGGAGCTGCAGTAAACGGTTACGAGGAAGCTTTGCTAGGACCGCCTTTATATGAAGCTGTAAGCAGTAAGTACTTGAATGTAGCAAAACTATTACTTGAGAAAGGAGCTGCGGTTGATCAAAGAAAATCCGGAGAAACACCTTTACATGCGGTTGCTAAAAACGTTCGATATACTTCTAAAAATATTACGGATGATGAAATATATAAACTGTTATTATCATATGGTGCTGATATTAATGCAAAAGTAGAATTTAGAGGAGTAGGGTTTAGTATATATGACGGAAAAACGGTATCAGAAATAGCAGAATTTAAAGTAGCATTAGCCGGTGAAAGTGAATAATAACGGAAGAATAATCATTTTCTGAGATATTACTAGACGGTAGTTATTGACAAGTTTAGGAAAAAGTTTTATATTCTTCACAAGTTTAAGAAAAAGTTAATAGTGTATGTCTAAAGCTAAAGCAAAAACCGCTTCCAAAAATAACCCAACTTCTAGGGAACAGGCTAAAGAATATTTTCATAACGGTCAGAAAATCAAACCGGTAAAGCTTATTGCTGCTCAAAATTCTTTTCTAGCTGCTGAATATGAATCTTCTGGAGATTTAGTCGTAGGAAGTAACGGTCAGCCACTGCCTTGGGGATTAGTTAAAAGCTTATCTTAATTACTTATAAATAATATATCTTCTATAAAATCGGGGATGTAGCTCAGGGGTAGAGCATCTGCTTTGCACGCAGAGGGTCAAGGGTTCGATTCCCTTCATCTCCACCATTCATCATTTTTCGGTATTTCTATAAAGGTGTCAAACGGTGGACGCAGCTTAAAGTCAAGCTTTTCAGGTTTTAATATACGGCTTGCCAATACTAAATTCACTAATCGCCTTTTTTCGGCAATTGTCGAACCAGTAAACGCTTAATAAGCGTTAGAAGCCAGTTCCACTAAGGAAATTAGCATATTTGCGAAACTATCGTCAGCTTTATTATGGGCTTCGATTTCCTTAAAGGTATTTTCTCATTTTTGTATTAATTCTAATCGTTTTGCTTCGTGGTCTTCTTTGCTTAATTCACCATCAAGAAATAAGTCCATTAGCCACCGATACGAGTTTCAATTTTAGTGCTTTCAGCGTGAAGCTCTCTTAGCCTCTTCTTATGGTAGTCTTTCTCTGCATTTGCGGAAGTTTTTACATGTGGATTTGATGGATAACTTTTTAAGTTACCCACAATTCCACATAATCTACTTATTTTAATTATTTGCAACAGTACATTCAAATTACAACTTAACTTTCAACTTAACAAAACCTTGATGGCTTTGGTATTTCTTCTGTAAGTGGCAGTTATACTCAAGTGTTACGCTTACATTATTTTTCTCCGTTAAAACGCTAGCACCGATATTGTAACCGATCTTAGGTTGTTTTGGTAACATAACGGTTTCGTTAACTTCTTTGTCTTTCCATTTTACTTTAGTATTAAGTTTTTTACTCTTACTATTAAAGTAATTCTCTACAGAACCTTGTAAGCTAGGCGTAACGCTTATATCGCTAATTACTCTCTGCGGAGCTAAAGCGATACTACCGCCCACAATACCAGCCCACACATGCTGCTTTTTAGAAGCAACACTTAAATGCTGGATACCTACTCCATTCTCTTGATAAGTACCGTCTTTAATATGACCGTATCTTATACCTAGATTTGGCGTTAACGTTATATTATTGCTTGCTTTGTAATTAATAAACTTTCAAAATTATAGCTATCATTCTTATACTTACCGCTTGCAATAGTACCCAAACGGTTAACTTTACTCTTTATGATATTATGGTTGTAAGAAAACATACCTTGAATCGTAAAGTTTTTCGGCAACTCTTTCTGACCGTATAAAGCTACGATATGGCTATCAATATTAGTATGTAATTTACTACCGCTAGATTTAAACTTTGAATCTAATTTAGTATAAGCAATACCGACTAAATCTTTAAAATTATCAAACCCGATATCAAAACCGATAGTACCGCCGGAAGCATGACCTCTATAACCGGTCAATCCTTTTTGCGAACCTTGCTTGTTAACACCGTAAATAGCTGATACCCAAGCACCTTTATCTAAAACTTTTTCGTCTTCATCACCGGCAGCAACCACAGCAATATTCTTCATTCTAGTAAACATCACATCACTATTAATATGTTGAATGTTATGAACAATACTTAAATCATGCACCGCACTTAACATCTCTTTATCTTCTTTTATTGCCGTTTGCATGGTTATAGTTTCAGCAATTTCAGCTTCAGCAGCTTCATTTGCAAGTCTTACATCAGCAAGTCTTTGTCTTTCCGCTGCTGCTTCATTTGCAAGTCTTTGTCTTTCAGCTTCTAGTCTTTGTCTCTCTGCAGCTTCATCAGCTAGCCTTTGTCTTTCTGCTTCTTCAGCTTCACGTGCCAGTCTTGCTCTATCTGCTTCTTCAGCTGCTAGTCTTTCTGCTTCTAATCTTGCTGCTTCTTCATCTGCTAGTCTTTCTGCTTCTGCCGCTGCTGCTTCATCTGCAAGTCCTACTCTTTCCGCTTCTGCTTCTTCTTTTTCCTTTAATTTTTCTTTAAGTACACGAATTCTTTCTTCTTCTTGTTCTTTTTTCAGTGCTTCTAGCTCTGCCCTTGATTTTTCTAGTTCTTCTTTCAGCCTTTTTCTTTCTTCTTTCGTGCCATTATTTGTTTTGTTTTCTATTATTTTTAATTCGAGATCTTTTATTTTTTTTATTTTCAGTGGTATTTCTGCATTTATCGGTGGTGGTGGCGGTGCTCCGAGTTTTACTATTAATTCTCTGAGTTCTCTCGTACGTTGCACTTGCTCTTCTGCACTTTTTTTTGCTTTTACCTCATTTTCTTGTTTTTTTCTTTCCTTATTTTCTTTCTTTTCTTCCTTTTGAATATATTCTTCAATAATGTTCTAATTTTTTCTTATCTAATGTACCGAGTTCATATGAAAGTGTATAAGAAATATCAGGTTTAATCGAGGCTTTTTGTATTTCTTGCTGAATATAATTATGCTGTAATTCGTTTGTACCGCCTACAATATGGATATGAAATTTATGCGTCTGTTGTAAATTATATAACTCTGCTAGTTTTTCAGGTTCTACTATGCACATAGCATTCCAGCATTTATCAAATGTTTCAAGATTTGTAATAGGTTTACCGCCTGTTTCTTCAATTAATTCATTCATTTCTATACGAAATTCTTCGGTAGTGATTTTACCGGTTTTATACTGGTCTATTACCCCGCCGTCTTTTTCTTCATTTATAGCTATAGTTCCAGCATTTTGTGGTTCTATAGAAGAGTGTTGGCTAAATTGAGTTATAGTTGCTATTCTATCCGTTTTAATTACTTGAGAATATTTAAAAACATGAGCTTTTTTCATAATAATTACCTATAAATTGTTGTACTTAAATATTAAAATTGTTAAATAAAAAAATCAAAAGATAATGTATAAATTGTATATAATTCAACTTCTTTTACTATATAATACTAAGAAATCATATTTAGGTTAACAAATGAGTTTAAAATCTGCCTGGCTCTCGATACGCCTCTTGGTTCAATGCTGGCAGTTAGTGATGAAGAAAGGCTTTATTTGCTCGATTTTGCTGAAAGTAAAGGGTTAGAGCATAAAATTAAAAGACTTAAAGCTAAAACAAAATCAGCTATTACTGAAGCTCGCACTAAACCGATGCTATCAATTGAAGAGGAGTTAAAATTGTACTTTAATGGTACTTTGCAAAAATTTAATACTCCTATATATCTTTTAGGAAGCGAATTTCAAAAATTAGTATGGCAAGAGCTAATGAATGTACCTTACGGTGAAACAAGAAGTTACTTTACTCAAGCTAAATTAATAGGTAGAGAGAGAGCATATAGAGCCGTTGCAAATGCTAACGGAGCAAATAAATTTGCTATAATTATTCCATGTCATCGCATCATCAATAATAATGGCGAGCTTGGCGGCTACGGCTCAGGGCTAGATCGTAAAAAATGGCTTATTGAACATGAGAGACAAGATTAAAAAATCAATGCCTGAATTTCGGTTACAGAGGTTTTAAGAAGTTCGTATAATATAATTATAAATTTATATTATAGGATAAATTAAATATGTTTAATGAGCTTCAAATTAATGAGATTCAAAGGCAAGAATATTATCAGGCATTAATTAATAAAGATGACAGATATGAAAATATCTTTTTTGTAGCGGTTAAAACCACAGGAGTATTTTGTAGACCGACTTGCCCTGCACGAAAGCCTAAATTTGAAAATTGTGAATTTTATAAAACTGCTAAAGAAGCTTTACATGCTTCATATAGACCTTGTCAGCGTTGTAAGCCTCTTTCTCATCCTTATGAAGCTTCAGATTTAGTTCGTACTCTTGTTGACGCTGTTGAGCTTGAGCCTGCTAAGAGGTGGAAAGATAGTGATTTTGATGAGCTATCAGTAGATGCTTCTACAGCACGTTGCCAATTCAAAAAACGTTTTGGGATAACGTTTGTAGAATATGCAAGAGCAAGGCGTATGGGTATTGCGATGAAGCAAATTCGCATGGGTGAATCGGTAATTAATACACAAATTGATATGGGTTATGAGTCAAGTAGCGGTTTTCGAGATGCTTTCTCTAAAATAATGGGCGGACCGCCGACAAAATTTAACCGGCATTTAAATATTTTAAAAGCGGCTTGGTTAGATACTACACTTGGGGCTATGATTGCAATTAGTGATGAAAAGCTACTTTACTTATTAGAATTTGTTGATAGAAGAGGTTTAGAGTTGGAAATTGAAAGGCTAAGAATTAAGACGAAATCTGCTATTATTCCTGGAAGTACTAAACCGATTTTAATGATTGAAGAGGAGCTTAAATTGTACTTTAACGGTACTTTGCAAAAATTTAATACTCCTATATATCTTTTAGGAAGCGAATTTCAAAAATTAGTATGGCAAGAATTAATTAATATACCTTACGGCAAAACACGAAGTTATTTAAATCAGGCTAAAGCTTTGGGCAAACCTACTTCTTATAGAGCTGTTGCAAATGCTAACGGTATGAATCAGTTAGCAATAATTGTTCCTTGCCATCGTGTTATTAATAGCAATGGCGAACTTGGAGGATATGGCGGAGGATTACATCGTAAAAAATGGCTTATTGAACATGAAAGAAAATTTACAACAAATTAGAAATATTTTACTTGAGAATTCTACTATTTCTTTAGAACGTAGGACGATGTTCTTTAAAACTAATGAAGGAGAGTATGGCGAGCATGATAAATTTATTGGTGTTACTGTGCCGACTTTACGTAAAATAGCTAAAAGTTATTATAATTTAGATGTGGGGGATTTAAGCAGACTTATTACTTCAGAATTTAATGAAGAAAGATTTTTAGCGTTAGCTATTTTGATTATGCAATATCAGAAAGCACAAGATAAAGAGTTTTTTTATAATTTTTATTTAAACAATATAAAATACGTAAATAATTGGAATTTAGTGGACGCATCAGCTCATCACGTTGTAGGAGCTTATTTATTGGATAAAGAAAAGGATTATCTTTTTACATTAACAAAATCGGAAATTCTTTGGGAAAGACGAATAGCTATGGTTGCTACTTGGTATTTTATCAAAAATAATCAATTAGATACAACTTTTGAAATAGCAAAATTACTCTTAAACGATAAACATGATTTAATGCATAAAGCAATAGGTTGGATGCTACGTGAAGCAGGAAAAAAAGATGAAAAACAGTTAATAGATTTTTTGGATCGTTATATATCACAAATGCCAAGAACCGCAGTTCGTTATGCAATAGAAAAATTTCCTGAAGAGGTGCGTAAGAATATTTTGCAAAAAAAATAACTTATGCTAGTATGCTCGTTTAATTTGAAAAATTGGCTACGTTATCTTTTGCTGATAATCCTCACGTACTAGTATGTACGCTGCGGTTATCAGCTTCAAGATGCCTTGCTCTTTTCCAAATTAAACTTCGTCTACCAACTCTTCATTTATTAGATGTATATTCAATTTTAATTTAGCAAAGGTATTATTATGTTAAAAACTTTATTAGTCGGTTTTATAACTTTAATTTGTGCAGTAAGCTATGCTGATAACCAAACAGCTCAAAATCCTAATTCTACAAATTCTTCTTCTGATCAGCCCAATGATATATTACCTGCAGAGGCAGCCGTTAACTTTGCACAGCCTTGGGCAAGACCTACAACAAATGTGCAAGGTAAAGTTAGCAATTCTGCTATGTATTTTACATTAATAAATAGTAGAAGTAAGAGTTATAATTTAGTGAATATATCTTCAGATAAGATAAGCGGAATAGAAATTCATCAAACAATTAATGATCAAGGAGTTAGTAAAATGGTAAAAGTCGATTATCCATTTTCAATTGCCGGTAATATTAATGTTGATTTTAAGCCCGGTGGCATGCATGTTATGCTTTATGACCCGAAAGTAGATTTAAACGCAGGAGATGAGTTTAAAATAACCTTTTTCTTTGATGACAATACACGAAAAATAGTGGATGTTAAAGTAGCAAATGACAATCCGTATAATAAGGGTGAGAATTAGGAAAAACGTTATTGTGAGCCGGTATTGTTGCATGGACACCAAATCGTCATTGCGAGCGACTGAAAGGAGCGTGGCAATCTCGTCAAATATCCTGAGATTGCTTCGTCAATTGCTATGCAATTTCCTCGCAATGACGGAAAAAACTGGTCCACGCAACAACGCCTTCTCGCAATGACGATAGGCTAAACAATATGACCCAAGAAATTACCGGAAGTGAGTTAATTAAATCTAAACTTATAGATGCTCCTGAACGCTGCGGGGTTTATCGAATGTTTGACGTTAACAAGCAGGTTATCTATGTCGGTAAAGCTAAAAATTTAAAGAAACGCCTTACTAATTACATTAAAAGCGATTTAGATAACAAGACGCTTCGAATGATTGCAAATACTTGTTTTTTAGAGTACAGCATCACTAATTCCGAAGTTGAAGCACTACTTTTAGAAGCACAGCTAATCAAGAAATTTCAGCCGAAATTTAATATTCTTCTTAAGGACGACAAGTCTTTTCCTTTCATTAAGTTACGTTTAGATCATGATTTTCCGCAATTGCTAAAATATCGAGGTAAAACTCTAAATGACGGAAAGTTTTTCGGTCCTTTTGCCTCGCCCACGGAAGTTAATACTACTTTAACGGAATTGCAAAAAATCTTTAAATTACGTTCCTGCACGGATAATTACTTTAATTCACGTACTCGTCCTTGTTTACAATATGAAATAAAACGTTGTTATGCTCCTTGCGTCGGTAAAATAAATAAGGAGGACTATAGGGACTTAGTAGCTCAGGTTAAAGCTTTCTTACAAGGCCGTACTAAAGAACTCCAAGAGAACCTATCTAAAAAGATGGAAGAGCTAAGTAGTCAGATGCGTTTTGAAGAGGCGGCAGAAATTAGAGACCGTATTAAGGCACTTAGTTATGTGCAGCTTAAGGCAGGTGTTTCAGATATTGTTAAAGACGCAGATATAATCGCTATTGTAGAAAAGAACGGACATTATTGTGTAGAAGTGTTTTTATATAGGGCAGGGCAAGCATGTGGTAATATTCCTTATTTTCCTACTTCTACCGAAAATAGTACTAAAGAAGAAGTATTAGAATATTTTTTATTACAATTTTACCAAAAACAACAAGTGCCTGCAGAAATTATAATTAATCATGAAATTAATGATAAAGAGAATGTAATAGAGGCGATTAAGAAAATCAATAATATTACTAAACTCAATATTATGATACCTATTAGCGGCGGTAAAGCCAAGATAGTTCAAAATGCCGCAATAAATGCTTTATTCTCTCTAGAGCAATATTTGAAGAAATTTGCAAAAAATCAAGAGATTATGCTTGAAATCAAAGAGCTATTCGGTCTTTCTGAAATTCCTGAAAGAATTGAGATTTATGATAATAGCCATATTCAAGGTAAGTTTGCAGTCGGCGTTATGGTAGTTGCCGGTAAAGCCGGTTTTGATAAAAAGGAATATCGGGTTTTCTCATTGTCATCTACTGCTGCTACATTGTCATCCCGTGGCCCCTCCACGGGATCCAGTACAGGGGATGACATAAAAGGTGACGATTATGAAATGCTTCGGCAAGTTTTAACACGAAGATTAACTAGACTTAAGAATGAGCCGCATAAATTGCCAAGCTTGATGATTATAGATGGTGGCAAAGGACATTTAAGCGTCGTTAAAGAGGTAATGGATAAATTTGAGATGAATATCCCTTTTGCTTGTATGTCAAAAGGAGTAGATAGAAATGCCGGTCTTGAGCAGTTCCATATGATAGGTAAAGAAGTATTTACTTTGGATAAAAATTTGCCGATTATGAAATATTTACAAATCTTACGAGATGAAGCTCATAATTTCGCCATAAAGAATCATAGACTAGGTAAGTCACGTGCTATAAAGATATCAAGCCTTGACGATATAGAGGGAATAGGTGAAACTCGTAAAAAGGCATTGCTGCACTATTTCGGTTCTTATAAAGCAGTATGTGATGCAACAATAGATGAGCTTACTAAAGTAAACGGTATTAACAAGTCACTTGCCGAGATGATTTTTAGAACATTGCATAAGAGCTGATGAATAATTACTCATAATGTCCCCACATGCTAAGTATTTTTATAATTTTTTTATCCTCTAATATTTCATAAACCAATCTATGTTGTAAGTTAATTCTTATAGAACGTTTACCAACTAAATCACGATAAAGTTTTTTACTATTTAATGGCGTTGAATTTATTGTTAAGGATTTACATAAATTTTCTGCTTTATAAGCTAACTTAGCTGCAGTTAATTTATCTTTGTCAGCTAATGCTTTTTTATTATATATCAGAGTATATTTCATTTTTTCCAAAATTCTTCATGGCTAATACATTCTTCTAACGGTTCTTTACTAGCTTCAAGAATTCTTTTTACTAATCCAGGTACAGAATAAATAGCCAAAGTCTCTTGCAATCCTTCGTAGTCTTGTTCTGATATAATTACCGCATTATTACGTTTTCCCTTTATATAAATAGGTTCATGAGTTTTATTTGTCTCATCAATAAGAGTAAATAATTTAGCCCGTGCTTGCGAACTTGTGTAAATAGCCACAATATTATCTCTAAAAAAGTTGTATACTCAACTGTACCATATTATGTACGTAATAGCAATAATTGTTTTAAATATCAGTTTCACATAGAAAAAACTAACTTTATAACTCATAATTATGGTATAATATGAGTTATAAAATAAATATTTATAGCTCATGATATGGAATTGGCATCATAAGGATTGGCCTAACTTTAAATATAATCAGAAACATATATTAGATTTAGAGAAAAATTTTGTTAAAAATAGTGGTATTCTTTTAGGGGCAGCTAAATATCTTTCAGAAGCAGATCAAAATAACTTAATTGTTATGCTTGCAAGTGATGAAGCATTAAATACTTCTGAAATTGAGGGCGAATATTTAAACAGAGCTAGTGTACAATCTTCTATAAAACGTTATTTTAATATAGCAACGGATAATAGGAAAGCATCGCCTGCAGAAAACGGTATTTCTGAATTGCTTGCTGATATGTATTATTCGTATAAGCAGCCCTTAAGTCATGATTGTTTGTGTCAATGGCACGAAATGCTAACTAATGGAAGAAGAGATTTAGGTGCTATAGGAAAATATCGTACTCACGCAGAGCCTATGCAGATAGTATCAGGTAAACCTTATGACCCTACAGTTCATTTTGAAGCACCGCCGTTCGATATCGTTCCAAAAGAAATGGATAGGTTTATAAAATGGTATAATAATACTAAAGATAATATTCCTCCACTTACTAAGGCTTCTATAGCCCATCTTTATTTTGAGTCTATACATCCGTTTGAAGACGGTAACGGAAGAATAGGAAGAATTATTACTATAAAAATGTTATGTCAAAATATAGGACAACCTATATTAATAGCTTTATCGCATGTAATAAATGAGGAAAAGAAATTATATTATAATGCTTTAGAACGTAATAATAAAAACTTAGAAATTACGGATTGGATATTATATTTTGTTGAAACAATAATTAAAGCTCAAGATTATACCTTGCGTAATATAGAGTTTTTAATAAACAAAACAAAATTTTACGATAAATTTAAGAATGTATTAAATATAAGACAAGAAAAAGTAGTTAAAAGAATCTTTGAAGAAGGAGTAGAAGGTTTTAAAGGTGGTTTAAGTGCTAAGAATTATATAAATATTACTAAAACTTCCAAAGCTACCGCCACAAGAGATCTTCAAGAATTAATAGAAATGCAAGCATTTATTAAAACCGGAGACCTTAAGGGTACGAGATATTATATTAAATTAGAGTTGTCAGAATAAAATTATCATAATTCATTTAAATTAAGAAGCTCTTCGCTTACATCACCTCCTAATGTAGGTTCATAATTTTTATTTTGTTGAGCTGAAATATCTAACTCAAGATGCCGCAGTTTTAATCTATCGTCTATTTCTAAAGCAAGAATATCAGGTATATAACAGAGATTTTTAATAAATTGAGAACATTTAATTCTTTCTAAATGCACTTCTTCTACATTAATAGGCATTACCGTATTAGTTGCCATTTTATCAATAATAGCCTTTAAATCATCATCTTCTATATTATTATCCTCTGGGGTGGTAATATCAATATCGTGCTTAGACATAAAATCCTCATAATTTAATTACTTAACCTTAAGTTAATATATAAGTAGTAAGGTTTCAAGTAAATAGATAATTTGTTTTTATGTAACTTTTCTTTGCAAGAACCTAGAATAATATCGTCCTAGAATAAATACCACAAGGCTCACCATTGTTCCTATAAATACTCCTCTAAGGTTGAAATATTGTAATGATAAAGAATAATATTCCCATATTAAGAAAGTAGCTGCTCCGCCAAGCGATGATAAGACCATTATGGTTTTAGATGTTCTGATACCAAAAAGCGTTGTTATTAATGGTACTAATATTACCGGTCCCCAGAAACCAGTGAAGAACACTACTAAGTCAATTACGTTACTAAATTTTAAGGCTACAATTATTGCAAAACTTCCTATTATAATATTAATAATCCGGGCAATTAATAATAATTTTTGCTGATTTTTAACCTTAAAAATAGGATTGATTATATCTTTAACAATAGCTATAGAAGTAACGTTTAAATCAGAATCAGCAGTAGACATAACGGCAGCTAAGAGTCCGCTCATTACTACCCCTTGAATTAAAGGCGGAATGATTTGATTAATTAAATAAGGTAATACTAAATTTGACGGTTGGTTTGGATAAAGCTTATAAGCAATTAAACCGTTTAAAGTAATGCAAATCAAGAAGAAAAAATATATAGCGGATTTTGCATATATTGCTTTAGTTGTTTGTGTAGGATTTTTATTAATTAAAGCTCTTTGGATAAATGTAGGATATAGATTCATGACGCTAAAGCTTAAAGCTGCTGCGATCGTATAAGAAAGTAGGTTAGTTTGATCAAAATTCGTGCTTGATAAATTACCGATAAAATCTATAAAACCGACTTTATTTAAACTTATAAAAGTTATGGTCGGTATAGCGATTATCATCGCCAAAAATTGTAGTAAATTAGTAAAAACAATAGATTGTAAGCCGCCTATTGTAGTATATATAAGTACTATACTATAACTTAAAATTACTCCATTTAAATAATTTATTTCTAAGATATATTGAAAAATATAGCCGCTTACGCTTATTTGAGCAGCCAAAAACCCCACTGAAACAATGACTGAGCTAACACCGCCTATAAAACGACCGATGTTACCGTAATATGTACTCAGGATATCGCCGATGCTTTCAGCTCCGTAATGTTTGGCAATTAAAGGCACTATATAGATCGCAATTAATATATCTATAGGTATTTCAAGCATCAAAGCATAGGCATAATATTCATGTCCTAAAAAAACCTTTTCCATAATGCCAAAAGTGGTAGCACCTCCGACAGAGCTTGCAAATATGGTAGCTACTAATAATAGCTTACTATTTTTCGCTTTACTTTCGACATTTGCATAGTTCTTAAAACTACTATGTTTAGCTCGGTAATATATACCAATTAGTAGAATAGATATTAGATATATGAATACAATAACATTATCTATAGGTATTTTAAGCATAAATTAGGTTAAGTTTTTAAATGACATTCACTATAGGTTATTATTTTTTAATATACTATAATTAATTTAAACTTCTGATGCAGAACCTAAAATGGTAGTACTATATTTTTCATAAATATCTTTATCAGGATTATATTGATATATATTATCTTGATGCTCCACAAACTTATTTTCTTTTTTACTTAATAGCTCCATTGGTATATAAGTGTTATCATTAGCTTGGTCTAAGGTTTTTTTACTATTTTTACAATATTCTTGTATTTTTAAAATAGCTAATATAGCAAAAATTACACAACAAATTGTTAATACTCCGTCTTTAGTAAACGATAAAAATGTTGAAGTAATTGAAGAATTGTCGGATGGCATGTTTGACTCTTCTTTATCGAACATCATAAATCCGGCAGTATGTATTGTTGGTCCTAAAGCATATGAAGTAAAGTTTCTTAAATTAGTTTCAAAGTTAGCATTAATAATACAATCTTCAGTAGTATTAAAACCTATAAAAGCCGGTATATTTGAATCTTTTATTATATTTCCGATAACATCGTATAGCTCGCCGAAAATAGAAATCGTATTATTTGAGAATATTTCAAAACTATCATTAAATATAAAGCTTATTTTGTGTCCGTCTTTTATTATAGAGTTAATGGTATGTTTAGCTTCTTCCGGACATTTTCTCATTAAAATTCTTGCCCAGTTATAAATTCTATAATTTGTGTTGTCTTCACATTCTTCAAAATCTATAAGGGTATTAGTAGTATTATCTTTCATAAATACATGATAGGGTACGGAAGTAAATAGCTTGTTACCAATATTAAACAAATAAGGTAAAGGAAAGTTAGGTTGATAACTTCCAAGTGATCTAAGTAGCGTTGCTATACATTCAAATTGTGGCATGATTAACCTTTATTTATTTTAAATTATTGTAATTAAGATATGTAAGAAAAAGCTACATAGCGTTTGTTTTATCTATCGCCCCAGTTAATTCAATTTTATAATCTTCGATTTTTTGAACTAAATCTGGAGATAACTGATCAAATTTTGTTTTAAATTTTTCAGGATTTTCAGCAATTTTAGATGTTAATAAATATTGTAACTTAAAGCAGTAATCCGTAGTATTTTCTATTTTTTCTATAGTTTTGTTTTCTATAAATTCTGCTTTAGTTTCTAGAAAATTTTTAAGGTTATATAATTCATTTGAGTGCTGAGGAAAAAGCTTGGATTTTTTGTTTTTAGGTAATATTGACATTTTCCAATTTGTAAATTCTTGTATGTCCTTAGTAGTAACTGAATCGTCTATTATGCTAAAATTATTATCTTTGCATGCTATAGCAAGTTTTAAGAAAGCTTTTAATTTAGGTTGTTTTTTTGATACTAGCTCTATTAAATTTTTATTTGAATTAATACTATTAAAATATGGGGTTATTACACCAAGATCAGAACCATATCGTGCAAGTAATTTAACTATTTCTATATGTTTTTCACTAACGGCTAATTGAATAACCGTCCAATTATACGAATTTTTTAACTCTGTTAAAGCGCCTTTTTGCAGCAGAAGCTCTGTTACTATTATACGATTTTGCTCTGTTATACTATATGCAGTAATTACCTTATGTAGAGCAGTATACCCAAATGTGTCAGGAATATTAGGATTAGCTCCTTTCTCTAGTAAGAATTTAGTTATATCATAAGAATGTATCGCAAAATTTAGAAGAGGGGTACCGTCATATTGAGTATTAGGATTGATATTTTTTTGAGCAAAAGCTTTTTCAAGAAGAAGTTTGAGATTATAAGGATTGCTACTGGGTTTGTGTTGGTTAACTGCATCAAATAAAACATCCACTATAATAGGAGAAGATAAGGCTAAAATATCTTCAATATTAATAATCTTTCTAACATAGCTTTTATAGTACTCGCTTTTAAAGTCCTCAGTGAGATAACCGCTTGCTCCTCCTTTTGTAAATGTTCTGAAACCACTAAACATAAAACCCTCGCTCTTATTATTAAAACTAAATTAATATATTAAGCAATATAAATTTACAAGGTAAATCTAAGCTTTGTTGTGTGGATATTGAAAGACGTCATTGCGAGCGACTGAAAGCATTGTTGCATGACTCGAAAAACTTGCTGGGTGTCATACCGTGGCTTGTCCACGGTATCCAGTAAAACAGCTAAAAATACTAATATTATTAGTATTTTTAACTGGATCCCGTAATAAATCACGGGATGACAACAAAAAACTGAGCCATGTAACAAGACCAATGCTAGTTCGCAATGAAAATAAAGACACAAGTTAATAATTTAACTCCTATCTGTTAAAAACGCTTGACTACGTTATATTCCTATAATATCCTATAAATTACCATAAAATCCCAAATTAACCCAAATTATACCAATGAATGTATTTTTATCTAAGTATGTAAATGGCGTTGATAAAAAGAGTAGGGTGTCAGTGCCGGCGAATTACCGTGCGGTATTAGGGAAAGAATTATTTAACGGTGTGATTGCTTATCCGTCTATTAGGAATAATTGTATAGAGGCGTGCGGTATTTCGCATATTGAGAAATTAAGACAGATGATCGAAACTCTTGATCCTTATTCTGAGGAGCGTGATGCCTTTGAGACTATGATATTCGGGGAAGCCGTGCAGCTTTCGTTTGATGGGGAGGGAAGAGTAATATTACCGCAATCTTTAATGAAGCATGCTGGTATCGAAGAGCAAGCATGTTTTGTAGGTAAAGGAGTGATTTTTGAGATTTGGCAGCCTCAGAATTTTGAGAAATATTTAAATTCTGCTCAAAAAATTGCTCATGAAAAGCGGTTAACTCTAAGGAATGCAAATTGATGCAGCAGCCACATATACCGGTAATGCTAAATGAAATGCTAGCAAATTTAGCTCCAAAAGACGGTGAGTCTTATCTAGATTGTACGTTTGGAGCAGGAGGATATAGCAAAGCAATATTGGAAAGCTGTAACTGTTATGTCACAGCTTTGGATCGTGATCCGAATGTAATTAAAAGAGCTGAAGAAATTAAGCAAAATTACGTTGAGAGATTCGATTTTATAGAAACGAATTTTGCGGATAGTTTTACAAAGCTTAAGGAAAAAAAATTTGATGGAATAGTGCTGGATTTAGGCGTTTCATCAATGCAGTTAGATATAGCAGATAGAGGATTTTCGTTTTTACATGACGGACCACTCGATATGCGAATGAGCAGGCAAGGGTTTAGTGCCGAGGAGTTTGTAAATATTGCAGAGGAAAAAGAGCTAGCCGACGTAATTTACAAATACGGTGATGAGAGCTTTTCACGAAGAATTGCTAAGAGAATTGTGGAATATAGAAAAACGACAAGAATTGATAGTACAGGTAAGTTAGCTGAGATTGTTAGAAGTAGTATAGGATTTAGAAAAGGCAAAATTGATCCTGCAACTAAAACCTTTCAAGCCATTAGGATTTATATAAACGATGAGCTTGGAGAGTTAGAGCGGTTTTTAGCGAATGTAAAAAATATATTAAAGAAAGACGGACGTTTAGTTGTGGTGTCTTTTCACTCTTTAGAAGACAGGATAGTTAAGAATTTCTTTAAAGAAAATTCGGAAAAGCCGGTAGCAAGGTCGAAATATGCTAAAGACGATATAGCAATTGATCCGGATAAATGGCTTAAGATTATTACTAATAAAGCTCTAGCACCGTCAGATAAAGAAGTAGGGATAAATATTAGAGCAAGGTCGGCAAAACTTCGAGCTGCAAAAAGTATACTCGTCTACTGATTGTTTATTTATTACGAGCAAATTAAAAATTGATTATGACTATAAGAAAGTTTCACTATTTAACATTATTGATAACAATTATAGCAATATGTAGTTTGTTTAGCATAAAGGAGCGAGTCTCAACCCTTGATTATCAATTAAGTAGCGTTGTAAAACAGATAAATAGTGAGAATAATAATATTCATATTTTAAAAGCAGAGCAAGCTTATCTACTTTTGCCGGCTAGATTGGAAAAACTTGCGGCAGCTTATTTAAAATTAGAAACAATTAAATCTTATCAAATGATAAAAGATCCATTAGGACCAAATATCGATCAAAATATTAAATTTAATCATAATATTAGTATTTCAAAGAGTAGTAAATGGCGTTACAAAAGAATTACAAATAATAAGTATATACAGACTGTTTCGAGTAGAACGAAGGATACTCGATGAACTTCAAAAATTGGCTACGTCGTTCTACAAGTTCTGTGGTGCTCACGTATTAAGTAACTGCTGCCGCTCCTCGACTTGTGAACTCCTTGCTCTTTTTGAAGTTGATCTTCGTATCGTAGTAGGATTGTTGTATGGCTTTTATAAATGTCATTATAAATAATATATGAAACATATTTTAGAAAAATGGAAACCTGCAATTAAAAGTCTGATAATTTGGAATGTTTGTAGTAAAAATACAAAAATCCGATTATTAATGGTTATTTGTGGCTTTTCTTTTCTTTTTTGTACTTTATCTTACCGATTGATAATCGTTGCTACGAATGTTTACGATAAAAATATTAATTCCTTTAAAAAAAATCATCAATTTAGAAAAGAAATAGTTGATCGAAACGGTAATTTATTAGCAGTTAACCTACCTTCTGCCTCATTATTCGCTAATCCACAAATAGTTCTCGATCCTGAAGCTTCCGTAAAAAAGCTAGCAGAAATTCTACCTGATATTAATAAAGCTAAATTACTTGCGGAACTTAAGTCAAATAAAAGCTTTATATGGGTAAAAAGGGATTTATTACCTAGCCAGCAGGAAAAAATAACTAGCCTTGGGTTACTTGGTTTTGAATTTGAAGAAGAGCAGAAACGAATTTATACCTTTTCTAATTTATTGTCGCATGTTGTCGGTTATGTAGGTAGAGACTCGGTAGGGCTTAGTGGTTTAGAACTAGCTTACGATAAATATTTAACTAATTCCGATTATGAATTAAACGAACCAAAGAATCGGAAAGAACCGCTTCAATTATCTATTGATATCAGATTACAAAGTATTTTAAGTGAAGAGATTGATAAAACTTTAAAGCAATTTAAGGCCATAGGAGCAGTAGGCATTATTGCCGATCCAAATAATGGTGAGATTTTAGCATTAGTAAATAAGCCTGATTTCGATCCTCATCATCCGAGTTTAGCCAAACCGGAAGAGCTGTTTAATATAGCAAGTCTCGGCATTTACGAAATGGGTTCGGTGTTTAAGGCATTAACTATGGCAGTTGGTTTTGATACCGGTGCAATAAATATGAATGATGCTTATGATATAAGCTATATGAAAGTAGGAGGATTCCAGCTTAAGGATTATACACCAAGGCAAGGGTGGCATAGTGTGCCTGAGATTTTTCTATATTCTTCAAATATCGGCACAAGTCAAATTATGCTTGAAATCGGTAAAAGCAATTTTAAAAAATACCTAAAGAAATTAGGTCTATTAGATCAGTTACAAATAGAATTACCTGAACGAGGTACTCCGTTATTTCCTTCCGAGAAAAGATGGAATGAGTTAACTAGTGTTACTATGTCGTACGGCTACGGCATTTCGATTAGTCCTTTGCATTTTGTTAGAGCAATGTTACCGGTCGTTAACGGTGGTACTTTATATGATCTTACTTTATTAAAAAGAAAGGATGAAAAAGTAATAGGTACAAAAGTTTTTAGTGAAAATACCTCTACCCAAATGAAGAAATTATTTAGATCGGTAGTAAAAGAAGGTAACGGTAAAAGAGCAGAGGTCAAAGGCTATCTTATCGGCGGTAAGACCGGTACGGCAGAAAAGCTTTCGCAAGGTGCAGGGGGGAAAAAGAAATATCTAAAAAATAGTAGAGCTTCATCGTTTTTAGGAGTGCTACCTGCATCTAACCCGCAATATGTTATTTTTATTAGATTTGATGAGCCAAAACCAACTAAAGAAAGCTTTGGCTTTGCAACGGCAAGCTGGACGGCTGCCCCTACTGCCGGTAGAGTTTTTGAGCGTATGATATCTTTATATGGTTTAGAGCCGATAGAGCAAAATGAAGAAGAGAGCTAAAATATATACTCGATGAACTTCAAAAATTGGCTACGTCATCCTACAAGTACTGCGGTGCTCACGTATTAAGTATACGCTCCGCTCCTCGTCTTGTGGATTCCTTGCTCTTTTTGAAGTTGATCTTCGTCTATACTCTTCATTTACTTGAAGTATACTCGTCTATCCGCTTGGAGTGTATAAGCTAAAAAAGAGGTTTTTATGTCAAAAAATAAAAATACAGCGAATAAGCCTAATAGCACTACCATTATCAAGCGTCTTCATGCTTTTAATCCTAAGTTAACAAGAAATAAAATTATATCAAAACAACTGCTTTTTTTCGTCACAAGTTCTGATGAACAAGACGAGTTGGAACTTAGCGGCGATGATAAAAGACCTAACCCTAGTTGCTGTGAGTTATTGTAGAGTCTACTTAGATAGAACTTCAAAAATTGGCTACGTCGTCCTACAAGTACTACGGTGCTCACGTATTAAGTATACGCTCCGCTCCTCGTCTTATGGACTCCTTGCTCTTTTTGAAGTTGTGTCGAAGTATACCAACTTTTAAAACTGTACAAAATAGAAAATTAATTTATATTTTGTACAGGGCGAGTATGGTTGTTGGGTGGATCAATTTTACCTCTGTCATCCCGTTGCTTGACCACGGGATCCAGTTAAAAATACTAAAATTATTAGTATTTTTTATTGTTTTTATAGACCCCGTGGTCAAGCCACGGGGTGACAAATGAGGTTTACCGAACCACGTAACAATGCTGCTCGCAATGACAAAAAATAAGATAATATATGTTAAAGATAAAACAGGAAATATATAAAAATAGCTTACAAATAATATTAAAATTGCTGTTTGCTTTGCTATGTTTTTTTATAATATTATTTCCGTTAGTGAGTTATAAAATAAATATTCAAAGCAGAATTTTTCCAGCGATGGAAATTATATTTATTTATTATTTTATGTCGTTATATTCCTTAAATATTTTTAGCATATTTTTTCTCGGTTTATTTATAGATCAAGTAAGCGGTATGCCTATCGGTACAAATTCGTTAGTTTTTTTGTCGGCATATATAATATATAAACTCTCTTCAAAATTTTTTATAGCTAAAAACTATTTGATAAATTTTGTTGTTTTTTGTGTTTATTGTTTATTTATATTGAATTTAAAATATTTACTAATAACAATCAAGAAGCTAGAAGCAGAGGGATATTTAATAATTTTCTTTCAATTTTTAACAACTATATTTTCTTATAATATAGTTCGTCTTATAATTGACTCCCCTATGAATTACTTTAAAAAGTATGCTAAATAAAAAAATACTACATGGTGAGTTAATTTCACGAAGGGCCTTTATAATTGGACTCGGTAAACTCGGATTTTTATCGTTGCTTGGAATAAGAATGTTTTATTTACAGCTTATTAAAAGTGAAGAATATAAGACTTTATCGGATAAGAATCGTATTAATTTCGTGGTACTCCCGCCGACTAGAGGAAGGATTTACGATTTAGACGGCAATATTTTAGCTACTAATAAACCATGTTATCAGCTAGTAATAGATAGGAGCATTAATAATAATTATCGTGATGAATTAGAAATAATTAGTAATATTCTAAATTTATCTCCGGAAAAATATAATTATATTAAGCAAAAAATTAAAAAATCTAGTCTTCATACTCCTTTAATAATACTTGATCAGCTTGATTGGCAGCAAGTATCGATGATTGAAGAACAAAAGCATAAGCTGGCTTCAATATTTATCGATATAGGATATTTAAGGTTTTATCCTTTTTCAAGCACTACTTCTCATTTAATCGGTTATCTAGGTCAAATAAATGAACAAGAGAAGCAAGAGTTAAATATACATAGCTTAAGTGACTTTAATATTGGTAAATCCGGTATCGAAAAATATTACGATAATAAATTACGAGGTGAATTCGGTTATAAAAAAGTAGAAGTAAATGCTTATGGTAAACAGGTAAGAGAGATAGCAGGAACTCCTACTAAATCGGGTGAAGACATGTATTTAAATATCGATGCCTCTCTTCAGGAAAATATCCAGCAATATTTAAATCCTAAAGGTTCTTCGGCAATAGTTATGGATACTAGAACCGGGAGCATACTAATTTGTGCTTCCACACCAGGTTTTGAATCAAATAATTTCAGTAAATTATCAGAAAATTATTGGCAAAGTTTAATGAGCGATCCTTATAAGCCTTTAATTAATAAGGTAATACAAAGCTCGTATCCCCCAGGTTCGGTTTTTAAAATAATTACCGTACTTGCAGCCCTTGAAGTAGGTATTAATCCTAATAAAACCGTTTTTTGCGACGGTAGTTCTGCTCTTGGTACTAATAGCTTTAGATGTTGGAATCATAGCGGACACGGGACGGTAGATATGATGTCTGCTTTAAAGCATTCCTGTAATATTTATATGTATGAGTTAGCCAGAATAGTAGGTCCGGATAAAATTCTTGAAGTTGCAAGAGAATTTGGTCTTGGTTCAAAAACCGGTATTGATTTAGCTCCTGAAAGTAGCGGATTTGTACCGTCCAAAGAGTGGAAAAAGAAAAAATTAAAACTTCCTTGGTCAATAGGGGATAGTTTTAATTTAGCAATCGGGCAAGGATTTTTAGGAGTAACGCCGATGCAGCTTGCAAGATTTATTACGGCTATTGCAAGCAACGGTAAGCTATATACGCCTAGAATATTAAAAAATGATCCGGAATTTTATAATGTCAATATTAAGCCTGAAAATATCAAAATTATACAAGAAAGTTTGTATAATACCGTTAATGTTGCGGGAGGTACGGCGTATTATAATAGAATTTTAGGTGAAAATAGGCAGCTTGCCGGTAAAACCGGTACTTCTCAAGTACAAGGCAAACTAAATGCTAAAGACGATTTAAGCCGTGACTCTATTGCCTGGGAGAGGCGTAATCATGCCTTGTTCTTAGGCTTCGCACCTTATCACGATCCTCGTTATTCCGTTACCGTCTTTGTTGACCACGGAGGAGGAGGTAGTAAAGCCGCCGCCCCCATAGCTCGTAAAATCATGTCAGACGTGCTGGATAAGTATTTGTAAACTATATGATATAATTCAATAAATAAGCTAAAAATGAATAGGTAGGTTTATGGACGCAAAAAGAGATATTGGGGCTGAAATTTTGCAATCAATTCAAGATATAAAATTAAGAAAAGATCACTTAAAAATACAAAAAGATTTGGAAGACGCTGAAATTGCTTTACAAAGAATTAACGCCCTTGATTTTAAAACTTATACTACTGATGAAGTTAGGGAGTGGTTAAAAAAGAAAAAATAGCCTTGCTCTTTTCCAAATTGAGCTTCGTATACCTACTCTTTATTTATAATACATTAAAAATTTAAATTGATTTTTACCATAATTTATTTAAAAATATTTAAAATTAAATTAGGGTAAAATATGCTAGAAGAATTAACGCAAGAAGAAGAAACAAAGTTGTTTTTGAAATGTTATAAAGAAAGATACAATTTATTTGCAAAAGAATTAACGGAGTTACTTTTTAAATCGTGTAGAGAAAAATATAATGTATCTGAAAAAGAATTAGAATGGTTCTTTTCAGAGCTTTATAAAGAAAAATATAATTTATCCAATAGACAATTAGAAGAGTTATTTTTAGAAGTTTATAAAGAACACAATTTATCTGCAGAAGAGTTAAAGAAGTTATATTTTAAATTATACGAAGAAAACCGCAATTTATTTGAAGAAGAATTAAAAGAGTCATTTTTAGAATTATATAAAAAAAAGCATAATTTATTTGAAGAAGAATTAAAAGAGTCATTTTTAGAATTATATAAAAAAAAGCATAATTTATCTGAAGAAGAATTAAAAGAATTATTTTTAGAATTATATAAAGAACAACACAATTTATCCGAAGAAGAATTATTAGAATTTAAACACATTTATAATACCAAAGAAGTAGAATCACTAGTAGAAAGGGCTGCTTATTATGATTTGTTACCTGTAATAAAGTATTTTATTGAAAATGGAGGTAATCCATATTTTGTAATAGAAGAATTTGGTGAAGAAGTTACTATACTTAATATTGCTGCAAGAAAAGGATCTTTAGATATTATAAATTACTTATTTGATAATAATGTTTTTACCGTAGATCAAAGAGCTTCTGAAAATGCTAAAACGCCTTTTCATTCAGCCGTTGAAAGCGATAGCATTAAAGCTGTAGAGTTTTTACTGCAAAAAGGGGCAGATATTAATGCTGAATTTAACTGTGTAGGACAGGTAAAAACTGCTTGGTTGTTTGTTGTTCAGTTGAACTTTATAGAAATGGCTAAATTTCTTCTTAAGCACAATGTATGTATACCTGAATTATCGTATTCGTATAATGTGCCGGAACTTAAAGATTTTCTGTTACCCATAAAAAAGCTTGAGAATTTATACATCACCGCTCAAGGTAACGATTTTATTAATACTTATAACTCCTCAACTCCTGAAGTTCAAGCAATTTGGGATGCTAGAGTATCTTATTTAACTCACGAAAATAGTGGTACTACAATAGCAGGTGCAAGTTTAGATAATAATAATATTGCCGGTGATCATTCTTGATGATAGTTTATATTTTTGTATTTCTCTCATATTAAAAAATACTTTATTTTTGTTAGTATTTTGTGTTATTAATAGTTGCGAATAATATTTATGGTAATAACATGTCTAAGAAAAAGCAGGACGATCAAATAATAAAAGACTTAGAGGAAAGACTAGCAAAACTTAAAGGTACTCCTCCATCGCTCGAAGAATTAGAAGAAAGGTTTGCAAAGCTCCAAGATAGACCTTATATCCCCACAAAAAAATCCGATGATGAGGTAGATAAGCTAGTTGAGAAGATACAATCCGAGGTTAAACTAGAGCAAAAAAGTAAAGCTCTCAATGCTCAAAAAGACCAAGAAATACGTGATAGGCTAGATAAATTAAGAGAAGATAGTCCTATAACACGAAACAAAACATCTATAAATCTTTCTTTTAATGATACTAAATCAATAATTACCGATACTATAGATGCTCAGGCAGATATAACTAGTTCATATGCTAAGCGATCTACTGATTTAAAGGAAAAAAAAGCATTATTTAATTTAGCTAATAATCTAATTGAAGCTAGAGATATTATTAGAGATACACCTCCTGTATCTAAAGAATATGAGCCTAAAATATTAGATGTTATTGCTAATGGGCTTGGTAAAATTTATGAAGGAATAAAGAAAATAGCTTCGCCTGCAGTTAATATTATAAAAGAAATAGGTAGTAGTCTTGTTAATTCGATTAAATCACTTCCTCAAAAATCTTCCAAGCAACAAATAAAAGAATCTAAAATAAAATTAAAGAAGTTATATAAAACATATGTTGATTTGAAAGGAGTAAAGCCAAAAATAAAAGAAGAGTTTCTTAAAAAACATTATGAGCAAATTGATCAGCTACAAACTCCTAAGGAGATATTTGTAGAAACTGCTAAAATTACTAAATCTATAAGGATAGCCGGAAGACAAAAGATAAATAATCTTAAACAACAACGAATTATTAATAGAATGAAGAAGCACAGTCCTACTGCTTTTATAAATAATAATTCATTTACACCGTCTAATACTCCTACTAATAAAGGAAAATCTTTAAAGAGCCACCAAAGGTAAATATACCAATATTTTTCTGTAGAGATATTATTGACATTATACGTCACTGACGTATAATGTTTATATGGAATATATAGAATCCCCTTTATTTAATAAATTATTGAATTCATATTTTACAGATGATGAGTATGCAAATTTTCAATGGCACTTGTCACTACATCCTAAATCAGGAGATGTTATAATAGGTAGTGGTGGACTTAGAAAAATACGCTGGATGGCTAAAGGGCGGGGAAAACGTAGTGGGGTTCGTATAATTTATTATTATAAAAGTAAAGAAGAACAGATATGGTTATTAACCATATATACAAAAAATGAAGCTGAAAATATTCCAGCTTCTGTTTTAAAAAAAATAAAAGAGGAATTGGGTTTATGAACGTAAAAAGAGATATTGGAGCTGAAATTTTGCAATCGATTCAAGATATAAAATTAGGAAAAGGACAAATAAAGAAAATAGAGACAAAAGAAGATATAGTGGATATCAGAAAACACTTACATCTCTCTCAATCAGCTTTTGCCGTACTTATGGGAGTTAATGTAAGAACATTACAAGAATGGGAACAAGGAAGACGCAAACCTACCGGCTCCGCTATATCTTTATTAAAAATAGCCTCCAAATATCCTAAAGTTTTTATTAATTATTCTCATAATTAATAATTCTAACTTTAATTAGGATTATCCACTCCTTTCATTCCGTTTGTCTTAGCCTTATCAAATGAAGTATCTTTAATTGTTGCTTCGGTAAAATCGGCATTTGTTAGGTCAGAGTTACTAAAGCCCGCCTGATCAATTTTAGCTGATTTAAATATGCTATCTGTTAATATTGAGTTTGAAAAATCTGTTTTAGTAAGTATTGCTGCAGAAAAATTAGCCTCTTTTAAAATAGAATTTTTTATTACCGTATTTGTTAAATTAGCATTTTTAAAGATACTATTTGAAAAATCTGTTCCATTAAATACTAAACTACTTAAGTCAAGATTTGTTAAATTTATATTTGTTAAGTTAGTTATTTTTTGCAAATCTTTTACCGAATTTATTACTATATTATTTGGTGGAATTTTGCTCGAATTATCGTTATTTAAAATAATATTATTAGAAACATTAGTATTAATAAAACCGGAATATGCTTGGTAGTTAATATTATTTATTTGTGAATTAGAAAGGACGGAGTTAATAACCGTAGTATTTGTTAGATTAGAATTTATTAGAGCTACTTGGTTTAAATTACCTAAAGTAATTTTAACATCTGAAAAATTTACGTTTTGTATTAAAGATTTAGAAAAATTTACATTATTAAATTGTCCGTTAGTTATATTTGAGTTTATTATTTCACTGCTGTTTAAGTCAGTATTAATCACTATAAATTGTTTAAAATCATTATTGCTAAAAATATTATTAGTATAGCTTATATTATCTAAAGTAATATTTGAGCCTTTAGTTTTATTAATCCTTACAAAATTAGCATTACTATTTTTTATTGATAAATTATTAAATTTGTTATCGTTTAGACTCATATTATTTAATATAGCATTATCGATTTTAAAATGATTTAAAACTGAACTACTAATTGTACTATTTTGTAAATCGCATTTAGTAAGGCTAATATTCTGTAATGTTGAATCTTGAAAGGAAGCGTATGAAAAGAAAGAGTTATTACTTTGTACGTTATTAAAGTTTACTTCATTAAAAATACTTTGTGTGAAGTTAGAATCCTTAATTATTACTGCTGTTAATTTAGTTTGACTTAGGTCGCTAGATTCAAAATAATTATTAGTAAAATTGGTATTATTTATTACACTTTTTTCTAAATCCGTACCGTAAAATATTGAATTTGTTATATTAGTATTTTTAAAGCTATTATTCTTTAGGTTAGTTTTTTGAAAATTAACACCGTCGATAGTGCTATTGCTCCATAATACATGACTAAATTTAGAATTTTCAAAGTTAACATTTATTATAGTAGTTTTATTAAAAGCAGTATCGCTAAAATTTGATTGAACAAAATTTGTATTTTGTAATGTTATATTGTTAAAAATTGAACCTTGAAAGTCAGAATTATACCCGGAAATATTTTTTATTACTGAATCTGCAAAATTACTTTCTTGAATTATAGCATTTGTAAGTATAGCTTTTTCTAAATTACTACCTGCAAAATCAGCACGTAATATTTCGCAGGAAGTTAAATCTATTCCTGATAAATCTTCATTTATTAGCTTTACTCCTATTAATTTGACTCCTTTTAAATTTGAACCGAACTTCTCTTTAAGGTTCACTTTAAGGTTTTTAGAATTTTGCGATATTATATAATTCCGAATTACCGTGCTTTGGTTATCCGTAAGTAATCCATTCGCATCACGAGTAGATTCGGAGCAGCTGCTTAATAACAAATAAATAGTAATTATTGATATGACTTTAAGCATTTGCTTCCTCATATTCTTCTTCATTTATTCTATTTGTAGGAGGTATATGTAAGCTTAATAATTTTAATTTACGATGCAAAGCCGATCTTTCCATACCGACAAATGAGGATGTTTTTGAAATATTATTATTAAAACGACTCATTTGTGCCGATAGATATTGACGTTCAAAAACTTCTCTAGCTTCTCTAAGAGGCATAGATAACATATCAAAACTATCTTCAAGTTTTGTGAGATTAGCACTATTTGCTAATATTTCGGAAGGTATCATATAAGGTTTGATAATTTCATTATTACCTGTAGTTAATGGATTCATAATTAAAGTCCATTCAACTACATTACGTAATTGTCTAATATTACCAGGCCATTCATAGGATTGAAGAGCAGCGATAGTTTCATCAGCAAAGTTACGTTCTTTTAAACCTGAAAATTTTGAAAGTTGCTTAACAAAATATTTAACGAGTAGCGGTATATCTTCTTTTCTCTCATATAATGAAGGTACTTTTAGAGAGGATACATTAAGGCGATAATATAGATCTTCTAGGAATTTGCCGTTATTAACTTCATCTTGAATATTTTTAGAAGTACCGGTGATAATTTTTATATCAACTTTAATATTTTTTCCACAAGGTTTTGTAATAGTTTGGTCTTTAAGGAATTTTAATAATTTCACCTGGATAGGAATAGGAATATTGCTGACCTCATCTATATATAAAGTACCGTTATTGGCAAATTCTAAGATAGTAGGGCGTTTGGTATTATTTTCCTGCTTTTCCGATTCGCCGAATAATTCTTGATTGATTTTTTCCGTAGTCATACAGGTAGGGCTAAAAATAATGAATGGATTATTAACTCTTTTAGATTGTTTATGAATTAACCTTGCTGCAAGTTCTTTACCACTACCGACTTTACCGTGAATCATTATACGACTGCTAGAGCTAGCTGCCTTTTCTATTTCCATTTTATATTTTAAAGTTACCGAACATCCACCTACTAATTCAGTTTTATCTATAACTTTTGATTTTAAATCTATATTTTCGCGTTTTAACTTTGTTACTTCGCAAGCTCTTTTAAGTAAAATAACTAATTTATCATTATTAAAAGGTTTTTCTATATAATCGTAAGCACCCATTTTTATAGCATTTACTGCTGTTTCTATAGTACCGTGACCGCTAATAATTATTACCGGCATTAAAGGATAGCGTTTTTTAATTATCTCTAAAATCCCAAGCCCGTCAATTTCGCTTCCTTGAAGCCAAATATCAAGTATAACTGCAGAGACCGGTTTTTCGGAAAGTATTTTAAGGGCTTGAGTACTATTAGCGGCAACCTTAGGATTGAAACCTTCATCTTTCAAATTTGCAGCAATGAGATTTCGTATACTCTCTTCATCGTCTACTATTAAAACATCTAGTTGTGACATTACAATTTACCTTAAAAATATTAATACTAGGTTCTTGCGTACAATTTCTAATTGATTTACTAGTTTTACGATATTTTTTAGCAAAAATTAATAAGATTTTTGAAAGAATTAGTTATTCATATTTCAAGAAAATCTTATAATTTGCAGCACAAAATAGCCAAAATTAAATCTTTTTAGAAATCGTATGTAAGAACCTAAATATATACGTTAATGCCGAATGTAAAAGAAAGCAACATTTTTTTATAACATTTTTGTCACAATAGCTATTTATAATGTAAAGGTTGGCCTAGAGACCACCAGTTAAAATTTATTTACTGATGGCCTCTTAGATTACATAATATTAAAATTATTTAAGGAATTTTAATTAATTTTATTTGCAGTTTGTAAGATTGTAAGGGATTATATATAATGATGATGTGTTGATACCAAATCGTCATTGCGAGGAGCGAAGCAACGTGGCAATCTCGTGCAAAAATCCTGAGATTGCTTCATCGAATTACTTTGTAATTCTTCTCGCAATGACGGAAAAACCAATTTTAAAAATTATGCTTAACATCTTTCTAATTATTATTTCATTATTTATTTGCTTAATAACCTACCTATTTATCAGAAAAACGGATATTTTTACTAAGCTATTAATTCTAAACAGTTTTACGGCTATTATTAGCTTGTTTATTTGTTGCTTAGGGCTGTATTCAGGAAATAGTTCATATTTGGATATAGCAATTATTTACTTTCTTTTAAGCTTTATAGCAACAAACGGTTATTTAAAATATTTTATACATGACTCCAATAGAAACAAAACAGATTAATACGATCATTTTAGGTTGTGGTCTTAGCGGTATGCTAACTGCTCTTTCTTTTGCAAAAAAAGGCATAGAAACTACTATATTTGAGAGTAAATCGGTAAAAAGCCCGGAGTTTTTTAAAGATATAAGAACGACTGCTTTAACGCCGCATTCTAAAAATTTCTTATCCTCTATTGATATATGGAAAGATTTGGAAGAATGTGTTGCAGGAATGCAAGATGTATATGTAGTCGACAATAAAGCATCCGAGATATTAGACTTACGAAATGATGATGATAGTTTGCTCGGCTATGTAGTTCAAAATAGCGATTTTAAAAAAATATTATTATCAAAAGTAACTAATAATCCATTGATAACATTAATTGATAATAAACAATATCAAGAAGTTATAAGTCATAATGACTACTCGATTATAAAATTTGATGACGAACAAATTAAATGTAACTTATTAATTATATGTGACGGAGCAAATTCAAAAGTGAGGTCTCATTACTTTGCTAATGAAATTGAGAAACCTTATCAAACTGCCCTTACATTTAATATTAAGCATGAAAAGCCGCATGAAAATTGTGCTATGGAGCATTTCCTGCCGCTTGGTCCTTTTGCTTTGCTGCCTTTAAAAGATCAATATACTTCATCCGTAATATGGTCGACTTCTCCTGATCAGGCTGCTTTAATTGTTAATTTGCCCGTAGAAGAAGTTAGATTTTTAACTCAAAGAAATGCTGGTAATTCCCTAGGTAAAGTTACTATTGATAGTGAGATTAGTAGTTTTCCGCTAAAAGCTCGTATAGCAAATAGATATTTTCATAATAAGATAGTGCTTATTGCCGACACTGCTCACACAGTACATCCTTTAGCAGGACAGGGGCTTAATCAGGGTATAAAGGATATAGAGACTTTGAGTATAATTGTTAGTAATAATGGTACATTACAAGAATATCAAAAGCTAAGGCAAGAGGATAATTTTATTATGTATAAGCTGACTGATGAGTTAAATAATATTTTTTCAAATTATTCCAAAAATTTAAGATGTTTAAGACAAATAGGATTTAAGGCGATAAATAATTTTAAACCTGTAAAAACCTTGATTACTAACTATGCGATGGGGAAGAGATAATATGTCATCCCGTGGCCCCTCCACGGGATCCAGTCTTTTTTAATTGTTTTTGGATCCCGTGGTCAAGCCACGGGACGACAATGATATATAATTTTATGAGATATTCATGAGTAAAGAAAATTTAAGCAGTAAATCATCTATTAATACTCCTGAAGAAGGAGTAAAAAATGCAGCAGAAGATAATAAGCTTAAATCTTCAATAAATACCCCTGAAAGAGTAGAGCCTTTAGAAGTAGTACAAACAAAAGCTTCTGAGCCTCCACGGGAACGGCAATCGCAAAATAAGCCGGCAGGAAAAAGAACGCTGAAAGAGGATACGGCACTTTACGGTGCTAGAGTCGCTCGTGCCGGAATCGCTGCAAGTGGAGTAGCAATCGAAGTGGTAAAGGAGGGTAGTAAAGTTATCGCTAATCCTACTCATATAGTAGAAGGAGTAATTAACGTTGGAGAAAAAGTAGCAAAAGCTTATGATCCGGTTGATAAACTTCAGCAAGGTGCAAAAATTAAAGAAAAAGGTGCACCAAGCCCCGGTGTTGTCGATAAGGTGCTTGATAAAATAAAAACTTTACCGGGTGCTGAAAGGGCAGTAAATGTATTAGAGACAACATATAAAACATTGGGGAGTAAGGCAGTAAAACGTACGGCAAAAATTGGTGGTGTCATGGTGTCGTTAGCCCTTAACCCGACGCCAGTTGGACTTGGTCTTGCTGCACTTTCTTTATCAGCTGTTGCTTATAATGTCGGAAAAGAAACTTTAGAAGTAAGAGAAGATAAGCATTTAGATAGAGAGAAAATATTAAAGCTAATTATGTAAAGCAAGCAGAGTTAGTAGTTGCTACTCAAATAGATAAAGGAAAAGATAGTTCTGCACTTAAAAATTTTTTGGATACTAAATTACCTAAAATTTATCAAGAAACTCCTGAACCTAAAAAGTTAAATACTACGAGAACTAAAGAAATTTTAAAGGCAGTTCGGGATAATGTTTTAGAAGTAGCAGCATTAGTGGCACAAGCAAGTTCAGCAGGTGGTATTATAACCGGTTTAGCAGCTGGTTTTATTGGAGGAGGAAGTAATGTTATAGGTGAAGCAGACACAAAATTAGTACGTATGGAACGAAAAAAAGATAAAATAAACCAAATAAATAGTTTAAAAACATCAATAGGAAATTATGAAGATAAGAAAGACTTGCTTGAAAAAGAAAGGCAAGCAAAAATAGATACCAAAGCCTTAGAAGAGTTTTTAGCTACAACCCCTAAAATTGATCAATTAAGTGAGGGGCAGTTAAAAGAACATTTTAATGTAACTAGAGCAAAGGTTGCAGAGAGACCTGAATTCGCTCCTCCTGCTGAAAAAACTAATTTTGAAAAAGCTAAATCAGCAGTAAAAGCAGGAGTCGGTTATTTTGTTGAATCGCAATTTGGGGATTTAAAAGAAATATACGGTAAAAAGGAAGAAATATCTCCATCTTATATAAATCTAAATGTTGGTAATAAAGTAAAACCTGAACAAAACAAGGCACGTGGGCAAGCACAGCAGCAAGCACACCATATGCAAGAGAATTTGTCACACGGTAAGGGGGTTCGTTATGGTACTAGCTCACCATCATCGCAATCAACACCAAATGCTTCAAAACATCATGAATCTTCTAGAGGCGTTTGATTGTTAGTTAAAGCTTATAATAGTGTAATAGACTATATTTTGCCGCAGAGATGTTTAAGCTGTTCGGAAATATTAGGGGGGAACGGTGAATTTTGTAGCGATTGTTGGAAGAAGCTCGAGTTTATAGCAAGACCCTATTGCAGTATATGTGGACAAAGATTTAGTATAAAAATTTTAGATAACTGTATTTGTGGAAATTGTTATAGCAACAAACCTAATTATAATTTAGCACGTAGCTTATTTAAGTTTAATGAGCATAGCAAAAAAATAGTTCATCAGTTTAAATATCAGGATAAGACGATATTTGCTAAGACCTTTGCGAAGCTTTTATATAATAGATATAGCGAGGATATAAAAGATATTGATTTAATCATACCTGTACCTATGAATAGATTTAAGAGGTTACTACGAATGTATAATCCTGCTCATATTCTAGCTATTGAAATTGCAAAAGTTACCGATAAAATGTTAAAAGCCGATATTTTAACTAAATCAAAATGGACCAAGTCTCAGACTTTTCTTTCACGAAAACAACGCAAAAATAATATAAATGGTAGTATCAAATTTAACACAAAATATAATATTGTAAGTAAAAAAATCTTATTAGTCGATGATGTCGTTACCACCGGTGTTACTATAAATGAATGTGCTAAAATTTTACAACAAGCGGGGGCAGGGTCGGTATATGTGATGAGTGTTGCTATGACCTAGATTTTTCATCTGTCATACCGTGGCTTGTCCACGGTATCCAGTCTTTTTTAATTGTTTTATGGACCCCGTGGTCAAGCCACGGGGTGACACAGAAGGTAATTTATGCAAAATGAAATAAAGAAAGTTTGTGTTATCGGTTCTGGAGTTATGGGTTCAGGGATTGCAGCGTTGATTGCTAATTCGTCTCATAAAGTCGTATTACTTGATATTATCGCTAAAGATTCCGATGATCCGAATAAAATAGTCAAAACTGCCGTGGAAAATTTGCATAAACAAAAACCTCCTCCTTTGTCTTTTCCGGATAAAGCAAATTTCATTACTCTAGGTAATTTGGAACATGATTTAGATTTAATTAAAGAATGTGATCTAGTTATTGAAGTTATTGTTGAGAAGTTAGAAATCAAACACCAATTATATAGCAAAATTATTCCTTATCTTAAAGAAGATGCAATTATTGCTTCGAATACTTCTACATTACCGCTTAAAAGGCTCAAAGAAAATTTACCGGATAATATTAAATCTAGATTCGTTATTACGCATTTCTTCAATCCGCCAAGATATATGGAACTGCTTGAGTTAATTATAGACCCTACGGTAAAGCCTGAAGTAATAGAAAGAGTCTCAGGGTTTTTAAGCAAAATGCTTGGTAAGACTATAGTAAAATGTAACGATACGCCCGGTTTTATTGCTAATAGAGTAGGGTGTTTTTTACTTGAATTAGTGGTTCGCAAAGCGATAAATCAAAAACTTGATTTTGTTACTATAGATAAAATATTTACTTCATGTCTGGGACTACCTAGTACGGGAATTTTCGGTTTATATGATCTTATCGGACATGACGTAATGAAGTTAATTTCAAGCTCATTAGTTGCCTCTCTTGACTCAAATGATGCTTATCATAAAATATATGTAAATACCCCTGTTCTTGATAAGATGATTGAGCAGAAATTAATTGGGCGTAAAGGCGGCGGTGGATTTTATCGCTTATCGGTATCAAACGGTAAGAAAATTAAGGAAGTTATCAATATAAATGATTTATCTTATAACTCTGTTCAAAAAGTAGAGACAGAGTTTAATAACCTTGATGAGCTTCTTGCAAGCAATTCGGTTTACGGTAAATTTTTTACCGAAATTATCACGGAATTTTATATTTATTTAGTAAGCTTAGTACCATCTGTAACCGATAATATCTATGATATCGATGCTGCTATGAAGCTTGGTTATAGCTGGAAATACGGTCCATTTGAATTATTGACTATCGCCGCTAAAGACGGTTGGGATTCGGTAATTAAAAATGCTGATTTAATGCATCTCTCGCTTCCTCCATATTTATCCAATAAAGAATATCAAAAAATTGATAAGCAAAAATTTAATCCTCACAAGGATATTTTAAAAGAGAGTCAGATAATATTAGAAAATGATTCTGCAAAGCTAATAAATTATCGTGAGAATTTCATTTTTATTATTACTACAAAAATGAATTGTTTAAACCATAATGTGTTTTATTTGCTACAAGAAGCAGCAAGTAAAGCCGAAAATGACGGCAAGAATCTTTATATTTATCCGCAAGGAAATAATTTTTCTGCCGGTGCAGATTTAAAGCTTCTTCTTTCTTATATTGAAGACGATAATTTTCATGATCTAGAAAATTTATTAAAAGTTGGACAGCAAACTATGCTGCACTTAAAATATTCAGGGATTCATATTGTTAGTTGTGCTAAAGGAGTAGCACTTGGAGGTGGATGTGAGCTACTATTGCACTCAAGCTATATTGTAGCAAATCAGGAACTTAGCACTGGACTTGTAGAACTTGGCGTCGGTTTAATACCGGGATGGGGCGGTGTTACTGAAATGTTTGCTCGAAGCAAGGGAGATAAAGCTAAATTAATTAGAAATATCAGAAATATTATAGAGCAGAATAAAACAAGCTCGGCAGATTACTTTAAAGCAGATTATGATATAGAGAATATACAAGTAAATATAAACAAGCATTATATTTTAGATGAAGCTTTAAAATTAAACATATCTAAAAAGATAGTACCGATTCCGCATAAAATTACTTTGCCTAAAATAAATTTAGCAAATGAAATAGATACGTCAAAATATAATGAGCTACAAAATAAAGTACTTGCTGAGTTCCAAAATATTATTGATAAACATAACGAAACGAATGAGGAAGAGTTATTAGAATATGAGCGGAAAATATTTTTAGAACTTGCAAAAGATCCAAAAACGATCGAGAAACTGAGAGTATTTTAAGAGTCAAAAAATAAAAATTTTAAGTTTTAATAAAAAGTTATTGAGTAATATATCATATATGATATATTACTCATATGAAAAAATGGACCATAACATTTATAAATAAAGCTGCAGAAAAAGAAGTGAAAAAACTTAGTTATGATCTGCAAGCTGATTTTTTATACGTATGTGAATTGTTGATTGAGTTTAGTCTATATAATGTAGGGATGCCGCATACAAAAAATATAGAGGATAAGTTTTGGGAGCTAAGATTATGTGGTAAAGATAATATAGCACGGTCAATATATTATTTAGCTAAAGACAAGCAAATAGTAATATTGCATAGCTTCGTCAAGAAAACGAAAAAAACTCCTAAAACTGCCATTTTAATAGCTAAAACTAGATTAAAAGAAGGTTTTAATGAAAAACTTTAATGAGTTTAAAAAAGAGTTATTATTGAACTCTAAAGTAGCGAAAGCTTATGAGGAAAAAAAAATAGAATTTGAGATAGCAAAGGCTTTAATAAAAGCCCGTCTTGCATCACATATGACTCAAGCTGATGTTGCTAAAAAAATGTCTACCTCTCAGGCTCAAATAGCAAGAATGGAAAGTGGGCATCATCTTCCTAATTTTTTAAGTCTTCAAAAATATGCTAAAGCGGTAAAACAAGAAATTAATTTGCTAATTACTCCATAAATCGCCTATTTTATTATAAACTACAGTTAATTTTCTATCGAAAGTTAAGGCATTAACATATTTTAACATAGCATCGATATAATAGCCTGCTTCCTTCATATGCTAAACTTTCTTCATATAGTTCTGTTGCATTCATAGTTTACATTTCATTTGATCGTCTGTGTTTCCTAAAGTAGTTAGTGCATCTTCTTCAAGAATTTTATACAGGTCTATTTTTTGCCAATATTGAACAAATCCTTCTTTAACGGGAAGCCATAAATGTGGATGAGGCGGTATTTCCTCTGCTAAATAAGTTGTTAAAATTTTCAATGCTTGCTCTTGCTTGTGATCCCCAAGTTTTATCTTATTAGTTTGAACTAAATTTTTTAATGTATTTATTTCTTTGGCAGTAGCATATCTTACATCTAAATAATCGACACCGCTATTTTTTAAATTTTCATTGCTCAACAACGTAGGTATATAATAGGAATCTGCTTTGCTAAATATATCAAGTTTTAATACTATTTCACCGTCACAACTATTATTGCCTACATATGAAGTCCATATATCTGCTATAGGATTTACTATAGCAAAAGTTACATTATCACCAAATATATTTGCTTCTTCTCTTCCATAATAAGCATTTGTAGTAGAATAGGCGATAATAATTCTCCCTAAAACATAAGCCTCTTTGGCTTTTGTAATTTTTATCATACATTCTACTCCACAATAATATTGCCTATAACACCACGATAGTAAGTTTGAGGGTCGTACATAGCTTCGCTATAAATGGCAGGAGTTGCGAATATACCTTTATTAATCGCTTTAATCTTATATTGATATGTCATTTTTTGATCAGAAATAGTACCGAAAATCATCACTCTATCATCACGATTATTGATATATATCGGTTTCCATATCATTACTTCCTGCGTTCGTGCTAATATATTTACGTTATTATTATCCGGTAAAAGCTCAAAACCTGCCGGTAATAAATCAAGTATCACCATATTGCTTAAGGTTTTATTACTAGCTGATCTCATAGTGATTTCCACCGTAATATTATCACCTAATTTTACTTTACTGATTTCTTTATTATTTTCATCAAGATATTTTTTGGTTATCTCTATGCCTTTAACTATCTCTTTATTTTCTATTAATTGCTTATCATAGCCTGAAGTTAAAAGCTGATAGAAAAAGCCGTTACTTGAGGATGTTAAGTCTATATCCTTATTTTCTACTGACAGCTCAGCAATCATCACTTTATCGCCTTTTAAAGTAACTTCTTTACCTGTAGAAGTCACCTTAATAGTAGCCTCATCTACATTATTTATCTTATCAGCATATGCAAGGCTTGCCATAATGGCGTAGCTTGCCGATAGACTATTATAGTTATCCTTAGCAAAAAGAGCGATATCCTGTACAATTTTTGGGTCAAAGTTTTTGAGTCTTTCAGGGAAATGCAGAGAAATTAAGTATAAATACTGACTATATTTTATTAGAGGATTATAATATTGATAGTCTGTTTTTGGTATCGGTTTATTTAGAGTAAATCTATCTAATAATTTATCCGCTTCTTCATTCATTTGTAGCATTTTATAGCTAGCAGCTAAATAAACGCTAGTTAAATCATCATGCCATGTATTTTTATGGTACTCGTCTAAATATTTTAAAATATTTGCAATATAGCTTGTAGTAATAACGCTATTTTTTGTTAGGATATAAACCGCATATGCCTTTTCTCTTGCTTCATCTAAGGAGCTTATTGATCTGTTAGCCATATTCTCCAAGTAGTAAATACCTTGATTAAAAATATCACTTGGAACGGCTAAATATCTAGTTATCCCTTCGCTTAAGAAATGTATAGCATAAACGGAAATAAAAGGGTCAGAATCGTCGTTAAAATTGTTCCAATACCTAAATCCACCGTCATAATTTTGGCGTTCCGATAGGGTTTGAAATGCTTTCGATAAGGATTCATCCATTTTCTTGCGGTCAGTTTTAAGAATCTGAACTAGCTCTTGTTCATTATATAATAAAACATTAGCAAAATTTTGGCTTATTAATTGCTCAGTGCAACCATAAGGATAATTATCTAGGAAATCTTTAAAGCCGGAAATAATAGCTAGCGGTGATTTAGAAGCGGAAATTTGCAGCTTAGCAAATTCAGGATATAAATCTCGCAAGATTTTTAAATTAGCTTTGTTGTCTGTAATAAAGCCTGTATCAACTGTTGTAACGCTCGGACTAGCAGGACGAACGCTCGTAGTACTAGTTAATTCTGAGCTATGCACTACTGCCATAGATATTATACTAGGCTTTAGGTGATTTATAGAAGCCGTGACTTTGAAATCTGCCGAACCGAGTTTATCCGTTGCTTTTAATTTAACATTAATGGTTGCTTCTTTACCTTCATCTATTTGTATTTCTGCCGGATAGTCTAATATTTTTAGTCCTTCGCTTGTTTCAATATTTACAAAAACTTGGGCATTACCTGAGTCTTGTAGATTATTCAAGATTGTAACCGGTACTGTAAATTCATCATTCGGAGCTACAAATAAAGGTAAATTTGGATTGATAATAAGCTCGGATTGGACTAATAAATCAGCTTTGGAAGTTCCTATAGCGTCAAGGCTTGAGGCTACCCCTATAACTCTTAAAGTGCCGTTAAAATAGCTTGGTATGTCAAATGTGACTTCTCTCTCATCAAGATCTGCTTCTAAAATTCCTGACCAAAATGCTACCGGAGGCTGGCTTTTTCTTTTAAACGGATTAAGGTTTCGAGCGACATTTATAAAACCGTCTCCGGCAGGAGCCGCCATATAAGCTTTCATTAATAAAGGACGCTCAGGTAATATTAAATCCATGATTTGTGATGTTCGGACTTCCAAGGCTTTATCGTTAATAAAGTAATTAAGCGGGTCGGGAGTCTGATAACCGGCAAATGATAATATCCCTTCATCAACGGCAAATATTATGATTTTACCTGGGGTTGCAGTACGATAATTAATTGTTAATTTTTCGCCTGATTTAATTTTTGTAGGAAGCGTTAATTCAATATCTTGTTTATGTTTATAAATGCCCGCAGTAAACGGTACTACTGCATAGCTAAACGGTGACATAAAGATTTCCGTAGCTTCTATGTCTCTTATAAATTGTACATTTACATATCCTTTACCCTCAAAACCATCAGGGATTTTTATTTCTTGAATACTATTATTTTCGTCAGCTTTAAACCATACAAAATTATGTACTTTATCTGTTTCGATAGTAATTAATCCATAACCTGTATAAGGAGTTATAACATTTAAAAGAATGTTATCGCCGGCTTTATAATCATCTTTATCAAGTTTAACTTTTAAATTTGCTTTGTCTGTTAAATTAGCTGTAACATTTCCTTCACCTATTACCGAAAATTCAGTTTGAGCAAAGATTGTATCTTCTTTATCAGTTAAGTAAATAACGTAATCGCCTGCTTCTTTAGTAGGCACTTTATAAATATAGCTTTCGTTTGCTGCGATATTAACCTTGTTAGAAGATATATTAGTCTCAATAGGTACTGAACTGTAAGAATAATTACCGTTACTATCTGCTACTAAGTTATTTACATAATTAATCTTTTTTAAGTTAAGAGTTAAATTAGGTACAGCTACTTTTTCTGCTTTATTTGATATGGCTATGAATTCTATTGTTGAAGCAGCTTTTTTCTTAATATATTTTAGATCGCTATCGCTTCTAAATCCTATAATATAAGGCAGAGGTGAAACTATAAGCGATTTGCTTGCGTTTACGCTTCTTCCTGAGTCAGGCTCAAATCCTTCTGCTGAAAATGTTAGATTAAAAGTAGCATTATAATATTTTTCAAGATTAAGGTCAAAATTTGCCGTACCTGTAGAGTCGGTAGTAATATCTCCTAAACGTTCGTTAAAAAACTCTTTATTTCCTTTGCTACTATAAAATTTATATTCTTTAAAGCTAGGTATGAAAAACTCGGTAGGTCTAATATCAATAAAGCCGCTAACTTTTCTATTTTCTGCAGGAGTGCCATAAAGATTTACAAGGTTAACATTTGCTTTGAGGTCTTTTGGATTAGTCCATAGCTCATCTTGTGAGTTATTGAAGTTTATGTTTATTTTCATGCGGTCAGGCTGAAAATCACCAACCCTGACAGATACGCTATTAAGATAGTTATTGCTGCCTTTATCTCCTACTAAATATAAGCTTATATTATATAAACCGGTTAAGGAATCATCAAGCGTTGAGAATAAATATTCGCCGAATCCTTCTGCATCTAGAGCTATTTTACTTTTATCTATTACTTTTCCTCTAGGGTTAGTTACTTGTATTTCTAAAGGTAAGCCGTCAAATTTTCCTTGCCAATCGGTTTGTTTGAGCATAATACCTATATGGCCTTGCTCGCTTGGTCTATAGATGCCACGATCAGAAAATAAATAAGCTTTTAACCCTTGATCGGAACTAACGGCTCCTGCTACATCAAACCGAGAATAATTAACTTGCCTATCAATTCTACTATACGGCATAAACGAAAAATCATCCTTAGTAGTTAATATATAAGCCACTGGAGCTTTTTCTTTTGTAAAATCATTTATATTTGATAAAACGGCATGTCCTTTACTATCGGTTTTGCTGCTTACTAACACCTCACCGTTAAGTCCTATAATATCTGCTTTAACGCCACCGGCCGGTTTACCGTTACTGATATAAGAAACAAATATATGATGTGTTCCGCTTTTATCGGTTTTTACTATAAAACCAAGATCGGTAACTAAAATTAATCTTTTATCTTGAGATATAATGTTATTATTATTGTCTTTAGCATAAACTTTTGCTAGAAATAATCCCTTAGAATAGCTGCCTGCTTCTTCTAAATTAAAATATTTGCTGAAATCTAAATCAGTATAATTAGGTAAATTTAAATTGGGGGAATTAACTATTACTTCCTCTTGAAATACTTCAGAAATATTATACTCATTAAAATTATATTCATTTATGAAAGTCGGATTTTGGAAAATATTATATCTATTTGTTTGGCTGATTAAATGATTAATTTCTTGCTGATTAATCTTATCGATTTCTACATATAATTTATCTATGCCAAGTGAATATACGGGAAGCTTTCTTTCGCCAGCTAATGAAAGAATAGAGCCGTCGGACATTAGCTTAACTTCTTTAGGGTTGTCCGGTATTTGTACTATTTGAGAGTAATCTGAACCAAGTGTTAAATTATCTGATGTTTTAACACCTTTATTTACTTTAACAAGCAATCCTCTTTTCGGCAGCGTATCTACTTTAAAACTATGCGTGGTAGTAATGCTTGGAACGGAAGGCAAAAGCTCAAAATTTATTTTTTCACTCGATTTAAGGATATCTGCCGTTACTTCGTTCGGACTTTGCCAGTTATAGTTTTTTTTGTCTGCAACTCCTAAGAAAGCCGGTTTATCTTGTGGTAATAAAAATAACTCTAAATGTTTTTTTATATCCTCACCCGAAACCGGTGTATTTGTAGTAATTATAATTATCTGTTCCGGTTTTAGTTTATCATCTTTAACAATTGTAGCAGTACTATTAGTGATTTTTAAATATGAGGATAGACTTGGAATTAATACATTTTCTTTATAAGAATATCTTATATTATTCGGCGTCTTATTATTTTGATCTTCTACATTTTTATATGTAAAAATTTCTCCCCCATATAGAGGTTTAACACCGTCTTTTATAATTACGGAAACTGTATCTTCTTTATCTGTAAGCGGTGGTATATTAGTAATAATCGTAGCTTCCGTATTATATGTGTTGAATTTGATAGAAAACGGTAATTTTTCCTTGGTTGAAGATTTTATAAATTCTATTCTTTCTTCTAAAGTTTTAGGCTCTATAGGGTAGTTAAAGGCTATTTTAGTTTGAACGAATTTTTTAGAAATATCGATATTATCCTGTAGATAATTCATTTCTTTAATAACAGGAAGTAGAGGTAAAGTTGTAAAACTTATATTATTACTTTTTAGACCGATAAACTGAGGAAATATATAATCTTCGATAGTAATCTTATAAGTTTGATGAGCTGCAAAATTGCTTTCTGGAGTAAAATTTATGTTATACCACCAGCCAAATCGCCATTCTCCTTTAATATCAGGCGAAATAGATATGTAATCATTCATTCTTTTTCCGTTAAGCCCTAGCTCTCTTTGCGGTTTTGTACACCATTCTTTAATTCTAGAGTCGCAAAGGTCAATATTTAACGAATTTTGTCCTGCTAACAGATTTTCATTAGTTAACTTAAAATATAAAGGTATTTTTTCGTTAAAGCTTGCAGCAATTAGTTGTAAATTTATTAAACATAAGAAAATAGCAAATACAAATTTGCGAAAAATATTTTTCATATCTATAGCTTATTATTTATGATAACTTCAATTATATATAAATAAAATTAAGTAAAGCAATGAATAAGGATATTTTTTTTCAATATTTAACAAAATTTTTTTTGTTATTTGGACAAGAATATTGTTATGAGATTATCATAATACTCGGATTTACTATATTTAGGAGGCAGCTATTTGCACAAGCTATTTGTGTATTACTTTTCACTACAATTTTAAATATATTATTAAAATATACATTTGAAATACCTTTAAATCCTGCTCTAAATATTAAAGGTTTTGCTTTCCCTAGCGGTCATATGAGCAGTGGTGTAGTATTTTACGGTTGGTTTTTTGCGAATATTAGATATTCCTTATTAAGAATAATAATAGTAATGATTTTAACCGGTATAGGATTTTCGCTGATTTATAAGGGCTATCATTATCCGGTTGATATTATTGCATCTATAACAATCGGAATAATGGTTATTGCTGTTATATATAGTTTAACCAAAGAAGAGATTATTCAAAAATATCCTTATATGTTTGGAGTGTTTTTATGGCTATTAACCGCACCGATGGTAGCTTATCTTAAAGTTATTGAGGTGAATTGTCTTGCTTGGGTATGGACGGTATTTTGGGGATTACTCGGTTTTACTATTTCTTGGGGGCTGTTTTATAAATATTTTGATCTTCCTCAATCAAAATTAAATCGTTTTATTAATTTAGCTATAATTGTCGCTTCAGTAGCTTTGATTGAATATATTAATTATTTATTCAAACAATATTTGGGCTATAAATTTTATTTAACCTGGTTTTTAGTAGGTCTTAGTTTTCCACTATCGGTGAGGTTATGCCATATTCACATAAGATCAACGCATTAGTATATGAAGTAGGTTAAGTTGCACTTCATTTCCTTATTTATCGTATAAAGCGAAAATTCCTATTGACTTTTATATAAAACAGTATAATTTTCTTTACAATTTAATTTTTTGTAAAGAATTTATGCGTGGCTACGAGAAAGAACAAAGAAATTTAACAAGTGAACAAAAGCAGGCAGTAGGTCTTCTTTCAATAGGTACGTTTCTAGAATATTTTGATCTTATGTTGTATGTGCATATGGCAGTACTTCTTAACGAGCTTTTCTTCCCTAAATCAGACCCGTATACTCATTCTCTTCTTGCTGCTTTTTCTTTCTGTGCTACTTTTGTTTTTAGACCGGTAGGAGCTTTAATATTCGGTTGGATAGGTGATAATATAGGAAGAAAAACTACAGTAATAATTACAACTTTCTTAATGGCACTTTCGTGTTTACTTATAGCGGTTGTTCCAACATATGCAGAAATAGGATTTACAGCAGCCTTAATATTTACATTATGTCGTATAGTGCAGGGTATGTCATCGATGGGTGAAAAAGTTGGAGCAGAATTATATTTAACGGAAATTACTGCTCCTCCAATACAATATCCTATCGTCTCATTAATAGCTGGTTTTTCTACTTTTGGCACAAACTGTGCATTAGGGGTAGCATCGTTAATACTCTCCCTAGGTATTAATTGGCGTATTATTTTTGTTATTGGAGCTGTAGTTGCTTTAGTTGGAACAGTAGCAAGAAAACAGCTTCGAGAAACACCTGAGTTTGTTAACGCAAAGCTTAGACTAACAAAAGCTATGATTGAGATTAATAAGGATCCTGAAATTTTAAAAACTAGTGTAGTTTGGAATGAAAAAGTTAATAAGAAAACGGCTTTTGCTATATTTTTAATAAATTGTGCATGGCCTATATGTTTCTACTTTGTTTATGTACATTGTAGCGATATTTTAAAACATTCGTTTAATTATAATCCAGAGCAAATTATTAATCATAATTTTATTGTCTCATTATCAGAATTAGCCAGTTTTTTTGTATTACTTTACTTAAGCTATAAAATACATCCTTTAAAAATTCTAAAATTTGTATCAATAATGTTTTTGGTTTTTGTATTAATATGTCCATACCTATTGATATTTTGCGTTAAAACTCCTTTTACTTTACTGTGTATTCAATCATTTTTAGTAGCATTCGCTCCGGGAGTAGAACCGGCTGCTGCTATATTTTTTAAACATTTACCAATTTTTAAAAGATTTACATATAGTACTTTTATGTATGCAGCAGCACGTGCCTTAATATACGCAATTACTTCTTTTGGAATGATTTATTTAATAAAATTATTTAATTATTGGGGATTATTAATTGTTATGCTTCCAGTCTCATTAGGGTATATATTTGGTATAAATCATTTTAGAGGATTAGAGATAGTAGCTGGGAATTATCCCCAAAAGGTATAGCGTTTTTAGGCTTTAAGCAGTACACTTTAGTAAGCCTAATCAGCTCTTTTTCTATACTATATACCTCAAGATAAGCAGCAATAATTAGAAAAGCCTTAAGGGTTTCATTCAGTATCTTTTCTATTTTCTCAGGTGATTTAGCTCCTAATGTTTGTATATTATGGATTCTATCAAATAATTTTATAAGAGCTGTATCATATCTTTTTTGCTGAATTAATAAATTGAGGCTTTCTTCGGCACTAATTTTTCCGTAAGGTTTGATTCTAGTTAAACCCTCTACGTGGTTTGCAACTTCTAGCCCAAAAATTGTAGTTATGACTTCTTCGGTAAGTTCTGTATCTTCAATAGTATCATGAAGTAGAGCAGCATTTATCATGTTAGAAGTATAAAGTTTAGGAGCTTCTTCAGCTACAAATACCGCAAGCATAATTGCCACTTCAATCGGGTGCGAATAATACGGATCGCCGGATTGACGCATTTGAGAACCGTGATATTTACGAGCATAGAAAATGCCTTTTTTAATTTCTTCAAGGTCTACAGTTTTTTTTACTTTAGTGTTTAAATATTCAAGTTTATCAAGTAGTTTCTTAGCATAAACGCAAACTTCAAACTTTTCTTTCCAAGAGCTTATATCTTCCATAAAAAGTTATTTTTTATTAGACTTATTGCATAACTTATTTCTAAAGGTAATTTGTATGTCAATCCTAGCCCCTCATCCTCGCGTACTATAATGTATGCTGCGGTCCTGTGCTTCGTGTTTTCTTCAAATTCCTCTTTATTAACTACGTATGCAATAAGTCTATTGTTATTAATAATAGTTGATTACAATTACAGTAAAAATTAAAAAATTGCAATAACAAAATAATTTTTTAACTTTAAATATATTAGTAACTATGTAGTCATAGTACCGGACGACTTTTAAAAAGCCCTCTATGTCATCCATGCAAGGCATTGTTGCGTGGATACTAAAACCGTCATTGCGAGGAGCGAAGGGCGTTGTTGCATTGCTCGATTTTTTTGTTGTCATCCCGTGATTTATTCACGGGATCCAGTTAAAAATACTAATATTATTAGTATTTTTATTTGTTTTACTGGATACCGTGGACAAGCCACGGTATGACACCCAGCAGGTTTTCCGAGCCATGCAACAACGCCGGAGCGAAGCGACGAGGCAATCCAGGAAAAGATTAAAAAATTCTGTAAATCAGAATTTTTGACTGGATTGCTTCATCGAATTACTACGTAATTCTTCTCGCAATGACGGAAAATCAGTCCACGCAACAATGCCTTGCATGGATGACATAGAGGGCTTTTTAAAAGTCGTCCGGTACTGTATATAGTGGTGCCGCTACCCAATTAAAAGTATTTAATCATTGGAAATGAAACCACCAGCTGCAACTAAAAAAGTTACAGTTTATTAAATTATATTACTTTTTATTTAGATTACATTTGAGGATATTTAATTTATATGTTAACTTATATAAATATCTTATGATTTATTTTAAAAATAAATACTCATCTAGCTTAGCTTCCTAGTAAAGTATAAAGTCAGAATAAATTACTATTTTTGTTGTCAGATTATGATTTAATTATAATTAGTAATGGCAATAATATTTATAGTTATGTTTGACTTATTAGTGCTTAATAGGGAGTCTTATCATGAAAGATCAATTTACGTTGCTAATTAGAACATATTTTCCATTCACTGCAAGATTAAAAATTTCGTACAATTCTCAAACCATATCTAACTTAATTACTTAAATATAATTAGAAGAGATTATCAGTATAATCTCATAAAAATAAAATATAAGTTGAAAAAATGTTAAAAATTTAGTAATTTATTAATAATTCTAAAATAGAAATACAGAATTAGAAAAATATTATTAATTTAAAACAAGAGTTTAATATGAGAGAAGTGGCACAAGAGTTAAAGAAAAGAGAAGATTTAAAACGTCCTTTAGAACAAACAGTTTTACCTAGCATAGATGATTTTAAGAAAGATGAGTCTCCCAAAAGACAAAAAACTGACCTCAGCCGAAATGATTTATTGTTGCAGAAAATTAAGAATAATGATCCTGAAATTGTTCGTGTAGAACTACCGTATGAAGAAGATAGTAGTTTTTTGTCAATTGTAATTAAAACTTTAGAGAAAAATACTGTAGTAAAAGAAATTGATTTATATGGCAGCAACCTTAGTAACGAGGATATAAAAAATCTAAGCAAAATTGTAAAGTTAAATAAAATATCACATTTAAACCTGAATTCTACTTCTTTAGATAGTGAAAAAATAAAAATTCTTATCGATGCTTTAGCAGATAATACCTCCCTTGAATATTTATCTTTAAATTCTATTTCGCTGAAAATAGAAGATTTAAGAATATTAATAGATGCTATTAAAAATCACCCTAATTTAAGTTCTTTAGCATTAGGTAGTAGTGAAGTAGGAAATAAAGGAGCAGCAATTATTAGTGAGTTGTTTCATTCAAAACTACCGTTAAAATCCTTAGATATAGGACAAATTAATATTACTGCCGAAGGGATAGAAATTATCGCAAATAATATTAGCAGTGCAAAATTAATGTCGTTAAATTTAGGGTATAATAACCTTAGAAACGAGGGAGTCATAAAGTTACTTCATGCTTTAATGGCTAATCAATATATTAAAGAATTAATATTAAATGAAACAAGAATTTCCGAAAAAAGTGCAGAAGTAATTGGAAGTTTTTTAACCTCAACCCCCATTGACACTTTAGATTTAAACAAAAATAACTTAGGGGATGGAATAAAATATATAGCATCTGCTTTAAAATTAAATCCATGGTTAAAAACTCTAAATCTTAATGACAATAATTTAACCCATAATAATATAAAAGAACTTACTACTGCATTAATCGAAAATAAAGCGTTAGAAACTTTACTAATAAGCAATAATATTGAAATAGGAGATCTAGGTTTTGAAGCAATAGCAAACATGCTACAAAAAAACAATTTTCTAAAAAAATTAGCTCTTATGAATATTAAATTAGGAGATCTAGGAGCTGCCTATCTTGCTACAGTATTTCTTTATCACAAAGATCACCTACAACATATAAAGGAATTAGATCTAAGAGATAATAACATAACCAATTTGGGTGCGGAAAGTTTAAAAAGCATTCCAGGTAACATGACGATTTTAATAGACGGTAATGATATTGATAATTCAATATTTGAGGAAAGCGTTGAGGCTTTAGGAGAAAATAATTAAAATTATAAAATAATATTTATATGGCAAATCTAACAAATGCACAGAAAGAAAAATTAAAATTAGAGTTTGTTAAATATGTAGATAGCCAGACAGTAGAGGATATCATAAGAGATAAAAAATCGAGAGAGACTTTATTAAGAAGTATTATATTAAACGAATCTATATCTATAGCTGCCTTAAAAATCCTTACTGAATACTATAGGGAAGTACACAAAAATAATAGTGAAGCCCTCGATGAAAGTTTTGAAAAATTAGCAGTTCTAGCGGTTTTAGCAGGTAAAACAGAAAAGATTATTCCAAAAGAGCTTGTTCCTTATATGGCATTTCATGTTGGATTTGCTGAAGAGAACCCTACCCAGGAACTATTAAATGACAACAACAACTCAAATCTACAGAATTTTGCATATGCTTTCCGTATTCGACTTAACTCAAAGATTATAAAAGAAAATGATACTCCTTTACAAAATAGACGCTTTGATGCCTTAGGTAGGTTAATTCAATATAATAGCCAATGTAGTGCCGTATGTTTTGATGGCAAACAAATTTTAGTAGCGTTCAACGAATTACATAATTCTAGTGTTAACACAAAGAAAGTTGAACAAATTGAGACACATACCACAAAAGTTTTTAAATATTTACAAGATTATACTACTCACACAGCTTTGCCTAAAGAAGAGCAAAAAAATTTTCTACAACAACAAAATCTATCTACTCAACGAAAAGAGCTACTTCTAGATGCTGCACAATATTATTATAAAAATAATAGTGACCATAAGGATATATTACCACGCATTTTGCAAGAACTAGAAAAATATCCGAATAATAATCAAGAGGTTCAACAAGAAGTCTGTAAAGTAACCGGGGCAAGTCCAAAAGTAGTTAAGGCAGTAGCTAGAGCTAGAAGAGATTTGATGAAATTAGAAGATGCATTAAACCCTGATATTATTGATGCAAGTAAAAAATTTGCCCCTTCAATTATTGAAGCTATAAAACAACCATATAAAATTGTATTAGATGGTCCACTTAGCGATAAAGCTCATGCTGAAATGAGAATAATACAATATATAAAAGAACAACTTCAAGTTCGTGATAATCAATTAAGTGAAGAAATATACATAGGATTGTCTAAACTTTGTTGTATTAGTTGTGATTTAGTTATAAATAAAGAAACGAAAAATGTAAATTTTCATTTTACCGATAAGAATAAACAAAAACACTTAATACCGCTTAATATTACTACTAGAGGGGGAAATGGAGTAGGATATGAATGGGCTTTAATAGATGCTATAAGAAAAAATCCTAAGTGGTTAGAAGATTTTCTAGGTAAAACAGCATATGAAAAATATAACACTTTATCAGAACAGGAGAAGAAAATAGCAATCAACGGTATAGTAAGATATATTGGAAAAGGGGAATTAAAGATTAAGGATACCCCGCTTAAAATAAATCCGAAGAAAGAACAGAGAAAAGATAAAGAAAATGAACCTTTAAAAAAACAGAGACAAAAGAAATTGACAGCTGACACTTCTTCTAGTGAAGCTGAAGAAAAAAATGAGCCTAGGGAAAAGATAATTGCTGCTGCAATTTATGACTCCACCTTTCCTGCAGCACAAATACAGCCTATCATTTCTACAACACAACCAAATGTATCTACTACACTTGATTCAGCATTGGAGGAAATAAAAAAATTGCAAGCAGATCTTGTTCATGCACAAGAAAACACTCTGCAAAGTCTTTCAGCAAATGAGTTATATCAAAAGCTATTAGTCCATCCTGATATATCGTTAGACTTTCTTCAACGTCTTATTTCAGAAAAACAACAACTAAATAAGAAAAAAAATGACAAGCCCGGTCCACAAAATGACCCCAACCTAGAAGATAAAAAAAATGCTTATAATCAAAGAATAAGTAAACCGGACATTCTTCCTTATCTTTATCAATATAGTGATTTTGATGCAATTAGTCCTCAATTGATAGATAAAACAAAAGTAAATTTTAAAATTTTTGTTGAAGATCAAAATAGTGACCAAGATAAAGATAATGACACAAACATAAAAAATATTCAAAACGAATTTCCGCTATTAGATAAGCCTATAATAGGAATTTATAATATACCTGGAGGGATAGGACATTGGACAAGTTTTGCTATTTTAAAAGACGAAAAGGATCAAGTGGTACTACTTTATAAAGATTCTATGGGAGGTGATTGTCCAAAAGATATTCAGAAAGCGGCAGAAATGTATTCTAATGGCCAAACTGTAAAACCCATTGTAAATAACTCAAAAGAACAAGGAGGACATTTAACTAATAAGGGTGTTGATGTTAATTGTGGTATATATGCTTTAAAAAATGCAGAAATAATATATAAAAATATTATTGACCCTACAACAGCAATAAACTTTATCCATAACTTTAACGAATACAAATTTTCATCTCGTGAAGAAGCAGACGAAGCCAGAAAAAATGAATTTGCTAAAAAGTATGTCATAGGTACATATAACAAATTACTTAATCAGGAATTACAAGATATTATAAAACCACTTATTCATCATAGACACGAATCAGAACTTAAATCAATTAATAATTTATTGAATACGACACTGCAATCTATTTCAACTTCGGAAATTGCGGGATGTGAAATATTGGATTATAACTCTGCATTTTCAATTACTAAGCATAATGAGCCTAAGTTATATTTAGAACTCAGTAATATACAACAAGAATCAGAGAAGTATAAATATGAATATCATATATCTACTCCCATGAATTATGCAGAAACTGCAGAAAAATTTCTGCAGAATTCTAATTTTAACATAGAAAAAAAACAAGATATTACCGGAGGAGTGCGTTATATAGTTACTTCTAATGAAATCGAGAAAATGCCTACTTGGTCTGTGGAAGACTTTAATGATGTTAAGAAAGCTCATGAAAATGATGACTTAAAAAATGAGATAATTGAGATTTTACCGGCAGCACTCAATGTTGATCTCAGTTCCTTAGTAGAAATAAAAGAAATAATCAATGCCGAAGAAAGGAAGAAAAAAGAGCAATTAAAAGCCGGTACAAAACTTAACCAAGATATAGTAACTCCTAGTGATAGCACACCTAACCAGGACACACAAACCCCACCACAAAAACTTTCAACTTTATCACATGATAATAGTAACAGTGAGGAGGAATTAGTAATAAATCGCAGAAATTGGTTAAATATTTCCAGCTTTCAACCACCTGACAACAGAGCTCAATCATCATTATTACAATCACCTCAAGATACACCAAGCTCTATTGCTATTAATGATATAGAGAGTGATGAAATGAGCTCTACACCTAATAGTATTGAAGAGTTACAAAGTAGAAGCTCTAGCTCTTCTCAAGACTTATTATCTAGGAATAGTAGTGAGGAAGAACTAGTATTTAATAGGAATAATATCATATTTGATCTATCTAGTAGTAATACCAATACAGATAAAATAAAACGTGATAATGATGATGTGAAGAACGACAAAAATGAACTACTTAGCAACAGTAAATTACCAAGTAAAAGCTCTAATTCTTCTCAAGACTTATTATCCAGCAGTAGTAGTGAGCAAGAACTAATATTTAATAGGAGCATATTACCTATCGATATTGAGTTGCCAAGTAAAAATTCTAGCATAAATACAAATAAACGAAAACATAGTTCTAGTGAGAATGAAGAGTTAACACTAGGTGGTATAGAAGATGAGTCGCCTAGTAGCAATGTTGAGAAACAGTCAAGTAAAAAACCTAAAGCAACCGACTTGAATCTACCCAAAAACTTGAAATTTAGTAATCTTACTCGCCTCGAAAAAGAAAACCTTACTAATTTATTATTACAAGAAGAGCTAAATGTAAATGGAAAATATAATTTAACCGAGCGTTTAGCTGCCGTAAATGATAATAAAGAGGTATTGAATAAGTTTGATAGGGAAGCGGTAATTACGGCAAATATAGATTTTAAAGCAATTGATACAAAAGAAGCTGCAAAAATAGGCTCAGTAGAAATTAGAGTAGAACATAATCACTTAACTGACCACACAAAAAATACTCAAACTTTAATTTCAGAAATTCAAAATGGTAGAATTAATAAAAATACGGTAATAGCTATTGAACGTAAGCAATATGGCGAAAATCTCGGTATGAAAGACGTAATTAAAATAGCAACTATATTAGAGTATAATGAAAAAAATCCTGATATTCCTATAAAACTACCTGTAGAACTAGAAAATACACCTATATTACAAGACGCTATTTTATATAAAACGGCTAAAGAAAAAGGAATCAAAATTATCAGCTTAGAAGGTAAGAATTTAGAACACTTAAAAAATACACCGCTTTATAATGAGAATCGTGAACAATATATGACAGACGTAATTAATGAGATTCGTGGTAAAGGATATAATGTGATTGCAAGTGTCGGCTCTAGTCATGTGATTAATTTAGAGAAAAACTTAGAAAACAGTAAAAAACATGACATAGGATTTAGTCACATACCTAGAAAAATACTGCAGAAAGCTTTAAATATTGGAAGTGCCGTTCCAACAGGAATGGTTAACATAAAAGCAAGCACTAAAGGTAATAGTATGATACAACGGAAAGCTTTAAACAGTAAGCTAAAAAGAAATATCTCAACTGGAAGATAACTCTACATAGGAGAAAATCTTTATTTCCTGGGAACACATGTGTTTCTTTCTTACTTAAATCTCACGCTTACGGCTGTGTTCACGTATTTTTAACGGCTTTCGCAGGCTCGCATTTAAATTCATCTTGTCTGAAGCTTTATGAATTATGCTATACCACCTTTAGTTTTTGTGAATCTAACATTAAGATCTGAAAAGCTTGATTTTATGCGGCGTCTGTCGTTTAATAAGTTTGTAGAAATACTGAAAAATGCAGAATGGCGCACCCGAGAGGAGTCGAACCCCTAACCTTATGATCCGTAGTCATATACTCTATCCAATTGAGCTACGGGTGCTAAGCTTGAAGTACTTATTTCTAAGCCTTATTTCTTGTTGCTAATATACGAAGAAGCATATATAAAAGCATAGCATTTGTCAAGAAACATAGAGTGTTCTTATGTTTCTCTGAATAATAAAATATAAAAAATTACAATTAATAGTTGAATTATCATATTATATATTGTATATAGAGGTTCATAAATTAATATGAGAAAAAAATGAATAAAATAAAATTAATTATAATTTGCTTACTTTGTATTAATATGACTGCACGAGCAGATAATATATCAGAAACTGCTAAAAAAAATTTAGAGGTAATTAATTCTTTAAATGTTGAGGAAAAATGGCAGAAAGGTAATGTAATAAATTGTAAGTCGGGAGAAACTTTATTAGAAGAAACGGAAAAATATAACTCTCCTAAGTTAAAGCGTTTGACTCATTGTAGTTGTTTTGCTTATGCCGCTAGTGCAGCCTTGGGTCTTCCCAATAAGTCTCTACTTCCTCATCCTGAAAGCGATAAAGAATTTATACCTACTTTATCAAATAAGCAAGCTGAGTGGCTTGAAACAGATGGAATAAAGAACGGATGGAATTTTGTTAAAGCAGGAAATCGTGATGATAATTTTATTCAAGCACAAAAATTTGCTAATCAAGGATATTTTGTTGTGTCCGTATATAAAAATGCTAACCCAAAAAGAGCAGGGCATATTGCCGTTGTAGTACCAAGTAGTAAGGATATAGAGAAAATAAAAAATGAAGGACCAGACACGGCTCAAGCTGGTAATATTAATTTTTCCTGTAGCTCTTTGAAAAAGGGTTTTAGGAATAAAAAAGATGCCTTTAAAAACAACGAAATAAAATTTTATTATTATAAAATATAACAGATATCAGTAAGGTAACTGGACCGTTTTTATTCTATGTCATTCCAGTAGGGCATTGCCTGTGTGGATCAATTTCCTGTTGTCACCGTGGGGCTTGACCAGCGTTGTTGCATGGCTCGAGAAATCTGCTCTATGTCATTTCCGCGTAGGCGGGAATCCAGAAAAATAACTTAAATATTAATATAGAAGTTACATATTTGGTAAAATAAACCTAAAAAACAAGTTTTTTATAGGTTTTTACTTCCTTCCCGCCTCCGCGGGAATGACATAAAACGAGCCATGCAACAAGATCGGCTTGAACACGTTATGACACCTCTTTTAAGTTGACACTCAAGTGTCTTCGCAGGGATAACATAGAGGGCTTTTCAAAAACTGTCCCGTGATATGATAGCATAGGCAAGCCTTACAAAGTTTGAGTCAATATCTTATCAGTTGAAGAAAATTATCTTTCATGCTGTTTTGAACTATCTTTAGAGGTATTGGGTGTTTGATTTGGAGTTTTGAAATTCCTAGCAGGTTTAGGTGGTGCCTTAGACGGTGTATTTAAAGCTTGTCTTACGTGTTTTGCTTTCTCTTGCGTTTGTACTGAAGTAGGTGCTTGAATTTGATTACTCCTAGCTGCCTTAGACGGTGTATTTAAAGCTTGTTTTACGAGTTTTGTTTTTTCTTGCTTTATTTGTACCGGAGTAGGTGTTTGAAGTGAGCTTTTATAGCTTTTGGTATCATCTATAACTTTATAGTTAAGATGTTCCATTGTTAAAATCTTTTCTACTTTTTTAGCTTGATATTCTTCCTGGCTTTGTCCTGTAATTGTTGTATAAATTTTTTCCAAAGGTGAAAGTTCAGCTTTCTTATGTATACCATGCAAGACAATAGCCATTCTGTTTTCATGGTGTTTTAAAGATGGGGTATCTAATTTGGATAAAAAATTTTCAAATTGCTTAATTTGAGTATCACTAATGGAAGTATTGAGTTGTTTTAAATCCTCAAATATTTTCTTATTAAGTATTAGTCTGTCATTCAACTCTTTAAGCTTATTATCTACTGCTTTGGTAAAGTTTTCTATATTTTGGGGTGTTAGTTTATTTTTGTCTAAAGTTGTGACTTCATAAGGTATATCCGAGCTAGTTTTAAGAGTAATTGGGGGATTGCCAAATGCTTTTTTTATTTCCGGTCCTATAATCTTTACTACTAGCTGATCTTTAAGGCTATTATTTCCATTTATAACTATATCTTCATATAACTTGTCGGGTATCTCTATATTTTTATATATATTGTTAACTAAGTTTTTTTTCTCGCCCATATTCATTTGAGCGTCTTGACCGTTTATTAATTCACTAAAAGGTACAGCTTCATTTATAACTTCTTGTTTAAAACGATTTTTTATTAGATTATTTATTTTTTCATTAGAAGTAAAAGCCTCTCGAAATTCAGTAGAAAACTTTTCCATTTCTTGTTTAAGTTCTGCAAAATTATTAGATGAAGCTCCTCTATCTTGTGCGTCATTGATTTTTTCGGTTATTGCAAGTATTGTTGCCGGAACATTTATAACGTTATTTTTTACCACTTCTTTTTTCCCGTCTATTTCTACGGTAGAAGTTTCATTAGGATCAGCTTCAAATGTTCCTTTAAAAGCTTTTTTAAAATCTTCATTATTGATATCTATAGGTTTTTTATCTGCTATTATTTGATTTTTTAATTGCCCTAGAACATAACCTTCTATATCACGTATGTCGTTTCTTGCACCATTAATAATTTCTTTAATCTGCTTCTCAGTAATAGGTGATTTAGTTGGTTGGTTGTCTTTCGACATAATAACGCCCCTAACTTATTTACTAATTCTATTAAATTATTATTCAACTATTTAACGCTGTTAACAAGTTAATTTAAATTAAACTAAGTTAAATATTATTAAGTTACTACTTAAAAAGCACGTGAGAATATTTTAGAGAGAGGTTTTTGGGAGGGAGTAGGTATTATTGTATCGATTGTTTTATGTTATGTACGCATGGCATTGTTGCGTGGATCGGTAAAATTCACTGTGTTACCTAGTTCGCTTGACCACGGGCTCCAGTTAAAAATACTAAAATTATTAGTATTTTTATTTATTTTACTGGATACCGTGGATAAGCCACGGTATGACACGAGTAGGTTTTTTTAGTTATCAGCTATTTTAGAGATTTACGCAACAGCTCCCATCCATGGAATTACTACTTCCATGCTATCGCTACCGGCTAGTTCCATTTCGCTGTAGCTTGGTAAGTTATCATAAACAAAATGTCCAATACCTGCTGCTACATTTACTATACCAGCTACATCGTGATATGCACACTCTGCTGCTTTCATCACTGTACAAGCTGCATTCTCTACAGTTTTTGCTGCATTTTCCGGTGAAGCTACTACTGCTGCGACAAAAGTTGTCATAACAGCTGTAGGATGGTGATAAATAGCACTTGCAGCTGCACCTACTACAGTTTTTATAACTTCAGGCATAACGAGACCAAAGGCATGGCCAGTCATTACTTCAGCAGCAAATTCTTTGTAAGCACAAAGTCCAAGAACACCTTGAATAGCTGTTTTAGCAGCGTAAGTAGCAGTTAAAGCAGCATAAGCTCCACAGCTTGCAGCAGCCGTTGTTGCGTCTGCAAAATGTTTCGTAGCACTTGCAAAGTAGTTATATGTTGCGTCAGAAACTTTTATTCCTGCATATGTAGTCGTATTATTTACTACTTTGTTTACTACTTCTGATGGTATATTATTAGAATCTGTATTTTTTGAAAAAAAGTTAAACATAATTTATCCCCTTTAAAAATTTTGATTAAATTTAATATTTAGTTAAGAAAGTAATAATCAATTAATATATTCCGACTAAATATTATAATGCGTTGTTAGTAGTTTCTTTTTTGCCTTAAGGTGCATTATACACTAATAACCTGTCACATGTCAAGAGGAATTATTAATAAATTACTAAAAAATTAATAATTCCTTATTTGATTAAAAATACATTGATGATTTTTCTGTGAAAAGGTCTTATTGATAGGTTGCGGATGTTATTCTTAGCTAAGACGGGCAAGAGCTTATTGCATGGATGCCAAATCGTCATTGCGAGGAGGTATTGACGTTGTTGCATGGCTCGGAAAACCTGCTGGCTGTCATACCGTGGCTTGTCCACGGTATCCAGTAAAACAAATAAAAATACTAATAAATTAGTATTTTTAACTGGATCCTGCGATCAAGTCGCGGGATGACAGGGGATTTTGATCCACGCAACAATGCCTGCTCGCAATGACGGAAAACTAATCCACGCAGGCAACATTAGTCATGGTATGACATCGGATAAGAAAATAAAAATTTTATCTACTATTACCCTGGCCTTTGCCAGTTGATTTATTAGTAGGGCTAGCTGATGGAGTAGGGGATTGTCTAGTTTTATGTATTGGTTGGTTGCCTGTCGTAAATTTGTTTATTAATTTTTGTGCTATAGCCGTAACGGGATTCTTGCTAGCAAAATTTAAGTTTTTTGCAACGACTTGTGGAGGTTTGGTTGAAATAGGCTTTGTTTGGGGGACCGGTACTTCAGGTGTTTCAATAGAGCTTGCATAACCTTGATGCGGTTTGTTTGGCTCTTGTTCCGGTGTTGGTTGTCTACCTACAGCTGTTTCAATAGAGCTTTTATACGGTTTTAGTTCTGCTAAATTTTTTGTTGGTTGATTTAAAGGAGATTTAGAAGGCTTTTTCGAATCTTTTTTGGTTTCTTTCCACTTACGTGTTGGCTTGTTTAGAATGTGTTTATCTTCTATTGACATAAATCCCCTATATTTAATGACTGTTATTGTATTAAACCATTATTTATCAAGTCAAACAAGTTAATTAAAATTAAGTTAAGTTAAAATATTAGTTAGAAATATTAAACTGTTACTTTCAAGATACTCTATATTGTTAATAATTTATTTACTATATAAGAAACTTTTATTAATTCTAAACTTATTTTAAAAAGAGGATGTAATACCGCTTTTAAAAGAAAAGAAATATATATATGATATTTTTTTGGAGATAGAATTTTTCTATACCACTTAACCATAAGCCTTAAGCAATGACGTTATTTACACTAGAGCCTGAATGGATATTAAGTTTTAGAAGCGAAATGTTAACTAGCTGGTTTAAAATATTTCCTTTTTTCGCTAGTGATTATTTTTACATTACAATTATTGCGATTGCCTATTGGTTAAATCCAAGGAATAGATTATTTTTAGATTTAGGCTGGCTTATATCATTTGCAACATTATTGAATGTTATTATTAAAAAGACTTTTTCTATTCCTCGCCCGCCTAGTACATTACATATGTTACCTATTAACGATGGATCATTTGGTTTTCCTAGTGGGGATGTACAGGTAGCTACTGTTTTCTTTATGATAATATTTTTGTCATTTAATTCAAAAACGTTAAAAATAATATCTATCGCAATGATTATTAATATTATGCTTTCACGCCTATATCTTGGAGTACATAGTATATATGATGTTATAGGCGGTATGATTTTTGGAGTATTAATTGTTTTAGTTTATAGAAGTAATTTTATGCAAGCACAAATAAGTAGATGGGAAAATAGTGCTAAATCTTATTATTGTATATTGGCTTTTGTGATAGGTATATGTTTCTTTTTATGGAAAGCTGATTCTTTCCCTTTACTGCTTTTATTACCGATAGGCACTTTAGCAAGTTATGGTATCATATATATTTGCTTTAAATATAATTCTGATTTGACCTTAAATAATGCTCAAAAAACTATAGGGATAATTATTAGTTTCACGATGTTATTCTTTTTTTATAAAACTTTTCCTATAATAAAAAATCCAGCAATATTATTTAATTTTACACTTTTGCTTAAATTTGCTTTATTACCTGTTTTTATTTATATTTTACTTCCTATGATGCAAAGAGAACTAAAAATAGATTAAATAAATTTCTTTCATAAAATCCAATGTACCCATTTAGAACCATCCGCAGGATAATCTAATATATCAACTATAGACAAAGTCTTTACATGCTTTATAATAAACTAAATATTGAAAATGGCTGTATTATGAGTATCAAACTAGATCCTTATGAACAAGATATTGAAGATAATTTTGAAAAGCAGCAAGAAATTGATGATAAAAGTGAAATAGATTTATTGCAAAAAGCTGCAAAAATACATGTAAGGAAAATGACTAACAAAAAAAACAAGAAGAATTTTTAAAAAATAAGAAATAATATATGAGTTTTATAGAAGAATTTATAAACAAAGGATATTTCCATCAATGTACCGATTTGGATCAATTAACTGCTATAACGAAAGAAACAAAAATAGCCGCTTATATAGGCTTTGATTGTACTGCTACATCGCTTCACATAGGTAGTTTAATGCAGATAATGATATTGCGTTTACTTCAGCAACATGGGCATAAGCCTATTGTAATTATCGGCGGCGGTACAAGTAAAATCGGTGACCCTTCAGGTAAAGATGAAGCCCGTAAAGCTTTGACGAAAGAGAATATAGCTAAAAATGCTGAAGGTATAAAAAAGTCATTGTCAAAATTTATCAAATTCGGTGATGGTGAAAGTGATGCTATAATGCTTGATAATGCAGAATGGTTAGATTCGCTCAATTATCTAGATTTCCTAAGAGATTTTGGCGTTCATTTTTCGATCAACCGTATGCTAACTATGGATTCGGTCAAACTAAGGCTTGAGCGTGAGCAGCATTTAAGCTTTTTAGAGTTTAACTATATGTTGTTGCAAGCCTATGATTTTTACTATTTAAGTAAGCATTATAATTGCAGCTTGCAACTTGGCGGTAGCGATCAGTGGGGCAATATCGTAATGGGAGCGGATTTAACTCGTAAAATAAGCGGTAAAGAAGTATTCGGTATGACGACGCCACTACTTACGACCGCTTCCGGTGCTAAAATGGGTAAAACTGCGGCGGGAGCAGTATGGCTTAATGAAGATTTGCTAAGCCCGTATGATTATTACCAATATTGGCGTAATTGTGAAGATGCCGACGTAATTAGATTCGCTAAATTATATAGCGAGTTAACTCGTGAAGAATTTACAAAATTTGAGAGTTTAGCGGCTGAAGATATTAATGCAGCTAAAAAACAGCTTGCTTATGAGCTAACTAAGCTTTGTCATTCAGAGCAGGCAGCAAAATCAGCCCTAGAAACTGCGGTAAAGATATTTGAAGAAGGGCAAATCGATGAAAATTTACCTACCGTTGTTTTAGAGCAGGAAGTATTGCAAGCTGGTATTAATGCGTATGAGTTATTTCATGAAGCAGGTCTTGCTAGCTCTAAATCAGAAGCACGCAAACTTATAAGAGGGAATGGTGCTAAAATAAATGATGAGCTAGTTACAGATGAGAATATGATAATTAATACTACTTTCCTACTTGATAAAAATGTTATAAAACTCTCTGCCGGCAAAAAAAGACATATATTAGTTAGGGTTTGAGAGCTTTAGTTTATTATTATGACCAAAATAAGGCTTGATGAATATTTGCTGCAAAAAGGTTTTGTAACAGATATTACTATAGCACGAAGCTTGATTATCCAAGGTAAAGTACATAATAAGCATGAGCAGTTAATTAAGCCTGGGATACAGGTTAATATAAATGACAACGATATCAAGGTAAAGCTACCGAAGCATAACTATGTTTCAAGAGGTGCATTAAAATTAATTGCTGCTTTGGATTATTTTAAAATTGATCCTGAAAATTTAGTTTGTATTGATATAGGTAGTAGCACCGGCGGTTTTACCGAAATGTTACTTGAGCGTAAAGCAAAATTAATTTTTGCCGTAGATGTCGGTTATGGCGAACTTCATCCTAAATTACGGGACAATCCACAAATTAAAGTGCTTGAGAAGACTAATGCACGATATTTAACCGATAAGCAAATAACAATGAAGCCTGATTTAATTGTTTGTGATGCCAGCTTTATTAGTTTAACTACTATATTACCGACTTCACTAAATTTAGCTAAAGAAGATTGCATGCTTATTGCTTTAATAAAACCGCAGTTTGAGGTCGAAAAGCATGAAGTAGAGCAGGGGGGAATTATTAAAAATCCTCTCTTACATCAAAAAGTATGCGATAAGATCAAAGATTGGCTTGAAAAAGAGCATAATTTTAAAATATTCGGTATAATAGAAAGTCCAATACTAGGAGCTAAAGGGAATAAGGAGTTTTTAATATGCGGAAAAAGAAAAACGGTTATTTTTTATCCTTAATTTGAATTGTTTTAGTAATCATTGCATCTTCTAATGTATAATTATTCAATGTTTTTATAAATGCTTCACTTGCCTCTTTAATAAAATGTTTAAATTGGCATGAATTTGTAATTCTACAGCTATTAGTATTTTTATTGAAACATTCTACTATATCCATATTAGGTTCTAATTTTTCTATTATATCTCCCAATTTCATGGAAGAAGGGCTAAATGCTAGCTTAATTCCTCCTCCTTTTCCTTTACTACTATTAATATATCCTAATTGTGCTAATCTGTGGATCACTTTTACCAAATGATTAAGGGAAATACTATAGTACTCTGATATCTCTTTTACACTACAAACTCTTTCCGGTTTTGAAGCAAGATATATAAGGCTACGTAATCCGTAGTCAGTAAAACTTGTTAACTGCATAAAAATTTTATTTATTTTTACCTTGAATATACAAAAAAACGTCTATATAAGTCTAGTTACTATAATATGTATTTTAAATACATATTATACAAGTTTCAAATTTATATTATTAAAAAAGGAGTTATTATGTCTAGAACAACTATAGTGAAAGAAATAAGAAAAGCTGCTGAGCTATTTAAGAATTTTGATATTACTAAATCTTTAAATTTTTATGGAAATTTAGCAACTAAATATGAAGCAGTGGTAAATGAATTTTTTAATAGTAATAGTTTTAATACTGAAAAACCTGAGAAAGGAATACAGCCAAATGCAATGAAAAATTTTTTAAATCTTACCGGCAGTAGTATTCTAAAGGTTTTAAGTTCATATAGTGAAACAGATGAAGTAGATCTTTTAGAAGTAATCCAATCAGCATTAGAGAATGATCATAAATTTAAAAATGCGGTATCAAAAATTGTCGGTATACATGTAGGGCGTAATATTCCTTCAGAGTTATATCAACCTGTTGCTGAAGTGCTTATATCAAATGTAGATGAGGGTAACAAGCTGGTAACGGAAATATTAAATATAGTAGGAAAGCATTTTGTAGGTGCTGAAAAGAAGCAATATGATGAATTAAAAGAAAAGTATAATATAGAGAGTTTTGAAAGTCATAAAATAAAAATTGAAATAGAAAGTGCTGATAAAAATACAGCAAAAATAAAATTTTATAGACAAAATGAACAAAAAGTAATACCGCATAAACATGGGCAGGTTATTACTGTTAAAGTAGGAGAAAAATACAGTGAATTTACAGTTATAAAAACCGGTCATGATGAAGAAGGTTATTATTATGAATGTCTAATAAAGAAAAATCCTAATGGAACTGTAACAAATTATCTATTTGATTCTGAAAATCAGCTGGTAAAAGTACATCCTTCGTATATTGAATCGGGTATAGAAAACAATAAAGATCTTGTTCTTATAAGCGGCGGGTCGGGAGAAAGTCATTCTATTTCTAGAATTAATAGTATAACAAATGAAGAAAATGTTAAGCTTCCCGCCGTTATTCACATTATTCACTCTACTAAAAATAAAAACAGTGACACATTTCAATTAGATGCAGCTGTAAAAAAATTAACTGATATTGCAGCAATATGCGATACTGAAATTCACTATGATAAATTTTATACTCAAGATAGTTATAATAATATTAATGAGAACGATAATATACATTATCATACCGGTAGAATAGCTGAAGAATTTTTATTAGGCATGTTAAAAGGCGAAATCTATGAAATTTGCGGTCCTCATTCTTTTAACAATCATGTGCAACATATATTAGAAGAGAAAATGGGGGTTATGTATACTCAGATTCATATAGAAGAATTTTGTTCATCAGGAGGAGACTATGATCCATCTCTAAGCGGACAAGAGGGGTTATCAAGTATTTGCCCATTTATAAATATGTAGTTTTACAAAAATATAAAGTTAAATATTGCTTATATATTCTAATTAGTGTATTTTCGTTACGGATAAGCATTATAAAAATTATAGATAGGTGGGTTTATCCCACCTTTTTTGTTATAAACGTCAAATATGCAAACTATTGAACAACAAATAACAAACGTAATAGAAGAATCCTTGACGGATATGGGATTTGAGTTAGTCCTTGTTAAGTTTAAAGGGGTTAACCCTAAAGTAGTCGAGATATTAATTGATAGCTTAAACGGTGAAAAAATATCTGTGGAAGATTGTACTAAAGCAAGTAGGACTATCTCCGCTATTCTAGATGTTGAAGATTTAATAGAAGATGCATATTCTTTAGAGGTAGCATCAAGCGGTCTTGAACGTCCGTTAGTAAAGTTTGAAAATTATAATAGATTTTTAGGAAGAGAAGTTAAAATCAAACTTAAAGAATTATTGAACGGCAAAACTCGTTATCAGGGTAAAATAATTAAAGCCGAAAATAATAAAATATATTTAAAATGTGAAGAACAAGAAGTACTAATTGATTATGATTTAATTAAAAATGCTAATCTAGTTTTAACTGAAGAAGTATTTAAAAAATTACTAGGTTCTGTGAAAGTTTCTAATTGATTGGCTATTTTGAGGTATTTTAAAAAAATAACCAAAATTAAATCTTTTTAGAAATTGTACGCAAGAACCTAAAGCAATAAGAGATAATGTATGTCTAATATAGGTAATGTAGAAATTTTACAGATTATAGATTCTGTAGCTCGTGAGAAAGGAATATCAAAAGAAATTTTGATTTCAACGGTTGAACAAGCGGTACAAGTAGCAGGACGAAAAAAATACGGTAATGAATATAATATTAAAGCTCAGATAAATAGGAAAACCGGTGAGATAAATCTTTTAAGGATATTAAAAATAGTAGAAGATGTAGAAGATTACTTAACGCAAATCTCACTTGAAGAAGCTTTAATAAAGAATCCGGAAGCTAAAATCGGTGATGAGATATATGAATATTTACCGCCTATTGATCATGCTAGAGTATCGGCTCAAGCTGCAAAACAAGTTATAACTCAACGTGTTATAGAAGCTGAACGTGAAAAGCAATATCATGACTTTAAAGATAGAAAAGGCGAAATTATAAACGGGATAGTTAAGAGAATAGAATACGGTGATATAATAGTTGACTTGAGTCGTGCTGAAGCAATAATAAAAAAAGATCAATTAATTAAGGGTGAGAATTTTAAACCTAATGATCGTATAAAAGCATATGTACAGGATGTAAGGCAAGAAACAAAAGGACCGCAGATTTTCTTGTCTAGAGTAGATAACCAAATGCTGGTTAAGCTATTTAAGCTAGAAGTACCTGAAATTCTTGAAGATATTATTCAAATAAAATCAGTAGCACGTGATCCCGGTTCAAAAGCAAAAATAGCGGTATTTGCTTCGGATAGTAGTATAGATCCCGTAGGCTCATGCGTAGGTATTAGAGGTAATAGAGTAAAAGCCGTAACAAATGAGTTAAACGGAGAGAAAATTGATATAGTATTATGGAGTAATGATCTTGCACAGTTTATAGTTAATGCTCTTGCACCGCTTGCACCCGGGGAAATTACAAAAATTTTGATTGATGAGGATAGGCATAAGGTAGAAGTAGTAGTTTCGCAAGAAAATCAAAGTATTGCAATAGGTAGAAGAGGGCAGAATGTTCGTTTAGCTTCTAAGCTTACAGGTTGGAATATCGATATAATGACTGAAGAGCAAGAATCAACAAGGAGAAATGAAGAATTCGTAAATTCTACAGAATTATTTATGGAAGCTTTAGATGTTGAAGAGGTTATAGGTCAGCTTTTATCAGTAACGGGATTTAATTCAGTAGAACAAATTGCTAGTAGTGAGATTAGTACTTTAACAAGAATCGAAGGCTTTGAGGAAGAACTTGCAGTAGAGATCAAAAATCGAGCTATTAATTACGTCGACCTTAAGAATGAAAAGATTATCAAAAAGCTAGAGGATCTAGGAGTTGAGCAAGAATTAATAGATATATTAGAATTACCGCTTGAATTAATATTAAAATTTGCCGAATATGGTATAAAGACCATAGAAGATTTAGGAGAGATGAGCGTAAATGAATTTAAAAATTTAGCTCCAAATTCTAATATAACGGACGAAAATATTAAATTACTGATTAAAACTGCTAGACAGCATAGTGAATTAAAGGATAGTTAGAGGATGGTGTGGGGGTCAGTTTTTCTGTCATTGCGAGGAAATTACGTAAGTAATTGACTAAGCAATCTCAGAATATTTGATGAGATTGCCACGTAGCTTATGGCTGCTCGCAATGACGACTTTGGTATCCACAGCTTACTAATGACGAAAAAAACAGAAACACAAAGGTTTTTAAATATGACGGATAACCAGGAAATCAAACCCAAAAAGTTGACACTTGGCAATTCAAAATTATCGCTTAATAAGTCTTTTGACTCTCTTACAGGAGCTCAAAGCTTTGTTAATGCTAAATCTAAAACGCTAGTAGAAGTTAGAAAAAGCTCTACCGGTAGTACTACTACCCTTTCATTAAATAAAGAAAGAAATAGCTTAGATCAAACTGTTATTGATGCTAATAAGGAAGAATTTAACAGACGTTTATCTATTCTTAAAAAAGCTGCTGAGCAATCTAAATTAAATGACCCTTCACAAATAAGCACTTTAAGTAAACTTGCAAGTATTAACCAATCTGTTAACTCAAAAATAGAAACGCTAGAAACTGAAGTTGAACAAAAACAGCAAAACACTGAAGAAAATAAAGTAGAAGTTAGTGCTAAAATCGTTCAAGGTGATGAAGATACACTGTCACAAATATCTAAAAAGAAAGAAGAAACTTTTGTAAAGTCTCCTTTAGTAGGAATGCGAACACGTTACGGTATAGAATCAGAGAAAGAATTAGATAAAACAGCAGATAATAAAGTAGTCGCACCAAAAATTAAGCTAGAAGAGCCGAAAAAATTCAAAAAAGCCGATCTTTTCAATATGCTTGGCGACGACGAAAGCAGAAGCGGTAGAACTAGAAGTCTTGCTTCTATAAAAAGAGCTAGAGAAAAAGAAAAGCGTAAATTAGTATCACAAGCACCTGAGAAAGTATATAGAGAAGTGACGATACCGGAAGTTATCGGAGTCGGTGATCTTGCAAATGCTATGTCTGAAAGAGTAGCAGATGTAATTAAAGAATTAATGAAGCTCGGTATTCTTGCAAATGCCAGCCAAACAATAGATGCCGATACGGCGGAACTAGTTGCAACAAATTTAGGACATACGGTAAAAAGAGTTCAAGAATCGGATGTTGAAAATGTTTTAATTAGTGATGATAAGGTTGAAGATTTGAGAATGCGTGCTCCGGTTGTTACAGTAATGGGGCATGTAGATCACGGTAAAACATCATTACTTGACGCTCTTAAATCTACGGATATTGCTGCAAGTGAAACTGGAGGGATTACCCAGCATATCGGGGCTTATAGAGTAACTCTTGCAGACGGTAGAGCGATTACTTTTATTGATACTCCGGGTCACGAGGCTTTTTCGGAAATGCGATCAAGAGGTGCTAAAGTAACAGATATAGTTATTATAGTGGTCGCAGCAGATGATGGAATCAAAACGCAAACGGTTGAGGCAATTAATCATGCGAAAGCAGCGGGCGTTCCTATAATTGTAGCTATTAATAAGATTGATAAGCCTGATATTGATATTGAGCGTGTAAAGAACGAATTATATGTCCACGAAATTATAGGCGAAGAGGCAGGTGGTGACGTTATGGTTATTCCTATCTCGGCACTAAAGAAAATTAACTTAGATAAACTTGAAGAAGCAATTTTATTAATTGCAGAAATGCAGGATTTAAAAGCAAGTCCTTTCGGTTCGGCTGCCGGTGTTGTAATCGAGTCAAAAATCGAAAAAGGAAGAGGAACGCTAACCACTATATTAGTTCAGCGAGGTACTTTAAGAAACGGTGATATTATAATAGCAGGTAGCTCTTACGGTAAAGTTAAAAAGATGACTAATGATAAGGGGCTAGAAATAGTGGAAGCAACACCGTCTGTTCCTGTAGAAATTCAAGGTTTAAACGAAGTACCTTTTGCCGGCGATAAATTTAACGTAGTACAAAACGAGAAACAAGCAAAAGATATAGCCGAATATAGAATGCGTCTTGCTAAAGAAAAGAAAATATCTATTGCACCGCGTTCAAGTTTAGAGGATTTGTTTTTAAAAGCTTCCGGTAATAGTAAAATTAAGGAATTACCTTTAATTATTAAAGGTGATGTCCAAGGGTCGGTTGAAGCTATTTCAGGTAGCTTATTAAAATTACCGAGTGATGAAATAAAGCTTCGTATACTTCATAGCGGCGTAGGTCCGATAACGGAATCCGATGTATCTCTTGCACATGCTTCTTCAGCTATTATTGTCGGCTTTAACGTTAGAGCAGGGGCAAATGCTTTAACTGCCGCAGAAAAAGAAAAAGTCGATATTAGATATTATAGTATAATATATAATTTAATTGATGACGTAAAAGCCATTATGAGCGGTATGCTTGATCCGATCGTTAGAGAGCAATATATCGGAAGCGTAGAAATCAGACAAATATTTAATATTACCAAAATCGGGAAAATTGCCGGTAGTTACGTTACTAGAGGTATTATTAAGAAAGGAGCGGGCGTACGCTTATTACGTGATAATGTAGTCATTCATGAAGGAAAACTCAAAACTTTAAAACGCTTTAAAGATGAAGTTAAAGAAGTTAGAGAAGGATATGAGTGTGGTATAGCATTTGAAAATTACGAAGATATTAGAGAAGGAGACACAGTTGAAGTTTTTGAGCTAGTTCAAGAACAGAGACAATTATAATATACTCTGCTGCTTTCAAGAATTGCTATTTCATTTTATCAAGGATTCGCATCCTCACCTATTAAGTATAGGCTGCGGGTGCTCACCTTTCAAAATAAAATTCAATTATTGAAATCATTTGAGTATATACGAAAATTAACTTCAAAAATTGGCTACGTCATCCTACAAGTACTGCGGTACTCACGTGGCATTGTTGCGTGGATCAGTTTTAGCTCTGTCATCCCGTGGCTTGACCACGGGATCCAGTTAAAAATACTAAAATTATTAGTATTTTTTATTGTTTTTATGGACCCCATGGTCAAGCGAACTAGGTGACAAGTGGGTTTTACCGGTCCACGCAACAATACTCTGCTTTCGTGCAAAAGATATTTAGTAGAACATCCCTCTTTGGTAAATTAATCAATTTTAAGTAAAATATAATAAAAAGTTAATAATTATTAGCCTTTACCTTGACCTCCTTATAATTTCTATTATAATGCAACGCTGATTATTATAATAAGAAATGAGGAAGAATTATGGCAATAATATCAATTTTTAATAAGTTACAAAATTTAATCCCACATAATATTTCTCCAAAGCCAGTTTCTTATCTTGCTAACGATGAATTTAATTATCGTTCAAATGAAGAATTAAAAATTTGGGGGTATAAAGATACGCTAGGCATCTCTCAAATCAAATATACTGATATTATGAATGAGGCTGATAATATAATCGGTACACCTGCAAGCATAACTAACACAACTGAAAGTAAAGGCTTTTTCAGTACATTTAGTTCATCATTAAAAACAGTTTATGATTTTGGAGTAAAGAGTTTTAATATTATAAAAAATACATCTAGTATTCTTTCTTCTAAAGTTGCTGAAACTTTTAATCTTGTGAGTAATAAAGTTTTTTCTTATTTAAATAATAAAGCTGAAGAAACATTTAATCTCTTAGATCAACTTGAAACTCTTTCTGATAATGAGTTAGTAGAAGAAATTTTAAACATTTCTGAAAATGAATTAGATGAAGTTTTTGAAAAGATGACATATGAAAAATTGGCAAAATTAATTAATAATATTTCCGATGAGCAAGCACAAAAATTAGTTAATTATATTTTGCCTTGGCATCTTGAAAAAGTAATAGATTTAATTACACAAGGTAAGTTGGATAAATTATTTAATGAAAATCCTAATAATCTTTCTTTAGAAGAACTTACCGAGCAGGAACTAAAAAAATTATCAAATGAGGATATTTCTGATGAATGGATTGAAAATATAATTATTTTAGCAGGAGAAGAAAAATTTGCAGAAAAGCTTGATATTATTCCAAATAAAAATTTAGTAAGAATCATAAGTAATATTTCAAATGATAAGCTAGCAACAATAATTTCTCACGCCTCAGATGAAAGTATAGTAAGAATCATTAATATTAACTTACCAAAGATATTGCCTTTGCTTCCTTTTGAAAAAATTACACAAATACCAACCTTAATGGACGATGAAGAAATTGTAGAGCAGCTTGAAAAACAGCAATTATTAGAAGAAATTTTAAATATTTCTGAAAATGAATTGGATAAAATTAAGACCAAAAAATTAGCAGAATTAATTCATAATACTTCAGATGAAAGTTTAGAAAGAATAATTGATAGTATTCCAAATGATAAATTAGCAGTGATAATTAATATCGCCTTAGATGAAGATTTAGAAAGAATCGTTGATAGTATATCAGATCAAAACTTATCAAAGACATTGTCAGAGATATCATCTTTATTACCTGAAGAAAAATTTAAACAAATAATGATCTTAATTCATGGTGCAGAGGTTGTAGAGCAGCTTGAAAATCAACAATTATTAGAAGAAATTATAAATACGCCTGATAGTGAATTAGATAAAATTAAGATTACATATGAAAAATTGGCAAAATTAATTAATAATACTTCGGATGAGGATTTAGAAAGAATTGTTGATAGTCATAGTTTATCAGGATCGTTAATTCAACAAATAATAACCCTTATATATAACAAGAAGTGTGCAAAGCAAGAATCAGATGAAGTATCTGATAGTGATTCCGGGTTCTCTGATTATGAAGATGAAATAGAAGTATCAGGCAATCAAGTAGGGTTCTCTAATAGTGATTTTACTACGAAGTTATCAGGTAATGATTTTGGATTCTTTGATTATGAAAGTGATGATGTAGTATATTTATAATAAAGCTCTTATGTCAACCTATCTTATGGTAGACAAAAAATGGATTCCTGTTTTTAGCAGTTTTGTTGCATGGATCAAAAAACCTACTGGGTGTCATACCGTGGCTTGTCCACGGTATCCAGTAAAACAACTAAAAATACTAATAATATTAGTATTTTTAACTAGATCCCGTGAATAAATCACGGGATGACAAAGGCAAGACTGAGCCATGCAACAACGCCGGCTTGTCCACGGGATGACAAAAAAACTGAGCCATGCAACAAGGTTGCTTTTAACTAGGAGTAGGAGCGACATAATTTATTGCTATTTTAGCATCAGGCGGGCGTATATAAAGCGGTTCGATAGAGCTATTTAACTTCATACCGCTCGATAATCTATTAGCAATATATCTACAAATAACCCATGCTTTAACTCGTGCAAAACGTGGCAAGGTTATTATATTCGGTAAATGTATAATTTGGTGATGTATAAATTCAAGTCCACTACCGCAGCAAACTATATTACCTTTCTCATTTGCAAGTAGTTTTATAGCATACTCGAAATCTATCAATAACGGCTCTTCTATTTCTTCTGATTTATGAAAAACTTGCATATAAAGCTGTGAGCGATAAGCATTTAAAAAGACATATATTTTATCATAGTCTTTAACTTGAGTTATAGCTCTAAAGTAGGCATATTCAAAATTGCTAACTGCTACTGCTTTAATATTTTCCTTGGCAAATAATATACCTTTAGCACTAGCAAGTCCTATTCTAATGCCGGTAAAGCTACCGGGTCCGTTAGTTACCGCTAAATAATCTAAATCATCATATGAACATTTAGCTGATTTTATCACGTCTTCTATCATTGGCATTAGATTTTCTGCTTGCATAGAAGGACGTAATTCTTCTATATATGCCAGAATATTCTCATTTTCAGATATTGCTACCGATGCAGTATTATTGGCTGTGTCAAATGCTAGTATTTTCATAGATTATTATTTAAATAAGTCACTATGGGTGCCGGTACATGTGTAGTGTACCGGAAAATTTTTGAAAAATCTCTTATGTCATTCCTGCGAAAACAGGAATCTAGGCTAAAAAAGTCTTTTTATTATATTGTTTTCTTTTTGAGTAAAGCTTTTAAGAAGCTTTACTCAACTGGATTCCCGCTTTCGTGGGAATGACATAGAATAAAATACCAGAAGTTTGCAGAATCATATTAAATTAAGCTTTTTATACATTTCTTTATATGAAGAATATTTATTAATATTTAAATCTTTTGCTGATTCTTCTAATATTTTTATTGATTCTGCATTTAATTCTTTTTCCTGTTCTATTTTATGATATATCGCTTCTCTTACAAAATTCATAATAGTATCGTTTTTATGTGCAGTATGAACTTTAAGAAAGTGATGTAATTCGTTTGGTATATCTATGCTTAATCTAGTCATGTCATATACTTATTTAAGTGATTACTTAAATAAGTATATGATCAAATAAGAAAAATAAAAGTAAAAATATAGAATCTTTAAGAATTATTTATAGTAAATTCCATAAAAATTTGGTGTGCTTCAACTTGTCTATTATTATGAAATAAATATCTATTAAAAAAATAGTTTGTTAGGGTTAAAGCTTGTCTTTTTTCTTCTAATGTAATCTCACTATTCTCTGATAGTAAAAATTTTGGTAAAATCAATAATTTATCTTTGTAGGGTTTCCCTACTTCATATGATAGTGCTCTAGCTGATTTAGGGGATACATAAGTTAAATCAGTCGTAACATGACTCACGCCGCATTGTGTAAGATCAAGCTTATAGCCGGTCTCGGCAAGTAAAGCTAGCTCAAAATTAATATAATCACGGAAACAAAAACTCTTTGATAAACTATCCAGATAATTTACTAGCACGGAGAAAAAATTAGAATGTTCTTCTCTTTCATGAAATAACTCTTTGATTAAAGATATAACGGAATTAAAGGCATATAATTTAGCTTTATTTATGATAAAATAACCGGTGTAAGATTTGATGAGTTCACATTTAGCCATGCCGATATGTTCGTGTAGTCTTGCCTGCCAAAGAAAATCTACAATATTTCCTTCTTGATATATAAATTTGCTTTTTTTAGAAGATTCTTTTACAACTCCCGAATATAAACCGTGATTTTTAGTAAAAACCGTAATAATAAATGTATTTTCTTTCAAAGGTTTTTTAGCAATTATTACCCCTATATCTTTGATATTCATGGTTCTATGTCATATCCAACTCGGTTGTCATTCCTGCGAAAGCAGGAATCCAAAATAAACAAATAATACTTGATAAAACAAACCTATAAAAACAAGTTTTTATAGGTTTTACTGGATTCCTGCTTTCGCAGGAATGACATCAAAACCGCCCAACACCCTTCTAGCCTCCTTCGAATCCCCTGTATATACTATATTCTTATAGCCTAGTTTGATTGCAGTAAATAAAGCGGCGTGATTCTCTCCTACATTTACAGTAAGCTCTAAAACTTTTTTTGGAAATTCTTTACTTAAAGTTTTAAACATATAATCAATTACTAGCATACCGTAATATTTTATGCTAGAGGCAGGATTTGTTAATATTATCTGCTCTTCTACATTAGATAAAAAATTACGTGTTTCTTCCAAGTTTCTTATTTCATAAACTATACTCATTTAATTATCTCTTTTAAATCCTTTAAATGTGAGACGGAAGATATAAAATCATAGTTTAAATTTTCAAGTTTAGAGCAGATAATCTTATTAAATCCAAGTTTTACGGCTTCTTTTATTCTTGTTTCTGCTTTTGCGGTTTTTCTTATTTCACCCGATAAGCTTATTTCACCGAAAAAGACGCTATGTTCGGGTACAGCTTTGCCGGTTGCAGCAGATATTAAGCTCGCTGCTACTGCTAAATCAGAAGCAGGATCGGCAATTTTAAGCCCTCCAGCGATGCTTAAATATACCTCATAATTAGCAAGGTTAAGTCCTATCCTACTACTAAGTACGGCAAGTATCATTGATAGCCTGTTAGCATCCCAGCCCACCGCAGAGCGTCTAGGAGTTACCATATTTGAAGGTACTATAAGGGCTTGTACTTCCATAAGTAACGGTCTTGAACCTTCAATTCCTGCAAAAATAGATGTACCTATAACGTTCTGCTCTCGCTTCATTAAAAATAGTTCAGACGGATTTGTTACTTCAATAAGCCCGCTGCCGCTCATCTCAAATACTCCTATTTCACCCACACCGCCAAAACGATTTTTATATGAGCGTAAAATACGGAAATGATTATTATGATCTCCCTCAAAATATAACACCGTATCAACTAGATGCTCAAGTATCTTAGGACCTGCTAGCTGACCGTCTTTAGTTACGTGACAGCTTAATAAAATAATTATATTATTTTGCTTAGCATAATTGACAAGCTCATTCGCACATGTACGAATTTGCGAAACAGTGCCTGGAGGCGAGGATAATTCTTTTGTGGTAATTGTTTGAATAGAATCAATCACTACTAAATCAATATTATTTTTATTAGCTTCTATACTCGCAATAATATCTTCCAAATTAGTGGCTGCTAAAATATCGGTATTATAGTTAGTTAGATTTAACCTTATGGCCCTTAATTTTATTTGGTCTAATGATTCTTCGCCCGTTATATATAAGCAATTCATCTTTGATGCAAAGTTACTTGCTGCTAGTTGTAATAACAAAGTAGATTTGCCTATGCCAGGGTCTCCTCCTATTAATATAGCAGAACCAAGCACTAAACCGCCGCCTAGTACTCTATTTAATTCACCTATAGGGGTAGGGATGCGTAACTGTTCGGCTACGTGACCTGAAAGCTTATCGAAATCTTGTTTGCTACCTGTTTTAACAATTGCTTTATTTGTACTTACTATCTCTTCGACAATACTACCCCATACACCGCAGTCAAAGCACTGCCCCGACCATTTAGGACTAGTATTTCCACAGTTAGAACAGATATAATGCTTTTTGTCTTTGGTCATTGTATACTCGATGAACTTCAAAAATTGGCTACGTCGTTCTACAAGTACTGCGGTACTCACGTATTAAGTATACGCTCCGTTCCTCGTCTTGTGAACTCCTTGCTCTTTTTGAAGTTGATCTTCGTCTACCAAACTTTCATTTTGCAAGGGAATATCTTAAAACCAATAGCTTACTCTTACCATATAGTTTTTCACGTAAAATTTCAATATTTTCATCTAAAACATAATCATCTAGTTTAGCCATCTCAATAACTATGATAGTACCGTCTCTAAGCCAGTTATTTTTTATCAGCAATTTCATTACTTTAGGCACTATATCCTTATGATAAGGAGGGTCTATAAATACAAGATCAAATGATTCATTAGACATCTTCCCAAACTTCGCTTCTAGAGGTAATTTAGACGTCGATCCGGTACTCGAATCCTCACGTACGCTTGTGTACGCTGTGGTGCTGCGTTCCGTGTCTCCTTTAAATTCCTCTCTATAAGCTGGTTTAAAAAGATGTCTGGCAGCTTTCGGTAGATTTAAAGCATTAATATTAACCAAATTAACATTATTTTCAATGTTTAGAGATTTAGCAAATCCTTCTGCTATTTTTAATGAGGATGTATCAATATCAATTAAGGTAGCAAAACCTGCTCCTCTTGATAGGCTTTCAAAAGCAAGGCTACCGCTACCGGCAAATAAATCGAGAATGTGAGTAGTTTCGTTAAATAATTTATTACCGGTAAACTCACCGGAGGTTAATATACTAAATATTGCCTCTTTGAGCTTACCGGTGGAAGGTCGATATTTGATATTTTTAGCGGTAGGTATAATTTGGTTTCTATATTTACCGGATATTATTTTTAACACTTATTTAGTTATATGCTTCTTTTGTTGAATTTGGTTTTTTTTTTGTCTTTTATTTTTTCGACAAATCCTTTGCCTTTAGTGTTAGGCTTAAATTTTGCTGCAAATTTACCAGGCTCTGTTTGTTGTTTTTCTACAGTTTTATCTTTCTTTTCTTTTATTTCTACTTTTGGTGTTTCTTGGTTTAAATTATTTTGTGCTTGTTTTAAAATATCTTGTTCTTTAGCTTTATCAATATTATTATTTACATTATTTAAATTTTCTTCCCTTTCTTTAGATTTTTCTGTTTCAGCTTTTTGTCTTGCTTGTTGTTTTTCTGTTACTAATTCATCAATATTTTCAGGAGGCGGTGAGATATATTTATCTATACTGCTAGTCAAATTTTCAAATGATTTCTGAAGATTGCGTAAAGGTTTTTGAGTAAGTTTATAAGTTCCGGTAGCGACTAGACCTCCGGCTAAAATACCTGCTCCTAGAATAACAGCTTTAGTAGCAAGGGCCGTGCCGGTGACCAATAATACAGGCATCGCTACAAAAGGTGCAGCTGCTACTGCAAGACCCGCTACTACGGCAAGCCCTACTAAAAATTTCTTACTTGCTAAAAAATTTGTTACGCTGCTAATTCCTGATGTAGTAGTTTTAGCAATTTTTGTACAAAGCTGTCCTACTCCGGTTTTCAGAAACCAACCGCTTTTTTCTCTTGCATGAATTTTATCTTGTAATTTAGCATGTTCGTTAACATTGACAGATGTTTTTTTACCGTCTTTATCTTGATGATCTAAATTCCCTTTAGCCTCACCTTTAGTATCATGCATCTTTGTAGCATCGTTGATTTTTGCTTTATCAAAATCTGCTCCTTCTTTATTAATTCCAGCTAGATTTGCTGCTTTTAGATTTGCTTGTTTTAGATTTGCTTCTTTAAATATAGCCTCGGCTGCTTCTACTGCTTGCATATCGGCATTTTCAAGCACCGCTTTAGTGAAATCGGCTTTAGTAAGATCGGCACGCTGCATAATTGCATTTTTAAAGTTAGCTTCCTTAGCATTAATATTTTTAGCAATAGCATCAGAAATATTTAATCCTTCAGCTTCTGCTTTTTCTAAAGTAGCATTACTTAACTTAGCAAATTGTGCGGTTGCATTAGTAAGCGTAGCGTTTGTAAGATCGGCATATTCAAGATTTGCTTTATCAAGGTTTGCTTTTGTTAAATCAGCGTTCTTAAGTTTAACACGCTGCATTATAGCTTCTCTTAAGTCAGCTTCTTTTAAAGATAGTATATTTTCAAATTCAGCATCGCTAAAATAGGCATTCCTTGCAGTTATGCCTTGCATGTTACATTGCTCTTTGAATTTTGCTTCTAACGCACGTGCATTATTCATAAAAGCATTTTCAAGATCAGTAGAAACGATATTTGCTTGATCTAGAAGTGCATTATTTAAAACTACTCCCTGCATTTGAACTCTTTGCATATCTGCATAAGCAAGTGATATACCGGTAAGATTAGAATTTTTCCATTCTGAATCTTTAATAATTAACTTTTCGGCATCGGCATTAACCATCATAACAGCATTAAATTTGCTATTTGTTACCTCTGCTTCAGATAAATCTACTTTAGGCATGTAAGCTCTCGACATATCGCTATTTTCAATTTTGCTATTTTTAAGATCAGCAAAAAGAAATCCTGCGTTACGAGCCGTAACATTTTGAAAAACGGCATTTTGTAAATTAGCTCCTTCAAAATTAGTAAAATCTAAATTACAATCCGAAATTTTAATATTTTCTAAATTAGCTGAAGCAAATAATGTATTCTTCAGGTTAAGATTAGTAAGGGTTTTACCTGATAAATTAATTTCTGAAAGATCAGGGATTATATGTGTATCTTTTGAAAGATTTTTTTGTTTTCTAACAAAATCGGTAAGAGATAATTTTGTGTCAGATTGTTTTGCTGCTTCAGCTAAATATAGATCAAATTCGGCAGAAGTTAATTTTATATATTCTTTCGGTATATCACGCTCTTTGGCAGTCGAACCTATAATATATGATGGGTCTAGTTTTATTTGTATTTCTTCATTTTTTAGCTGCTCAAAAATATCTGCAAGACCGTTACCGCAGAACATTCTAAGATTATCTAAAGCATATATTTCAGTTTCTAATTTATTTACTTCATGCTGTAACTTATTGATTCTTGCTAGTTCATTTTGTCGGTTTTGAGCAATAGTTTCTGCACTATTCCAAAAAGCATTTAAAAGATTGGTAGCAATCCCAGGATTATCTAGGTTTTGCTTTAGAGTTTCTAACTCTTCTTGCTTAGTCTTTAGCTCTTTTGATTTAACTGTATGTAAAGTTTCTTCGTCTTCCGTAGCTAAAATATATTTCTTTTTATTTGTAGTTTCATCTATAACTACTTCTTTAATGCGTTCTTTTTCTAAATCCTTATCTATATATTTATTTAATCTTTCAAGATCTGAAAAAGATAGTTTTATATCTCGTATTTTATCTTTTAGATTGGGGATTTTATAGTTATCATAATCATAATCTTTATAATTAAAGTCTGTGTAATGAAGATTTGCTCCTCTAAAGTCGGTACCGATAAATGTACAATCATTAAATTTTACATTTGTTAAATCTGAATCACATAATATGGTATTTGTTAAGTCACAATTATTAAATACGGCATCTGTTAATATTGTACCTTGGAAATTAGCATTGACTAAATCTGCGTTAATTTCCATATTTTCTAAGCTAGTAATAATAATTTTATCATTATCTTCAGCGAAATATTTATTTTTGATAAAATCATTTAATGAGACACTAGGGTTATCTTTTATATAACCAAGATAATCGTTTAAGTCTTTTTCTTCACATTTATATATATTAAGATTTGTCATATGTTTTCTATATGATTATAAAATGCGTTAATAATAACACATTACTAATTATTTTTCCAGTATTTTATTATTTATTTCTTTATAAGCTCCGGGTTTTAGATTATCTATTGTAAAACTACCATATTGAATCCTAATTAATTTGTTAACTTTTAGTCCAAAATACTCGAATATTCTTCTAATTTCCCGATTTTTTCCTTCAAATAAAACTACTTCAAACCAAGAATTACTCTTATTTTGCTTAAGTAACTTTATCGAATGAGGATTATAAAATATCCCGTCAATTTCTAAATTTTTATAATCGCTTTTTAGTAGAATATCAGACTTCCCATATGCCCTAACATGATATACTCGCTTTAACCTATTTGAGGGTAGCTCAAACTGACGAGCTAAGTCACCGCTATTAGTTAGTAATAACAAACCTTCGCTATTTAAATCCAGTCTACCTATTGAAATAACACGAGGTAAACCGGTTAGTTGTTCAAACACCGTTTTACGAGATAAAGGGTCTTTATGAGTGGTAATTAAACCGACAGGCTTGTAATAAATCCAAAGCCTTGGTTTTTGCGATTGATTGATTAATATGCCTGATACTTCAATTTGATTACTAATATCAACATTTGTAGCCGGTGATAAAATTGTAATGCCGTCTACTTTTACTTGCCCTTCGAGTATCAGCTTTTCAGCATCACGCCTAGAACATATTCCTGCATTACTAATTATTTTGGCTAATCTCTGCATTTTTAAATATAGTAAATTTCATAGACATCTTTCCAAACCAGCTTCTGAGGTGATTTATACGTCGAGCCTAGACTCGCATGGCATTGTTGCGTGGACCGGTAAAACCTACTCTGTCACCCCGTGGCTTGCTAACTAGGTCCATAAAAACAATAAAAAATACTAATAATTTTAGTATTTTTAACTGGATCCCGTGGTCAAGCCACGGGATGACAGTGGTTTGGGAAGATGTCTAATAAGAATATATAAAAATACCTCTAAAAAGCAATATTAATAATTTGACATAAATTATTAATATAATTATACTACATCGTTACATATGATTTAACAAAATTATACGAATGTTAATTTTACTTATCAAAACTTTTTTCTTTAAAATCTTATCTTCTTTTTTTAGCTGATTTTCTTTTTAGCAAAAATTACATACTTTTTTCTTCAACCTAACTTTCATTAAATTATGCAAAAACTTATTGGTTCAATCCTGTTAATTTCAGGTACTTGTATAGGTAGCGGTATGATAGCACTGCCGATGGTATTAGCAAAATTAGGTATAATACCTAGTATAATATTGATGTTTATAATTTGGTTTATAATGTATTATACTTCTTTAATTAATCTAGAGCTTAATCTTCAAGCTGGTAAAGGCTTAACACTTGGGACACTTGGAAAATATTTTTCAGGACATACTGCTCAAATCATTGGTACGGTAAGCCTTAAGCTCCTTTCATATGCTTTACTTGCAGTATTTATATATGGAGGTTCTTCAATATTACAGAAGTTATTAGCTTTAGATACAAGTATAACTTATATAGGAGCATGGTATGTTATTATTAGCATTCTAATATTATTATTACCTCTAAAGTTAGTAGATTATATAAATCGAGTGCTATTTATCGGGTTACTTATAATAATTGCAATTTTAGTTATTGGACTTGTTTCCATGATTCAGTGGGATAATTTACCTTTATTCTCACCAAATTATAAAGAAATATCTATATGGGGCGTAGTAACTCCGGTAGTTTTTACTTCATTTGGTTTCCAAGTAATCTTCCATACCTTAACTAATTATTGTAACAAAAATGCTAAAATGCTAAAGACGGCGTTTTTGTTTGGAAGCTTAATTCCTGCCATAGTATATATAATTTGGACTTGTAGTATTCTTATTGTAGTAAATCATAGTAATCCAACATTTTACCAACAAATGATCACAAGCAATGTAGAAGTCGGAGATTTAATTAAGGAATTAAGTAATATAGCAAAATGGCAGTCCGTGCAATTATTAGTTTGGATAATTTCAACTCTTGCTATCGCTACCTCAATACTCGGAGTAGGAGTAGGGCTATGTGATTCCCTTAAAACTATGTTTATGAATTCGATACCGAATGTAGTAATTCGTAATATGACTGCTTCTATTGTTACTATATTACCGGCTTATATTGTAGCAGTAGTAGTACCTAATGCTTTTATTACAATTTTAGGGTTTGCCGGTATGATTCTTGTAATAATTGCAATTTTATTACCGGTTTATCTGTTATATAAAGCAAAGATAAAGAATTTTTATTATCCTGAATTGCAAAAACAATATCTAATTATTATATGCGTAATTGTCGGAATGCTTATAATGGGCTATGAACTTGTTAACATATTAGCTAAATAATAATAAAGCTATTTATTATTGCTTTATAAATACAAATATTGTAATATTGAAAAATAGGAATTTTGTAAATATAAATATTATGATAATAGGAAATAATATAGAAACAATTAAACAGGTGGGAAATAACGGGCAAATCTCATTAGGAAAAAAATACGCAGGAAAACAGATACAAGTTTTAACCTTAAGTGATGGTACTATAATAATAAAGCCTGGTAAGTTTATTCCTGATAATGAGATGTGGCTTTATAAGAACAATAATAATGAGGTGCTTGATAAAGCAATAAAATGGGTAGAAAAAAATAAACGACGTGAAAATTTTGATGAAATATTAGAGTCTATAAAGCATGACTAAAATATTATTAGATATGAACTACCCTGCTTTTCAAGAACAGTTATTTAGTTTAGAAAAGATAGAACAACATGCATTACTTTCTGCTTTAAAAAAAATCAAACAATTAAGTTGGGATCAATTATATAAGGATAAAGGTATAAAATGGGAGTTGATTACTTCTAAAATAACTTCAAAAGATAATAATATTTATTCATTTAGATTTTCTCAAAAATATCGTGGTACTGCTTATAGAGATGGAAACTATCTTGTGTTACTGGCAATATTTACAGATCACGATAGTGCTTATAATTAAACAGAATTAAAAGTTCTTTTCTCCAAATTACCAAATTTAGAAAATTGACTATCATAATAAAGCGGAACATTTCCAACCGGTCCGTTACGATGTTTTGCAACAATTATATCGGCAATATTATATACTTTATTGAGCTTATCTAACCATTCGGCATGTTTAGCATCGCCTGCTGCCGGTTCTTTTCTTGTTAAATAATATTCTTCACGGTAAATAAACATTACTATATCAGCATCCTGTTCTATAGTTCCTGATTCTCTAAGGTCGGATAGCATAGGTTTTTTATCCTCACGTAGTTCTACCGCTCTCGAAAGCTGAGATAACGCAATAACCGGAATATTTAACTCTTTTGCTATTGCCTTTAAACCTTGGGTTATTTCTGAAATCTCGCTAACTCTATTTTCAGATTTACTTACTCCTCTAATTAATTGTAAATAATCGATAAATAATATACCGAGATTATGCTTGCGTTTCATTCTTCTAGCTCTTGTTCTTATAGCGGAAATAGATAGAGCAGGGGTATCATCGATAAAAAACTGTAATTCCGATAAAGTATTTGCTTCTTTGCGAAGACGGTTATATTTTTCTTCACCTAGAATCCCCGTACGAAGAGAGGTAGAATCAATTTCTGCACACATTGAAAGTAGACGTGTGGTTAGCTGTTCTGAGGACATTTCTAAAGAGAAAAAACCTACCGACTGAACTTCTTGATTATCCCTAATATTTTTAAGACGCATATTATTACAGGCGTTAAGTGCAAGGTTTATAGCAAATGCTGTTTTACCCATCGATGGACGTCCTGCAAGAATTATAAGATCGGAATTATGAAAGCCGAATAATTTATTATCTAGATCAAGCAAACCGGTAGATATACCGATTACGTGATCGTTATTTTTCATAGCTCTATTGATGCTAGCAAGGGATTCTGAAATAGATATACCGATTTTGGTAAAACTTTTTTCATTTAAGCCTTCGCTAGCTAAATCGTAAAGTTTAGCTTCGGCATGTTCAATCTGTTCCTTTGCTTCAACTTCTAATGAAGAATTATAGGCATTATTTACTACTTCTTCACCGATATTTATTAAATTACGCTTTATTGCTAAATCATATATTATTTTACCGTAATCAATCGGATTTATTACCATCATTGACATAGTTATCAATTTTGCTAAATATTCCGCTCCTTCTATTTCTTGAAATAGTTCATCTTGAGTTAACATACTACGTAAAGTAATAGGTGTAGCTATCAAACCTTTTTCGGTAATTTTTTCAATTGCGTTATAGATTTTTTGATGAATAGGCTCAAAAAAATGTTCATCACGTAAAAATTCCGATACGTAATTTAGTAATTCGTTGTTGGTTAAAATCGCCCCAATTAGCATTTGCTCTGCTTGAATATTTGAAGGTAAAACCCTTGGTATAGGAATATCTGCTTCTTCGTTAGCAGCTATGTTTTTGTCATTATTTATTTTATTACGTGCCATTGTTGTTTATTTATAGTAATTAACGAATAAGTATAATTTTACAATTTAATTGCACATTAGCCCATGCTTTATCAGCAGTATATATAGGATAGCCAGTAGTTAAACCAAGTGTAATACAAGCTCGATCTCCAAGTGATAAGCCTAAGTGATTGGTTTGCTTTTTAATCGAGGCAGCAAGAAAAGATTGTTCTTGATCGAAGTTAATAACGGAATTAATCAACGGTTCTATAGCATTTTTACATTCGTGAAGTGACATTTCAGATTTTAACAAAATTCCTGCTACTTCGGAAACATTAACAGAAGACATGTATATATTTCCTAAGAATTTTTCTAATTCTAGATTAACAGTTTCGTTTTTAATTAGAGCTAAGAGAGTGGAAGCATCAAATATTACATTATTCATTTTTTGCTTCCTGTTTGCGTTCAGCAATTAGTTTATCTACTAAACTTTCTTCGGGTGAATAATATTTATTAATAATATTACGAGATTTCTTTAACATAAAACTTAATGGAGAAATTACTACTTCATTTTCTTTGAGAGTAAATATTACTTTATCACCTTCTTTTAAATGTAATTGTTTCCGATATGAGGCTGGAAGAGAAATTTTACCGCCTTTAGTTATTTTAGCACTATTTATCATATATATACCATAACCATAAAATAATATATAACTATATATTATACTAAAAATAATAATAGTACTATTATTATTTTTAGTAACCAATTTTTAATTAAACACTCCCCCAGCGTTTAATTAAATTAGTTTCAATATCGAAAAAATCTAAAACTCTAGTAATAGAATGATTTACTATATCATCTATTGCTTTAGGGTTATTATAAAAAGCCGGTACGGGCGGTGCTATGATACCGCCGTAATTCGCTACTTTTAACATATTTTCTAAATGTCCAATATGCAAAGGCGTTTCACGGATCATTAAAATAAGTTTTCGTCTATCTTTAAGTACAACACCTGCCGCTCTACTAATTAAACTATCTTCCATTGAGTGAGCGATACTTGCTAAGGTTTTCATACTACAAGGGGCTATTATCATGCCTGAAGTTTTAAAAGAGCCGCTTGAAATAGTAGCACCTAAATCTTTATCGTCATAATAATAATTTGTAAGTAGCTTAACTTCATCTATAGAATATTTAGTTTCAAGCTTTATAGTAAGAGCTGCTCCCTCTGAAATAACTAAATGAGTTTCGATATTTTGTTCTTTTAGTACTTCAAGCAAACGAATACCGTATATAGCACCTGATGCTCCGGAAATTGCTATAATAATTTTTTTATCTTTATTCATCTAGGTTTCTATAATTTATCAGTTTAGTATATAATAAAAAAAAAATTATAAAATACATTATATATGCGAATAGCAAAAATATTATTACCGGCAGCAAAATTATTCCCTCTAGATTATTTAATCCCTGAAAGTTTAGTTTTAAATATCGGCGATCTTGTCATCGTGCCTTTTAGAAGTAAAGAATTAACCGGCATAGTATGGGAGTTTGCTACTATTCCTGAAGCATCGAGACTAAAAACCGTAAAAGAAAAAGTACCGCTAGATTTAAGTATTACTTCAGAAGTTTTAGAATTAATTAAATGGATGAGTAGCTACTATATGTCAGAACTTGGGAGTATAGCCAAGTTAGTATTACCTATAGATATTGCTGAAAAACCGATTAAAGTTAAAGAGCAGAAAGTAAATAATAGCTTTGTGCTACCTGATTTGTCGGAAGAGCAGAAACAAGCAGTAACAATTTTGAATGAAAGTAATAAGCCAACACTTATTAAAGGTGTTACGGGATCAGGTAAAACAGAAATATATTTTCATCTAATAGCAGATTACTTAGTAAAAGGTAAACAAGTGCTTATTATGCTGCCTGAAATTGCTTTAAGTACACAAATTATTAATCGTTTTATAGAGCGATTCGGTTTTGAGCCTATCATATGGAACTCAAGCGTTACCAAAGCTCAAAAGAAAATGATTTTAAGAGGTATATTAAGCGATAAAGTTAAAGTAGTAATTGGGGCTAGAAGTAGTTTGTTTTTACCTTTTAAAAATCTTGGTTTAATAGTTATAGATGAGGAGCATGACGATTCCTATAAACAAGATGACGGTATATTATATAATGCTCGGGATACGACCATCGTAAGAGGTAAATTTGATAAAGCACAAATCGTTTTGTGTTCGGCAACACCGTCTATTGAAACGATATATAATATAGAAACAGGTAAATATCAACTGGTTACATTGGTTAATAGATATAAAGATGTCGATTTGCCAAATATAGAAATAATCGACATGACTAAAGAAAAGCTAGCTAAGAATTCCTATTTATCCAAGCTTCTTATAGAAGCTATCAAAGATAATTTAGATAATAAAAAGCAAGTATTATTATTTCTTAATAGGCGTGGTTATGCTCCGCTCATGCTATGTAAAGCTTGCGGTCACAGATTTACCTGTAAATTCTGCTCTTCTTGGATGGTAGTACATAAAGCGACTAAAAAACTTGAATGTCATCATTGCGGTTATCAAAGTAAAATTTTTAGTTCTTGTCCTGAATGTCTAGAGGATGAAACATTAACTATCTGTGGTCCAGGTATAGAAAGAATAGAGGAAGAAGCGAAAGCACTCTTTCCTGAGAATAAAATTGCGGTGATAAGTAAAGATCATGCTAAAAACCCTGAAAAAATAGCACAGCTTCTACATCAAATGGAAAATCTAGAAATTGATATATTAATAGGAACGCAAATGATAACGAAAGGCTATCATTTTCCGAATCTTACTTTAGTTGGAGTAATAGATGCTGACCTTGGTAGTAATAATGCCGATCTTAGAGCATCTGAGCGAACTTTTCAGCTACTGCATCAAGTAGGCGGTAGAGCGGGTAGGGGTGATGGTAAAGGTGTAGTATATTTACAAAGCTATTATCCTGATAATATAATTTTTAGTTATGTTAAAGCCGGCGATGAAGATAGTTTTTTTGCAAATGAACTTGAAATAAGAAAATCAGCAGATATGCCGCCATTTTCTAAAACAGCATCGATAATTTTATCAGGTTCCAATGAGTCTAAAATTTTAGAGATTGCTAGAGCTATGGTCCGAATTGCACCAAAAGCAAACGTGAAAATTTTAGGACCGGCAAGCTCATTAATGTCAAAGCTCGCCGGTAAATATCGTTACCGGATACTTATTATAGCCGATAAGAAATTTAATTTGCAGAAATATTTAAAATTTTGGCTAAGCCTTATAAAAATTCCTTCTTTTTGCCATCTAAAAATAGATATTGATCCTAAAAGTTTTTATTAGCTTCTATATCTTTCTCCTTTATTCTTCGATGGTGGTACATTAGATGAATGAGGGGAAGGATTAGTAAGAGATTTTTGTATTTCTGCTATAGCTTTTTTAGTATTTTGAGTAGAATTTTTTATAGCATCTTTATAAAAAGCAGCTTTAGCTTTATCTCCGGTAAATGAATATTTTATAAAATTACCAATATTTTTCCAAATAGGATTATTATCCATTTTTGTAGTTTCTTCACACCATTTACCTACCTCTTTCAGTTTTGCTTCAACTTTAGTTATAGCAGCTGGATTATGTTTATTATCATCATAAATTTGAATAAGGTTATTTACTTTTTCTTTAAATTCAATGTGTTTTCTACTTTGTTTTAAATGACCTATTATATCATCATTGTTTACTAATTCTCTAAGATTATCAATTATATCAGGTAATTTAGGTGGCTCAGGTAATTTATAATGTTGATTGATTTTCTCAAATTTATCTTTGTGCGGATGATTCTTTATTAGATCATCTTCTATAAAAGAAACAAACTCTTTTTGAGGTACTCCTACTTGATTTATTAGTCGACCTAATGATTGTTCATAAGCTTTAACAGTAACGTCAAGACGCTTTCCTGCCATAGAATTGCTTAATTCTATATAGCGGCTAAATTCCGGAATAAAAGCATCTTTGGTATCAATATTATGATCTTTAAAAAATTTCTCTATTTTTTCTTGTATGCTTAAATTAGATTGTTTTTTAGGTGTTTCTTCCGATACTTTTGTTTGTTCCGGAGCGGGTTTTGAAAAAATAATAGGCTTTTGGGTTTCCACTTGTGGAGATGGATTATCAACAAATATATCAAGTGCTTGGGAATGTGTAGTTAAGTCAGTCTCTTTTTTATGTGTCTCGTTCCATTCCTTTATTTTCTCAGGAGTAGGTTTTGGAGGAACAGCCGGTTTTGTATTTTTTGGTGGGGTATCTGACATATTTGTTTTGTTTTCCCACTCTTTTATTCTATCTTTTACTGATTTTGGAATATTATCTTCTGCCATATTAAGCTCCTATATTTATTTACATAATTAAACCATATTTTTATTTTCGTTAGTTTGCTTAAATTTTTTATAAATTGCAAGCAAAATTTCTTTTTGTAATGCAATATTTTTACTATAAGATAATTAGGTTATATATTTTATATATTAGAATCCAAGTTATTAACTAAAATGAGATGTGAATTTTATGTACCCCCTTATTAGACTTAGAAGAAATAGAAAAGCTTTTTGGCTTAGAGAATTAATAGCCGAAAGTAGCTTATCGGTTAATGATTTAGTGTTGCCTTTATTTGTTGTTGAAGGACATAATGAAAGACAAGAAATTAAAACTATGCCCGGTATATATCGCTACTCTATAGATCAAATAGTAGAGACGGCAAAAAAAGCAGCAGAGCTAGGTATTAATGCTATTGCATTATTTCCTAGTATTGATCAAAGTCTAAAAAGTGAAAATGCCGATGAAGCTTATAATTTAGATAATTTAATATGTAGAACTATTAGAAGCATTAAAAACGCTAATATCGATATTGGTATAATATGCGATGTAGCACTTGATCCTTATACTACAAGCGGTCATGATGGTATTGTGCATCATGGGGAAGTTGATAATGATAGATCGGTAAGAGCTTTATGTAATCAAGCATTAGTGCTAGCAAAAGCCGGAGTAGATATTGTTGCACCTTCCGATATGATGGATGGAAGAATCGGGGCTATAAGGGAATATCTTGACAAAGAGGGGTTTATAAATGTTGGAATTCTTGCTTATGCCGCTAAATATGCTTCAAGCTTTTACGGTCCGTTTCGTGATGCTGTTAAGAGTAATAAAAAGAATTATTTAGATAAATCAAGCTATCAAATGGATGTACGTAATATTAAGGAAGCAATGCTTGAGATTGAGCATGATATAGCAGAGGGAGCCGATATGGTTATGGTGAAGCCCGGTATGATGTTTTTGGATGTTATTCGTGAAGCGGCAAATAATTTTAATGCTAAAATTTTTGCATATCAGGTTAGTGGAGAATATGCAATGTTAAAATTTGCAGCAGAAGCAGGGGCAATTGATTGGGAGAAAGCTTTGATGGAGTCATTAATTAGTTTTAAACGTGCCGGTGCAACAGGTATATTTACCTATGCTGCTCTTGAAGTAGCTGAAATATTAAATAATACTCGATGAACTTCAAAAATTGGCTACGTCATCCTACAAGTACTGCGGTGCTCACTTATTAAGTATACGCTCCGCTCCTCGTCTTGTGGATTCCTTGCTCTTTTTGAAGTTGATCTTCGTATATATAATATATATTTTATTTAATTGGAATTAAATATACTTAAATCCAAATTTTGTATTATGGAGAGAAAAAAATGACTAAAGATAAAAAATCAGTATTTAAAGGTTGGAATTTTTTAAAGCCTAAAGGAGGCGGAGCTAATGAAGCAGGAGAGCATGGCGGCGTATATCAAAGCTCAGACGGTAAAATTACGGCGATGATAAAAAAAGAGGCTTCAAGCTCAAAAAATATAGCCGAGTTTTTAGGATCCCAAATTTTTGAAGCTATAAGTCCCGGAAATGGAGCAAAGGTTAATTTAATTGCTCCTGATGATTTTAATAAATCTAAAGCCGTTGATTCACAAATATATGTCAAATCTGAATTTTTTGAGAATTATAGTAGTGATATGTATGTGGACATGGATAAACATATGTCTGCTAAAACTAAACCGAGTTCTTGGTTTAGAAAGGACGGTGGTAGACCGCTTTTTATGGGAGCTAGAAATAAATTATTTAGAACCTTAGAAAATGCTTTTAAGGAAATTAAGTATCAGAACTTTGAAAACATTATGCCGGCAAGTTTATTGATCGGCGATTTTGATATACATGTTGGAAATATAGGAGTTATCAGAGATCAAAAAAATCCAAAAACTTTACCTAAATTAGTAAGAATTGATTTTGCCGGTAGTTTTGATAATTTAACAAATAATATCTACCCGCATTCAAGAGCCAAACATTTGCCTGGATTCGGTTCCACTAATCATTTTAGAGAATTCCCTTCTAATTTAAGAACAAAAAATCCTAATTTTGCCGATAGCTTACTTGCAGCTTCTAAAATTGATTTAAGCAAAACCATTGATAAAAGTTTTGATGAATTAACTAAATATTATAGTAATGAAGCAATTGCAGAATTTGCAAAACAAGCAATGCCAAAGAAATTTAATAATAAAAAGTCTAAAGAAATAACGCCTGAAGAAATTAAGGCTAGTTTAATAGATACAATGAAAAAAAGGCAAGAATCCTTAAAGGAATACGGCTTAGAAATTAAAGTAAATAGTTTAATTTCTAAAAAATATAGTTTTCCTTATTACGAAGTGAAAGAGCAAGGATTAAAAACATTAATGAAAGATTATCCTGATTATTTTGAGAAAATTCTTAATTATGAAGAAAGAAAAAAAGGAGGACAAAAACTTAAATTAAGAAATAAAATTACTACTAGTTTTGCAAGAATTTTAGAAATACTCGGTATTAGGGATAGTGCGAAAAAACATTTAATAAAGACAATAAAAAGTTTAAATGAAGATATTAAAGATGAAAGAAATTTAGCTGATTCTTCTGATAAAATAAAGAAAGAACCAAAACAAAAATCTGTAAAGACAAATATAGATACAAATAGAGAATATGTAGACGCTCTAGAAAAATTTAAGAAAGAAGTCGGAACGGATGATATTGTTAGTGTTACTCCAAGTCAATTAGGTTTGGTTAGAAAAGCTAAACAGAAAGACCAAGATTTATTAAAATTAGATGAAGAAGATCTAAAACATATAAAGAATCTAAAAGAAAAGGTTATGAAGCCTACAAAAATTACTTCGTCTAATGTTGTTAATAAAAAGTCTACACCGGCTAAAACGAGATAATAAATGAACCGAGCAACAAGAAGCCTACAACTAAGTAATTAATCAGTAAAAGCCCATATTGCATAGGAAGCTTAATTATCTCAATCTTTTTAGAAAAATACATGGCTTTTACTACTTTAAGATAATAAAAAGCAGCAACTACGCTGGTAAAAATACCACAATAAGCTAATACGAATTCTTCTTGATTAATTGCTTGGTAAAAAAGGTAATATTTACCAAAAAATCCTGTGAGAGGAGGAATTCCGATCATCGAGAACATAACTATGCTAATTACGGCAGCTATAGTTTTATGGTTCTCTGCAATTCCTTGTATAGTTTTAAAACTAGCTTTATCGGCGTCTTTACCGATTAGCATGATTAAGCAAGTAAAAAATCCTATACTTCCTACCGCATATATTAGAATATATAGTAAAGCTGCTTTATACCCTTCTTGATTATGCAGAAGAACGCCAATTAATACATAACCGATATTTAAAATAGTACTATAAGCCATTAATCTTTTTAGAGAAGTTTGACGAATAGCTCCAAAAGCTCCAAACAGCATAGATAATATAGCAATTATCTTTATTAAATTATAATTAATAGGATAGTAATTACCTATAATTAATTTGCTAATATTTAATAAAACAATAACCATACCTATTTTTGAGGCAGCGGTGAAATAAGTAACCGAACTAATCGGTGATCCTTCATATACGTCAGGAACCCAAAAATGGAGTGGAACGCTTGAGAGTTTAAAGAAAATACTACTTAAAAATAATACAATACCGATTATTAAACCAAGATTCATCCCAGAATTATCATTTAGTTTATATAAGATATCCTCAAATTGTAGGCTTCCGCCGAATCCGTATATAAAAGAAATCCCGAATAATGATAAACAACTAACTAAACTACCTAAGATAAAGTATTTTAAAGCACCTTCCGATGATTTAATATCATTTAATTTGAATCCTGCAAGTGCATATGAAGTTAAAGCAGTAAGCTCCATACCACAGAATAATAATAGAAAATTCCGTGATGAAATTGCAACAAAAATACCTACGACCGATAATAATATTAAAGTGATAAATTCAAATTTTAATTCCTCAGCAACAAGAATAGAGTAATCACGGTATATAATCATGGATATAATAGTGAATAGCAGTACTATGCTTTTACTAATACCGATATTTATTCCGGTAGCAAATGAGTACCATACTCCTTCATAGCTTGAGTACTTAAAGGTAAGAAAAATTGATAATATACATAATAAAATAATGATATTAGAAATAATTCTATTTTTATTTGGGATCATTACGGCAAAAAACTGCCCTAAAAGTGCTATTAAAGTCAAAGTTATTTCAGGAAGTAGCAGTAGCATATAAAACTAATATTATTTATGGAAATATAGATATTAGTAAATAAATCATTTTTTATCAACAAACTTATATATAATATTGAACTTTAATACTACCCCTAATTAAAATTATTTTCTTCGTAAAATTTTACTTAGCTCTAATCCCATAATAATTATTGCAACTTGATAATTATTAGTTGCAATAAATAAAAAAATAAATTATTTTGGTTAATCAATTTTAAATTGCTTAAACAAATTTAAATTCTTAAACTCATACCTATAATTGTTTTAATCTAATTAGGTTTTCTAATACAAATATATTTTCTACCATTAAGTAAAAATATGAAGCTTTCTACTTCAAAATCATTAACTGACAAGTTAAGAACCTTATATAGCTCTCACAATACTTTACCAAAGCTAATAGAAGATGAGAAAATCAAAGCTCAATCGTTAGAGGAATATTATGTAAAATTACAGATATTACTGAGTGAAAGCGATGAAGCAGATAAAGCAGCATTACGCGATAAAGTTGTCGGAGAAAAGAAACCGGTAGAAATAGAGAAAATTTTTAAAGCTATAAATACGGGAAAAAAGATAAGGGAGCTGCTTAAGAAAGAGCTACCTAATAAGTATGATGAGATTGATAATATAGTTGAATTACTAAACGAAGAAAAAAATGAGAAAAAAAAGTTTGATATACTTCGCAGGAATCTACCTAATAAAAGTGAATCGGAAATAAAAAATATAGCTGAATCAATAAGCAGAATTCAATCAGATATAGGTAAAGTATTATTACTCGGTAGTGCAGGAATAGGTAAAACCACGTTAATGCATTATCTATCTTATAAATGGGGAAAAGGAAATTTATGGAATAATAAATTTGAGTACGTATTTAGAGTTAAGTTAAAGGAATTGTTAAATGAAAGTTGGAAAGACGGTTATAGTGGGTATTTTGATATTAATAATTTATCTCAAAGTAAGCTTAATTGTTTTATCCATTATTGTTTAGGCGGTAGTGAAAGTACGTTAAGCGTTAAAGAAATAATGGATATCCAAAATAAAGATAAGATATTGTTATTACTTGACGGGTATGACGAAGTAGCACATTTAAATATTCGAGATGAATTTAAAAAGTTAATAGATAAAATATTAGAATATAAAAACGTAATAATGACTTCTAGACCTAATGCGGTTGTAGAAGAAATGAGTAACAGGTTTGAGCGGAAAGTAGAAAATACAGGCTGGGATAGTGAGGGAATAGAGCAATATGTAAATAAAAATTTTGAGTATGATAAAGAGTTAGGAGTGCAATTAAAAAGCTTTTTGGATACTCATAGCCAAATAAAAGAAATATGCGTAGTTCCTATCAATACTGCATTAATATGTTTGGTTTGGAGCGATAAAGATATAAGGGATAAATTTCAAAAAAACAGTGATGAAGATTTTAATATAAGTCAACTATATCATGAAGTAGTAAGTTGGCTTAATAATAGGCATCTAGCAAAAACCCAGCATAAATATAAGAATAAAACAGAAGCTAATAATCACTTAAAAAACATAATGAGATTTTTAGAGCAGATAGCCTATGAGTCACTCGTTGCAACAGGTAAATTAGTTGAAAGGAAATTAGTAGAAGATAAGAGAGATACATTAGATATAGATGAAGTTATAGAACAAGGATTATTAAAAAGAGAAGGAATAAATTATCAATTTATTCATTTAACATTTCAAGAATTTTTAGCCGCACTCCGTTTAAAAAATCAATTATTAGATAATCATACTAAAAACGAAAAAGCAGCTTTTATAGGTGAGCATCGAAACGACCCCAAATATCTAATGACTTTAAAGTTTTTAGCCGGAATAGTAAATAATGATGATAATCAAGAGTTAATAGAAATATTTTGGGAAGCCATAACATGTAACGTTAACGGAATATTAGAGCTAGGAATTGAAAGAAAGATTATATTATTAATGCACTTGTTAGCTCAAAGCAAAATTAATGGGAAATTTGACAACAGGATACCAAATCTAACACAAATCCAAAATTTAATAGATGATATTGTACTAAAAGATATTACAATTTGGGAACAACATATAATAGACAGCGGCTATTTATCGGAAAAAATAATTAAAACAGTAAATGAAAAATTACAAAATAAAGAAGCTGTATTTCAAGAATTTAAAACATCTACAGAAATAATCACAGGCTTAGCAAATAGAAATGAATGGGGTAGTAAAACTAAAGTTTATACAAGATTAATCGGCTTGTTAAAAATTAAAAATAAGCAATTAAAGGAGTTAGTATTACAAAAATTAGCACAAATATTAGATGAGACAATAGATGAAAAAGTAGTACGAGAAAGTTTAAAAAAAATAGTACCGTTATTAAATAAAGAGATATTAAATAAATATATAAAAATAATATTAGCCAAAATAATAACTATTGTACCTGATTTGGGCGAGGAAGTATTAAATCAAGTACACAAACTAAATAATAAATTCTTAAATGAAACTTTAATTACTAGTAGTTTGGTTAAAATATTAATAGTAATGCCTACTCAAAAAGCAATTACTATCTCAAAAAAGCTACTTATAAAACCTAACTATGAGCTTAAGTTTGCAGCTGCCTCTGGCTTGTTTTGGGCAGTAAAAACAATACCTACTCAAGAAGCAATTATTATTTTAAAAGAGCTACTTGTAAATCCTAATAGTGCGGTTAAGCATGTAATCGCTAATAATTTGCCTGAGATAATAAAATTGACACCAAGTTTAGCACGAGAAGCATTTATTTTCTTGAGAGAGGAAATTATGAATCCTAATGCTGGAAATAATCTTAAATCTGTAGCTACTGAAGGCATAGTAGAGATAGTAGAAACAAGCCCAAATTTAGCTTCGGAAGCATTTACTTTCTTGAAAGGAATAATTACGAATCCTAAAATTAACTATGAGGGCAAGTCTGAAGCTACTAAAGGCATAGCAAAGATAGCAAATGTAAAGTTAGATTTAGTCCAAGAAGCATTTATTTTCTTAAAAGTAATAATTACGAATTCCGGTAATGAATATGAGATTAAGGCTAGAGCTATTGAAAGTATGGTTGAAATAACAAGAGCGGCATCAAGTTTGGCACAAAAAGCGTTTACTTTTTTGAAAGTGATAATTATAAATATAAATCCTGACAATGACTATGATATTAAGCCTAGTGCTATTGAAAGTATAGCGATGATGGTAAAAATAAACCCAAATTTAGCCTTAGAAGCATTTACTTTCTTGAAAGGGGTAATTACAAATTCTAAAATTGATCCATATACCCAATCCATAGCTGCTCAAAACATATCGAAAATAGTAATAATGATGCCAAGCTTGGTACCAGAAGCATTTACTTTCTTGAAAGAGCTATTTACAAATCCTAAAGCTAACAGCGATGTCAAATTTGAAACGACTAGAAGTATAGCGGAAATAGCAAAAGTAATGCCTACCCAAGAAGCATTTACTTTTTTAAAAATAGTGATTATAAATCCTAAAACTAACCAGTATATTAAGCCCACAGTTACTAGAAGCATAATAGAAATAGTAAGAAAGACGTCAAGTTTAGCCGAAGAAGCATTTGTTTTCTTGAAATTAGTAATTACAAATCCTGATACCGGATATAATATCAGGTCTGAATTTATTAGAAATATAGCATTGGTAGTAAAGGGAGCACCAAGTTTAGCCCAGCAAGTCTTTACTTTTTTGAGAGAGATAATTGCAACTCATAACACTTATAACGTTGAGTATGAGGCCACTAGGAGTATTGCAAAGATAGTAAAAATAAAATCAAATTTAACTCAAAAAGCCTTTGCTTTCATAAAAAATAGAATTATAGATCATAAAGATGATATTAATTATGCAGCTGCTATAAGCTTAATTGAAGTAGTGAATGTAATACCACTTAATAAAGCTAGTTATAAGCCAATTAATGAATTATTAACAATAATTGATTTAACTAAAACAAAAGACCATTACAAAGAACTATACCTAGAAGCCCAAACCACCCTACACAAAATAACCCACCACCTTACTCAAGAGTACGAAAAAAGTAAAAACCCTGAAGTGATAGAATGGTTTACTGAGAGTTTTAACGAACTACCGAATATAAGTGAAACACGAATATTTTTAAAAGAAATATGTAAAAGCATATTAAAAAGCGGTGTTATAAATGAGTACGAGAGTAGGTTTATTTTAAATTGTATAAAGAAATATAATTTTACTTTTACGGTATCGGTTAGTAAAGAATCGGGAATAGAAGGTCAGATAATATTCGAAGATAGAAGTTATGAAATATTTACAACCGATAATTCAGCAAGCAAAATAGTAAGTTTAGAAGAGTTTGCAACTAAATTACTTGCGGAAACAGATGATCCGCTAGTAGAGCAGTATAAAACGCATAAACCTTTATTCCTGAATAAAGGTTTAGCTCTTAAAATAGCGGCAAGTGATATTAATTACGTAAGTAGTATTGCAAATGACAACACCAAACTTTCTACTGAAAAATATCTTTTATCTTATGCAGGTGATAATAAAGATAAGTTCGTAATGTTCTTAGAAAAAAGAAGTATTTTCGGTGAACATCTAATATATAAATTTGGTGAGGATAATTTAAAGAAAATAGCAACCATTTATCCAGCAGAAATTAACAAAGAACTAAGAGGGCAACTATTTAACGAATTAGAATCCCAAGAACAATTTAACTGCTTTATTAAGAATGAAAAGCTTAAGCTTGAAGAAGAAAAGCGGATATTTAAACATAGTAGTAAGCTTAAGTTTGCAACCGAAATAATTCAAGATGCGAAAATAAGGTTGGAAACCAGTAATTTTAAATTACTAGATGCTGGAGCAAATAAAAGATTAGATGCCCATGAAATTAAGATAGATAGCCACGATAAAACACTAAAAGATAGTGGAACAATACAAAAAGCAGAAATCTTTAGAGAAGTTGAAAGTTTAGCACAAGAAAACCCATTATTATACGATTACTGTAATACATTTTATTGGAATATAAAAAATATCATAAATGCTTGCTGTATTGCTGAAACTAAAATATTTAAAAATAATATTAATGAGAAAGAGGGTATAATAAAAATATTATCGAAAAGTCTAGATTTAATAATGAAAAATCTCTTAATAGATGAGTTAAAAAATTTGGCTTGCAGTATAGTAGAAGCAAGGCGTGAGAGAAAAGAGGAAAATAAAGTAATTAGTATAAACGATATTATTCGCAATACAATCGGAATGGAAGATTTAGACGATAACTTAAAGAAAATAGCTATTAATAAAACCCAAGAACGTAAAAACGAAATAATAAATCCCAAAAAAATGCAAGAAATACATATATCAAATTCTTATTCTTCGAAATTTCGAGCTAATATAGAAAAAACATTTAATAAGGTTAAAGAACTTGTAGGTCCTATAGAAAGAGATGATAAGGACAATGTAGCCGTGCAACTAGCTTTAAAGGACTCTATTTTGTTTATTGAATATCTATACAAAAACCGTGATGATATATTGAATAAAAAAAATGATTTTTACGTGCAGGATGAGAAGGGTGAAAATAGTAATATTGTTTAATGTTAATCTCTTCTGACACCCAATAAATGCAAAGCCATAAGCAGCAATTGTAACTCTCCTAAGAATCGTGCATAAGGATCAGATATCTTTATCATGGGAATTACTCTCACGAGATTTTCCCTATGCTTAACGGTATTTCATCACATCATCAGGGTAGCTCTTTTTCGTACCCTTAGGTTCATCTAGTGACATAGATGGTTTCCTGCCTAGCGGAAATAACTCTTTGATATAACCTCGTGTCACACACTATTATATGGCTTTTCGGTTATTTAGATATATGTTAAATATTTATGAATATCATATAAAAGTAATAAAAAACAAAAAATTTCCTTTCATATATCCTTTAGTGTTTTATAATGGCATACAAAATAGAGTTAATTTTATTCTACACTTTGACCAAATTTGGTCAAAATGATATAATAGAAATAGAAAAAATACTTAAATCACAATTAATATAGCCAAAAATTTAATCAAAGCCTGTGCAAGAACTGACTTAATAGCTACCTCAACCGGATTAAAGAAGGAAGAGGATGAGAAACTTAAATAAATTACTTATACATGTATTTATTATCATTTATATTAGGAGGATTAAGTGCATTACTCCGTCAATTACGTTTATCAATTAGCTCTATAGAGTTTTATAAAGACGTATATAAAAACTATCAAGGGTACGGAATAAGATATTTATTTACCTTATCTTTTATCCCATCAATAATTTATTGTATTTTTATATTAAATTACATAATAACTTTAAAAGATTATTTTAACGGAATACAATCATCAAAAGTTACAGACAACATTGAATATATTATCAATCAATTACCGGAAATTAAATATAATAATTCAAAAATTTCAGTTGAAGAAGTAGGGCCTATATATCTATATAGCAAGAATAACAATAAAATAGTTGTCATTGATACAAAAAATCAAGTTTCTAACAAAGAAAAAAGCAAAATACCGTTTGTACTTGAAGAGAATAAGCTGAAGATAAATTTAATTGTAGCCAATACTAAGAAAAATTTCCCAAGTACCGTTAACTATTCTGAGATATTCAAACAAAATGAAGTAATTTTAACTCCTGAAATAATAAAAAAATATTTTGCCGATAATTTATTATATGCACCAAATTTATTTATTTATTTCGGTATGCCGGCTATTATATTATTTTGGTTTGTAACATTCTTATTAGAGAGAAGTATTATAGTTTTATTAGTATATAGCTTAGCTAATTTACTTACTACTAAAACTTCAATACAAACTTCTATAAGGTTAGTAATGTTTTCAAGCGGAGTCCCGATAATATTACAACCGGTTATTATTATATTAATACCGGAATTAAGCATATTATTACAGCTACTACAAATGTTTACAACTTGTTTAGTATTTGTCGCTATTTGGCAAATTAACAAGAGCCTGTCGAGTTATATATAAGGAAGAATTCATTTAAAGTTATTTATGATATTCTGACCATCTTTTCCACTTCTACTTGACTCTACACAATTAAAGAAAGCATGACGAGCTTGAATTTCATTTGAAAAAAATCCAGCTTCAGCAATTTTTATATACTGTGTTCCTGTATATTGTGCATCTTTATTTATCGTGCTACAAAATTGTTGAGCAAGGTTTGTAGCTTCTTGTAAATCATTTAAAGAGTAATTTATAACTACAGCTTGCCGGCGTGAAACTTATTACTGTTGGATGATAGCGAGGAGATTCAGGAGTTATTATACATGAAGTTAATTCAAAACAAAAAATTAAATATAATAAAACCTTTAATTTTTCTAAAATATAGATGTTTTTAGTCATAATTATAATAGTTTATATTAACAAGCTAATTTTTTATTAAATAATATAATTATATACTTGACTAAATTACTTGGGTATTGTAGATATAAAACAATTTTAAGTTTTAATAGGTTGGTTATATGATGCTGACGACGAAAGGAAGATATGCCGTAATGGCAATACTTGAAATGGCTGCAAAATCAAGTGCCGAACCGGTCACTTTGAATGAAATTTCCGTAAAACAAAATATATCGCTTAACTATTTAGAGCAGATATTTTCTAAACTTAAAAAAGCTGATTTAGTTAAGGCTATTAGAGGCTCGAAAGGGGGATATGTTTTAATAGGTAACCTAGAAGAAATAAAAATTTCCGATATTATGGATGCTGTTAACGAAAATTTTATAATGACTACTTGCTATAAGAAGTCAGTTAAAACTTGTGTACCTGATACAATAAAATGTAATTCGCATAAATTATGGAAAGGTCTTGGTAAGCATATTAGAGATTATTTTGAAAATATCTCAATTAAAGATGCTTTAGAGCTAAGTATTATTTAAATATATGATATATTTAGACCATAATGCTACTACCTTCATCGATCCTAAGATTAAAGAATATATCATAAGTTTAATGGACAAGGAGCTTAACCCTTCATCAGCACATAGCTCAGGTAGATTTGCTAAGAATGTTATAGAAACGGCACGTTCGCAAATAGCGACAGCTCTTGGTATAACCCTATCATCTAGAGAATATGATATTACTTTTACCTCATCAGGGACTGAGAGTAATAATTTAATAATGAAAAATTTTTACGACGGCGATATTTTTATTTCAGCTATTGAACATTTATCGATATATAACCATATAAAGCATGCTCCAAATATTAAAATTATAAGAGTTAATACGCAAGGGCTAGTTGATTTAGAACATTTAGAAGAGTTGTTAGCTCAAAGTAATACTAGTAAAAAACTAGTTTCTGTAATGATGGCTAATAATGAAAGCGGAGTTTTACAAGATATAGCGGAGATAGGCAAAATAACTAAAAAATATGATGCTAGATTTCATAGCGATTTAGTGCAAGGTTTTGGTAGAATACCTATAAATATCAAAGAATTAGGATTAAATTTTGTGACAATTTCAGGGCATAAAATAGGAGGGGGGCAGGGTGGTGCTGCTTTAATCTCTAACTCTAACTTTCAAGTTACTCCAATAATTATAGGAGGAGGGCAGGAAAAGTCAGTACGCTCAGGTACTGAAAATGTTTTAGCTATTGCAGGTTTTGGTTTAGTAGCTGAATTAATAACAAAAGATATCTCAGAAAAATATATAAAAATCAAAAGCTTACAAGAAATTTTAGAGAAAAAATTAAAAGAATATCCAAACGTAAATATTGTTAGTAATAGCGTAGCGAGATTACCTAATACTACCTTAATTACTATACCGAATACGGATGCACAAGTGAAATTAATCGGGTTTGATTTACGTAATATTTGCATAAGTTCCGGCTCTGCTTGCTCATCAGGAAAAATATCTAAATCACACGTATTAACCAATATGGGTATAGGAGAAGAAGAGGCAAACTCCTCTATTAGAGTATCTTTGAGCCATACTAATACGGTAAGTGATATAGAGGCTTTTATAGAAGCTTTTGAAGAAATTTACGAATATGAACTTTCCAACTCCGTCATTACGAGGAAAATTACGAAGTAATTGACAAAGCAATCTCAGGATATTTGACGAGATTGCCACGCTCCTTACAGTCGTTCGCAATGACAAAAAAAAATTAATTTAATAAACCATATGAACCAACAATTAAACAATTTAACCTTGCCGATATATATGGATTATCAGGCAACAACCCCACTAGATCCAAGGGTAATGGATGAGATGCTGCCGTATTTCACTACCAAATTCGGGAATCCTCATTCACGTAGTCATTCTTTCGGCTGGGAAGCAGAAAACGCCGTTGAAGAGGCAAGGAGTAGAGTAGCAAAGTTAATAGGAGCGGATGCTAAAGAAATTATTTTTACCTCCGGTGCAACCGAATCCAATAACCTTGCAATAAAGGGAATAGCAAAATTTTACGGCAATAAAAAGAATCACATTATTACTATAGTCAGTGAACATAAATGCGTACTTGACGCTTGCAGGCACTTAGAGCAAGAAGGTATAAAAATCACATACTTACCAATTAAACCAAATGGAATAATCGATTTAGAAACTCTAAAAAATGCCATTACTGATCAGACTATGTTAGTTTCAGTTATGGCGGTTAATAATGAAATAGGTGTTGTTCAGCCTTTAAAGGAAATTGGGAAAATTTGCCGTGAAAGAGCCGTTTTTTTTCATTCCGATATTGCTCAAGGATTCGGTAAAATTCCAATTGATGTTAACGAGTTTAATATTGATCTTGCTAGTATCTCAGGGCATAAAATTTACGGTCCGAAAGGAATAGGTGCCTTATATGTAAGGAAAAAACCTCGTGTGCGTGTTACGCCGCTGATAAACGGCGGTGGGCAGGAGAGAGGGATGCGTTCGGGTACATTACCGACTCCTTTAATCGTAGGGCTTGGCATGGCTGCTGAAATAGCGTATAGTGAGATGGAAAAAGATACTAAGCACGTAAATTACTTATTTGATAGGTTTTTGAATAATATACACAACCGAATTTCAGAAGTTTATTTAAACGGCGATAAAGATCAAAGATATAAAGGCAATCTAAATCTAAGCTTTGCCGGAGTAGAGGGAGAGTCAATTATCCTTGCTATTAAAGATTTGGCGGTTTCCTCCGGTTCTGCTTGTACTTCTGCCTCTCTAGAGCCGTCATATGTTTTGCGTTCCATGGGAATCGGTGAAGAGCTTGCCCATACTTCGATCAGGTTTGGCATAGGTAGATTTACTACCGAGCAGGAAGTTGACTACGCAGTAGATTTAATATGTTCAAAAATCGATAAATTAAGAGAATTAAGTCCTCTTTGGGAAATGATGCAAGAGGGTATTGATTTGAAGAAGATTAAGTGGGCTGCACATTAACGCTGTCATACCGTGGCTTGTCCACGGTATCCAGTAATTAAAAAATAATTTTTAAAGTTAAAAGCTCGATTTATCTCGCTTTTTTCTGGATACCGTGGACAAGCCACGGTATGACGCCCTATAAAAATAAAAAGAGAATAACAATGGCTTATAGCAAAAAAGTGATAGATCATTATGAAAATCCTCGTAATGTTGGGTCACTTGATAAAGAGAAAAAAAACGTCGGAACGGGACTAGTTGGAGCTCCTGCTTGCGGTGACGTTATGAAGTTACAAATCGAAGTTGATGATGATGGTATTATTACGGATGCTAAATTTAAGACATTCGGCTGCGGTTCGGCTATTGCTTCAAGTTCTTTAGTAACTGAATGGGTTAAAGGAAGATCGATAGATGATGCTGGAGAGATTAAAAATACCGAAATAGCAAAAGAATTGTCGCTTCCACCGGTAAAATTACATTGCTCACTACTTGCTGAAGATGCAATAAAAGCAGCTATAGCCGATTACAAACAGAAAAAAGAAAGCAAAAAAGACTTTTAAAACATGAAAAATGTTATTTCATTAACTGATTCTGCTGCAAAGCAAGTAAAATTGCTAATAGAAAAACGAGCCAAGCCTACCTTTGGTATTAGGGTAGGGGTTAAGTCAGGCGGTTGTGCCGGTCAGACTTATTATGTTGAATATGCCGATAGTAAAAATCAATTCGATGAAGTAGTTGAAGAAAAGGGCGTACGGATACTAATCGACCCAAAGGCATTAATGTATATTCTAGGTTCTGAAATGGACTATGTAGAGACTAAATTCAAATCCCAATTCACTTTCACCAATCCCAACGAAAAAGCTAATTGCGGCTGCGGCAAATCTTTTAGTGTATAATCCCACTTGATTAATTACCCACTATGTATTATTCTATAAGTATACTCTGCTGCTCTCTAGAATTGTTTCTGTAAAACTTCGGAGGACTCTCGCATGCTCACCTATTAAATATAGGCTGTGCGTACTTGCTTCTCGTTTTACATTCCAATTCTCTAAATCATTTGAGTATATATATGATATAAAAAGTAATTTATATGACACAAGCATGTATATTAAAACCGGATACTAAAGGAAGAATAACACTTGGTAAATTAGCTAAAGGGGTAAGTAGCTTTCATGTTATTGTTAATAGTAAAAAAGGACAAATTATTTTAGAACCCTATACGGAAATACCTTTAAAAGAAAGTTGGTTATTTAATAATAAAAAGGCTTTAACACAATTAAACAACGGTATTAAAGATTCTGGTAAAGGACAAGTTAAATTTATAGAAGACTTTAGTAAATATTTAGATGATGACCTTTAAAATTCTTTTTACTATTCAGGCTAGTAAAGATTTGGAAGAACTTGAAAATAATAAGGGATTAGAAAAACGTTTAAAAGCAGTGAAAAAAACACTGGCATATCTACAAGTAAATCCTCGCCATCCTAGTTTAAATACCCATAAATATAAATCTGTTAAAGGAAATAACGGAGAGGAAATATTTGAAGCTTATGCTGAAAATAATACTCCTGCTGCTTATAGAATTTTTTGGCATTACGGACCAAACAAAGATAACATAACTATTCTAGCAATTACGGCACATCCATAAAAAGCAGGTTGCGGCTGCGGCAAATCTTTTAGTACATAACAATTATATAATTAAAATATGTTAAACTGGATTTATAATAAAATATTCTCTTATCTTTCACCTAATATTGAAAGCTTACAAAAAGAACTAGAAAAAAGAATTGTACTCTTTCCTACGCTTAGTAAAGAAGAAAAAGAAAACAGGGCTAAAATTAAACTGATGAGAGATGCTGATATCGAAGTTGATAAAAGCTCTATTCTAGAAGCAATAGTAAAATCACTACAAGATATTAAAGCAAATGCCCCTTACATTCTCCTTGATCTTCAGTATTATAAACAGATCCATCTAGGTAATATGATGTTTTCTAATTTTTCATCTGATTTGCTACTTCGGATGTTTTTAACCTTGTCTAAATTTCACCAAGGACGGTTTATATTATTTAATAAAAATGAGCATGGAATCAAAATAATTCAAGGTAATAAAGTACATGACCTTGATAATATGGAGGGAATAAAGATTGAGCAAGAATATGGATATTCGGTTTACAATATTAAAGTTGACGGATTAGAATCTGCTGAATATGTTTTAAATGTCAGCAATATTAAAGCTCTAGATTCTAATGCTGCCGTTGTTGGAGGAAATCTTAAATTTAATAATCAAGGAGTCCCTTTTTCCATTATTGCAGAGAATATAGAAAATATAGGTTTTGATTTAAGAGCAGCCTCTACCTTTCAAGAGATATTCGCAAAAATATTTTCATATTTTTGCTTTTCTATGAAAATATATGATTTAAAAAACAGTCATATTACAGGTGGAAAAGATACTAGCGGGCATTATGAATATGTTAATAATACAAACACAACCGGACATTTAGATAAGTTTCAGGATAATGAAATTGTATTCTATGAAAATCCGAATGGTAATTGTTTTTTAGGTAATCAGCCAGAAATATTAGGTAAATTATTAGATGGAATGATTGTGTAGATTACGAATCCCACTTGATTAAAATATAATTTGTATGACTCAAACATGTATATTAAAACCGGTCGAACCATATACAGAAATACAGCTAAATTCACAAAGCTTCAGACAGGATGAATTTAATAGTAAGTCTGCGGAGCGTACAATAGTACGTGAGCACAGACTTAACTCGAAAAATTCGCCTGTATCAAGCTTTGTGAATGACGCTGTACCTTTAAAGAAAATTGGCTCTTTAATAATAAAAAGCCCTTAACACAATTAAAATAACGGTATTAAAGATTCTGCTAAAGGACAAGTTAAATTTATAGAAGATTTCAGTAAATATTTAGATGATGACCTTTAAAATTCTTTGATAACATCACTATTCTAGCAATTACAGCACACCCATAAAAAGCCGATTTTTTATCTATTGCTAAAAATCATTATTTCAGCTATTTTAAAGCTGTTTCTTTAAATTAGGTTATATGTCAAAAAAATTAGGTTTCTGGGCAGTTTTTGCCTTAGTGACTGGCAGTCAAATCGGTACTAGCGTTTTTATATTGCCGTTAAGTTTAGCACCGTTCGGTATATACAGCATTTGGGGTTGGGTACTTTCATTATTCGGTGCTATGAGTATAGCACTCGTGTTTTCTACCCTTTGTGCAAAATTTCCTAAAACAGGTGGTCCGCACGTTTATGTACGGGAGAGTTTCGGGGATAAGATAGCTTTCTTCACCGGTTGGACTTACTGGGTTATATCCTTTGTCAGTACTAGTATAGTTGTTATTTCAGCGATAGGTTATCTAACACCTTTTTTTAAATCACAAGCGATTTTAGATTTAATATTACAGATAATATTATTAGCTGCTATTACGGTCTTAAATTTAAAAGGTCCTGAAGTAGCAGGAAAAGCAGAGTTTTATTTAACATTACTGAAGTTTGTACCTTTGTTAATAGTAGGTTTATGTGCATTATCTCATTTTAATATAGATAATATAGCTATTGCCGAGGAAGTAGAAGTTTTAAGCATTCCAACTATTATGGGAAGAGTTGCACTTCTCACTTTTTGGGGATTTATCGGTGTTGAGTGTGCAACTACTACGGCAGGAGCGGTAAAAGATCCAGCAAAAACCATTCCAAGAGCCATAATAGTTGGAACTTTCTGCGTGGCGGTGTTATATATTATCAATAGCATAGGTATAATGGGATTAATCCCTGCTTCTGAACTTATTAGCTCTAAAGCTCCTTATGCCGATGCCGCTACATTATTATTTGGGGGTAAATGGTCAAGCGTAATTACGGTTATAGCCTCGATTATATGTATAGGTACACTCAATGCTTGGGTGCTAACTAGCGGACAGATAGCTCTTGGGCTTGCAGAAGACGGATTATTACCGAAATTTTTTGCTAAGAAAAATAGCAATAACGCTCCAACTTACGGAATTATTGTAAGCTGCCTTGGCATTGTGCCTTTCTTAGTCTTTACGGCAAATGATAATTTTGCAAAACAGATTACACAAATAATAGATTTTTCGGCAATAACATTCTTATTCGTCTATTTAATTTGTAGCTTAGCTTTCTTAAAGGTGATTTTTAGTTCAAAAGAAAATTTTTCTTATTATTATTTACTTATAGCCATAATATCGATTATCTTTTGTGTATGGGTTATCTATGAAACACCTATTAAAACTCTGATTATAGCTAGCTCCTTTACAGTGGCAGGGATACCTCTATATTATTTATGGTATAAATGTCATTCCCGTCTATGAGCGTTGTCTATTGAACCGTCATTGCGAGGAGCGAAGCTTTGCTGCAATCTAGTTAAACATCCTGAGATTGCTTCGTCAATTACTTACGTAATTTCCTCGCAATGACGATTCGCAAGCAAGAGAACGACATAAGAGAACTAATAAACATGACAAAAATCCGCATTAATCTACTTAGAAACTTATTCACGGAATATAATATAGACGGTTATATAATACCGTCTAACGATAAATATATGAGTGAATATGTACCCGATTATGCTAAAAGGCTTGAATATATCACAGGTTTTACCGGTTCAAACGGCATGGTTATCATATATAAGGATTCAGCATTATTTTTTACCGACGGGCGTTATTTAGAGCAAGCAAACAAAGAACTTGATTTAGAGGTCTTTAAGGTTTTTGATTTAAAAGATATATCTAATTTTAGTAAAGACATAAAAATAGGTTACGATCCTGAATTATTTACTTATCCCGCCATATCAAATTTAAAGTTCAATTTTCAGAAGATTAACGGAAATTTAGTTGATAAGATTTGGCATAATCAGCCATCAGAGCCAAACTCTAAAGTTTATTTACATGATATTAAATTTGCGGGTGTTAGTTATACTGATAAAATAAGTAAATGTCGTGAAATTTTATCTTTGTCATTGGATCCCGCAGTCAAGCCGCAGGATGACACCGAGCAATATGCCCTAATCATTCTAGACAGCTCCTCCATATGTTGGTTACTAAATTTGCGGGCTAGTGACGTTGTTTATACGCCTTTAATGTTTGCAAAAGTTATACTCACTTCTACACAACTATATTTGTTTATAAATCCTACAAGAATCGATGCCAAAATTATTAATGCACGTCCTGAAATAACAATTTTACCGGAAGAAGAATTTGAAAATATTTTAAAGAGTCATAACAATATTTTTATTGATGATACTATAGCATCTATTCATATAATGGATTTAATAGCTGATAAAAAAGTACGAAAAATTACCGATCCATGCTTAACGCTTAAAGCGTGTAAGAATGATGTAGAAATTAAACATGCAATTGATTTTCATATTAAAGATGCAGTAGCTCTATGCGAGTTTTTTGCTGATTTGGATAAAAATATCCGTCATTGCGAGGAGACACAAAGTGTCGACGTGGCAATCTCAGAAAGGGATAATGAGATTGCTACGCATTCTATGAATGCTCACAATGACGAATTGACCGAACACACCCTCGGTTTAAAACTTACCGAATATAGAGCTAAACAAGAGGGGTATGTTTCGGATAGTTTTTCTGCTATTTGCGGATTTCAGAAGAATAGTGCCATTATTCATTATAGAGCTGTTCTGGAAAGTGCTAAAAAAATTATAGGGCAGGGGATATTACTAATAGATTCTGGGGGTCAGTACCAAGGTGCTACTACCGATATAACAAGGACAATCGTGATAGGTACGCCGACTGATGAGCAGAAAAAGCGTTATACGCAAGTACTAAAAGGACATATTGCTTTAGCTAAAGCAATATTCCCAAAAAATATCATCGCAGGAGCTAATCTTGATATACTAGCTCGGCAATATTTATGGCAAGAAATGCTAGATTATCCACACGGTACTGGTCATGGGGTAGGGACCTTCTTAAGTGTGCATGAAGGACCGCAAAGCATAAATATTCGTAATAAAACAATACTTAAAGCAGGTATGATTTTATCTAACGAACCAGGTTTTTATATTCCGGGAAAATACGGAATTAGAATCGAGAATTTAATGTATGTAAAAGAAAATAATGGTTGGCTTGAGTTTGAGACCTTAAGCCTAGCACCTTATGCTAGTAAATTGATTGATGTGAAACTACTTAATATTGATGAAATAAATTATATTAAGGAATATTATAACAAAATTAGAGCTAAAATTTATGATTTATTATCTCCGCAAGCGAGGGATTGGCTTAATAATGAAATAAATTTATTTTTACAATCATTATTGTAATTGACGTTTCCGCTATTTATTGGTATAAAGTCTATACATTTCTAATTTCTACATTGGGACGTCGCCAAGTGGTAAGGCAACGGTTTTTGGTATCGTCATTCGGAGGTTCGAATCCTCCCGTCCCAGCCATTCGTCAATTTTCAATATTTTAATTATAAAAAAAAATGCTTAAATCATCCTTATTAAATATAACAAAGCTAATTCTGTTGGTAATGCTACCTTTCTTTGGAGTTACTTTAAACGCATTCGCTGAAACTAACTCTTCTGTTTCAGATAAATTAAAAAACATTGAATCTAATACTGAAGGGCGTTTAGGTGTTTTTGCTATTAATACAGAAAATGGGCATATTATAAAATATCGTGCTGATGAAATTTTCCCCACTCAATGTACATCTAAAACAATAGGTGTTGCTGCAGTTTTAAAAAAGAGCATGTCAGATCCTTCGTTGCTTTTACAGAGAATTACCTATTCAAAAAAAGATTTTGAATTAGGTGGATGGAGTCCTATCACGGAAAAACATGTTTCTGAGGGAATGACAGTTAAAGAACTGTGTTCTGCTGCAATAAGTTTTTCTGATAATACAGCTATGAATCTTTTATTAAAAACAATTGGTGGCATTCAGGGCATGAATGATTTTGCCCGCTCTATAGGCGATACCTCGTTTAGACAGGATAATGATTGGCCAGCAGATAAAACTTTAGATAGACCTCAAAGAGATTTTCGTTCAAGTATTCCAAATGGTTGGATAGTTGGCAATAAAACCGGTACAGGAGGTGCTTACGGCTCAACTAACGATCTTGCAATTATTTGGCCACCAAAGCACACACCAATTTTTGGTATTGAAGAATTTATTGCAAAAGACAAAAAATTGAAAGCTTTATGATTACTGAAGTTAAATCAAAAAAGTAAATATAAAGAGGGTAAAGCTGAAAGAAGTTTCGACAGGACTAAATTTGAGCATCGCATGAAAGGGCATTAATATATATATTAGTGCAATTATAAAAGTTCCATAATCTATATTATGGAAAATGAATATATTGGTAAATGTTCTTTTATTGGTAAATGTTCTTTTATATGTTCACTAATTAAAACATTTTCAAATTTATTGTTATCTAGATTCATTGCTTTATTATAGTGATGGTGCATTCGATTGGATTTGAACCAACGACCTTTGCCTTCGGAGGGCAATGCTCTATCCAGCTGAGCTACGAATGCAAATGTTGTTATTCGTTATTGTGTGCGGATACCAAATCGTCATTGCGAGGAGCGAAGCGACGTGGCAATCTCATGAAATAATGCTCCTGAGATTGCTTCGTCAAAACTTACAGTTTTTCCTCGCAATGACGTCTTGAATATCTATGTAGACAACCTATACGCAACAACGATTAATAAGAGCGATCCAAAATAAATCTAATAATCGAAAACAAATAATCTTTATAAATATTCTGAACCGGAATTTTATTTAATAATTTATTTGCTTCATTTTCTAAGTTACTCAAATAATTAACTGTTTCATTGTAGATTTCATGCTTTATCATTAAGTCACGTATTTGTATAAACTCATCATTAGTACGCTTATCGCATTTAATTATATTTTCAAGCCAAAGCTGCTTATCTTGCTCTAGCTTATTATATAAAAAAATCAGCGGTAATGTAACTTTTCCTTCTAAGAAATCATCACCGATATTTTTACCGACCTGTTTATCATTACCCAAATAATCAAGTACATCATCTATAACCTGAAATATCGTTCCGAGTAATTTCCCAAAGTCTTGCATATCTTTAGAAATATGATCCGCCTGCTCTGCTATAATAGCTCCAACTTCACAAGAAGCTCCAAATAGTTCGGCGGTTTTAGATTTAACTATTTGCTGATATTCTTCGATAGTTATAATGCGTCGCTCATTTAGCTTAACTAGCTGTACTACCTCCCCTTCGGAAATAATTGCCGAAGCTTTAGCTAGAACATTCATAGCTTTAATAGAGCCGGAAGCTACCATTAATTTGAAAGATTGGCTGAAGAGGAAATCACCCACTAAAATACTTGTTTTACTCCCCCAAATAACATTAGCCGTGGGCTTGAATCTTCTTAAGGTACTTTCATCTACTACATCATCATGAAGTAATGTAGCGGTATGAATAAATTCAACGGCACTTGCAAGCTTTATATGGTTATCACCTTTATAATCAAACATTTTAGCGGTTATTATAGTTAAAAGCGGACGAATTCTTTTACCACCCGCCTCTAGTAAATATTTACCGACCTTTTCTATTAACTCTTCATCACTTTTTAAACAGCTAATGATTAAATCGTTTAACTTAGTTACTTCATCTTTTAAATCTTGCTGTATTTTTACTATAATGTTCATGGTATTTTTATAAATTTTTTCGTCATTGCGAGAAGGTATTATTGCGTGGATCAATTTCATCGCTGTCATCCCGTGGACAAGCCACGGTATGACACTTAAAATTCATCGAGTATACATTCCTCTAATATTTTTTGATTGATATTAGGAATTAACTCCATAATTTTTTCTTTTACATTTTCACCGGGTTTCACTTTTTTTACTGCTGCTTGATATAAAGATAAATAATATAAAGGTATAATTTTATTTATATCATCTATATTACCTATTTTAGCTTTGTTTAAATCGGATAAATTAAACTCATACTCAATGCTAGCATCAATTAAATTATATGAATTCGGGTGATCGGAAATGGTTTTTAAAAATGATTTTAGAGCATCTCCGTATACTTCTTTGCTCTCGTTGGATAAGTTTTTAAAATCACCTACGCTATATACATATAGACTTAAAACATCTATTATTTTGGAGTAATCATTAATTACTATCGTACCTTTACTGTAAGAATCTTTAAGAGCATTTACTATAGTTTCATTTGTTATATTAAATCCCGATGCGTTTGAATATAGACTTAAAGCATTTATCTGTGCTCTAGTTAATTTATTTAATTCAGTAACTAAATTAATATTTAAATTAAAATTATATTGCCTATCTTCAAAAATACTAAAATTATATTGTTTATTATTATTTAAAATATAGCTTAGTTCATTATTAAAATCTTTATATAGATTATTATCGGAAAGTTTAAACAGATAGGTTTGCCTATCGTAATATTTCTTTATAAATTCTAATGAACCTATTATAAAACCCGGTTTTAGCTTAAATTGCGAATCTATCAAAAGATCAATATTATTATTGCCGAAATCGTTTAACTTACCTTTATATAATAAATTAATATTATTTTCAAAGTTATTACTATTTATTTTTGCATTAGTAACTTCAATTGTTAAATCTTTAGCAATATTTTTAAAATTCAAACTACTAGTACTAATCAAGAAATTACCGGAAAATTTGAAATTATTATTCCAAGCGGGTCTATATAATAATAAGCCGGCAGGTATTATTCTATCTTCAAGGTTACTTTTTACTATTTCGGTTTCATAATAAATTTCTAATTTTTGCGGTATATTATCAAGGAAATCCTGTTTACTTATATAATACTTACTTTTGTCAAATAACATAGTAAGTATAGTATGATCTTCTTCATATAATTTTTGATTATCGACTAAGTCAAAAATTTCTGTTTTACCGGAAGTAAATTTAATATTTTCTATTAAATTTATAACTTCAAATAAATCTTTTTTTGATCGTACTATTTCAAATAATTTAAAATTTAACGGTATTTTTGTTGATAATATACAGTTCTCATTATAAAATCTTACTCCAAAGCCTCTTTGAACCGGCTTAAATTTTCCGAATGCTTCTCCGGAAAAATTTATAAATAATTTCTGCTTAAGTAAATCATAACCGATATTTATCGGTGTGGTGAATTCAATTGCTCTATTAATACTCTCTTCTTGCCAATTAATTACCGAAATACCTAATTTAAAAGGAAAACCATATGGCTGAACTTTAGAAAATTTAATAAGATATTGCTGATTAGGATTATTATCAGCCTCTTCTATATTAAGGTTAGTATCGGCATATTTTTGATTTATAGAGTGTGATAAAGAGAACATAATAGCAAACCATAGCCCACTATATGCGAGTATAATAAAGATAGTTATAAATAATATTATTTTAAGAATTTTTTTCATCTTTAAATTGTTTCAGTTGTCATCCCGTGATTTATTCACGGGATCCAGTTAAAAATACTAATATTATTAGTATTTTTAGTTGTTTTACTGGATACCGTGGACAAGCCACGGTATGACACCCAGCAATGACTTTTATTTACACAGCTCTATATATTCCTTATTCAATTTTATAACGTTCCAAATCCATAAACTCATCATAACTATAAAAATTACTAATAAATATATTATAATAGAATCAAAGGTAGCAGTCGGAATAATAATAAATATCAAAGACTGGATAAATGCTCCAAGCGATTTACCGAATTTAGTACCTATTACCTCTACGGCAGCTTTTCCCTTAGTTCTAAGCTCTAAAGATAAAGGAATATACGCCATTTCTTTTGTTGAATCGAATAATGAATATTTGGACGATTTACTAAGTATGTTCTGAATAGCTCCAACAATAATCGCTGCATATAGAAGATTAAAATCACCGAAACATGCCCCTATTTCTTCAATAAAAATTATAAAGATAAAAAACATCAAGCCGGTAATAGACAACATAATAGGAGTTAATAATGCAGAAATGAGCCAACCGAGCCTTCTAAGGATATTGCTGCCTATTACCATGAAAGTAACGCATGATATCCCCATCCAAATATTAAACCTGCCCATAAAGTTAACATAGTCTATAGTGTTTGGATGTAATTCTTTTATTTTTGCTTTCCAAGGTCCTTCGACTATATTTATTAATAATCCATAACAAATTATTAGTAAAGCAATACGACCTATATATTTTGAGTGAATTACTAATTTGATACTTTCAATTACCGAAAGTTTTGTTTTCGTTTTAGCCGTAACTTTTTTTGTATCTAAAACATTTATGGAATCCGTTAAAATAAATCTATTTATTATTCTAAATAGAAGCATAGCAACTATTCCTGCAGCAACAATAATTGACATGATTGGCTGAAGCATTATAGCATTTCCGGCAGATGAATTAAAAGAATCCGGTAATAATTCTGAATCAATGACATCCTGCCCGCTTGAGAAAAAGACAAGTACGCTGCCTGCTATTATAAGACCTATATTACCGACCATTCCAAGAACTGGATAGAATCTTTTAGCTTTAGAGGTATCAAAAATGTGATTGGCAAACTGCCAAAACATTAAGTTTATGACTACTGCACTCCATAATTCCGAGAAAATATACATCAGTGCATAACTCCATTTACTACCTATTTTAATGAACCATTTAAAATTAGGGTATGAAGCAATTAAATTATTTATCATTTCATCATTAGGATGATAAATATCTTGATTGGGATAAATAATATAGGCAAATAATAAGAAAAATAGTAAAAAACTGCCGACTATAATGTAGAAAATATATTCAAAATTTAATTTATTACTAAGCTTAACATAAAGTACGGTAAAAATTACGCACGAGGGTAATACTAACCATAATTTTAAGAAACTAATAATTTCGGCCCCCATAGAGGGTACTACTAAACTATCTTTGATAGATCTTAAAGCCCCAAAATTAAAAAGGATACATAACATCATTAAAGCCATAGGTATAAATAGCTTTAATTCTTTCCTTTCTATAGGCCAAATTATTTCTTTAACTTTTTCAAAGAAAATTTTAGGCGGTAACATTTTTATTGTAACCTTACATATTAAAGTTAACTTTTAAATCTCTTAAGTGCTAAAGTCAATTAAAATAATTAATTTATACTACTCCAAGGTGTTATTTCTCTATATTGCCAGTAATATTTTGTGATTTTATCTAATTTGTCCTGATTTGTCTTCCATAGTTCATGCTTATCGGTAGTCCATGGCTTAGGTCCTGCATAGTGTAAAATGAAGTAAGAAAAATAAGGGCTTTGATTCTCAAAATATGTACAAAAGTTCCATCTCATCGACAAAGGATAAATGTAATCATGAAAAGCTATATTTAACACATCTTGATCAGGAAGGGAAAAGTCACATTCTGATTTTTTTATAGTTTCTAATATCGCAGATTCAGTTTGTTTTTCTCGCATATTTTTTAAGTTTAAAAATACTATCCCGCTATTTTTGTAAGAATGAGCCATATTTCTTTTACATTCTTTTATCAATTTATGATTACAATATGTAATACCTGTATCGATGCTACCTGCGGCAATATAATTACTCATATCTATTTTTTTAAGAGAATTCAAATCATGCAACACTACAATATCCGCATCAAGATATAATATAGAGTCTAGATGAGGAAAGATTTGATCAAAATATAACCTATACATTACTAAACTAGGCCAATTATCCGAAAATTTTATTTTCTTATCTTTTAAAGCTTGATTTAATATATTTTCAGGAAAAGTAGTAAAATCTATAGAATAATCTCGGATATATTTCATGGAAGCTAATTTTTCCATTGATTCTTGACTAACATGGTCATTAGAATCCATAACAATATGAAATCTATAGAAACTATCTAAATCGCTATTTAGTAAACTAGAGGCTATTACTGCACCGGCATGAATAGCAAACTTATCATTAATAGTTAATGCTATATCGAGTATGTTATTTTGTCTTATACCGGTTAACTTAATTACATTTTGTATTTCTTCTATAGCAAGCTTATAATCAGTTTGTATAGTTTTTTCATTAAAAGATGACCTGCCTAGTAAGTGAATTAAGCTAAGCCTATATAAGCATCTAGCAGTAAGTTCCGGTATATTAAGAGAGATTAAACTATTTAAAAAAGGAATCTCATCCGCTGTATAACCGCTATAATATTTTAGGAAATCATCATTATTTTTAATATTTCTTTTACTTTTCCTTCGTGACCTAAAATAATGAGTTTAGCTAAATTAATCGCAGCTTTTTTAGTATATAAAGTATCTAAACCGTAACTACCGTTTTTAATCGCTTTATATTGCTGAACTAGAGTAGCATTTTTGTCTAGATAATAAGCAATCATAACCCTTTGCTACCTCTAAACGTACCATTCCGTCTTCTACTTGAAAAGAGCAAATTTTTTCTAACCTTGCTTTATTTCTTGAGTTTAAAGTTTCGCTATCTTCTAATTGCTCAAGTACTAGATCAAAATTTAATTGATCTTCACGTATTATACTATAGAACTTTTTATAACTATAAGTCCCAATATCCATAACACAACTTGTATTTTTATGCATTCTGTAATTACTTATGAAAAAAGTAGTAATAACTATTATCAGTAGAAAAATAAAAAAGGATAATATTAAATTCGTACGAGACATTTATATTTATAAAAAATTAATGTACGGATTTTAACAATTAATAACAAAAAGAGCAATAATTATTACAAGTGGCGATGCTTATATTAAAGGCGTATTATCAATTTAACTAAAAGATTATAACTATTTTTTCTTTCTCTTCTTAACTTAAATCGTATATACTTTAAACTATTCATTTTAATTTTATCAAATAACAATGCCTTCTAAAAAACAGCTTACACCTAATAATAAAGCTGAGTATGGAGAGCAAATATTATCACAAATAGCTAAAAGATTAACAATTTTATACGGCAATGGTTTTGATTTTGCTAACCTTTCACGTATGGTTAAATTCTCCAAATTATATCCTTCTCAACAAATTGTTGTGACAGTGTCACAACAATTGTCATGGTCGCACATCATAAGCTTTGTTATATGGCTCGTTTTATGTCATTCCTGCGTAGACGGGAATCCAGTAAAATCTATAAAAAACTTATTGAAGTTATTTTTTTGGATCCCCGCCTATGCGGGGATGACATCGAGTAGGTTTTCCGAATCATGCAATAAGACCCACATCATAAAATTAATACATATATAAAATTCATGTTAAATAACTCTCATTTACTTATTATTTGGTTGTTTGGGCTTATTAGCGGTTTTAATCTAATGATTACCGGTAATACTTTAAATTATTGGCTTGCTAAAGAAGATATAGCACTGCAAACAATCGGTATATTATCATTTATAACTCTCCCCTACTCTATTAATTTCTTGTTAGCACCAATATTTGATTCTCTGCAAATTAAATATTTAAACAAAATATTCGGTCATAGATTAGCTTGGATTTGCTTAACTAGTACTGCGTTAATATTTCTTATATATATTTTCAGCTTTCTAGATCCTCGTACTAATCTAGTATTATTTACCTTTACGGCTTTAATTATTTCTTTTTTTAGTGCCGCCCAAGATACTATATTAAGTGCTTTAAGAACGGAAATAGTACCTAAAGAGTCGCTTGGTTTTACTTCAGGAATATATATATTCGGTTATCGGGTCGGTATGCTTTTAGCCGGTTCCGGAGCTATTTATTTATCTATTTATTTTACATTTAATGAAATATATAAAATCTTTGCCGGCTTAATATTTATTTATTTAATTTTATTGATTGTAGGAATTAAGTATTGTTATTTAAACGAGAACATACATATACAGATAATCAAGAATGATATAAAAAATAATCAAAATAAAAAAAACATAATAAATTTTATATATAATGCGTTAAAACCTATAGGTTCTGTTTATTTCATTATTCTTATATTAATTTTCTTAGTATTATATAGATTACCGGATAACTTAATCAATGTTATGATTAATCCGTTTTTACTTCATCTAGAGTATGATGCTTTTGAAATAGCAAGTGTTGGAAAGTTTTGGGGTGTTGTAGGAGCGATAATCGGCGGACTACTTGGCGGCTTTATTATGAAACATAAAAATATATTAAATAGTATATTTTTATTTGGGATTATTCACGCTTTAGGACATATTTTATTTATTTTTCTTGAAATAAACGGTAAAAACTTTTTATTATTATTTATTACGATAGGAATAGAAAGTATTACCGGCGGTATGACAATGACAGCTTACATTGCTTTTATTTCTTCACTCTGTCAAGGTAAGTTCCGAGCTACCCAATATTCTTTTCTTTCATCAATGATGGGGATTTCGCGCTCAATTTTTCCTATAATTTCAGGCTATATGGTAGTAAATTTCGGCTGGCAAAATTTCTTTTTATTTACTACTATTATAACTATCCCCTCTTTGTTGATATTATTAAAAATAAAAAATAAATTACAATGAACGACATATTAAATGCTTTTTTACATGGAATAATTTTAGCTCTAGGTTTGATTATACCGCTTGGAGTACAAAATATTTTTATATTCAACCAAGGGGCTACACAGCCAAAGTTTCAAAAAGCTTTACCTAGTATAATAGCTGCTTCGGTGTGTGATACTGTCCTTATATGTATTGCCGTTCTTGGTCTATCTTTGATAATTTTTGAAATTCCTACATTAAAATTAACTATATTTATTGTTGGATTTATTTTTTTACTCTATATGGGATATAATACTTGGAATCAACCGCCTATTGATCTTACAACGAATTCCGGGGCTTTTTCAGCTAAAAAACAAATATTATTTGCTATATCGGTGTCAATATTAAATCCGCATGCAATTATGGATACGATTATAGTAATAGGTACTAGTGCTTTAAAGTATAACGGTATTGCAAAAATTATGTTTACTTAACTTGTATACTTATATCTTGGATATGGTTTTTTTCTTTAGCAGTTGCAGGTTATAATATCAGAAAGCTAAATAAAAGTAGTACGATTTTAACCATAATTAATAAAATAGCTGCTATTATTATTTGGGCGGTTGCTTTTTATATTGGGGTACAAATATTGTATGAAATCGGTTTTATTAACTAGAAGCATTAAAGAAAATAATGAAACTATAAAGGAAATAAATCAATATAATTTAGATTTACGTTATATTCATTGTCCTTTAATTAAATATGAACCCCTAGATTTTAATATTGATATTTTAAACGATTATTCAAATATAATAATTACTAGTAAATATGCGGCAAATATCCTAGCTAAGTATACCGCAGATACTTCAAACGTTGGAAGTCAAATAAGCGGTGAGTCTGCACAGCGTATAAAAATACGTGAGCACAGGCGAATCCCGAAATTTGACGTACCAAATCTTGAAGTATCAAAGGTATATGACTTAAAGCAAGATATTTGGGTAGTAGGTAGTAAGTCAAAACGATTATTAGGCAAGAAAGTAGTCTATACCGCTAAAAACGTGGAAGATTTGATTAAGCATTTTCCTCCTGATTTATATGAGCAGGCTATATATTTATCTTCAAATGAAATTACTAAAGATTTGCCTAATAAAATAGCTAGACATATCATTTATAATGTAGAATATTTGAATGAGTTGCCCGTATCTATTGTAAAAGAATTTGAAAACAATATTGACTTTATACTTCTTTATTCTCAGAATAGTGCTAAAACTTTTTTAAGATTATTACTTCAAAATAATTTACTAGAATACTTACAAGATAGTTTAGTTGTAGCTATAAGTTTGAAAGTCGCAAATATAGTTAGACCTTTTATAAAAAATGTGGTTTATTGTGATGATCAAAACCATAACGATATAATCAAGTTATTATCCGAAAATGCAAAAATTTGATAGTTTATTTAAAAGCAAAAACATCTTTTTTATAGCAATAGTAATATTTGTCTTATCTTCTTTTACTTTTTATCATAATAGAGCCGATATTTTAAAACTGTTTAAAAGTGAAAATAAAGATTTAAGTCAAATTCCTGATCAAGCAGTAGAAAATAAAGAAAATACTGCAGAAGAAAAGGAAGTAGCCCCTCTATTATCTACTAAGTCGCTTTTAAATTACGTAAGTTCTTTAAAGTTTCCTGAAGCGTTGCCTGAACAGAAACTAGAAACTATTTCAGTTTCATCCAGAGATAAAGAGCAAGAAGCAAAGCCTATAGCTAATAGGAAAGCGATAAATGATAAAGTAATCATATTCAAATCACTTGATTATACCGCAGATACTTCAAAAATATCTACTCTAGATTATATTAATTACTTATTAAACGTAAATTTATTAGTATATAATTTCATGCAAGATAAGGATTATAGTAAAGAACTAAAAACAGTATATTTCAACTGGTTACCTATAGATATAAAGAATATTTTAACGAACTTAGAAGCATATAATAATAATTATCTTTTCTCAAAATCAAGTAGTACGAAAGTAATTTCCCCCATTAATCATAAATGGCTAGAGAAATTTATCAAAATTGAGAAAAAACCTTCCGATATAACGACAAAAGAACAGGATAAAGCTCTAATTTTAGAGAAATTAAACTATCTAATCGATTTTCTTTATTCAGAAAAATTTATGCAGGAGTTTGTAAATAAAGATGTTTAGGTTATTGCTAATATGTGCTGCTTTTTTATTGCTTTATTTCGGATTTACTTTAATAGAGAGCTTTGATTCAAAAGTTTTTATTAGTTTATACGATTATAATATTGAAACTACTTTATTCTTTAGTCTTATTTTAGGATTATTAACATTAGTTTCTTGTTTTATTGTAATTAGATTTTTAATATTAATTATCGATTTACCGTCTAAAATACATAATATTTTTAATAAACGAAAAATTAATCATGATAGATATACTTTAATTTTAGCTTTTGCCGAATATATTATGAATAATAAAGCTAAATCTGCTTCTATTGCCCGCAAAAATTTATCTTCTGAAGATCTAAAAGATTCACAAGAATTCCATAATTTAATCTTAGCCGTAACTGAAGAGGATGTAGATAGAAAAATTTCCTATTTTCAAAAACTTATTACATCTAAAGAATTTGTTTTTTACGGTAGCAAAAACCTAGCAAAACTTTATTATGATAAATCCTTGTATGAGAAAGCAGAAAATTACGCAACAAAGGCTTATAATTTCAATGAACTTGATAGTGACAATTTAATTACTTTAATGCGTTGTTACGCTAGACTTTCTCTATGGACAAAATTTACTTTTATAACAAATAAGCTCGCAAAATTTCACAAACATGAGTCTATGCCGGAAATTGCTGAGTATTATTTATTAGCAGCAAAGCAAGAAGTAGAAAGTAATAATACAGCTAATGCTATAGATTATTTGGAAACAGCTATAGATTTAAATTTTTATAATGACGAATTACTAGAATTTTACTTTAATTTAAATGATAAGCTTAATATTAATAAAAAGACCAAAATATTAAAAGATGCTTTTCGTATTACTCCATCTTTAAAATTAGTGCAGCTATTTAAAAAATTTACTTCTCTATCAGATAGGCAAATTTACGAAGAATTAACTCAAGAGTTAGATGCTAAAAAAGATGAAATATTAATTTTGGCAATAGAAGCTTATTTAGAATTATAGGGGTTGTTGTATGGATTCTTTTATGTCATTCCCATGTGGATAGCAAATCGTCATTGCGAGCAGCCGTAGGCTGCATGGCAATCCAGAAAAATAATAACTGGATTGCTTCGTCAATTACTTACGTAACTTCCTCGCAATGACGACTTGGGTACCTACACAACAACGTCTTCTAGCAATGACGGATAAGACAAAACCTAATATAAAAATAGTTTCTTTTGGCTCTTACTAATTTCTTCATTTACATTGTTATTATGGTGATGATAATTAGATTGGATCGTTATTAAATAATCATTTATTGCTTTAGAAAATTCTTCAGTTTTATAACGAAAGAAATGGTCAGCCCCATTGATAATTTTATAATCAACTTTAATATGGGATTGTTGCTTAGATAATCTATTTGCTAGGTCTTTTACATCATCTGCCGATACTATACTATCATTATCTCCTTGTAATATAAATCCCGGGATGGGACAAGGTGAAAGGAATGAGAAGTCATATTTATGAATTGTATTAACCGGCGGCGAAATAGCAATAAAATGATTTATTTCCGGACGTCTCATTACAAGCTGCATAGCTATCCATGCTCCGAAAGAAAATCCTAATATCAGATTAGACTGAGCATTTGGGTTATTCTGCTGTAACCAGTCGAGAGCTGCCCCAGCATCCACAACTTCACCGACTCCATTATCAAATTTACCTTGCGATCCCCCTACTCCTCTAAAATTAATACGTAAGACGGTATAACCGTTATCTGCTAAAATTTTATAGGCATTATAAACTACTTTATTATTCATATTACCCTCATATAAAGGATGAGGATGAAGAACTAATGCAATAGGAGCATTAGGTGAGGTAGCTTTTGCATATCTTCCTTCAATTCGTCCTTTCGGACCGTTAAAATAAATTTGCGGCATAATTATTCATAATATTTAATTTGTTTGATATGATATTTTACCACTTTTTCTTATTAGTGCAACTATTCTTATATTTTAAAACACTATCACTAAATAATCGATTGTATTGACGCATGCCGCCATATATGCTAGAATAGCGGATAATAATTGAATAGAGTTATATTATGAATACGGTAGATATTAGATTACGTATTTCAGCAGATACAAAGACAGAAGCAGAAGAAATATTTAAGCAAATGGGGATGACTATGTCGGAAGCTATGAGGATATTCCTAAATCAATGTATAAATAGCGGTGGTTTGCCTTTCAAACCACATATTAAGATTCCTAATAAAGAAACATTAGAATCATTTAAGCAGGCAGAAAACGGTGAGTTTGAAAGCTATAATTTAAAACAATTTGAAAAATTTTTAGACGACATAGCTAAATGAAACAAATTCACTCTACAGTAATTTTTAATCGCGATTAAAAACGATTGGTTAAAAGAGGTAAAAATATCAAAAAAATACAAGCAATAGTGAATATGCTTATAAACAATATTACTTTACCACAAAAATATAGACCTCATAAACTCACAGGTGATCATTACCCAAAATGGGAATGTCATATTGAACCTGATTGGCTATTAATATATGAAATAAAAAAAGATATAATTATTTTATATCGTACCGGCACTCATTCCGATTTATTTTAAGACCAATAGCAAATTACTTTTGTAATTTGCTATTCATTATTATCTAAGAGAATACTGCTCGCTCTATTGCATCTGCACTATGTTGCACTAAATCCTTAGCAATTTCTTTAGTAATCATCTTTTTTAAACCGTTTTTAAGCTCTTGTCTAATACATCCAAGCATTTGCGGTTCTGCTACAATAATCAATTCCTTATATTTAGCTTGATCAGCGGTAGTTACTTTCTCTAGATGTTTAATAACGCTCCTTGCTGCTTCTTTATGTTCTATATCTTTTAGCGAAGTATGCGGCTCAAATAACGAAGCCGGTGTAGATTTATTTTGGTAAAGGCTTTGTCTTTTTTCTCTATGGTGGTGATGCTCCTCTAAATCCAAAGATAATTTTAAAGGTTTATTAGTAGTAATTTTAATCCCCAACGCGTCGTAAAGCATCATTTGCTTACTATCGATAACTGCAATTAATTTTAACGGTGCTGTACTTACCATAAATACCTCCATAAGAACTAGGTTGTAATTTTATGATAATACTAATTATTTTTAAAACCTAATATTAATTTAATAATTTTTGCTTTTCACTGTTAATAATTTGCTCAACCTTGTCATTAAGTATACGTACGTCTGTTTGTTCTATTTCTTCTTTTTCTATTACACCTATAATCTTTACCTTTATAGTTCCAGGCTGCTTAAACCAAAACCCTCTAGGCCAAAATAAACCGGCATTATGAGCCATCATTACAATTGGAACTTTAGTAATTGAAGCAAGCTTTACGGCACTTGGCTTAAATTTTACTGTTCTATCAGGTGGGACTTTGGTTGATTCCGGAAATATTATTAACCATAGCCCTTCTTTTATTTTTTCCTGACCTTCTCTTAAAATCTGAGCAACCGAGCTATTAGTACCACGGTCAACCGCAATAGGTTTAACCATCCGAAGCCCCCAACCAAGCAAAGGTATGTTAAATAATTCACGCTTTAATACCCAAGAATGTTTAGGGATAATTAGCTGCATAAACATTTGATCCCAAAAGGATTGGTGATTAGACACGACTACTGAGATTGTTTTCGGTAATTTCTCAAGCCCCTCTACTTCATATTTAAGACCGCAACAAATTTTTGCAAGCCACACAAAAGCATAAGAAAAAATAATGGCAATTCTGTATCTTATTTGATAGTTGACATTGAAAAATGTTACGGGTATGTAACATATAAGAAAAAAAATAAATGTGAATAATGATAATAATCCGTAAAATGATAAAATTCTTAAACGCCAAAGCATAATTTAACAAAAAATTAATATAATTAGTATACGAAGATCAACTTGAAAAAGAGCAAGGCGTTTTGAGATTTTTAACCGCAGCGTAGTTAAATTTACGTGAAGATTAAAAATGAAAAACAACGTAGCCAATTTTTCAAGTTCATCGAGTATATATAACATAAATTTATAGCGAGTAAAATAAATTAAGGTATTATAATGAAAAAAACTGTTCTTTCCGGTGTGCAAGCAACCGGTTCTTTACATCTCGGTAACTATTTAGGTTCAATTAGAAATTGGGTTAAAATGCAGGAAGAATATAATTGTTTTTTCTTCTTAGCGGATTTGCATGCTATCACGGTTGATATTAAGCCCTTAGAACTTAATAATTCAATTATGGGGGTTCTTGCCGTTTATTTAGCAGCAGGGCTTAACCCCGACAAAGTAACGATTTTTGCCCAGAGTATGGTAAAAGAGCATGCAGAACTTGCTTGGCTACTAAATTGTGTTACACCGCTTGGATGGTTAAAGCGAATGACGCAATTTAAAGATAAAGCCGGAAGCGATCAAGAGAAAGCATGCCTTGGATTATTTTCTTATCCGGTACTTATGGCAGCCGATATATTGATATATAAAGCCGATATAGTGCCTGTCGGTGAAGACCAAAAACAGCATCTAGAACTAACAAGAGATATTGCAGGGGTGATAAATAGGAGATTTGATAAAGAAATTCTAAAAGTTCCTGAGGTTTTAATTAGTGAAACAGGTACAAGAATCATGAGCTTACGGGATGGATTAAAGAAAATGAGTAAATCTGATATTTCGGATTTTTCCCGTATCAATTTAAAAGACGATAACGATCTTATTCATCAAAAAATAAAAAAAGCCAAAACCGATCATTTAAGCTTTGTTAGCTATGATAAAGAAACAAGACCGGAAATTAGTAATTTATTAGATATTTATAGAAGTTTATCCGAAGAAAGTTTAGAAAAAATAATCAATAATTATCAGAACCAAGGTTTTGCAAAATTTAAAGAAGATTTGACAGAAATTATTATTACAAATCTACAACCGATACGTGATAAATATTTAGAATTAATGAATGATAAAGAATATTTATTAAAAATACTACGCATTGGAGCAGAAAAAGCAAGAATTAGGGCTTCTGAAACGGTTAACGAAGTTAAAGAGCAATTCGGATTTGTAATTTAAATTTATATATTTCAAGATTTCCCTTGAAATATATAAGATTATTTGGTATGAATCTTCTTGGATAGGTGGCCGAGCGGTTTAAGGCACTAGTCTTGAAAACTGGCGTACGGGCAACCGTACCGTGGGTTCGAATCCCACCCTATCCGCCAGTCTGGACAACTAGCCAATTCTTGTAGCTTATCGAACGGGAAAGCCAAGAAGTAATCAAGGTTTCCGCCTTTCAAATTTAGGTTCGTAAATACAGAATTTAAAAATTCCTTTTTTTCGGTAGTTGTCGAACCTTTAAAAGTTTTATACGCATTTGTCGTTACACAAATAAAGTCTAGGAGCTTTCTAAATAATCTATCGTCTATACTGTCTTGGTGCTCTTTTAATTGTGCTTGTCTTTATAAAAATGTTCTCTAGTTATAATATTCTTTTGCAACCTTTCTTAGATAAACAAGGTATATAAGTTGAATTTATATAACGAATTATATATACTTTTAGTATACATAGTTATTTTTGTTAAAACAATATAAGGGATTTATATGAAAGAGGAAGAAATAAAAACTGATTATTCATTTATAAAAAATTATAGGCTAAATAAATTAAAAGAAGACAATGTCCATAAACTTAATTGGCTTTTTCTTCCTGGTGGTCCTGGTATGGGAGCTAATTATTTGATTGATTTCGTGGCAAGATTGGATTTACAAGGCTCATTATTTATAGGAGATTTTCCTGGAGATGGTGATAATCGTAATACTGAAGAAATAAGTTATGAAGATTGGAAGTCCGGTTTAATAGAAGTAGTAACTAAATTACACCCTTGTATACTTGTTACCCATTCTTTTAGCGGTATGTTTGCGTTAACCATAGATAGTTTAGAAAAATTATTAGTAGGCTTAGTTATAATGAATAGTGCTCCGGATAATAGTTGGATTGGATTAATAAAAGAAGCTGCTACTAAATATAATTTACCGGATATAAGCAATGATCTAAAGGAGTTATATACAAACCCAACGGATCATCAATTAAAGAAGTTTTTTTATGCAAATATCCCATATATATTTTGTGAACACGAAATCACAGAAGGAACGAAGATACTAGAATTGAGTCCGTATAATATAAAAACGAGAATATGGGGTGATCAAGAGTTTCATAACTGGTATCAACATAGCTGGATACCTGAAAAATTACCGACGTTAATTATTGGAAGTCATGACGATAGATTACTTCCTATTAAATTATTTTTGGGAAATACAGAATGGTCTCGTCCTAACATCAAAATAATTGAGCTACATGGTACAGGACATTTTCCTTGGTTAAGTTGCTTTGATCGAATTAATGAAGAATTGTCAGGGCTGACAAAAGATATAAATGAATTAGGCTTATTATAAGTTAATAAGATTATGATCACATATTGATTTAAAATCCCTAAATATCGGATATTTAAGATAAATGAGCTCTTAGTACTGATCTAAAATATCCGCCAAACATTTTACATCATTCTCAGTTAATTGACTTAATAACATTCGTGTCTCATAATTACTGAAATTACACCATAAATCATTCCATGCTTGTTTTTTTAACTCATCATTTAGTATTTCAGGTCCATTAAAATGAAGGTTATACGCTAATACAGCTTGTAAGGTTTTTGTACCCAATACTCCGTTTTCTTCTTCATCTATATCATAACCATATTCTCTTAATAAAGATTGATAATGTTCTATATCTTCTCTAGCTGCTTGCTCTTTATAAGATAAAACCTCTTCTGGTTTTTGTTTTAACTGTAATTCAGCTTTTCTAGGATATATACCAAAATTTCGTGTTACCTCATATTTCTCGCTAGAATTTGCTAATAATTCGTAAGGAAAATATGGACCTGGATCAATTTTGTCATAAAGCCAATCTGCATGGCTTAGCATAAGCTTAGGATTAAGAGAAGAATACATATTGCATAAATGCTCACACAACAGGACATTAGCTTCTATCTGTTCTGGTGTAAATTCTTCGTTTCCGTTATTAACATTCTCAATTCCTATACTCCAACTATTCAGATCGTCTTTTATTATATTAGAAGCTAAATTAGGATTTAATTTAGAACCTATAGACAAATTACCCGGTCCTGCATGGTAAGCTCTATACTGCGGAGCAACAAATTCTTGAATCGTACCATCGCTTGTTATAACATAATGAGCTGATAGTGACTCATTAGTAGTAAATATTTTTATCGTCTCATTAAAATCAACAAACGTGTAATGCTGCATTAAATACGTTGGGCTTCCATCATTTTTTCTATAGTTAAAATTATTACATTTATCCGGTTGAGGGTTTGTAGTTTCTCCCTCTTGCCCAAGAGAAAGAGGATATAAGTCCATATCTCTTAAATAATCTTTTTTTATCTCTATAATCGTTTTCATGGAGTATATATCTAATTATCTAAAGTCTATTTTTGTACCATGTAATAAACCTCTTCAGAAACGAGGATTTAGAGAGGAATTTGAAGAAAATACTTCACCTCGAACCTCAGTGCACCTCTAGTGCGTGAGGATTCGAGTACCGGATCAACGTACAAATCGCCCCTATAGAAGGATAATTTCCAAAGAGGTTTACTAACTTATTCTCACTCTATATCGCCCATTAGTTTAGTATCATTAGATTCGATAAACTGCTCTGCTATTATATTCGCATCATTAGGAATTATAGTAAAGGGATATGGAGTTAATGCTTTTTCATCACCATTAAATATTTTTATTCCTTTTTCCAATAATTTATTTACTTGTAATTCATGTATATCATTCATTGCCTGATTAGGCTTAATATATACTTGCCCTGGCAATAAATTTGTACCTATGGTCACTTGGGTTGAAAATTCGCCTGGAATAATTACGATGCTTTGTGGATTTTCTAAAGCTGCCCCTAAATACCCGTTAAATACACTTTTTACTCCAAATACAAAATTTTCAAATATTGGTTCTATTTTTTCGGATTTAACTCCCTCTAAGAATTTTTGACTAACTTTATCTAATTGATCTTCTTGTTTGTGTACTGAAAGTTTTGCTTTAGTTTCCGGATTATATTGACCGGTTCTAGGACCGTTAGTTGCTAAAAGTATCATATTTTTATCTTTCGCAATTTTAGCCAACTGCTTTCCTAACTCATATGCTTCATCTTCTGTATAAAATTTTATATTTCTTTGGGAATCCTGTGCATCGCCTGCTAAACAAGTAATTATATAACCGTTAGGAGAAGCAGGGATCTTTCCGTTATTTTTAAAATCATTATAATCATTTATGCATTCTTCTCGTGTAAGGTTATGAGGTATGCCTATAGTTTCTATTAATTTAATTTCAGGATTTGCTTGCTTAATATGTGTTTTTTGCTCTTCGTTTAAAGCATAAAAAGGTAATGATATCGTATCTAAAACTTCTAAATTATCCTTTACTTCTACCGGTAGCTGATGCCCGCTCCAAATAAATTTACTATTATTTTTCATTGATTTTAAGATATCAAATCCTTTGATCCCATCAAGTCCTGCACCTATAAAGATAACTTGCTTTTCTGCCTGATTAGTATTTATTTGAGTATTCTTTAATTCTTCAATCTTTATATCAACATTCTCAACTTCAAAACCTTTGTTCTTATAACCCTCATTTAATGCTGCTCTAATTCCTAATGCATTACTGTTATCACCTATATATTGAGAACTAAGTAGTGCTACAAGTAAAATCGTTTTCATATAATACCTCAATTAATTTTTTTACTATATCATTACCACCAAACCCTACTCATTACAATTATTAATTATACGTTACTTAATTTATATTCTTAGCTGAATTTCTATTGCATTTTTAAAATTCCTTTTTAGTATATTTTTAATAAAAAATTTACTGATGAAAAACAAATTTCAGCAGAAAGTTCGCTTATAGAATTCAATGAATCAATAAATCAAACTGATACTGAGATATTAGGTAATAACTAAAATTTTATTTGTATTGTCATGATAATACCTTTCAAATTTAGATATTTAAGAAGTCTATTCGTCTAGCTGATTTAACATCACCTTAGCGGCTTTTATAGCTGCTTCTTTTGAGGTTTTTGTATTTGTGGTTTCAGTATGGAAGGTTATTTTACTACCGTCAAGGTTACTTAACATGAAATCGGTTTTTATATTATCTGCATCTAAATATTTAGAGTAAGCAGCAATCGGTGTACGGCAATTAGCATATAGATATTCTAAAAAAGCTCTTTCAGGTTTTATTAGCTCAAAGGTAGGAAGGTGATTAATTTGGTTGCATATCTCAAGCATAGCATTATCATCTTGTCGTATTTCAACTGCAATGACTCCCTGCCCTATACACGGCAGCATCTGAGCATAATCTATAAGGTGACAATACTCCGGATTAAACGCCCCTAGCCTTTTAAGCCCTGCATATGCTAAAATCGTTGCGTCAACTTCGGCAGTCATTAACTTTTTTATTCTTGAATCAACATTCCCCCTAAAAAACGTTACCTTTAAATCCGGTCTTATTTTTTGGATGAATGCTTTTCTTCGTACTGCCGAGCTACCTATTACGGCATTTTGCGGCAGTTCTTCTATGGATTTATAATTTAAACATACAAAAACATCTCTAGGGTCTTCACGCTCTAAAACAGCGGCAATTACTAGCTCTTCAGGTATTCTACCGGGTACGTCTTTTAAAGAATGAACGGCTAAGTCAATTTTTTTATCAAACAAGGCTTGCTCTATTTCCTTTAAAAATAAAGCTTTACCTCCTATATCGTATAATGGTTTATTTTGGATTAAATCCCCGCTAGTAATAATTGGTACTATTTCACAATTAATATCAGGAAAATATTGTTTGATTCGCTGAATAACTAAATTAGTTTGTATTAAAGCAAGGGGACTTTTTCTTGTACCTATTCTGATAGAATTTATCATTTGTTTTCTACTATTTCAAAAGGGGTAGTAAAGCTTAAAACATTACTGTTTATAATTACTTCATGATTCATAATAACCGGATGATTTACCTCTCCATGCCCTATTCCTACTACTTTATAAGCTTCTATATGCGGAATATGATTTAAACAAAAACTTTTTATAGCTTGTTCTACAAACTCATCCCCTTTAGTAAAATCACCAAAAATTATTGCCTTTATGCCCTCAAATATACCAACATTTTTTAATTGAACTAGATTACGATGCACGGCATAGGCTTTTTCATTAATATCTTCAAGCAGTAATATATTACCCTTTTTTAGGTCAATAGAAGTTCCTATCAATTTGCTAAAAACCGTTAAATTGCCGCCTGTTATCTTGCCTGTTATATTTTCTTCGCTAATTTTATTTATAGGTATAAGTTGTATTTCACTCTTTTTCCCTTCAAGAATATCTATTATAGGCATAATAGCCTGATTAGTAGGCGGTAGTAACGAGGTTAATACTGAACCGTGTATAGTTGGGATATTATAATGGTTATTTAGTAATAAATGCAAAACGGTAATATCGCTATAGCCTATCAGGATTTTATCCCCTTTTTGCTTTATATTAAAACAATCTTCTACAAATTCACTGCATCCATATCCACCGCGAAAAGCCCAAATTATTTTAACCTGCTCATTTTCCATAGCTTCTTTAAACATTCTTAGCCTTTCCTCTTTAGGAGCCGCGAAAAAGGGCAATTCATCACCTAAAAAAATCTTATCATCTATTAAAGTTTTAAAACCATGCAAAGTTAGTATTTTAATAGCTTCTTTTAGTTTATCGCTAGCATCCGGACAACCTGACGCCGGTGCTATAATTGATATCAAATCTCGTTGTTTGTTAAAAATAATTTTTTTCATAGATAAGGATTTTTATATAGAATTATTTTATTCCAAAATAATTAAAAACCAAGTTCACTGTGTGAACCTAGTCGTATTAATTCTAATGTGTCAGTATTAGGTTTTCTATAAATTAATACTAAATCCGGCTTAATATGACAATCTCTACAATCTTTCCAATTACCTATAAGAGCATGATCTCTCATATGTACAGGTAATGTTATATCAGCAACTAAATACTTAACTGCTTTCAGTAAAATATCATCCAAATTTATTCCGTGTTTTCTACGTTTTTCACGTTTATAGTCACGTTTAAACTGTGCAGTACGTTTAATCGTTCTCATTTAAATCAGATAACAAATTATTTATATTACCAACATGAACTAATTTGCCGCTTCTTGCAGCTTTCATAGCTTTAATTGTTTCATCATTTGGGATAAGAGGCTCAAACGGTAATGCTTTTTCACGAGCAACACGAAATAGAAGCATACGAACAGCATCGGATACAGTAAGTCCCATAGCAGCAAGCACTACAGTTGCTTCTTCTTTCACGTCTTCATTAATGCGAGCTCGAACAATAGAACCAACAGACATAAAATTCTCTTTTAATAATGTAGCTACATTGTAGCACATATATTAAAAACTTTCAAGATTAAAAAAAATGTAGCCAATTTTTGAAGTTCTATCTAAGTATAAGGCATCGTGAAAATAAACTGAGTCTTACCCTGTTTATCGTTTTCTGCCCAAATTTTTCCGGCGTGCAGTTCTATTACTTTCTTACATAATGCAAGCCCTACTCCTCTGCCGCCTGCCGGTGTGCGTGTTTTAGAGCCTACGACAAATACACCGAATATACTCTGCAATTCCTCTTTCAGCACTCCTACTCCATCGTCTTTTATACTGAATACAATACTGTCTTTCTGCTTTTGTAAATCAATTTTTATTATTCCCTCCCTACAATAGCTAATAGCGTTAATTATTAGATTATCGAATGTGTGTTTAATATAATGAGGATCACAGTTAAATATTATATTCTCTTCAATATCAGATATAAAATTTAAGGTTTTGCCGTTTAGATATAATTTCTTACATATTTTAATCCTTTCATGTAGCAATTCACTTAAGTTTATATTTTCTTTATTTAGTTCATAATTAAGACTGGATAATTTTGAAAAATCTAGAATATTATTTATCAAGCTATTTAATCTAATAGAGCTTTTAGCTATAATCTCTACGGCACCACGACGCTGAGCTTCATTAAATTTATCATAATTAGCCCATAAGGTTTCACCAAGGCTAATAATACCGGTTAGCGGCGTATTGATTTCATGGTTTATATTACGTAAGAACTCATGTTTCAAATCAAGTAACTTCTCTAATTCCTGTTCTCTATAATTAACTCTATTACCTAAATGAGTATTTTTTAGGTTAACTAATCTTTCTTGCTCCTGCCTTGGTTTTAAGAATACTATTAAAAGGCTACTAAATAAGGTTAGGAAATATATTACTTTGAATTGAAAACTATCTATGCTAATTAATAACTTCTCATCCATAAAATATTTATAAAACTCTATACTAGCAAACACGCCTGTAACGGTCATAAGTAAAGTAGCTTGCCACCTGAATATCGTTGCAATTATAAGTAAGTTAATTATCGAACACATTAATTGCAGCTGATCAAAACTATTTGATATAACAAGTAAACTACCGAAAAATATTAATATAACGAAAGTAGCAATAAACCAAGATAAAGATATAATATAATTCTTTTTAAATTTTAAAGACCATAAAGGGTAAGTGATTAATATTGCAGCAGTGATAAGGGTGGTATGGTAAATAATATTATATATCTCCAAATGGTTCATTATTTTACTACCTGAGGTGGTATATAAAGATGAGAACATCGATATTAAAATAAATATACCGACATAACTATAAGTAATTTCTTGATTTGGTAGGGTACTTTCCCAATATTTAAAGATATTAAAATTCTTAAGATCACGAAATAAAGTCAAAAATTTTCTTTTTCTCTCTTGCTTGATTATTTTAACGGCTAGCGGCTCTTTTAAAGAATTAAACCCTCCTGGTTGCTTTAAAATATAATGGCTTCCAAGGAAAAAGATTAAATTTACGATAGTTGCGGGCAATATCGGATAAATACCTAAAACCGCTCTTAAAGAAAATATCTGCCACAATATAATAGTTAATATTGCAGCAATCATACCGATAAAAAAACTTTTGGCACTTGATTTAAAACCATATATTAACAAAATTAACTGCAAAGTGATTAGCGGCAAATATATACTAGTTAACAATAGAAATAGATTTATTAAATCTTTCGTATAGAGTGATATAATAAAACCTATTAATCCTATAGTAATTGCGGTTATATAATTATACTTTAGAGAAGTCTTTTTAATGATGTCATTGGTAAAAGTTACTGCTGCAACGTTAATATAAGAGTTAGTACTTGAGATTATCATTGCCATAATAACACCGACAATTAACCCCTTAAATCCTATATAACTTTTAATAATCCGTAAAAACAGTTCATTAGTGTTAACACTTGGATCTTGAGATAATAATAATATTACAATCCAAATAAATAAGGCAGATAAGCAAAGACAAATAATTGCCGAAATAAAAAATGTTTTTGATATTTGCTTTGTGTCTTTTGCCATCAATATTCTTTGAAAGATTGAAGGACCAAGCGACGGAATTGCAAAATATATAAAAATATTTAAAGAAATCCAAAATTTAGGACTAGTATAGTGAAATAATCCTTGTAAATCAGTCAAACGAGTTTGTACGTTTGAGTCTATAACTATCTGCGGATCGCTAAAAACATTCCATACGACAATTCCTATTACCGGAATAATTGCACTATAGGTAAAAAACTGTACGGCTTCGGTAAAAGTAACCGATTTTACCCCGCCAAAAGCAGAATAGCTTATTATTATGGTTGCGATACATAAATCTATGTAAAAATTTGAAATATTAAAGAATAGCTGTAATATTAAACTTGCTACGTGGAATTGCATGGCAATCCTACCTATAGACATTAATATACTAACTATCGACGTAAGAATACGAACTTTATTGCCATACGCCTCCCCTATTATTTCTGCTGCTGACACGCTACCCAAAAAATTCTCAAAACGAGGAGCTATAAAGTAACTAATTAATAACCAACTAACGACGCTACCGAATATACTAGGTAATAAGTAAAATAACCCGTCCGTATATATTCTTGAATTATCGATTAAAAAAGTACTAGTACCGATCCAAGTAGCAATAAGAGTTGCGACTATCGTCCCTGTAGAAAAATTCCTTTTTCCTATCGCATATTCACGAATATTTTTTATATTTTTGATATTTAGAAGTCCAACTAGCAAATTAATCGCTAAAAAGCTAGTAAAAATGAGGAGATCTATATTTGACATAGAGTTAAGTTATAGGGATTTTCTATGCAAATAATAATAAAGATAAAAAAAGAAACAAACAATATTTTTGTGGAGTTAAAAAAGTATGGTGTTGTTGTATGGCTTGGTTTTTCCGTCATTGTGAGGAAAAACTGTAGTTTTGACGAAGCAATCTCAGGATATTTGATGAGATTGCCGCATCGCATCGCTCCTCGCAATGACGATGCAGGAACGACATATAAGACTATTATCAAATTCTTCTAATCATAAGGATTAAAGTCATTTCCTAGGGTTTCCATTTTAGACTCATAGTTATTTATGTAACCTAAGCATAACTGAAAATCGACTAATGGAAAACCTGATAAAGTAGTTGATTTATTATTAATAGCGTCTTTTACCGAATCAAGCCTATCATAAAATAAAGGAGGCTCATGCTCCGTTAAACTTTTAACTAAAGGAGCAATTTCCTTTGAAAGATTAACTTTACTAGTATTTGTTATTAATGCAGTTAATATTTTGATATTCTCATCTTTATTATCTGAATTCAAATACCCATTATCCGCTAAATATTTTAACAAATCCATTCTATAATTAGCAATCCATTCTGCTACGGTAATATTACTACTATCTTTTACGTAAAAATTGAATTGCTTTTCTTGATCATACTGTTTTACAAGATTTTCTAAATTTTTGTTACCCAGCTCTAGTAACCAGTGTAAAAACGTAGATTCATAGTTAGTATTTGGTGCAATTTCTTTTTGTAATAATAATTTAACATCTATTTTTTCTTTCTTAAATATCTCAGTAATTACTTCATTAGCTTCTTGCATGTATTTTGCAATCATATTATTATCACGAACATTGGCATTCTTAAGAGCAGTGAGTAATTCGCCATATTTAGTAATTATTTTATCTGCAACTTGAGAAAATATTTCCTTAGGATGTTTGTTTATTTCTTTTAATATTATATCTTTCAATTTAGCATTGCTAAGTGCAGTAAAAAATTTGTCTATATTGTTCAAAAATATTCCTTTAGAAATTAAAATGTGACTTATTGCTTCTTTCTCAGTTATATGGGGTTGTTCCATAACTACATCAAAAACATTTCTAGGAACCTGTTGTTCTATTTTAATAAGTTCTTGCGAATTTTCAAGATTGCCAAAAGCCTCAACTAGTTTTGGACTGTTTGTCCAAGCTCCCCATTGAAACAAAGTACAATTCGCAGAATCCTTTAGTTTCCAGTCAGTAATAGAAAAATTTTTCATTTTCTCAAACATTTCTAAAGCATATTTTTGGATACTACTTTGCAAATTCTCTATGTGAGATAACGCACAAATTGCAGTAAATGGGGTAAGTTTTGTATTACTCATTACTTGCACATTATTAATCTTTAAAGCTTCTGTAGTTATATCATTTACATTATTTGCATTTAATACATTATATGCAGCATCTAACTTTCCTAATCTTATTGCTTTATGTGGCGTAGCCAGCCCCATATCACTTAAAACTTCATATATTTTTTCTTTCTGATTAGCAGTTAAATGTCCTACTTCCATTGTTACATTAAAAGCATTACGTGGAAGATTTTTCTCGTCTTCTATAAGATCAGGATATATATTTAACAAATCTTTAAGCTCTCTTGCAGCTCCGCCCCAAGCAAGCCACTGAGCTGTAGTATTACCATTATTGTCTCTTCCATCCCAAATCGTATTATCATAATTTTTCATTTTATTATATGCAGCTTTAATACAATTTTTTAATATCATCCCTCTACCGTTTAATTGTTCTAAAGAATTAGAAGTTAGAGATAATACAGAGTTCATAAAGCATAAAGCTTCTAAAGCATTAACACTAATTGCCGCGTAAGGAAGTAGGGTACCATCAGCTTTTTTTAGCTGAAATATTATATTTCCTCGCTCATTTACATTAGTTGATGCTAATAACCCAACAGCCTCAGTAAATTTAAATTCTTGTATAAGTTGAAAAGGTGTAGTCATAAAAGTATCCAATTTATATTAATTTTTTATAAAAAATACCATGAAATATGGTTTGCGTCTAGTTATAATAGATATAATACGTGAAAACTTAATGAGCGTCAAGTAATTATTAAAAAATTAACTATTATTTAATACCAAGGTGCGAGAGATAAGTTTATTTTAATTCCTTTAACTGTGATATCAGATTTTTTACAGGCAAGATATTTTTCTTCTCTGATTAAGGCGATTGCTTTATTACGATAACTTGAGCATATTACGCCTATTTTCTCGTTATCTGCGAGTATTTCTTCATCTTTAACTAATGAGAATAAATCTTCTTCCGACGTAACTTTATATATCTTTCTTCTTATAACCCCTTGATATTTAGCTCTTGAAATTACTTCCTGTCCAACATAACAGCCTTTGTCAAAACTAACTGCATTTAACTCCTCAGCACCATACATATTTGGAATAGATTTATCCATGATTAAATCTTCTACACCGTCTATTATTGCGAAATTATATTTATCTTCAAGGTATATTGTCATCCCGTGGCTTGACCACGGGATCTCGTAAATATTACTATGGATACCGCGGTCAAGCCGCGGTATGACACCGACCTCACTTATAGAACGAAAACCAAGCTTAGCATATCTCGGATCACGAGCTGTGACTAGCGTGTCTATATCTAATTTTTGAGGTGAGTAGACAATTTCATATTCTTCACTACAATCTATTATTTGTATTTTAGCACGAAATTTATAGAAGTTTAAATGATCTATCAAAGCTGCTTTACTACTTTTATCAATATCAAGGTAAATTTCTTCAAGACTTAGAACATACACAAAAAAATCAAATAGATACCTTCCTTGATTATTAAGCAAATAGGTATAGCAATACTTACTCTTACAAATATCATTAGTCACAAGATTTTGTAAGAATTTTCCCGAATCCACGCCTATTATTTTGATAATCTCTCTATTACTTAATATTTCATACATAATTATAATATTATTGACTTTATAGGTGCCTAACTACTATACTCTAAATTTATATAAATTAAACTTAATAATCATGAGATGTTCATCTTACTGTACTTCTTCCGAATATAAGATAAGTGATCTAGTTACTAATTTAAAAAAGATTGGTCTTGAGCCTCAACATTTTGACGATGTTTTATATATTCGGAAAGAGATAAATAAAGATTCTGATTTTATAGAGATATTTTTCTTTCCCTTTGGCTGCGTAACTATTTGGGGCGGCGATGAAATTCAAGAAAAAATAGTTTTAAGCGATACCGATTTAGTAACCGTGAACAAGCTTAAAGAGCCGGTATCCGATTATATTTATTTTGAATATAATACGGAAGTCGAAAAGACCTTTATTGATGAAGAGAAAAACAAAATAATTTTAGCGGATAAATCGGTTTTTGTTAAGCTCTCTATTTCTCATGCTCTTGCACAGTCGGTTAAACTTAGCGTTCTTGAGCAATCTGTTAGTAATTTAATTTCTCAAACTACTCCTATACAGCAGGAGTTAGCTAGAACCGGTAGCGTATCGCTTTCTAAAAAAGAGATATTGCAACAAATAGGTATATTATTTAGCGAACGTTATTCAATCAGTTTGCATAGCGATATATTCGATACTCCAGAATTCTTTTGGCGTCGTCCAAGCTATGAGCCTCTATATCTCATGACGGCAGCGTTTCAAGATATAGAAATACGACAAAATATAATGAATCATCGTCTTAATATGATTCACGAGCTTTTAGACATTCTATCAAACGACCTTAATTATAAACATTCTACTAAGCTTGAGTGGATTATTATTATTTTAATCGGTCTTGAAGTAGTCTTGTCGTTATCTCACACTAATCTTTTCTTAAAAATTATCGGAGCTTTATAATATATAGTAAATTAAATAGTATTAGGTGTGATTTATAGGAAATATTTTATTTTTTTAAGGATATAACGAATACCGCTAATGCTAACCCATTTACGGTATGAGATATGTTTTTAAAAAATTAAAAGATGATGTAGAAATTGCACCTAATACTATTTAATTTACTATAACTTTTATGCAAATTATTGATAATCAAAAAACATTAGAAGAATTTTGTAACAGGTTAGCAAATAAGACATGCTTAAGCATAGATACGGAATTTGAGCGTCGCTATACCTATTATGCTCAGCTTAGTATAATTCAAGTTAAAGCAGAAGAATATTGCGGAATAATTGATGGATTAAGCAATTTAGATCTGAATATTTTTAATAAGTTGCTTGCAGATAATAATATTACTAAAATATTTCATGCTCCTCGTGAAGATTTAGAGATTTTCTATAATTTATTTAAAACACTACCTTCTAATGTTTTTGATATACAAATTGCAGCAAATATTTGCGGATTCGGTAAACAGCTAAGCTATGATGACCTTTGTTATAAGCTAATTGGTATTACTATCGATAAAACCCACCAAAAATCTAACTGGCTAAAACGCCCTATCACAGTAGATATGTTAAATTATGCAATGTTAGATGTGGAGTATTTGTATAAGATATATAAAGAGCTAAATAATATAATTATTAGAAATAATTTAACTAATAAATATCAAACTACTCTTAGCTCTTTATTAGATGTTAAAAATTATAAGGTTGAGCCGAAAAATGCGTGGAAAAAAATAAAATATAGAAGTGATGATGAGAGTTTTAACCGTAAAATTCAAATGCTTGCAGCTTATCGTGAAGAGAATGCACAAACTATAAATATTCCTCGTAAGCATTTTATTTTAGATGAAGATTTAATAAAGCTTAGTAAATACCCGCCATTGAATCACAAGGATTTTAAAAATCTAAATTTAAAAAGCAAATATTTACACAAACAAAAATATAAAGATGGAATAATAAGTTTGTGTAATAACTTATAAGAAAAAAGCTACAAATCAAATAATTTGTAGCCTATATATGAATAGAAAAAAATTAGCCAACTAATGTAACTTGTATCTCACTATCTTGTACTACTTTGACATATTCATTGTATACATCATCAGCCAAGTTACTAAATGCCTGATCGAGGATAAGTGTCCCTACTCCTATCAATGCTAATTGAAAGCAAATATCTCTAGTCTGAGTATCGCCGGATACTTGTCCTGTTTCTAGCCAATTTCCAACTGCTTGTGCAAAAAAAGCAAGAGGTACACCGAACAATACGACAATTTTTTTTATTATATCAACCATATCTTATCCTATGTCATTCTCGCGTGGTATTTGTTGCGTGGCTCGTTGTATGTCATTCCCGCGGAGGCGGGAATCCAGTAATAAATATATAAAAACAAGTTTTTTATATATTTATTTTATCAAATTATGTAACCTCTGTATCAATATTGAAGTTATTTTCCTGGATTCCTGCTTTCGCAGGAATGACATAGAATAAAATCAAGTTTACGATCATGAGGTTCAACAGGAAAATTATCTATTAACTGCTCTTTTAAACAAACTCCGACAGCCAATATATTTCGGTTATTATTAAGATATCGGTCAAAATGTCCTTTGCCGTATCCAAGTCTGTAACCCTCATTGCTAAACGCACGCCCTGGGATAATAACTAACTCAGGAATAAAAAAATCATTATTTATAGGCTCATAGGTTTTAAAAGCCCCTAAAGCCAACTGATCGTTATAATTATAAGGACAATATTTTATCTCATTTTTTATAATTTTAGGTAGGAAGAATTTTATTTCAGGATGTAAATTTGTTATTTCAAGTAAGTTAATTTCGTATTTTAGAGGATAATAGAGACCGACATTTTGCACTTTTAACTCCTGTAATAATCGGCTAATTTTATTGATTAGGGAGTTTTTGACTAAGTCGGAATTAATCTTATCTTGGTTTTTTATTAAAAGATCTTTGAAATAAAGCCGCAGCTCTTGTTTGTTCATTATTAAGTAGTTTTATAGTTATACGAAGGTTAATTTCAAAAAGAGCAAGGAGTCTGCAAGGCGAGGAACGGAGCGTATACTTAATACGTGAGTACCGCAGAACTTGCTAGACGACGACGCCAATTTTTGAAATTAACCGAGTATAATCACATATTAATCGTCCTTTTATCCACACTAAGTGCTGCTTCTTTTATAGCTTCGCTTAAAGTCGGGTGGGCGTGGCAGGTTCTTGCTATATCTTCCGAAGCTGCTCCGAATTCCATATAAGCGGTAAGCTCGGCAATAAGCGTACCTGCATCAGCTCCTATAATATGAGCTCCTAAAACCCTATCGGTTTTACTATCGGCAAGAATTTTAACCATCCCTTCCGTACTACCGATTGCTCTTGCTCTACTATTTGCTAAAAACGGAAACTTACCTACTTTATAATTAATGCCTTTTTCTTTTAGCTGCTCTTCCGTTTCACCGACGCTTGCTACTTCAGGATAAGTATATATTACGCTTGGAATCAAGTTATAGTTAACATGCCCTGCTTGCCCTGCCATAATTTCCACGGCAGCTACAGCCTCTTCTTCGGCTTTGTGAGCAAGCATAGCTCCTTTTACCACATCACCGACTGCGTAAATATTTGAAATTGCTGTTTGGAACTGTTCATTAATCTCTATTCTACCTTGCTTATCTGTAATAATGCCGACAGACTCAAGCCCTAGATTTTGCGTATAGGCTTTTCTGCCTACTGCCATTAATACCACATCGCTAGTTACTACCGAACTCTTACCGCCCTCCTCTATTGTCAGATTTACTTTTCCTGACTTTACTTCAGCCAATAACACTTTGGTATTCAGCTTAAACTCTATCCCTTGCTTTTGCTGTAGCTTCATAAACTGCGTAGCAATTTCCTTATCAAGCATAGGCACAATGCTCGGTGCATACTCAATAACCGTTACTTTAGCACCTAAACGACGCCAAACCGAACCGAGTTCTAAGCCTATATATCCCCCCCCGACAACTATTAAGTTCTCAGGTACTTTAGAAAGCTTCAAAGCTCCGGTAGATGAAACTATAAACTCTTCGTCTATTTTAATATTCGGTATTTCTATCACGCTAGAACCTGTAGTAATGAGGATATTTTTAGCTTTAATTTGCTCTTTATTTACCTCAACAAGATTGCTAGAGATAATTTTAGCTTCCCCCTTAATCCTAGTAATCTTATTCTTAACAAATAAGCTTTCTATCCCTTTTGTAAGGTCAGAAACTACTTTATCTTTATTAGCGAGCATTTTTTGTAAGTCTAATTTTACATCTGTAGTAATACCTATACTCTCAAAATGCTTTAAAGCTTCCTCATATTTTTCGGAGGAATTAAGCAAAGCTTTCGACGGTATACATCCTATATTTAAACAAGTACCGCCGAGAGTATCATTTTTCTCGATACACGCTACTTTCATACCTAGCTGAGCAGCTCTAATACTACCTGTATAACCGGCCGGACCGCTACCTATTACCACTAAATCAAATTCTTGCATATTTTTACCTTATATTATCCTCTTGTTGTCATACCGTGGCTTGACCACGGTATCCAGAAAACAACTTAAAATACTAATAATTTAGCATTTTTAACTGGACCCCGTGGTCAAGCCACGGGGTGACAACAAAAAAGCCTAGATTCCTGCTTTTAGCTAGGAATGACATAAACCATACACCACTATCGCCTTTATAACAACTTTAATCTTATATTATTCTTATTTGGCGAAGCAATAAAACTAATTAAAGTAATATTATCTTCAAAACCGTTTGTATAATTTTGCAGTAAAGAAAACATCCTTTTAGAAATAGCGTAATTATGGCTAGCATTTAGTGAATTTGACTCACCGATATTTTTTACTTCTCTCATTAAAGCTAAAGGATTATCAAATTTTAGCTCTATATTTTCATAATCAACAATTACTTCGGCAAATCCTGCTTGTGATAATAGCATTGGGACATGGTCAAAATGAATAAATGGAGAAATATGAGGAGAATGTTTAAAACCACTTGCTATTTCGGCATCTATTAAGGATTTCCGTAAATTCTTTAAGCTATTTCCGCCGACAAAGTTACCTATGAAAATACCCTCAGGTTTTAAAAATTTTCTTATATTAGATAGAAAACTCTGCACATCGTTTATCCAATGTAATCCTAATGAATAAATAATTAAATCAAAGGAGTCGTTTGGAAATTCTAAATCTTCATCATCAATAGACATCTTTCCAAACTTCGCTTCTAGAGGTAATTTAGACGTCGATCCGGTACTCGCATCCTCACGTACTAGCGTGTACGCTGCGGTGCTGCGTTCCGTGTATCCTTTAAATTCCTCTCTATAAGCTGGTTTGGAAAGATGTCTAATTAATAATTTACGATCATGCTTAAATGAATCAAGCAATAAAGGTGACATATCCGTTGCAGTAATGTTGGCATTTCGGTAGGTAGTTTTTAACAATTTTGTAAGGTAACCGCATTTAGCCGATATTTCTAGAATATCCGAAAAATCCTTATCAATCATCCCTAATCGACTTATTATATCATTAGCTGCATACTTGATAAATAAGCTGTTACTTATCCCCTCTACTGCATTATTTCGATGATTTTTTAGCTTTAGTCTGTTGAATATATAATCCCTTCCATTTATCTTCTATCTTTTGACCTAAAGTGTTAGTCGGGAATCGAGAAATAAGATCTCCTCTTAACCAACTATTTTGAATAAGTTCTCTCTGTTTTGCAGTGCGAATATCATCCCCTTTAATTCTATCTAGCCCTTCAAAATTCTCTTGAATACCTACAACTATAGGTTTCGTATTTTTATTATTAGGCGATAAAGGTTCTAAACTCAACAGGCTTTTTTCTAAAGGATTTAAATCCGAAGTTAGATCCAAATGCTCTAAGCAGACAGGTTTTAGTTGTTTATCATTACTAGAAACTTTTTTTCTTTCTATCCCTGAAATATTGTTCTCGGTCTTATTAGATTCTCCTAGAGATTTATAACTACTTATACACAACAATACTAATATAAATTTCTTTAACATAAATAACCCTGTATATTATTATAGTTAATATAAATTAAATAATATATGAATCAAGTGCTGAAATAAATTAATTATTTCTAAAGATATTATCTTCGTATTTTTTTCTATAATATATTTTGTAATTCTCGTTTCTTATATCATTAAACCATTGATCTTGTTGTTTTTTAATATAATAATTTAGGGAATTAGATTTACTTTTACTAGTTTGGAAATTATCTTCACAAAATTTTAAAAAACCTGATATTAAAGTTTCTACTCCATTAGTCTCAGATTTTTTCTCAAGAAATTGCATAGAAAAATTAGTAGGATTATTATGTTTTAAATAAAATTGCTTATATTTCTCATGAATTTTATTTTCTTTTTTTATTTGTTGTTCTGAAAAAGATAATTTTTCCTCTAATAATTTATGAATTTCGGTACAGTCGCTCCAAGGTAATTCTATTGTTAGCTGCTCTTCCTGATATTCAAAATTATCTTGAATATTGTTAAGATCGGCATTTACTTTTACCGCACTTACTAATATTAAAAAGTAAATGAAAAGCTGGTATACGAAGTTCAACTTGAAAAAGAGCAAGGAATCCACAAGACGAGGAACGCAGCGTATACTTAATACGTGAGTACCGCAGTAATTGTAGGATGACGTAGCCAATTTTTTAAGTTCAACGAGTATACTCATAAAATTTAATTAATTTTAGCAGGAATCGGTACCATAATACTACTTCTGTATCTTTTATTGCCACTAAAAAGTGATTTTTTTTGAATTTTGTTATTATTTACCGGAATTGTATCTTCTAAAGCCTCTTCATTATTATTTAGATAACTATGTAAGGATGCTTTATAAAGAGCCATATTACTTGCTATTTTAACTACATCTTGCTTATATTTAAACCCTAAAGAATGAGTGGCTGAGTGGTAATGTGCTATAGCTTTGTACCAGCTTCCTAGCTGATCGTATTTTGAACGTAAAAATTCTGCACCATAACGAACATTATTATTTGGATCGAATGCCTGTTCAAGGGAATTAAAAGCCCCTAAATGATGTCTTAAGTTAATCTGCATACATCCGACATCAATACTCTCTCGCCCTTTTATAAGCTCTATTCTAACAAAACTTACGGCTTCTCTTTTCGTGTTAAAATAATAGCCTTTTCCTTCAACATTTACCGTCCAAGGCCATACTACTCTAATTTTACGGGTTGTATGTTTTTTTCCTGATTCTTTTAAAGCTATTGAATGTAACATATTAGATGGGATATTAAATTTTTTTTCAAAGTAAGGAAAAAGTTTTGAACATTTAAAGGATTCAGCTATTTCAGAATCAGCAATAGCCGGATTTGAAAAGAAGAGAAAGGATAATAATAGGAGTAGTATTGTTTTGCTGGATTGCCACGCTCCTTGTAGTCGTTCGCAATGACAATTTTGGCACAATTCCCAAACCATATCGGCAACGCTAAAATAACTTGAGTTACTAATTAAGATAAACTAGCCTATCATAACTTCTCTTATGAGGCAAGGGAAGTTATGAGATAAGAAACAAACAAGATTACTTATAAATCATTAGCATCACAATTATCTTTAGTAATACCTAATGTTTCTAATATTTGTTCAAGTTCTATTACTACAGGCTCTAACTCAGCTGACTTTTTATTAAAGTTAAAATTTTCTAAGATTAATGTTTCTTCATCTAAATTTGCAGCTCTAACCGCATTAAATCTTACGCCAACTTCTTTAAGCCATTGATATGTATTATTAACATCTTCATTATTTCTATAATAATCACTACAATCATTTAGTAGTATGTGAAATATTTCTGCTTTTAATGGATCGCTTTTAGTTACCGGTAAATTTTGAGCAGGTAACTCTAATATGTCCTTACCTTTTATAATAGCTTCATTATTATTTTTTGCTTCTTTTGAAACCTGCTCTAAGGACAACAAGCCTTGCCTTAACGCTATATTATCAATATTACTAGCTTCAATAAACTTTCTAATTTCGATAAGTATGCTCAAATAATCTGTCGTTTCTAGCGGTTTTACTGTATCTTTTTTTAATTTTTCAACCAATGACTCTTTCACAAAAATATATCCTTATTTAAATTTAAATCTTAAAAACCATGGAATATGGATTCTGAATTTTTGAAAACGGAAATATATAGAATTTGTAAAATTTTGTCAATAAAATATAAGATTTGTGTGTAGAAATTATTAATTATTTTTAAGAAGAAAGACAAGTATCATAACTTCCCTTATAAAGCAAAGAAAGTTATGATATTTAAGATTTGAAGACTTAATCTAAATCAAGATCAGCCTGTAAAGTATCGCCTAAAGAATCGACTTCATGGTTGTTTAAATTGCTTCCGGTAATTTCAAAATTTTCACTTCTAGAAAAGTTTTCTTCATACCATTTTATATATGTTTCTGCTGCTGTTTTTAATGGATTTAATGGTTCTCCACCAAACATAGAGCCTAATACTTGTAATGGATTACTTGTTCCTTCTGTTATTACTTTACAATATTCATATTTTAGAGCTTTACTTTCTTTATCTAATATAGGTAGTAAATCTTCTATAAATTCTGCTAAATTTTGAAACTCATCTGACTCTACAAATAAAGACTTACTTACAAAATTCAGAGAAGCATAATGACTACCTAATGATTTCGTAAGATTTCCTACTATTATGAGAAGTTCTTGTTTAATAAAGTGAGGCTTATTTAAAGCTTGATCTATTATCTCTGCATCTTCGGTTTCTAAGACTCTATTTATATATTCTTCACTGATTACTATTTTGTAATTTTTTATTAACTTATTGATTTCATTAATACTTTCTTTAACATTAAACTCTACTCTATTAGAGCTAGCGGTATTTGAACTAGTAGAAGGTTGTTCACCTAATTCTGCATTATTTAATATTGAACCGGCATGATTTTGCCATGCTTGATAATTTCCAGGTGTTGAAGTTGCTTTATTAGCGAGAGCTGTTGCTTGACTAAATAATGCTGCAAGCTGCTCAGAATTACTAAGGTCTATATATTGCGGCATTTCCGGCGGTGGAGTAAAATCGTTATGAGAAATATTTGATTCTTCTTCAAGAGATTCATCTTCAAATAACTCTTCTGTAGGCTCTATAGTAGCCCAACATACTGTCAATGTTTCAAGCTCATCATTAACAAATTCCTTATGTTTTGCAGCTGCATGTTTTACATTTTCATTATTTTTGTAATTATTTGGAATAGCGTATAAACCATATTCTCCTTTATTTGCTTCTTCTAATATAAGACTAAATATTTCTGATTTAATTTTATGGTTTTTTGTTTCTTGTAAATTGTTCTCTAGTAGTTTTAGTATCTGATCGCCTTGTGCTGCTCCTTTATTATTTTCCCAACCTCTTATTAAACTACAATAATCTATACCTGATGTTTTAGCATACTCTAACACTGCTTTTATAGCTTTCCATTGATTATTAGCTTTTTCATTTTCACCTTGCTGCTCATCTTTAATAGCATTCTCAGCCCATTTAGCAAGCTGAGCATAGGATGCTAGCTCCCCTACTGCATTAAATATGGATACATGTTTACCTGGATAATCTACTTTTGTAATTATTTCAGATAGATCAAATTTTTGAACTAATTTCGGTAATTCAACAAGAAATTCATCATAATATGGTTTGTCTAAACTCTATTCTCTTCCATTTTTCTTGATTTCGTTTATAGTCCCTTGATTAAAATTATACGGCGAGTATTTTTTCATAATTTGACCCCTATTTAAATTATTGGTTAAGTTTAAATTTAGAAACCATGAAATATGATATTTCTTAATTTTTATAAATATATTATACATTGCTCTATTAACATATGTCAATAAAAAACCACGAAACATGGTTTTATTTTTAAATTGTTAATTGACTGATTAAATAAAAACGTTTATTATTAGTCCGAATTAAATGTAATAAGTATATTTTATGAAAGTTGTTAGCTCATTAAAATCGTTAAAAAAACGTGATAAAGATTGTCAGATCGTGAAAAGAAGAGGCAAAATTTTTGTGATAAATAAGAAGAATAAAAGATTTAAAGCAAAACAAGGTTAATATTATGTATATTTTAAGAATTATTGTTTCATTTTTTCAGGGATTCGTATACTCACGTACTAAAATGTACGCTCCGTGTACTCACCCATCAAAATAAAATCTAATTCCTAAGAGGCCATCTGTAAATAAACTTTAACTTAGTAATTAAAGAGCTTTTTTAGCGAAAATTGATAAGATTTTTGAAGGAATATTGTTCATATTTCAAAAAAAAACTTACAATTTGCAGCAAAAAAGAATTAAATTACCGGTTAAAATTTATTTACAGATAGTCTCTAAATATACATAATATAATTAATAGCAAAATGGCCGGTCACTCAAAGTTTAAAAATATTCAGCATCGTAAAGGGGCTCAAGATAAAAAAAGAGCAAAAGTTTTCACTAAATTAATTCGTGAAATAGTTACTGCAGTTAAAACCGGCTCTTCTAATATCCCTGAAAATAATCCGCGTCTTAGAAACGCTTTAACCGCCGCACGCAGTCAAAATCTCCCAAAAGAAAGAATAGACAAAGCTATTAATAGTGCTGACGATGCTAATACCGAAAATTATACGGAAATTAGATATGAAGGTTATGCACCGAATGGTATTGCTATAATAGTTGAAGCTTTAACCGATAATAAAAACCGCACTGCTGCCGAAGTGCGTTCCGGTTTTACCAAATACGGTGGCAGCTTAGGTGAAACAGGTAGCGTTAATTATTTATTCAAACATTGCGGAGTTATTCAGTATCCAACAAACATAGCATCGAATGAAGATATTTTCGAGGCAGCAATAGAAGCCGGAGGGGATGATATCGTATCTGATGAAATATTTCATACAATCTATACGGATATCGAAAATTTTTCTAAAGTTCTAGAATTTTTAAACGTTAAATATGGCATACCTGAAGACTCTTATATAGGCTGGATTCCCTTAAATACTATAATCATAGACGATAAAGAAAAAGCTGAAAAATTACTAAAGCTTGTGGAAGTTTTAGAAGAAAGCGACGATGTGCAAAGAGTTTTCGGGAATTATGAATTATCTGATGATGTTTACGAAATAATACAAGGAGAACAATGACTTATAACAATGCAAATTATCAAATAATTATTTTAGCAGCCGGTAAAGGTACTAGAATAGAGTCCGATTTACCGAAAGTAATGCATAAAGTCGGCGGAGTTCCAATGCTTGAAACGGTATTAAAGAATTCGCTTAACGTCACCAATGATGTAATTATAGTTTATTCAGAAGAACTTAAAAAACATTTAACGCCCTATGAAAATATGTGTCGCTTTGTACTGCAAGAAGAACCTAAAGGCACAGCTCATGCTACTTATGCAGCAATAGATTTAATTGATAAAAATAAAACAATATTAGTTTTATACGGTGATCATCCTCTTATTACTCCAAAACTTATGTATGAATTAATAGATTACTTAAGCCTTACTAATTCTGCATTAGTTACTTTAAGCTTTGAGAGAGCAAATCCGGCTCAATATGGAAGAATAGCTACTGATAAAAATGGCGAATTCTTAGAGATAATCGAACATAAAAACGCAAGTGAAGAAGAGAAGAAAATAAAGCTCTGTAATTCAGGGATTATGGCTTTCAGCAGCGGAATTTTAAATAAATACTTACCTTTATTTGCTACTAATACTAACGGTAATAAGGAAGTTTATTTAACTGAAATAGTAAAAATATGTAAAAATCACGGTGAAAAAGTTTCATATTTATTATCAGATGATCATGATTTAATTGTTGGTGTTAATACTAAAAATGAGCTAGAGGAAGCCAATAATATTTTTTCTAAGAATAATTGTTAACGTTGCCCGCATGGGTGCCAAATCGTCATTGCGAGGAGCGAAGCGACGTGGCAATCTTGTAAAGCATCCTGAGATTGCATACGTACAATTACTACGTAATTTTTCTTGCAATGACAGAAAACCGGTCCACGCAGGCAATACCACGCAAACAACACTAAAAATTTTGGAGAGATGGCCGAGCGGTTTAAGGCGCACGCCTGGAAAGCGTGTTCACGGCAACGTGTCGGGGGTTCGAATCCCCCTCTCTCCGCCAGTCTGGACAGTTAGCCAATTCTTGTAGTTTATCGAACGGGAAAGCCAAGGAGTAATCAAGGTTTCCGCCTTTCAAATTTAGGTTCGCAAATACAAAATTTAAAAATTCCCTTTTTTCGGCAATTGTCGAACCTTTAAAAGTTTCATACGCATTTGTCATTATATTTATAAAGTCTAAAAGCTTTTTAAAAAGCTTATCGTCTGCTAATTACCTCATATTGATAGTCTTTTAATTTCTATTTTTACTTTTATAATAAAAATAGTTGTATATTCATATTACTTTCTCTATTATAGCCGTAATTTTATAAGTTACAATTATATACCTAATAATCAATTAAGTTATGGCTCATAAAGATTTATCGCATTTGACTCAAAAACAGCTCGAAGATCTAATAAAACGTTACTATGATAATGAAAAAGTAGATAATTTGTTAAAAGAATTTAACATTAACATATCTCCCAATAGTTTAGTTAATTTATTTCCACTTATTCCACATCATGAATTATTCTGTAAATATTGCCAAGATACAAATTTAGTTATTAGGCTAAAGAGTAGAAATTATAAATATTATGGTGAAAATGGTTTTGATCTATTTTGTCCTATGTGTAATCATAACGATAACTCTAGTTGTTCATGTGATAATTGCAAGAAAGCTATAAAACAGCAAAAGCAAATTAAAGAAGAAGAAAAAAGAAACCTTATAAAAGAGAAATATTATTATGATTATATTAAAACCGGCTTGAAAAATATCCCAATTGAAGAATTAACTTTAAAAGACGCCTTATATTTGTTAAGTGTAGTATCGCATTCTGGTTCTGAAAATTTTGAATTTATAGAGCCGTTTTCTAATAACCCTTCTATCCCTGATTTAACGCCTGATAGAGAACTGACTAATAGGATTATAAATCATTTATGTAATAAAGGTCTTATAGTAATTAGTCCTTCAAGTCCTCTTGATGCTTTTGAGTTTGATGCAGAAAAAAAGCTGCAGATATATTCCATAGAAAAAATAATATGGGAACTTTTACCGTCTATGAATATTAAGGAAAAACAACAATATTTAGACGATGTAAAAAATCTTGTTAAAGGTGAGTGGTCTTCTTCATGGAAAGACGATATTGCTGAGATGTGGAAACAAATTACTAGCTATGAATGTATAGAATATTTTAAATATTTATTAGCTAAAAGAGGTTTTACTTTAAATGAGCCTGTTGGAGACAAAACTATGAATACTTTTATAGGTTTATTAAAGAATTTTTCGGTAGGACAAATATTTAATTTATCGTGGCGGGCAGTTAGCCAAACGAATGATTATATTTCTGCAGAAGGAATAAATTACACACATGGAAGAAATATGTTTATCGGTAGCATTCAAAGAAAGGCCGATAAAGCAATTGCAGAAAGTTGGACAACAACAAATGGTAGAAGAGATTTTAATCTTCCACAAACTATAATAAGTTCCACTTTTTTTAATACATTTTTAGAATTAGGGAATGAGTATTTTGAAAATATTATGCCGACAGAGTATAATAAATAAATTTCTGTTGTAAAACTATAAAGAAGTTATGGTAAAATTTCTTGAAGTTTTAGTCCTTTATATATACTTCCAAGTATCGCACAATCACCTTTTGGTAAAAAATTAAAGGGTATATAGCTAATTAAGGCTTCTAAACTAAAATCAAAATCCATATTATTGTACAATTGAACCTCTACTACATTCATATTATATTTGTCTATTTGTTTATCCTGAATATATTTTTTGAAAAAATTTTTTGCTTCATCGTCTGTCTTTGCTTCAATAATAATTTGTTCGTAATAACTGACATATCCTATTTTTTTAGGATTAACTTCTGCATTGATAATCCATCTTTTAAGATTTTTTATATTTGATAAGTGAAAACGATAAGCGATATAGAAAAATTTTGCTGTGATAAATTGAAATAATTTTAAAATTAAAGCTATTATCGTTAAAATAAAAAAGCTATTTTCAAAAGAAGGGTAAAAAATATAACACCATAAAAACTCTCCTAACCATAATATAAATGTAGCACCAACCATTATCCATAAAACGCCTATATCTGTACGTTGTTTATCTTTAAATTTATCTATTAGAAAAAAGAAAAACCAATAGGCGATTGTCCCACCTACTATAAAACTCCAAAGTCCAATATCACTAAGCGATCCTCTAATACCCCATTCAATGCGATCCCAATATACAATAGTTGGTTTATCATCAGTTATAGTAAACCCAATATGCTCAAAAATTTCATCTAATAAAGTCTTTATGTGAAAAGCAATTATAATACAACTAACTCCAAAAAAATTTTGTATAATGTCAGATTTAATAATATGTTTAAAATTAAATCTGATAAGTAGATTTATTGCTAAAAGTATTAAAATTGCTAGATGAAAATACATATCTTCTTTTGTTTAATTATTTAAATATAACAAACTATTTATATTACTATAAGTTTCCTTTAATTATAATACGTAAACTATAAATAACAAAATTTTATTATCTATCTTTAGCTATCTCTTTTGCTTCTTTCCAAAGTTTCAGCATAAATTCTATGGATTGTCCTTGTAGATTTGGCAAATTATGCTTTTCAGTAAGCATTTTTATTGCTTTCATACGTTTGCTAAATTTCTCATTTGTTTTGCTTAGCGTTTCTTCTACATCGTACTTTAAAAAAATACATAGCGAAATTGCCGTATGGAGTAAATCGCCTATTTCTTCCTGCACTCTTTCCGGAGATTCGACATCGTCAATAGCCTCTTTTATCTCTCTGCATTCATCTATTGCCTGCTCTAAAATCATTTCATGATCAGGCCAATCAAAACCATAGCTTCGTGCATCTTTCTCAAGCAGAATTAAAGTTTGCAGGGGATTTCTAGTATTTAAATCTTTAACCATATAAACCATATTCCACTCATAATTTTGCGGCTTTAAATTAAATAAAGGTTTAAAACCGCAAGCTTCATAAAATTTATAAGTCTTAAGATAATTCTCATCCGATTCTTTTAAGGCAAGCGTCTCAATAGTTAAAGTTTCTGCTTTCTTTTCTTGTGCATAGATACTTGCTGCCTCGATAAGCTTTTTGCCGAGTCCCAAATTTTGATATTCTCGTAAAATAGCCATCCAATAAATATTTCCATTATTAGGATAAGGAAATTCTAAACTTAGTAAGCCTACATATTTTCTTTCTATTTTTATTGCAAAATTGATACGAGAACGAATCCCTAAAGCATATTGCTCATTACATTCAGGTAAACCGAAATACTCAGGTAAATCAACTGTAAGCTTGCGGCATAAATCTTCAGCAAGTTCCGGTGATATTTTTTCTATTTTCATACTCTACAATATTTTTCCTAAATCTATATAATTTTTCTGTACCGAAACATCGTTAAATTCCATATCAATATATCCTAATTTACGATAAAAAGATTCGGCATTTAATCTTGCGTGCATTTTTAGTATTTTGATATTTCTTTGTTTTAACCATTTCTCTAAAAGTTTCATTGTATATTTACCGAATCCTTGGTTTTGATGAGGCTTATCTACTGCAAGTGACCTTAGTGCCGATCCATTTTCATTTAAAAATTCTATATGAGCAGTTGCAACGATTTTAACTCCTTTATATAGCACAAAATGATAATGATTTTCTGTCGTTATAGTTGGATGGTTAGAGTCATATTTTACATTTATAGTATCAAAAATTTGCTCAGCTCGTATACGATGATATTCTTTCCACTCGTTATAATGCGTGCAACGCATAAGTTTAATGGAGTTAGCGATTAAGTTCATAAAATATATTTGTTCAACAGTTAACTATAATATATATTGAAATTAAAATTTTAAATGATTTTATGAAAATATTTAATAGTTATCGTGATTCGATTTTCATCAAAGATCATGTTAAATCAAAGCATATTATAGCAGGCGATTATTCTTATTATTCAGGTTATTATCACGGCACTGCTTTTGATGATTGTGTTATGTACTTAGATGCAGAGGATAATCGCTATAAGTCTGATGAAATTGATAAGCTTATTATCGGTAAATTTTGTTCAATTGCTACCGGCGTTAAATTTATGATGGGTGGAACGCAAGGACATAATTATAATTGGATAGCATCTTACCCCCTTGATTCTTTTGATGAAGATTTTGACAATTATGAAACCGTTCCACCAAAAGCTTATAGACTTAAAGGTGATACTGTTCTTGGTAATGATGTTTGGATAGGTGCCGAAAGTATGGTTATGCCAGGGGTTAAAATTGCCGATGGTGCGATAGTAGGAGCAAGGAGTTTAGTAACAAAAAATATCAAGGCTTATGAAATTTGGGGAGGTAATCCTGCCAAATTAATTAAAAAGCGTTTTTCCGATGATGATATAACAAAATTATTGCAAATTAAATGGTGGAATTGGAACGTTGACAAGATAAAGCAAAATCTATCGTTGTTACGTAATTCTGATGTAGAGGCTTTATGGAAGAAATTTGCTACGGATTTATAACAAATTTTAATTCATACGATTTAATAATGCTTGTTTGTTTTTTGTTACGGTATTACGACAGGCTAGTTAATAAATTAATGTCATTGCGAGGAAAAATTGAAAATTTTGACGAAGCAATCTAAATGATTTTATATATTAATTTAACTTGATTATAGTAAGAATTCATGATTTAATTGATTAAAATAATTAAAATGGTCAATTTATATGGAGCAATTAAATGCAACTGAAGCAAAGCGAGAATTTGGGGAATTGCTTATTAAAGCTCAAACTGAGCCTATTAGTATTATTAAAAACGGTAAGCCTGTAGCGGTAATTATTTCTAATAAAGAATTTCAGGAGCTTGAAGCCTTTAAAGAACAAATATTAAAAATGGCTCTCGCAGAAGGTATAGATGATTTAAGTAAAGGTAAGATTCATTCGCATAAAAGTGTTTTTGATAGTATAAGTAGAAAGATTAATAAGTAAATTAAGTTTATTAGTATGTCATTCCTGCGAAAGCAGGAATCCAGCATAAAGCGAGATAAATCGAGCTTTTAACTTTAAAAATTTGCTATATTTAGACTTTTTTTTGGATTCCTGCTTTCGCAGGAATGACATTAAAATATTTTCCTTGTACTATAGAACAAAAGCTACTACATACAGTATGCACCACAATTTTCCAATTCCTAAATTAAAATAAATGATAAAACTTTTCAAAATTCTATTCTTAAGCTTAATTTATTTATCTTATAACTGTTTTGCTGAAATTATTCCTACTAATGATTTCAAGGTAATAGAGGAGCATGTAAACAAAGCCGACAAAGATACTTTAGTTATTTTTGATAAAGAACTAACTAAACAGCTAAAAGAGAAATATTCAAAAGATGAACTTACATATTTATATAGCTGCGTTTTTGAAAGGCGGACAGTTAAGCCGGTTAATTCAAATATGAAAGGATTAATCAAAAACTTAGAACAACGAAATATCCCGGCAATTGCTTTAAGTGGGTGGTGGACAGGAAAGTACGGTAAAATAGCTGAAATGGAAAACCTCAGATTTGTCGGTTTAAAACAAGTAGATATTTCTTTTATCAATACCTCACCTTTTAAAGAAGATATGATTTTTCCGGAATTGAAAAATAAAAGTGGTACTCCTATGTTAAAATCAGGAGTTATTTTAACGGCTCTTGCAGATAAAGGGTTAGTACTGAAAGCGGCTCTTGAAAAATCTAATTTACATTTTAAAAAGATTATTTTTATTGATGATGATTTAGAATATCTTAAATCAGTTGAAAAAATTTGTCATGAGTTAAATATTGATTTTCAAGGTGTTCATTACGGAGCTGCTAAAATAGCCACCTTACCTATTCTTGATAGAGAAAAAGAACAATTACGCTATGAGATACTCGAAAAGGAACATATTTGGCTTTTAGATAAAGAGCTAGAAGAAAGATTTAAGAATTATGAGTCAACTTAGGCTCTTTGATGACCAAATAATTATTCCGGACCTAAAATATATTGCAGAATATATAACAATAGAACAAGAATATAAATTAATAAAATTAATAGATAGCCAACCATGGATTACTGAATTAAAGCGTAGAGTCCAGCATTATGGTTATAAATATGATTATAAAAGCCGCTCTATAAATCAATCTTATTATTTAGGTGCTTTGCCTAAATGGTTACAAGTTCTATGCGAGACATTTTATAAGCAAAATATTTTTTATGAACTTCCAAATCAAGTAATTATAAATGAGTATATGCCGGGGCAAGGTATAGCCTCTCATATTGATTGTATACCTTGCTTTTCAGATACTATATGCTCGCTCAGCTTAGGCGGAAGTTGCATTATGGAGTTAACAAATGATAAAGCGAAATATTCTATTACGCTTAAACCTAGAAGTTTATTAATTCTTAAAAATGAAGCAAGATATAAATGGGAGCATGGGATTGCAGCTAGAAAGAGTGATAATAAAATAGCTCGTAATAGACGTATATCTTTGACTTTTAGAAAGGTTATTTTGTAAAAAATAAGATACAATATATTGTAATTATGACCACCATTATCTACTTAATAGGTAAAGCCGGAACCGGTAAATATACTATAGCGAAAGAGCTTAGCAAAAGCGGTTATGTTATATGCGATAATCAGTTAATTAATAATCCTATTTTTGCTTTACTTGAATATGACGGATTTAAGAAGATTCCAGAATTTGCATGGGATACAATTGGGCGTATTAGAGATAATGTTTTTAAGTTTATCGTGCAAGAACCTTTTAATAATTATATATTAACCAATGTCTTAGAAGATAATCAAGGTGATCATAAGCTTTTTAAGCAAGTAGAAAATATGGCATTGCGGCGTGACTCTCTTTTTGTACCTGTAAAACTACTTATTTCAGAAGAGGAAAATAATAAACGAATACAAAACCCCGATAGAGCTTTGCGTTATAAATCTTTGAGTATTGAAGGAAATGCAGAGTTAATTAATATCTCACATCCTCATTTGTTAGAGATAGATGTTAGTGATCTAACAGCAAATGCTGTAGCTGAGAGAATTTTAGAGCATACAAATAAATTGAGTAAATGAGTAATATTTTAGATCAAAAATCATACTATGATTTAATTGAGCAATTAAAGTTAGAAATCACACAAACCAGGATTCGTGCTCACTTAAGTGTAAATAAAGAACTGATAAAATTATATTGGAATATAGGTTTTCAAATAATTAAACGTCAAAAGCTTGAGAAATGGGGAGCAAAAGTTATAGAAAATATTTCTAAAGACTTATTAAAAGAATTTCCTGAAATGAAAGGATTATCTTATCAAAATATTTCGTATATGAGGCAATTTGCAGAAGAATATCAAGAACAGCAAATCCTCCAACAAGCTGTTGGAGAAATTCCTTGGGGACATAATATATAGTAAAAGAAGTTGAATTATGTTCAGTTTATACATTATCTTTTAATTTTTTAAAAACATATATCATGCTGTAAATGGGTAAAAACACAAAGAGACAAAGGATAATTATGAGTAGTGTAAATATTAGTTTAGCAACTCCTGATAATATTACAAATATTATATCTTTGATGGCTCAACTTGGCTATCCTTCTAGTTCAGAAGAATTAACAGCACGTTTTAAGAATTTTATAAATAGTGATGGGTATGGTGTTGCCATAGCTAGTTTAGATAATAAAATAGTTGGATTTATTGCTTGGTCTAAATCGCTGCTTTTTGTTTCAAATAAAACTAGGATTCACATTGAAGCATTAATTGTTGATGAAAATTATCGTGGGAGGCAAATAGGTAAAAAGCTTATGGAATATTTAGAAGAAATAGCAGAAAAGTATAGCCCTGTAATTATCGATCTTGTATCTGGTACTCGCAGAGTAAAAGATGGCACTCATATATTTTATGAAAAACTTGGTTATCATAATTCCGGAGAAATGGCTAAATTATATTTAAGAAAAGAGTTATGAATAATAGACTTATAAAAAATATACATTTAATCCCTGCTGCACTCGCTGATTACCCTCTAATTCAAAATATGGGGCGGTTTTATGTATATGATATGTCACGCTATTGTGGTTTTGAATCTGATGAATATGATTGGGCATTGCCTCAGGATGGTTTATATGAAGCTGCTGATTATAAAAAATATTTTAAGGAAGCCGATAGGAAAGCCTACTTGGTTAAAGTGCAGCAAGAAATAGCAGGTTTTGTATTACTTAATAAGGTTGGAACGCATGATAAAATCGATTGGAATATGGCTGAGCTTTTTATTATAGCAAGATTTCAAAATAAAGGAGTAGGACGAGAAGTAGCACGACAAATTTGGCAAATGTATCAAGGGTTATGGGAGGTGACAGCTATCCCTGAAAATAAACCGGCAATAAAGTTTTGGCGTAATACTATAAATGCGTTTACAAAAGGCAATTATCAAGAAGAAACTAAGCTTATTTCTATAAGAGATTACAAAGCTGAAAGAGTTGTTTTTGAGTTTAATACTGAGATATTATAAATAACCACTACCCCCTTATCTCTGCTTTTGCTAAATCCTTTAAAGTGCGTGATCCGGTGCATAGCATGGTAATTTTAAGCTGCTCTATTATTAATTGTATCTCTTCGGAAACCGAGCTTTCTGAAATATCCGCCGCTTTTAAAAATTGACCGGCAAGCCCGAAAATACTTGCTCCCATACGAATTGCTTTTGCTCCGTCAATACCGGACTTTAGTCCGCCACTAGCAATAATCGGAATATTTCCTGAAACTTCCCTTACCATTTTGAGAGAATCTAAAGTCGGAATTCCCCAATTGATAAAGCTACTAGCTATACGATTTTGCAACGAATTTGTAGCACGATAAGCCTCAACTTGACTCCAAGACGTTCCACCGCTCCCTGCAATATCGAGAACTTTAACTCCTACATCAATAAGGCTCTGAGCAACTTGTTTAGATAAACCATATCCTACTTCTTTAACAATTACCGGGACAGAGAGGTAATTAACCAATTCTCTTATCTTAGGTATAAGATTTTCCCAATTTCTATTACCTTCAGGCTGCGTTAGCTCCTGTAACACATTCAGATGCAGGATTAAGGCATCGGCTTTAACGGCATCAACTAAATACTGACATTCTTTTGGTGTCACTCCATAATTAAGCTGCCCTGCACCGATATTGGCTAGTAAGGGGATATCGGGAGCTATATGCCTTACTGCAAATGTTTTGAGCGTATCCGGCTTCGTTAATAAAACACGCATAGAGCCAAGTCCCATAGCAATTCCGGCTTTTTGAGCGGCCCCTGCAAGCCTATAGTTAATATCGCTAGCTCTAGTCGTTCCTCCGGTCATACTAGAAATTAGAATAGGTGCTTGCAAAGATTTTCCAAGAAAAGTAGTAGTAGTATCTATGCTATCGTAGTTAATTTCCGGTAATGCGTTGTGAATAAATTGAATAGATTCAAAACCGCTTTTAAGTGTAGATTCAACGTTTTTTGTAAGATTAATTTCAATATGATCTTGCTTTCTTTCTATGTCTAAATTCTGATCTTTTGGCATTTTACTCACTAATTCTTTTTGCTGTACTAATCTATATTAATATCTATCTTCTGTGAAGAAAAATATATTTGAGATTGTCTTAAAAAAGTGATTTTATTGTCATTCCTGCTTTCGCAGGAATGACATCGAAGTATTAGGCTATCCCAAGCAACTCTTTTTAACAATTCCATATATTTCTTTGACTATTTACATATAACCCCTAATATATAATTAATATATTAAAATAAATCTATGAGTAACAATACTGATTTAGTGGATCAAAGTCTAATAGGCACATTTGGATATTTTGGATTGCAAAAAATGCAAATGGATAAGGTAAATTATTATTTAATACATACAGGGTGTAATCATCCTTTATGGAATATGATTGTACTGCCTGATAAAGTGAATGTAAGCCAAATGGATAAAATGGAAGAAGTGTTTAAACTAAATGCTTTACCGTTTGCTTGGTGGGTTGATGAAAAGAATCTATCTTCTGAAATGCTTGAGCGTTTTCAAAAAGGTAAATATACCGATTTTAGTGACGCAGGAATGGTTTGTGAGCTTAAAGATTATCATGAACAAAATATAGATAATAAAAATATTAGAATTATTACAGAAATGGAAGAATATAAGGAATGGGTTAAGGTGCTAGCTCAGGGCTTTGGGTTTAGTGATGACGTTTGTGATGTTTATATAGATAAGCTATCAAAATTTATTGGAGATAATAAAGTCTTTATTCCGCTTGCAGCATATGAAGAAAATAAAATTGTTGCAACTGCCTCTATAACTTTTGCAAATGGCATAGCAGGTTTTTATCATGACTCAACGATGCCAGAATATAGAAATCGAGGTCTTGCAAGCGATTTACATAGGGCTAGGTTTAAAATATTAAAAGAAATGGGAGTAGATAAGGCAATAATTCAAACTTCACCGATGGCAACTTCGCTTGCTGAAAAACTAGGCTTTAAGAAATATACAAATTATAAGATATATTGCCAAAGTTAGTGGGTTAATTCCTTAAGCATTAACATATTCTTATTCTCTTGAATTATTTTAAATCCTGCTTTTTTATAAGTTTTAATAGCAGAGATATTTTTTCTATCAGGATCAACTAAAACATGAGTATATTGCTTATCTATAAAATGTTCTAAAAAATTTTTTAGAGCAAGTAGCCCAATTCCTTTGTTTAAGTATTCAGCTTCGCCTAAAAAGAAATCGATTGCCGCAAGTTTTGAAGGTAAGTTTATTAATGGGCTTGAGCGTTCAAAATCGTAAGCATTATAAATTTGGATATATCCTATAGGAGTACGGTCTGCTTCTATAATATAAGCTTGTATATTTTTAGGTTTATTATTTTCTAGCTTATACCCCTTAATATAGCTTAAGTATTTTTGTTCGATTAATTCTAAACTCCATTTTATATCCTCGTCCCACCATAGCTTTACATGCGGCATTTCTAACCATTTTAAAAGAAGCAAAAAATGAGAAGTAGAAAGCGGGGTAAAGTTTATGTTCATATTAGGCTCTGTGAAGTTTTACTGCTTTACTATATAGTTAGTTATAAATTCTCTACTGATCTTATTAAATTTTTTAGTTGATCAAAAAACAACCATACTTCTTGTTTAAACCAATCTAACCATTGTGCTTCTGAGATGGGATATTCAGAAATGCGAGCAAGACCTATAAAAGTTTTTAGTTTTACAAGAAGATAAGCAATTCTTAAACTGATAAACTCTGCTTCATGGGTACGTATTTCTTTTAGTATGATTTGCTCACATTCATTAAATATAGAGAGCTTTTCTACGATAATCTGTTTTATAGGTTCACGATTCATAATATAGCCTAGCGGAGAGTATATAATTTTGCTTTTGGAAGTCATGTCAATTGCATCAAGGATTAAACCATGCAAAACTTCTATAGCTTTATTGATTTCCTGATTTTTAAACTTAATATTTTCTTTAGGTTCTATTTGATGTAAGTTTTTAAAACGTAACGGTAGACTATACCCTACCCCTCTTGTGTTCAAGATTATATCATCTAAATTTGGATGAAATTGTGCAATAAACAATCTGATTTCTGATAATCTACGATGCATACGCATCAAGTCAGAAATAATGAGATGGTGCTGCTTTAGAATTTCGGTAATTTGTTCATAAGGTAACGGTATAGGATGTTTGCTAAACATTTCATATAGTACTGAGGCCATATAAGGCTTAAGTCTTGTTTCTTTTACTTGGTCATTTATTTCAATGCGTAAGATAAGGTTATCCGCATCAATCGTTATAACGTTTTGATTTTTAGTATCTACAAGCGATATGAACTTCATGTCACCTCATATGAAATACGAACAATATTATTTTTAATTTTAACTTTGCCGATAAGTGTCTTACCAATTTCAGCAATAGAAGATAAATGCGTACCACCGCAAGGCACCGGTGCCATATCACCTATTCGCATAACCCGAAACTTTTTATTTTCCAGAATAATATAAGGAAGCTTATAAAATTGTTGCTCAAAAGAAGCAGGATCAGTTTCAAAAATTTCTGTTTTATTATTTTTAGCTATAGTTTGATCAATTGTATTTTGAATTTGCATTACATCCACCGGCTCATCACCTTGAAATTCAACATAAGCCTCTCCAGGAAAAGAATGACCTTTAACGGCTTTAAGCATAGGATAAAGTATCTCTACAATATTTCCAAGTAAATGTGCAGCAGTGTGATATCTGCTATTTAACATCCGCCTATTGTTATCTACCAAGCAATTAACTACAGAATTTATCGAAATTTCGTTTGATGCTGCACTTATATAATGGCGAATCTCTGTACCGACTTGACGTACTAGAGTAACACTCACCTCAAAATAATCATTTTGAATCACTCCTTGGTCTGAAGGTTGCCCGCCGCCTTGAGGATAAAATATAGTTTGATCCAATATTATAAATTTTCCCTTTTCATCTTCGCCATAATTTAAAATAGAGGCTTTAGATTCAAATAGATATGTATTGTTTAAATATAATTGTATAGTCATATAGATATATCTTTACTGCATGTTCATTTTATATCTATATTATTATTCAAAAAAATTTGGATGAATATTACTAAATTATCCTTAAAATAGCATATAATACATAATTTATCCTTATATTATCCTAATTTTATCTTAGAAGAGCATAATTTTAGAGAACTCTTTAAATAATTATATACCGGCAACATACCATTCTGAAGCGACATTTAGTCCAAGTGTTTTTAGAAATTGGTGTTTAGGTTCATCATGTACTCCACAAACTACTAATATTTGGCTAGCTCCTTTGCTTTTAGCTTTAGGTTTAATTTTTTCAATTAACTGTTCTCCTACAAAAGACCAATCATTTTCGGTTTCAACACAAAAATCATCAATCATTAGAGTTAGTCCTTTCGGGTCATAAACTTCCGGTGCTTCTATTAATCTTCCTATAATGAAACCGAGTAGTTTATTTTCATTTTCTGCAACCAGTATTATATAATCATCTTGTAATAATAATTCCTTAAACCATTTACTTTGCGATTCTTCAGCTCCCTCTTTATATCGCCAAAATTGCGGTTGTGCTTTCTCGTAGCTACGGCGCTTAGCGTAAGATAAAGAAACCATAGCAGAAATATCGTTATTATTAGCATCACGAATTAAAATATAATTTGTACTCATATATTTTTTACCATTAAATAACTTGTATTGCCTTTAAAAGCTCCGCTTTGTGCTTTATATTATCCGACCTGTTTAAAGCCGGCTGTACTATAAACATACATAGCTCGCGGATTATTTTCATCAGGATCAATAAAAAAAGTTCTGTTTAGCGAATCAACGGATTTATGGTAAAATTTTACAAACAATTCTAAAGTAGAGCTAGCTAGCCCTTTGCCTAAAAGATTTTTATTACCTATGCCGAAATCAAGAGTTATTGTATGACCTGATTTAGACAAATATTTCCGTTGAATCTCCGATAAATCTTGATCCTTTTGAAGAATGTCCGACAAAATGAAACAAAATGATTCTTCATTTATAAAACCAATCCAGTAATTAGTTGTTCCATAAAAATAATGCTGTTTTCTGCCGGTAATGAAGTTTAAGATATCCTCTTTATGCTCTTTACTATTATCCCAAAACTCTTTTATATGCGGTTCTTCTAACCAGCTAAAAATAGTTTCTTTATGAGTTAAATTAGCTTTTTCAAAATGTATATTCATATATAATCTATAACATGGATAGATTTAGAAATAATATAATTAGTATATATAAAGAGCAAGGGGAAATCTGGCTTGAAAAACTACCTGAAATTGTATCAAAATTAGCTCAAGAATGGAACTTGTCTAACCTTAAGCCTATAGATAATTTATCTTTCAATTATGTTTTATCTGGTTATCAAAATAATAAGCCTATTATACTGAAGCTAAGCTTTACTGCTAAAGACCTAACAAACGAAGCGGAGGCTTTAAAAGTTTTTTCAGGGTTTGGTGCTGCAACTATTCTAGCTCAAAAAGATAAAGCTTTACTGCTTGAGCGAGCCGTTCCTGGTATTTCTTTAAAAGAATATTCATCAGATAACAAAATTGCTATAGCTTGTTCTGTTATGAGCAAGCTGCACAGAGCATCTATACCAGAAATTCATCACTTCCCTAATATCAAGGATCAGCTGAAAGCTTTGGATAAAGAATGGGATTTGCCTAAAACTTACTTACAAAAGGCAAAAAAATTGAGAGATGAGCTTCTTCAAAATACTGAGCCTCAAATTTTAATTCACGGTGATTTACATCATGAGAATATATTACAAAATGGTAAGCATTGGGTAGTAATTGACCCTAAAGGAGTAATTGGATATCCTATAAATGAAGTATGTGCATTTATTATGGATATAGAGAAAGATACCGAATTTGTAGCAAATTATTTTGGCTTTAAATTACAAGAGGTTAGAAGCTGGTATTTTGTCCAGCTTATTTTAGCTATCTGTTGGAATCTTGAAGATGGAATAGAAAATAAGTTATTTTTAAAACTTGCTGATAAAGCATATAGCCTAGTTTAACTATTTTTAATATACTCTTGTGAAATGAAGAGTCAGTATACGAAGATCAACTTGGAAAAGAGCAAGGAGTCTGTAAGCCGAGGAGCGGAGCGTATAATAATACGTGAGCATCTGAGGACTTACAAAGACGACGTAGCCAATTTTTCAAGTTCATCGAGTATACCAATATAAATATCAACTACAGCATTATTTAAATCACTACTTCTTTCATCATATATTTCAAAGTCAGCTATGTAAGCTCTTTCACCTCCTAACATTGCCGTATCCATATTCCATATTTTTTGCCACATATCAATAACGACTTTAGGCATTTGATCGGGACCTGAAGTAAATTTTGCATAAGTTTGCATTGGAATAGTAAGAGTCGAAAATTCTTTATCTATATTCTCAAAAGAAGTAACTTCTTCTCCAAGAAAGTAAGTATATTCCCCGGTAGCGTCACTCTCATAATTTGTATAAACTGCAAAAACTTTTTCCGGAGTTTTTCTATTTAGGATTTTATCTTGTAATTTGCCTGCAAAAAATTGCTGCATTATTGCCCCTATTTTTGCAGTATCAGCGTTCATTTCTGCGGCGTTTGAAGTGCGGGCTGTAATACCAACTAATTTAATTTCTAATAATTGTGTAATTACTTTATTCATTTTATAGCCTCTTAATTAATTCACTAAGTAAGTTAAAACTAATCTAAAAAGGAATTATGATAAAGATTGAATATTATCTAACTTTTTTTGAAGAGTAAAAAGTCTTAGTTTATAATATGTTTACTGTTTGAAGTGTTTATAAATTGAAATAGAAATAAGACATGGTGGAGCCAGAGGGAATCGAACCCTCGACCTCTTGAATGCCATTCAAGCACTCTACCAACTGAGCTATGACCCCAATAACAAATTAATTCTCTTATACTATAATAATAAAACTAAATCTATAAGATTTTTTTATAAAATTCTTTAAGTATTGCTAACTAAGTATAGATTAATTAGAAATTAACGTCTGAGCTACGAAAAAATTAAAAATTTTGACTAAGCAATCCAGTAAGAAAACATTAGAATTAGTACTTTTTATTATTTTTCTGGATTAACCCAGCCACTTCATGGCTGGCTTTGTTGCATGGCTTAAAAACCCGCTCGATGTCATACCGTGGCTTGTCCACGGTATCCAGTAAAACAACTAAAAATACTAAAATTATTAGTATTTTTAACTAGATCCCGTGAATAAATCACGGGATGACAAAGGCGAGGCCGAGCCATGCAACAACGCTTTCATGGCTTCGCAATGACGAATCTATATTTAGTTAGCAATACCAATTCTTTATTTTGCTGACATTGTCATAGCATCTCTAGAAGAAATTATATTATCGATTATTCCAAATTTCTTTGCTTCTTCCGGTGACATGAAATTATCACGTTCCATACTTTTTTCGATATGTTTTAACTCTTGTCCAGTATGTTTACTATATAATTCGTTAAGTAACCTTTTGATTTTTAGGGTTTCTTGAGCGTGAATTTCTATATCGGTAGCTTGTCCTCTATAACCTCCTGACGGTTGATGGATCATAATACGGCTATGAGGTAAACTATAACGCATTCCTTTCTCGCCTCCGCAAAGTAAAAGTGAACCCATAGAACAAGCTTGACCTATACATAATGTAGCTACTTTAGGCTTTATATATTGCATTGTATCATAAATAGCAAGCCCTGCGGTTACAACTCCTCCGGGGGAATTAATATACATATATATATCTTTTTTAGGATTTTCTGCTTCAAGAAACAATAATTGTGCAACGATTAGGTTTGCCATATGATCTTCAACAGTACTACATACAAAGATTATACGTTCTTTTAGCAATCTTGAATATATATCATAAGCACGTTCACCGCGTGATGTTTGTTCAATTACTATCGGTACATACGACATTAATATTTTCTCCTGAAATTGATTGATTAAAGATGTCATCCCGTGAATAAATCCATAGTACCGGACAATTTTTAAAAAGCCCTCGATGTCATCCCTGCGAAAGCAGGGATCCAGGCTAAAAAATCTTTAATTTTAAAGATTTTTTATTATATAGTTTTTTAAAGGAAAGCTTTTAAAAAAAGCTTTCCTTTACTGGATTCCCGCCTACGAGCGTTGTTGCATGGTTCGGTTTTTTTGTTGTCATCCCGTGATTTATTCACGGGATCCAGTTAAAAATACTAATATTATTAGTATTTTTAGTTGTTTTACTGGATACCGTGGACAAGCCACGGTATGACACCCAGCAGGTTTTTCGAGCCATGCAACAACGCCCCGCCTATGCGGGAATGACATAGAATAAAAATTGTCCGGTACTATGGATTTATTCACGGGATCCAGGAACAATTAAACAAAACTGGATACCGTGAACAAGCCACGGTATGACAAATTGGACAAAAAAGCTTCTACTTCTTATCTTCTAAAGCATTAGCAAGTATATCTCCCATATTGGTGGTATTATCACTAGAACCATATTCTTTGAGAGCTTTTTGACGTTCTGCTATTTTATGAGCTTTTACCGATAATAAAATTCTACCGGTTGATTTCTCGATAGAAACAACTTTTGCTTCTATTTCTTCGTCTATTTTAAACATTTCAGGCTTTTGTTCGTCTTTTTCATCCGATAGTTCAGTTCTTTTAATAAAACCTGCTACTTTATTGTTTAATAGTACTTCGAGTCCATCATCTTTAACTTCTGTTATAAGGGCTTTAACTATTGTGCCTTTTTTATATTCGTCACTGATTTCTTGATATGGATTTGGCGACAATTGTTTTATACCTAAACTAACTTGTTCTTTTTCAATATTAATGGCTAGAACTTTGCATTCTATTTCGTCACCTTTTTTGTATGATTTTAATAGATCTGTTCCCTTATCTTCCCAGCTAATATCACCTTCATGAATCATGCCGTCCATATTATTACCGAGTGCAACGAAAATACCGAAATCTGTAATATTTCTAATCGGTGCTTTAATTATAGTACCGACAGGATTATTTTCAGCGAACTTTATTAAAGGATTTTCTTGACATTGTTTGATACTTAAAGAAACACGATGCTTTTCAGTATCAACCTCTAAAACTACGAATTCTACTTCTTGACCGATAGTTAGCGTTTTTCTAGAATTCTGATTAGATTTTAACCAACTAATTTCGCTTGAATGAACAAGCCCTTCAAGTCCGTCTTTTAATTCTATAAATACACCGTAATCAGCAAAATTTGTAACTTTACCTAGCATTTTTTTACCGACAGGGAATTCTTCTTTAATTGCTTCCCATGGGTTAGAATCAAGTTGTTTTATACCAAGTGATATTCTTTTGGTTTTTTCATCAAACTTAATAACCATTACTTTAACCTTTTGGTTAAATTCTAATACTTCTGAAGGATGGTTAACTCTTCCCCAAGAAATATCGGTTAAATGTAATAAACCGTCAACACTTCCAAGATCGATAAACGCACCGTAATCAGTAATGTTTTTTACGGTTCCTTCTAACACCATGCCCTCTTTAATTTTAGATAGCATCTCATCTCTAGCTTCGGAACGTGATTCTTCTAAAATAGCTCTTCTTGAAACTACTATATTACCAAGCTTTTTATCCATGCTTAAAATTTTAAACGGTTGCTTAATGTTCATTATAGAAGTAGGATCTTTAATAGGTCTAACGTCAACTTGGCTTCCTGGTAAGAATGCTACTACACCGGATAAATCCACGGTAAAGCCTCCTTTCACACGACCGAAAATCGTACCGTCGACAAATTCACCCTTGGAACACATGATTTCTAGTTGTCCCCATAATTCTTCTTTAACTGCTTTTTCACGGCTCAATATCGTTCTGCCGTTACGTCCCTCAATTTTCTCGATGAAAACTTCAACTACGTCCCCAACTTCAGGTAAAGCTAAAAATTCAGACTTAGGTATCCTACCTTCGTTTTTTAACCCGACGTCAACAATAACCATATCGTTTTTTATTTCGATTACTTGACCTTTAACTACCGTTTTTTCTTTTATATGGCTTGTATCAACGGTTTCAAGCATTTTAGAAAAATCTTCTTCAAATTCGTGATTAATTGCTGCAAGTTGTGGAACAAATCGTTGTTTTAGTTTTATTGACATATTTTTCTCGTAATATTAGTTAAAGTGCTGAATCCTGTACGCAAAGTACACAGACCCTAAACTAATAAAAATTTTTAAAAAGGTTAATAAAATTGAATAAAATAACTTAGCACTTTTTCAAGTTATTTTATTCTTTATATAATTCGTTATTTCTTCTACGACTTCTACAGCTGAAAGCTCTGAAGTATCGATAATTAAAGCATCTGAAGCCGGTAATAACGGTGCAGCTTTTCGTTCTTTATCTCTTTTATCTCGCAAAATTATTTGCCGTAAAATCTCATCAAGTATACATGTTTTTCCTTTTGCTTGCAACTGCTTATATCGTCTTTCAGCCCTAATTTGAGGATTTGCGGTGATAAAAATCTTTAAATCGGCGTTAGGTGCAACAACGGTGCCTATATCCCTACCCTCCATAATAATTCTTGGCGTTGTTTCTACTAGATTAATCAGATATTTATTTAGATTATTTCTAACTTCGCTTATTATGGCAATTTGCGATGCTATATCACCTATATTCTCATTCTCTAAATCAAGATTATTATCAAGTTTTAATTCTTTAGATAAAGCAATGACCGTATCTATATCGGTGACATCTATTTTTTGGTTAATGCAGTCAAAAGCAAGCTGCCTATAAACAATACTTGACTGAAAATATTTAAGAGAAAATTTTTTTGCCAATATTAAACCGATAGTCCCTTTACCTGAAGCAGCAGGACCATCAAGAGAAATAGTAAAATTTTGAGAGATATCAAAGGCTTTAGTTTTTAAATCCACCATAAAATTATAGACTAAATAATAAAATATTATAAATAATAGAAATAAAGCTTGAAATCTAGTACATTATGCAATAAATATAGAATTTAAAATTATTAGAGCCTTCAGTAAATAAATTTTAACCGATAATTTAATTCTTTTTTGCTGCAAATTATAAGATTTTTTTGAAATATGAATAACTGTTCCTACAAAAATCTTATAAATTTTCGCTAAAAAAGTTCTTTAATTACTAATTAAAATTTATTTACTGATAGGCTCTAAGGGTGATTAGCTCAGTTGGTTAGAGCATTACGTTGACATCGTAAAGGTCGGTGGTTCGAGTCCACTATCACCCACCATGTCTTATTTCTATTTCAATTTATAAATACTTCCTTTTTTAGTTAAATTTCTATTGCATTCTTAAAGCTTAATTACAAACTTAATAAAAATTTACTTTGTAAAATTATTAACATAATTTTAATTATTGTAAATTTCTTAACTTGTTATATAATGGCATTAATTTTTTAACTAAATATTAATTTCAAGGATGAGATTTTATGAAAATAAATTATAATGATTTTTTTGCTGAAAGTATAATAGAAGAAATTGACAATGAGGCAGATCAGCTAATTAAAAAAGCAGAGGCAGAGCTAGGGCTTAGAGACGATAATTACTTTAAGAAACAAACGCAAGAAGTAATCGAGCATGTGTTAAAAAATGCGATATTTACTAATGGAGCAAATATTGAGCATCTTTGGACAGCTATTAATGAGACCAACCTAGCTAAAATGACTGAACTAAAAAGTAAGATTGCTGGCAATTAATATACCAAAACTTTAATTATTTCATCTTTATTCAACTCAATGCTTCGCAACGATGAGGTTATAAAATTTCTACTTACGGAAACTGAAATATCTAAATATCCTCATTTAAAAGCGAAGATGCTTCCGGTATTCTTTAATATTGATAATGAAGCAGAGTTAAATGAAGAAATAATTGAATTATTGAGTATAGAAAACGAACAGGCATATAAGCAAGAACTAATTGACCTTTTATATACCCCTCATATTTCAAATGAATATTTAATTAAAAGCTTTAGAAACATTTCGGATATTAATAAACCTTTAACTATAACAGTTAGTTATGACAATGGTCAAACATTTCATAATGAAGAGCGTTCATTGCTAATGAGAGCTATACAATCTAATCGTATGAAATTAGCCGAAGAGTTAATTAACAGGGGGGCAAAATTGCTTCCAAATGAAATTCAGGATGTTTTATGGAATAATAAAGTTCCGGATGAAATTTTTATTAAAAGCCTTAAAGACGTTCCGGATATTAATAAACCTTTAATTATAAATGTTAGCTACGATAATGGTCAAACCTTTCATGATAAAGAATGTTCGTTACTAATAAGATCTATAGAATCTAATCGTATTGAGCTAGCCAAAGAGTTAGTGAACATGGGTGCGAAATTGCTTCCAAATGAAATTCAGAATGCTTTATGGAATAATAAAGTTCCAGATGAAATTTTTATTAGAAGCCTTAAAGACGTTCCGGATATTAATAAGCCTTTAATTATAACAGTTAGCTACGACAATGGTCAAATATTTCATGATGAAGAACGTTCATTATTAATGAAAGCTATAGATTCTAATCGTATTGAGCTAGCCAAAGAGTTAGTGAACATGGGTGCAAAATTGCTTCCAAATGAAATTCAGAATGCTTTAAGGAATAATAAAGTTCCTGATGAAATTTTTATTAGAAGCTTTGAAGACATTCCGAATATTAATAAACCTTTAACTATCAATGTTAGATACGACAATGGCCAAACATTCCATAATGAAGAGTGTTCATTACTAGAGAGTGCTATATCTTCTAATCGTCTTGGCTTATCTAAGTACCTAGTTGACAGAGGAGCAGATGTAAATTTAAAAAGCAGTATACAAATACCGATCTATGTAACCGCGTTCCATAAAAGTATAGAATCCTTCGAGATATTAGTAGCTAGAGGTAGATTATTAAAAGAGCAAAACATGGATTATTACACTGCAAATTTAGATAACCAAATATCTCTAAATTTAAGCAATTTATACGATGTTATAGCATGGAGAGATAAGTTTAAAGCTGATTTAAATAATGATATTTTAAAATATAAAAATTGGTTTAATAACGGCAATATACATTCCATTAAAAATTTATGTAAGACATTCCAAAAATTTTCAAATATTGAAATAAACTATGTGTCAGATGACCATAATGTTAGACAGGCACAGGATACATATCACAAGCAACTTATAGAGCAGTATCTGGAAATAAATAATGTTATATCAGAAATTGAAAAACATTTTTCAAATCATTGGTCCGAAGCTATGTTAATTTGCAAAAATTTTGATTCTAACAGTATATTTAATACCCAGGAACTCAAAAGACATATAGGAGAGTACTTATTTGATATACTTTTAAGCGGCGAATTAATGCCTCAAGAACCATCGGTTTAAAATGTTGAACTTACAGTGGCTCAATTTCACCTCTGTCATCCCATGGCTTGACCGACGTTGTTGCATGGATCGAAAAACCTACTCAATGTCATTCCCGCGGGGCATTGTTGCGTGGATTCATTTCATCTCTGTCATCCCGCAACTTGATCGTGGTATCTAGCTTAAAATACTAAAATTTTAGTATTTTAAATTGTTTTTTTTGGATACCGTGGTCAAGCCATGGTATGACATCGAACGTGTTTTTAGATCCACGCAGCAATGCTAAGCGGGAATGACAAAAAAACCGGTCCATGCAACAATGTCAATCAAGAGTGGATTTTAATAAATACCACCTCACTATCGGATGAGTGTTTAGTACTAAATTCATAGCCTAAATATGAGAAATTCTTAAGTAGCTCAGGTGAATCAATTAGATTGTTAGCAATAACCTTGACCATCGCCCCCCGAGCCTTTTTAGCATTTATTCCAATTGTTGATAATTTACCGTTCCTATTTTCTTTAAAATGAACATTAACTAATTGATATTTAAGCTTATTTGGATTTATTACAGATGAATATTCTTGTGATGCTAGATTAAGTAAATATTTATTTTCATGCTTAGCAAGAACATTATTAATATAATCCGTGATTTCATTTTGCCAAAAATTTGTTAAATTTACTCCACCTAGTTTTGTCGCCATTTCTAATCTATATGGCTTAATAGCATCTAGCGGTCTTAAGGCTCCGTAAAGACCTGATATAATAAGCAAATGTGATTGCAGGAAATTTAGTTCATGATTAGTTAGTTTTTCTATATGTATATTATTAAAAACATCTCCTGCATAAGCAAAAATAGCTGCTTTACTCTCTTGATTATTAAAATCCTTAAATCTTTCTTTATTTATATGTGCAAGCTTTGCACTTATATTCATTATTTCCGATAATTGATTCTCAGAATAGCTTTGGAGTGTAGAAAGTAACTGATTAGTTAAATTAGGGAATATAAGAGAAGTTAGCCCTGTTTTGGGAGCTAGCTTCTCAAAATTAAGAGTTTTAGCAGAAGAAATAATAACAAGCATTTCTATCTAACCGGAGTACTCGGAAGAGATGAGGTGGTATTAGCGATATTTCTGTTAGTATTATCAATTGTTTTCATAATTGCATAACTTGGATCACCGTCAAGTTCTACTACTTCTTTTGATTTCGTAGTTTTTTGACCGGTACAACCAATTAAAGCTATAGAAGCAAATAAAATTATTAAATATCTTATCATAAATACCCTGTTTTAATTTTACACTTAAGATAGTTGCCTATTATTATAATGTCAAGCTAGGTTCTATGAAAGAAAATTAAATTAATCTATTTTTGCTCTTTTTGGCTACAAATTATTAAATTTTTTTAAAATAGGGATAGCTATTCCTGCAAAAATTTTATTAATTTTCGCTCAAAAATATCTAAAAATACAAATAATTTAATTTTCTTTCATAGAACCTAGAGTAAAATTTTATTACTCTACCCTATCACATTTAAGTAATAATCTAAAGATTCTTCATAATATTTTAAATCTAATTCTGCATAATTTAAATTAGGTTCCTCTTCGCTTTTTTCTATTTCGGGTTCAGGTTTAGGCTTATCATAATTTTTTCTAGTTTCTAAATAATATTCTAAAGTTTCTTCATATTCCCATCTAGGGTGATCATCAGATTCTTTTTCTAAATATGTCATTATTAATGATATTTTTTCCTTTAAAGATTCATTACATACTTCTTCAAAAATAGGATAATATTCTTTTTTATTAGATACTAAAGGCATGATTGCTGGTTTACTATCATTTAAGTAATTATATAATGCTTCAAAAAAAGAATCATATTTCCCATTACCTATAATATCGTGATACATAAGAGGGTCTATATTAAGTGCTTGAATAACCAGCTTCCCATCTATCGATAATATTTTTTTGAAGAGTTCTAAATCTTCAATATGAAGAGCCATGGAAAAAATATTATTATGTAGTACCATGCTTTTTATTATTTTCCACTTCTCTCTAACATTATATTTAGACCATTCCATAACTTATCTACTCCTTAAATAAATTTTTAGGCATTCGGTAATAAACCGTGTTATAAAATTTTTCACTTTCAGAGAATTTACGTTTGCGGATAGAGAAATTACCGAAATTTCTGATTTCGATACGTTCTTGTTCTTTGAGAGACTGACTTAAATAATCTAAGATTAAATCTACTGAATCTTTAACATCTTCTTTGGAAAGATAATTCAGCTTATCATGTACTTTATCTATTAAATAATTCTTAGTAACCATTATTAAAAAATCGCTTTGATTCCGTTAAAACTATTTTTAAAAAAACTAGGTGCTATACTATCAAAATCTTCAAGTATTATGTCCATTAATTTTGGTTTTGGTTTTAATTGATAATCTTTAACTAGTAGATTAGCATTAATTTTCTTAACTTCCTGGAACCATTTTAATGCAGTATCTTCCGAGCCTATAGCATCCACAAGCTTTAACTTTAAAGCCTGACGACCTGAATATATTCGTCCGTCTGCGAGCTTTTTTACTTCTTCTATAGGAAGATTACGTCTCTCTGAAACAAGTTCAAGGAAAAAATTATAAGTATCTTCTATATTTTCCATAATGGCTATCCGCACTGCTTCTGTCAGTTTTTCGGTAGGATTTGGGACAGCTTTTAATTCACCTGATTTGAAATTATTAAACTTAATTCCTAGCTTTTGAGCAAGCTCCGTTACCTCGGCTGTTTGTAGTATTACACCGATTGAACCCGTAATAGTTCCGTTATGACTGACAATATAATCACCTCCGAGAGAAATTAAATAACCGCCGCTTGCAGCCATTGTTCCCATAACGATTACTACCGGCTTTTTCTCGGATATTTTACGTAAGATATTATAAATTTTTTCAGAGCCGACTACTGTACCGCCGGGAGAATTTACGTTAACTATTAATGCTTTAATATGAGAATCATCGATTATTTTTTTAAGCTTTTTGTCACGCTTTTCGTCTTCAAGAATTATCTCGTCTATTAATACGGAAGCTATATAGTCTTCATTACTATTAATAGGTAAAACCTCTTTTGGAGCAAAATCTTTACCTACTAGTAAGAATACGATAGCAATTAAAATAATAGCTGCTAGTTTCCAAATTAACAAACGAGATTTTATTTGTCTTCTTTCAATTAAATAATCAGGTGTTATACTCATGATTTTTTATGTTTTTAATTAGTATAATCAACGTCATTGCGAGCAAGCCGTAGGCTGCGTGGCAATCTCGTCAAATATCCTGAGATTGCTTCGTCAAAATTTTCAATTTTTCCTCGCAATGACGATACGACTATAAACCGTTTTTAGGGCGTTCAGGACTCTTCATCATCTCAAAAAACTCACCGTTAGTTTTAGTATTTTCAAGTTTTTTGAGTAAAAATTCTATTGCCTCACTGCTACCCATCGGGTCGATAATACGACGAAGAACCCACATTTTATTTAATATTATTTTATCTACTAATAAATCTTCTTTTCTAGTTCCTGATCTAGTTATATCAATAGCCGGATAAATACGCTTATCGGCAATCTTACGGTCTAGAACTATCTCAGAATTACCTGTACCTTTAAATTCTTCAAAAATTACTTCATCCATACGAGAACCGGTTTCAATTAAAGCCGTACCGATTATAGTAAGCGAACCGCCATTTTCGATATTTCTTGCTGCTCCGAAAAATCTTTTCGGTCTTTGTAGTGCATTAGCATCAACGCCGCCCGTTAATACTTTCCCTGATGACGGCACTACGGTATTATAAGCACGAGCGAGTCGTGTTATCGCATCTACTAAAATTACCACGTCTTTTTTATGTTCTACTAAACGCTTTGCTTTTTCAATAACCATTTCTGCAAGCTGCACGTGCCTACTTGCCGGTTCATCGAAAGTAGAGCTAACAACCTCTCCACGCACGGAACGTTGCATATCGGTTACTTCTTCAGGTCTTTCGTCTATTAACAGTACTATTAAAAATACTTCCGGATTATTAGTTGTAATTGCATGTGCTATATTTTGTAATAATACGGTTTTACCTGTACGAGGCGGTGCTACTATTAATGCACGTTGTCCTTTACCCATAGGGGCAACAAGTTCAATAACCCTTGTACTAAAATCCTTACTATCTTTACTATTATTTTCAAGTTCTAATCCTAATTTTTCATCAGGATATAAGGGAGTTAAATTATCAAAATGAACACGATGATAAGCTTTAGAAGGGTCTTCAAAATTTACTCTATTGACTTTCAGTAAAGCAAAATAACGTTCTCCGGCTTTTGGAGCTCTGATCTGACCTTCTACCGTATCACCGGTACGCAGACCAAAACGACGAATTTGACTAGGAGAAATATAAATATCATCAGGACCTGCTAAATAGTTTACTTCTGGCGAACGTAAAAAACCAAATCCGTCAGGTAGTACTTCAAGTACTCCCTCTCCTACTATTAAACCTCCCTGCTCTACGGATTTTTTCAAAATTGCAAAAACTAATTCTTGTTTAAGTAATGAATTAATATTTTCAATTTTTAATTCTTCTGCTTGAGCTTGTAGTTCCTCCGGTAATTTACGTTTTAATTGTTTTAAATTAATAATATTACCGTTTTCTGCAAAATTATTATGATTGTTATTGGATTCGGTATTGTTAAGTTCTTCTGTAGATTCTTTATTAGTTGTGTTCATTATTTTATTATTAATAGATTATAATTGAAAAGTTGAGTTAGCAATTAAGTTTAAAGGTAAGTAATATACTTATTTAAATTAGGAATCAAATTAGATTTTTAGAAAATTTTATTTATTCTTGTGGTTTGAAGAATTATTTATCTTGTTAGCTTATAAGAGCTGTTTATGTATGTAAAAGCATACTAACAACGTAATAGCACATTGTCAACTCAAATCGTCATTATTAGCAGGTATTGGTCTTGTTGTATGGCTCGAGAAACCTGCTGGGTGTCATACCGTGGCTTGTCCACGGTATCCAGTAAAACAATTAAAAATACTAATATTATTAGTATTTTTAACTGGATCCCGTGAATAAATCACGGGATGACAATAAAAAAACTGAACCAGACAACAAAATCAATTAAATCGTAGTATGACAAATTTTTACAAATCTTTCGATTTTAACAATAACACATTTGAATTAAGTAATGGAGTGAAAACGTTTTTAACTTCATTTAATAATGCTTCATTGCTTATTTCTTGATTTAATTCACTACGTACTGCATCAAATATTTCTCTTAAACTTTTCTCTTCTACCATATATTTAAAAATATATTTAGTGCTTCTAAATATAGACATTGAGATATTAACATTATTTAATATTCCATTATTAATAGTAAAATTAATAGCATTATTTACTGCTGAAGGATTAGATTCTAAATGCTCATAAATTTGTTTAGCAAAATTGGCAATATTATGGAAGTACGGTATATTATCAAGGTCATCAAGAGAGGCTACACTATCTTTTTGATTTGATACGTAAAATGAATGTTTAATAATATTACCGGTAAGTATTTCGGAAATTGCTTCTCTAGTTACTTTATCCATCTTTTTAACTTTTTGCAGAAGTGAAAAATCTTTTATATAATTTTCAGGTCTAAGCAAAATTTTCTCTAAAGGATCAAGATAATCAACAAAATTTAAGCCTGCTTTTTCTACGAATTCATATAACTCAGGAACGGAATAGGCTCTATCCTGTTTGTGTAGGAACATATCATAAACTCCAACGTCACCAAAATTTTGGTAATCTGAAAATAATTCCCAGCCTCTTTTATACCAGTTAGTAGCAGGCAAATTATCTAGAATTAGCTTCCCGTTCATTACTTCTTCAACGCGGTTTTTAGTATCTTTATTTATCATTTTCATTAAATCCTGAATTTGATAAACACCGGTACGTCCGTATTTAGCATATACCATTAAACCCATACCGCCGGTCGGCTTTAAAGAGTCCTTTAGATTTTTTAAGCCTTCGTCAGGATTTGCTAAATGATGAAGTACACCGGTACAGTTTATATAATCGAATTTTCCAAGTTTTAAATTAGGTATATTTAATATTGAATCATTAATCCATTTGATATTTTTAAGGCCTCGTACTTCTGCACGTTTTTGTGCTACTTCCATGCTAGGCTTGCTGAAATCTAGATATATTATTTCAGCATTTTTTTTATCTTTTAACTGTTCAGCAAGATAAATAGTTGAATCACCTGTACCGCCGCCGGCTATTAAGCATCTAAAACCGTTATTAAAATTTTCTTTTCCTTTATATAGAAAATGGTTTAATTCTCCTAAGAACTCACCGCAAATTGCAAGTAAACGTTCTTTTTCTTGATTGGGGTCTCTGAAAGGATAAGGATAATCTTGATAATGCTCTTGTACTTCTGCTAAGTCTTTAGAAATTTTTGTTTTCTTTAAATCGCTCATAAATATTATTTTTAAGTTGTTATTATATATAGTTGTCTATTTATTCTTGGTATTGTGTGGATACCCGAACCGTCATTGCGAGAAGAAATTGAAAGTTTCAACGAAGCAATCTCAGGATATTTGATGAGATTGCCACGTCGCTTCGCTCCTCGCAATGACGGTTCGGGTATCGCCATCTACTCTCTAAGAAGTATATCTTTTATAATTAATTGAATAGTATAATTATCTTGCCAATTATTGGTTTTTAACGTTCCTATTGCAGCAATATTCTTTGCTTTAGGGCTTAATAAAACATCTTCAAATGAAGTTCCTACCGAATTAAAAGCAATAGCAGACAAAGCTTTATTACCAAAGCCTCGCTTATTTGGAACAAGCATACATTTAATATGCTTACTTCCAACGATATCTGCTTTTAATACAAATAAATCATCGAATTTAAATATAGGCTCATGATTTCCTTGACCGAAAGGTTCTAAAGTGTTTAATTCCTCCATTAAAGGGAAATTCACACTATTAACCGTTAAATCAATATCATATTCCGCATGCTTATAATTTTCTAGTTTATTTATACTAATTCTAAAAGCATTATTAAAAAAATTCTGCAATTCTTGTAATTTTTCAGCAGTGACGGTAAAACCCGCTGCCATAGCGTGACCTCCGCCTGCTATTAGCAAATCTTTGCTTTTAGCATTGATAATCTCAGCACCGAAATCAATACCTAAAATAGAACGGCAGGAAGCTTTACCGATTCCGTCATTCAAAGCTATAACCGCTACCGGCTTATCAAATTTTTCTTTTAATCTACCGGCAACGATTCCTATAACACCTGGATGCCATCCTTCTTTTACGATAAATAATAAACTACTATCTTGTTGAGTTAAAGCAATTTCTGTTGCCTCTTCTATCATCAATAACTCAATTACTTTACGCTCATTATTATGTTTTTCAAGTTCTTCAGCTAATTTATTTGCTTCATTAGAACAGCTAGTAGATAGGAGATTAGCCCCTAAACTTGACTTTCCTACTCTACCGCCTGCATTGATACGCGGACCTAGAATAAACCCTAAATGATAGCATTTCGGTATTTCATTAAGCCCTGCCATATCATATAATGTTTTAATCCCTATATTTTGCCTTTGTTGCATTACTTTCAATCCGCTTGCGACAAATGCACGATTTAAGCCTGTTAATTTCATCATATCGCAAACAGTACCAAGAGCCACTAAATCTAGATACTTCATTAGATTAGGCTGAAGCATTGTTTGCGTGAAATAATTTTGCTTCTTTAAATTTGATAATATTGCAGTTGCAAATAAGAAAGCAACTCCTACAGCTGCCAAATGTTTATATTCGCTTTTTTCATCAATACGATTTGGATTTACTATAGCTACTGCATCAGGTAATATTTCCGTAGCTATATGATGATCGATTACTATAACATCAAGGTTAACATCTTTTGCGTATTTTAGGGCTTCATGTGCCATAGCACCGCAATCAACCGTAATTAATAATTCTGTGCCGTTATCTTTAATTTTTTGCATAGCAAAAGGAGTTGGACCGTATCCTTCAGCTATACGATCAGGAACATAAATATCACATATTATATTTAAATCTCTAAAAATATTTTTAAGTAAAGCGGCTGAAGTAGCACCATCCACATCATAATCGGCAAAGATACATATTTTTTGGTTATTTAAAATAGCTTTAACTGTTCTATCTACAGCCTTTTCCATATCGAGTAGATGAAAAGGATTAGGTAATAAATTTTTGATTTTCGGTATCAAAAAATTTTCTACTTCCTCTAGATTATTTACTCTTAATGATACTATTCTAGCCAGTAAATCACTAATTTTGAAACTACGACATAACTCGGTGACTATATCTTCGTTAATCAGTTTCTGTTGCCAGATTTTACCGTTTATAGATGCTTGTAGCTTCATGATTATTTAAGTTTTTAGATAATTACACAACAGAAATCGTTATTTTTACCCATACAATCAAACGTACCGCAATCACTTTCCTCTTCTAAAGTTAGAATTTTTGTTTGACTACTAGTGTCATTGTTACTGTATTCTTCTGATGAGCTCGTATTAGATATACTTGCTAATTCAATTGCTTCTAAGTTTTCGCTTTTATGTAAATGTTTATCGAAGTTTTGATTACTTTTTTTTGCTGTTTCATCTCGCAGCATTAATTCATCGCTATTTAAACTATTATTAGAACAAAATGCTTGTATTATTTCTACTTTTCCTAGGGTTATAGTAGCCTTACCTTGCTCATTATATGTATATATTGTTATACTTTCTTGATTTTTTTTTGTATTCATACTTTAGTTTTATATCTCCGAAAGTTTCTTAGCCTCATCATCCGCAATTAAAGCTTCAACAAACTCATCTAATTGTCCATTTTTAACTACTTCGTCTATCTTATAAAGTGTTAAATTTATTCTATGGTCGGATACTCTTCCCTGTGGGAAATTATAAGTACGTATCCGTTCCGAACGATCTCCCGAACCTACCTGCCCTCGTCTACTGTCGGCTCTTTCTTGTTCTTTTTTGCGGCGTTCTTCCTCATAAATTCTAGCACGTAGAATTTTTAATGCTTTTGCCTTATTTTTATGCTGTGACTTCTCATCTTGCAAGGCTACGGTAATACCGGTAGGGATATGGGTTATACGTACGGCAGAATCGGTAGTATTAACATGCTGCCCACCAGCCCCTGAAGCTCTATAAGTATCGATTCTTAAGTCTTTATCTTCAATTTTAATATCAACCTCTTCAGCCTCAGGAAGTACTGCAACCGTTGCTGCTGAAGTATGAATACGTCCTTGTGATTCCGTTTCCGGTACTCTCTGCACTCTATGAACGCCTGACTCAAATTTTAGTTTAGAGAATACATCTTTACCTTTTATCGACGCAGATGCTTCTTTATAACCGCCTATTCCCGTATCGGAAATTGCTAATATCTCGAAACGCCATCCTTTTAACTCGGCATATCGTTGGTACATATTGAAAAGTACGGCAGCAAAAAGTGCGGCTTCTTCTCCGCCGCTTCCTGCTCTAACTTCAATAATAGCACTTTTACTATCCGCATCATCTTTCGGTAATAAAGCAATTTTTACAGCTCTTTCAAGTTTTGGTAACGAATTTTCAAGAGTGTGTATTTCGTCTTCAATCATTTCTAAAGTGGCATTATCAAGCCCCACTTCTAGCTTAAAATTATTTGCTTCTTCAAGCTCAGATTTAGCTTTATTATATTCTTTAATTTTTGCTACAACATCTTCAAGTTCGGCATATTCTTTAGATGCCTTAACAAACTCGTCTCCCATAATGCCGGAAGATAGTTTTTTGCCTAAATTTTCATATTTATCTAAAATTTTTGCTAAATTATCTGAAAAACTCATGTTATTTTTGTGTTATTTTTGATTTATTTATGGGTGAGGTTAGTTTTAACGTCATTGCGAGGAAAGGCGGAGCCTTGACGTGGCAATCTCAGGAATTTTGTACTGCTTCATGAGATTGCCACGCAGCCTATGGCTGCTCGCAATGACGGTTTGGATATGCCTACTCGCAATGACGATTTATATCAGCATCAAAGCGGGACTTTCTATAAACTTCTTAAATGCTGCCAAAAACTCAGCACCGACTGCTCCGTCTACTACTCGATGATCGGCAGAAAGAGTTACGTCCATAATTGTTGCTATAATTACTTTATCATTCTTGACTATAGCACGTTTTGCACTAGCTCCGACGCCCATTATACAACTTTGCGGTGGGTTAATTATAGCATTGAAATTCTTAATACCGTACATACCGAGGTTAGAAATGGTAAACCCTCCGCCCTGAAATTCTTCAGGAGTTAATTTATTATCTTTTGCTTTCTTTATTAATTCTTTCATTTCACGAGATAGCTCTATAATGTTTTTTTGATTGGCATTTTTAACTATCGGCGTAACAAGCCCGTTCTCAATCGCTACCGCTACTGAAATATCGACATTATTGTAATATCTAATTGCATCTTCTCCCCAGCTAGCATTGGCATTTGGTACTTCTTGTAAAGCTTTGGCTACTGCTAAAATAATAAAATCATTAACCGATATCCTTGTTGATTTATCTTCAGAAAAAGATTTATTAATGTCTTCTCTTATATCTAACAATTTATCGACATTACAGTCTATAGATAAATAAAAATGTGGAACTGTTTGTTTAGATTCAAGCAGACGCTTAGCTATAATCTTGCGGATATTATTATTTGGTACTAAACGATATTCTTCAGGATTTCTACTAACTATTTTATTATGAACAGTGTTAGGAGTATATGATAAGATATCTTGTTTGACTATTCTACCGTGCGGACCGCTACCTTTCACGCTCTCAAGTCTAATATTTCCCATTTTTGCAAGTCTTTTTGCAAGAGGTGAGGCGAATATTTTACTAGCATCATGTTTTATAACTGCTACCTGTTCTTCTACCTTAGCTATATTCTCGTGGGGTTTTGGAAGGTTAGCATCTGTTTTCGGTGACGGTGATACACTATTATTTTTTGCAATAAACGCATCAATGTCCGCTTTTTCTTCTCCCTCTTCACTTAACACGGCAATTAAAGAGTTAACAGGTACATTTTGACTATTTTGTGGGATAACTATTTTGGCAAGTATACCTTCGTCTACTGCTTCTACTTCCATCGTTGCTTTATCGGTTTCAATTTCGGCAATTACTTCCCCGGGATTAACTTTATCCCCTTCTTTTTTTAACCACCTAGCTAGATTTCCTTCCGTCATAGTTGGAGATAAAGCAGGCATTAAAATTTTAATCGGCATAATTTGTTTTTAGTTTTTATTATTGTTTAGTTGTGGTAGGTATTTTTTATCGTCATTGCGAGGAGAAGCGTAGCATCGACATGGCAATCTCAGACCTTTAGCACGAGATTGCTTCGTCAAAATTTTCAATTTTTCCTCGCAATGACGATTCAGTATCCACGCATCACAATGACAACTTGAGTAGATATCACACCTTAATATCAGGGCTAACTATCATTATCATCTGCTTACCTTCCATTTTAGCATGCTGATCGATTTTAATGAGTCCTTCGAGCCCTACTTCTATACGTTTAAATAGTTCTTGACCGACTTCTTTATGAAGAATCTCTCGTCCCTTAAACCATAAAGAAATTTTTACTTTATCTCCGTCTTTTAAAAATTCTTTTATTTTTCTTAGTTTAGTTTCAAAATCACCTATACTAATATTAGGTTTAAATTTCATTTCTTTAAGTACGACGATTTTTTGCTTTTTGCGTGCTTCATGCAAACGCTTTTTGCTTTCGTACTTAAACTTACCAAAATCTAGAATTTTACAGACAGGGGGTACAGCATTCGGTGATATCTCGACTAAGTCAAGGCTGGCTCTTTCCGCCATATCTAATGCTTCTCTAATATTTACGACGCCGTGCATTTCGCCGTTTTCGCCTACTAGACGAACTTCTCTAGCTCTGATTTCTCTATTAGCCTTAGGAAAATTATTTTTAGAAATAAAATTTCTCCGTATTATGTTTATAAATAAATATATATTGCATTTAACTTATTTTATTTAAAATTACAAGTAAATAAAATATTTTATCTTTAATTTTATTTAGAAAGTTTTAAAAAAAATTGAAACTACAAGGCAAATTCCAAATATTAATAAACAGATTCGTGTTAATTTAGCGACTCTTTCCTGTATTTTTAAGTTTTTTAGGTCTATAGCATGCTTATGAGCTTGTTCTTTTTGTGCCATATGCATTAATTCCTGTAAAGTACCGGGATAAATATTCTCATACTCACTGATTAAATCAATTGGCGGTAATATATGTTCAAATTTTTTACGGTAAAAATTATTATCAGGCTCATTGACACTAAAAGTCTTAGCATAACCTTTATTTAATCTATTATTTTTGTTAAAAAAACGTTTAGTCTCTTTCATATTCCTTTTTTATTTTTTGAAATGTATATAATATATTACTTTCAACTATTTTAAAATAATCAATTAATTGCGTTTCTTTTTTTGCTGTTGTTTGGAGCTTTTCATATTTATTATATTCTTTAGCTCTGCATATACTAGTTTTATAAAACTTTGTTTCATTGATTATACTAAATTTATAAAATCTTTTTTTGGTATTAGCGGTTCGCCCCTAAAATTTATAGCATTATTAAATTTATTGCAACAGCTTATAAAATTTTTATCACATCCGGCAATAATTTTTACTTCCTCGGCATCTTTGGCAGCATCCGGTATAATATCCTCTAATATAATCAAATCACCGAAATTACTTAGAACTTTACTGTTAAAACGATTTTCGCCGAATATAATTTGACCGCCGTTATAATAGCCGTTTTCTTTATCTAAATCTAGTATTCTTAAACTTTCCTTGAGCATTTCTTTAACCTTATATATGCCGCTATATAAAGCTTTATCTATTTTGCATTTACTATCTCCAAAAACTGCTCTACATGTTTTGCTATATCGATTAATTACAGTCTGATTATATTTTACTGTTTCGGGTTTTAAATGTATTTTAAAGTTTAAATCGTATTTTGTATATAAAGTGCAATAATATGTAACGAAATGTTCAAAAAGCTTGTCAGTATATATTATTATTTTAACAATAGCATTATTTAAATCCATTGCCGTCGTAATGCCGTTTTCTTCAAAAATACCTTCAATGATTATATGGTTTTGTGCGGAATCGTTAAATTCTGCTTCTTTTAAATCTAAACCGGAATTTGGTAAAAAAACTCTCTCTTCATTTTTTATAGCATAGTCATTATTTGTTAAGTTTAATTCCTCACCGCTAGCTAGCTTAATTTGAAAACAATAAACAAAATTTGTAAGCTTTGTAATTACTTCTTCAATATTATTAGATGATAAAATACTCATATATATTCCTGATAAATAATAAAGCAGATAGACGAAGTTTAATTTGGAAAAGAGCAAGGCACTTTGAAGCTTATAACCGCAGCGTATATATAATACGTGAGGATTATAAGCGAGAAGTAACGCCGCCAATTTTTCAAATTAAACGAGTATAGCTACCTCCACTAACTCTATGTTGGATAATTCTATAGAACCGTCATTACAATAAGAATATTCAAAACTATCTATACTAAATCTAACTGCTACGTCAAAAGTAAAATCAGCAGTTAAAATTACATCTTGACCTAAGGGGCTTGGTAAGGTCACTATACCATCGTTGTAATCTACAATGCCCATAGCTCTTACATTATTAATATATAGAATTACACTATTATTAACCGGTTTAGTGATAACTCGTTCGTAAGGAGCAATAGAATCGCTATATATATTCTTTAGCTGAAATTTATTTAAATTGTCGTCACCCTTAGCAATCATTCCGTTCGTTACTTTATAATCGGCATAATCCCTAAACCTAAAAGCAAAATTACTTCCACGTCTTGCTTTAAAAAAGCTATTAAACTGCTCAAATTCAGAGCTACTTAATCTAGCATTTTTGATTAAATATTTTTGGCAACCGTAATTGCGGTCTAAATGTCTTGCTTCTCTACCTGATTTAGTTATAGCGTGAGAAGTAGAAAATTCCGTCTTTCCGACCGCAAAACTTTCAATAAATTCCGGCATACGTATATCGTGAAAATTCATAAGATACCTGGGCTATTATTTAAAAAGAATAAGATCACTTTTAATTAAAGAGCGAAAATCTTCATTCATATCTATATTCCATCTTTTTATATCTATATGTATTGATATATCAGATTCTTGCAAAGCATCCTGGATTTCAAACAGCATATCATCGCTAATATTATCCATAATACAAAGATCAAGATCGGAGAATTTTTTATGATTATCTTTAACCCTTGAACCGTAAGCATAAAACTTATAAGGATATTTACTTAATATGGTGTGCAATATTAACAAATCTTGCTTTTCAATCTGAACCACTATATTTCTCCAAATTTTTTATAAGTTCATCCACAGCATCGGCAAAATCATCAAAAATACTAATTACTAGTTCTACGTTTTTTTCATTATAAGTATGAACAGTAATATTACGAATCTCTATAAACTTAAACCATCGTGTTGGGTCTGAAATCAACCCGCTAACCGCTGCTTCCCGAAATACATCCTTTAAAATATAAGGTGTTTTGCCGGATTTTTCACAAAAGCGTTTCATCATTTTCCATGCCACTTCATAGCAAAACTCAAAAGCCTGAATACTTCCTGCTTTATTCTGCTCAGTATCTAAATGTTTACGAAACTCTTCAAATTTCTTTCTTGATTTTAATAGGCTACTTATATCCAGCCCTGCGATTAAATGCATTTTATACTCCTATTTTTTGTTTTAATAACATTAACTAATGTCACATTTTTCGTCATTGCGAGGAAATTAAGAAGTAATTAACGAAGCAATCCAGTAAAAAATGCTATAAATTAGTATTTTTTTATTATTTTTGCTGGATTGCCTCGTCGCCTACGGCTCCTCGCAATGACAATTAGGTATCTACGCAGACAATGCTGAACTAAGTATGACACCTAGAACCTTTCAACAATGTCTGATAATTCATTACCAGTTTTGTACTGACTAAGTCTTTGCTAGTTTGAAATTCTATTTTATTTACTTTTATACCTGCAACATTTTCAAATGAGTGATGCTCTATTTTATCGCTTATTTTACTAGCAAGGCTTAGAGCAATATTACGATTTTTATCATTAGTAAAGATACATATTTCAAATTCCAACTGCATTATATTTTGTACATTAGTCGATATATTATTAACATTTAATATATTAACAAGCAAAAATGGACATTTTGCATCCTGAACAACGGAAAAATATATTTTATTAATTTTAGTTTTTATTTCATTATCGTTTATAAGTAATTTATACAAACTTAACTGAAAATTATAGATAAAATCATGATACATAAATTTCCAACGCTATTATATTTAAAAATTTGCTTTTTTCTTCAACATTAATAATCCGTTTAATTTCAAATTCCCGTTCTTTAAATAAAATACGCATTTTAGTAGTGACATTTTTAATAAATCTTATTCTAAATAAAAAATATCCTTCCGTTATTATATGTCCAAAGCTTATATTTTCTAGAGCAAGAAATTTGCTATCGCATAACGGTTTGATTTCGGCATAGCTTGTTAATTTCTCTACCCATCTATCCTCCTCCATCCCCTCTCCCGCAATATTTTCTAAAAATTTAATTTGATGCTGAAAATTTTTCACTACTGTTTTTGTCATTTTATTACCTTTTAAATTAAGTAAGGGGTCATGCCGTGGCTTGTCCACGGCATCCAGTCTTTTTATCAGGTTATTTAACTGGATACCGTGGACAAGCCACGGTATGACAATAAATGCCATATTCCCTAAATTTGTATATTCCTATATGGCAAATATAAATTTTTTACCTCTTTGGAAAGCCCGATACAATTCGTAGCTTGACGGTCATACATTTCGGCAATATGTAGCATAATCCCATGTTTTATAGCATGCGGAATATTATTTTTATCGTAACCGCTTATATATTCTACCGTCAGCTCTTCATTACTTAATGCTTTACTTAGAGTTAAAAGATTCTGCTCAATCGCATAATCATATGCCGATAAGTCATTTTCTTGGTCTTTAAATTTTTTCTTTATGTTTGTTATTTTTAGTAATGGGTTATATTTAAATAAAAACTCTTTTTTTCCTGAAATATTACAAATAAACTTGATTTGTTTTGAGATAAAATTTAGCTTAGTAAAATTCTCTGCTGCTGTGATTGCCGCATCAATTAATCCGACTATTAAATTATCGTCATAACTAGCCTCCACCCGCATATAATTTTTTACCTGCTCTAAACTCCACACTTCTTGCGGAAATATTTTTATGATTTGAAAATTGTTTTTTTTGAACATAAGAAATCCTCGATATCATACTAATACGGCTTTAATTAGATAGACGAAGTTTAATTTGGAAAAGAGCAAGGCGTTTTATATTTTTTGACCGCAGCGTACATAAAACGTACGTGAGGATCAAAAAATATAAAACAACGACGCCAATTTTTCAAATTAAACGAGTATATCTAATTAAAAACACCAATCTTAATAGCTTCTTGATTTACTACATCACCCCCTACTCTTTTTACGGCATAAAACTTTACAAAAGGCTTTTCAGTATAAGGATCACGCATTATATTAATACCGCTTCTATCTACTATTTTATAGGCTGTTTTAAAGTCACCTATCGCTATAGCATTTCCCTTTTTATCTAGAGGAGGCATATCGGAGCTACAAACTACCGGTATTCCAAATACTGTTTGCTTAAACGAATCTGATAGTGATTGCTGCCAAATAAAACGCCCTTGATTATCTTTAAGCTTCTGTACTTCGGACAAAGTAATACGATTCATTAGCAAAGTTGCATTTGTTAAATATTCTTCTTTAAGCGAATTTATAAAATCAAGCAGCCCATCGGCGGTAATTTTATTACCCATCTTAACTTTCTCGATTTTATCATGGTCAGGCGATAAAATACCTCTGGTTTTTTTTATACCGTCACCATTTATAAACGCATTATTTTCCATTTTAACGAAACTATCACGCAATCTTTCACCTAACCAATTTTCGACTCTGATAGTCGCATCATCAAGTAGTGCTTGGCTAGCTTTCGGCTGTGCATATAGCTCATGAACAAAAATACGCTGTTGCTTTAACTTCGCTGCCGGAGTTTCTTCTCGTGCTTCTACCTCCCCAATCCAGCCACTACTAAATTTACCGTCCTCGCTTATTATATCAAGGGCATTTGTAGAAATCGTTTCAATCGAAGCAAGTCCTCTCATTGGCGATCTAGCATTTATTTCGGTGATAATACTGTTATATAAAGTCTGTAATATTAAAACGCCGCCTGCTTCAGTACTACTATTTAGGGATGATTTTTGCATAAGCCCGGTATCTTCGCCTTTACGTACATAATTAATGAAAGCTGTTTTCTGTTCCTGTTCTTCTATATTTACACTATTTGGTCTTTCTAAAATATTTTGCATATTATATAGCTTTTCCTCTAACTCATTGATTTTATCGTTATATTCTATTTCTTGTCCTTTAGTGATATATAAGATTTTAGCACTCTGATTAGCAGGAAAAGTAACAATACTTATCTCTAAAAGCTCTGCTTCGGTAATTACTCTCTGCCTTGCATCATTATAAACCGAGTTTTTTATATAAAAGCCTATAGATAATCCATCTATTGCTCCTTGCTTTATTAGCTCTATCGCTTCTACTCCTGCTTTGACTTTATTATTTATCACTGCTTCCATTTTTAAACCGTGGTCATCTTCAGCCAAATGAGTAATAATTCCTATAGGTTTTTTACTGTCATGTTGCCAAAGAAATTTTACGTTATGGTGAGAAGCATTTGCAAAAGCTCCTTTAGAAATTAAATCGTTATGATGATCGGCAATATTATAAACACTCGCATAGCCGATAATTACTACCTCATTATCGGTTACGGACTTTATTTCCATATTGTCGAAAGTTTGATTGCTGTAGATTATTTTTTTCATATATTTATTACCTATTTTCCGTTGTCACCCCATGGCTTGACCGGCTTTGTTGCATGGCTCAAAAAACCCGCTCGGTGTCATACCGTGGCTTGTCCACGGTATCCAGTAAAACAACTAAAAATACTAATATTAGTATTTTTAACTGGATCCCGTGAATAAATCACGGGATGACAAAGGCGAGGCTGAGCCATGCAACAACGCTGGCTTGTACTTGTGGGGTCCATTAAGATAATATAACTGAAAAAATGCTAGCACTAAGAGGTGGGGGGTTTTCCGTCATTGCGAGCGACTAAAAGGAGCGTGGCAATCTCATCAAATATCCTGAGATTGCTTCGTTAAAATTTTCAATTTTTCCTCGCAATGACGAAAAAACTAGACATAGAAAAAACATTCAAGATATCAAACATTTACTATCATCAGTAGATTTTGTACCCATCAAAGGTACTTCTTCAAGTTTTTCGGCTTCTTCTTCCGGCATTTCAAAAGATAATAATGTTGAATAGGAATATTCAAATTTACAAAAATGCCATACTTTATTAAATTGCTCATTGCAGTCTTTAATAATTTTTTTTTAATCTCATCACCTATGTATTTAAAATGACGATGATAAAATAACATATTAGAAGTAATAGTAATAGCGATACTATCTAGCTGTTTTTCTAAACATTTAGTATTAGTAATCATTCTTAAAGAAATATTTTGGCATGATTTATATCCAAGTTTTTGACCTATTAAAATAATATAATCACCAAAAACTAAATCCGGTAAAATATCGTAAATAGTACCGCTATAATAAAGCTGAGATAGAGGCAATATCGCCTCTTCTTCACCAAGTAACATCGCACAGGTTAAATTTTCTACTGCTGACTCAAACAATAGATTAACTGCTTTTTTAGTATAGGAAGGCCATTTATCGTGAAAAGCAAAAAATATTTCTTGTTGTCTTAAACCTTCCTTAAGCAATTGATTTATCGGTGATAGATAAAAGATTTTATTGTTTTTCAAGATATATACCACAATATATTACATCGTTAAACAAGTACATCCACTGCTATCATGTTTGTTATAATAGTTGTCTTGACCAAGTGTTAGAATTTGGTCATTTGGTGCATCATGAATGATAGAGCTTGAAGGGATATAACTAGTTGAGCGTTTTATTTCGCCATTAGTATCTTGTGTTTTAGTAGTGTGGTTAATATTAGTATTTGGCAGTGGTGCTGAAACAGTAGAGATAGGCGAAAATGTTGATTCTGGAATACAGAGTATATCTGTTAAATTAGTATTCATTAGATGTTTATTGAAAGCAAATTCAGCATTACTTTTCATTATATCATTAATGCCCATTTGATATATACCTTTGGTATTTAAAATAGAATTAGCACAAACGGTAGTTAATTTTTTAAACTCTTCTGATAAAGCATTATCACTTTTATAGGAAGTATTTGTACATTTAATAGAATCAAGTTTCTTCCCTATTTCTAGGATAAAATCTCCTTTAGTATAATTTTTTTCTACCAACCAGCCATTATAATAAAACTGAGCAAAATAGTAAGCTGCATCTCCTTGACCACAAACTAACGCCTCTTTTAATTCTTTATGCAATTCAATTATAATGTCTATATTATCGTTTGTTATTATTAGTATATTGCTTCCTGAATTTGTAAGAGGCATTTCAACATTTTGTAAATAATCTGATAATGCTTCTTGTAACATTTCAAAAGAAGTGAGTAGTTTCTTTTCTATTTGTTTATTTTTCTTTTTTATCATTAAATTTCATCCCTTTATTTTTTTAAGATATTGTACAAAAATCTGTACCATCACCGAGTGGAGGATAGTCAAAATCACTTGTTTTATTACATTTTATATCCATTTCATCTCGTATAGTGCCCTTATAAACGTATTTAGATTTAGATGTTATATGAGTTTTAAACTGCTCGGTATTCTTTAAATTTTGATCTATAGCTTTATGAATCTCTAGACTAGTAAATTTCATTGGATTTTTTAGACACTCAAAATCAATTTCATCAATAATTAGGCGATAATTAGCCGGCAATTTTTCACTAACCCCTTTCATCACTGTTTTTAAATTAGTAAGTACTAAACATTTAGGCGTTGGATTGTTAAGCCAATCTACTTTTATTTTTTTAATAATTTGAGTATTTATTATACCCCTATCCAGCTCAGATATAGGAAATTTACGAATATTAACTATACTTAAATCTTTTTCAGATAATTGTCGTACAGTATCTATAAAGTTATTTAGTTTAATTAAGCTTGCTTTATCATTTACAAAGCTATTTTCTTGATTATACAATATACTTAGCTGCTCTAAAGCCTTTATACTCCCTAAAAGCATAGCACCTTGAAAATACAATATAGAGTTTGTATATAATTCTTGTTGCTTAGAAATCTCTTTTTCCAGTAAAGCTTCTTGATAAGATTCGTTACCTTTTTTATATAAATATTCAGGGGTTAATATTATAGTTTCTTGATCATAAGTGATTTGTTTCATAATCTATATCCCTATAATATTTTATCAAAATTATCTTCTAAGGTTATTATTTTAACCTCATTTTCGTCGTCCATTAAGCATACAAGTTTTGAATATTCTATTGGTACATATATACATGGGAGGCTATCAAGAGTGAGATTAAAATCGTCGATAATTTTATCCTCGTTAGCTGCAAAAGGATTTTCACTATTTTTCTTTTGACATATTTTAATAGTGTTTACTTGAGCAACAACACTCGGTTTGAGAAATTTTTCATCAATATCTATTGACAATAAAGAAGTTTTTATACATTTTTCATTCTTAAATTCTCTTCCGACTAAGACCATAATATCTCTAAATTTGGTTATATTTATATTTTGAAGTTCATACTTAGGAATTTTTTTTATTGCTGCATCATATAGTTCTAATAATCCTTCACATGCGTTATTATTACCGGTAAATAAGGCACATTTAAAAGTTTTTTCGGTTTTGTGAAAATCTTGCATTAATGTACGGATATTATCAGAAGAAAGTTTTTTAAATTCGTTTAATTGCTCATATGCATTTTGTAAAAATGCTTGAGACCTAGAGTTTGGAGTACTATTCTCTTGGGGCATATTAATATTACCTTGTTAAATTAGAGCTTAAGTAGAAGTTAACAAAAATTAAATCTACAATTTAAATTTAGTAATATTTTTGCTAAAAGAAAAGTTCGGCAGTGGAAAAAGAGATTATTTTTTTGGAAGGTAGTTGCAATATTATTCTGCCGGTACTATCGATATCTTTAAAAAGACCAGTTACTATATCATTTTGATATTTAACGCTAATATTTTCATGTAACTTATAAGCATGTTCTAACCATTTTTTTCTAATAAAAGAAAAACCGTTATTATGCCAAATTTGATAATATTTTTCAAAATTCTCTATTAATTTTTCAAGTAAAGCTTGCGGCTCTATAGGTGGTAGATTTTCGCTCACTAAACAAGTAGTAGGCTGATCAATATTATCAGGGTGGTAGGTGATATTAATCCCTATACCGATAATAAGGTAATAATTATTTTCTACTTTAACAGATTCAAGAAGTATACCGGCAATTTTCCGACCGTTAACTAAAACATCATTGGGCCATTTTAGCCTTATGTCATTCCCGCAAAAGCGGGAATCCATTTCTTTTAAAAATTTTTCTGGATTCCCGCTTTTGCGGGAATGACATAGAGAGCCACGGGATGACATAGTCAACAATTCTATACTCTCATAAACAGCAAGTGCTGCAACAAAGGATAATTGCGGTAATAATTCTAGCTCTTTATCAGGCTTTATTAGTAAACTTACATGTAAGTTACCTACCCTAGACTGCCAGTTTTTACCGCTTCTTCCTCGTGCTTTGGTTTGAGATTTAGCAAGTACTGCATAGTTTGAATCAATTAGTCCGCTTTTAGCAGTTCTCATAGCCTCAGAGCTTGTACTGTCTATTTCATCAAAAACAATTAGTTTAAATTTACCGATATTCATTTTTAGGATTAATGTTGTTGAAACTGATGTCATTCCTGCGAAAGCAGGAATCCAAAAAAATCATTTAATATTGAAAAAATAAACCTAAAAAAACAAGTTTTTTGTAGGTTTTACTGGATTCCCGCCTTTGCGGGAATGACATAGAACCATATAACACCACCTAATTCACCCCCTACTTGCATGACTTCTGGCTACACTATGTTTGCTTTGAATTTTTGGTGCTTCGCTTTTACTTTTAGTTATAAAGCTTTCTAAATCTTGTTTAGTAAATTTAAACTTAGCAATATTTTCATCAAAGGTTTTAGTTTTATCAAATCGTACATCTTTATTTTTGTCTATTCCAAGTACCTCAATGAAACTATCTTTTATTTTACTTGAAGCAGCAGGATCGTTTAAGGTATACAGCAAAGCTTTCAATGAGTTTGTATCGGTTTTTAATGTATTATTACGACTAGTTGCAGCAATAATTACATATTCTTTAAGCTTTTCATTTAATTCTTTTTCGTTTAATGCTCCGGTTTTACAAAATGATAATAACATTTTTGCTTTATCATCATGATTTTCAATAACTCCTTCTTGCCATTTAGAAGTATTATTTTCTTTTGACGGAATAAACATTTCTAATAATTTAGTTCCAAATGTTTTATGTAGATTTTTATTATCATAAACTTCATAAACATTTAGTAGAAATTTTTGATGGTCAAATGTTTTATCTGCTTCTTTGCCAAGGTCATGATTATTCAAATGTTCTCTAGTTTGACAATATCCTTTAATATGCAAATAATCAGAATATTTTTGTGCATCTTTGAAATCCAAAGTATCTATTCCGGCAGTATCTAAAACAACAGTGTTTAAAGCATTTTCACGTAACTGCTCATTAGTTTCTCTTAGAGTTTCGGTATATTTAAATTTTCCTCCTACTTTTGCAAGAGTCTTAAATAATACATCAGCTAAAAACTTTACGATATCACTTGGGCTTTCAAATTTTTTTGCACTATATATAGCAATATTTGCATCAGCTTCCATACCCGTGCCAAAAGCCATAGCTAGAGTTCTACCTTGCTTTTTAGCTAAGGTAATTTCTTCCATATTATCAGTTACTTCTTTTATATCAAATTCCGGTTCATTGCCTTTAAAATATTTTGTCGGTATATTATCTCTATATCCGCCGTCAACATATTTTTTACCATCAATTTCTACCGGCTCAAAAACAAGCGGAATAGATGCAGAAGCACGGCAAGCTAAAGCAATTTCAATATTTGGCGTATCAAAGCTATTGAAAATAGTTAGTTCGCTTGTCTCTTGCTGAGTTGCCGTAATTACTAAATCCTTATACTGCACTGGATCGTATTTTCGCAGTAACGCTATATCTTTAAAATATATCTTACCGTTTTCTTGGTATCTTTCTCTTAATTCATCAAGAGCTTCATCACCTTTAACATTTACTATATCTGATCTTTGTAAAAAATTTCCTATATTTTCTTTAATAACAAGTTCTAATAAATCATATAAAGGTTTACCATCTTTATTTAACTGTACTATACCCGCAGAAAATCCTTTTTTTCCAAGCAAAGTTTGTAAATTTGTATTTTTAGAAATTTCTTCAAATCGCTCAGACGGTGTTCCAAGAGCTACCACTGCTGCAGTTATAGCACCGGCGGAAGAACCGGCTACCGCCTTGACATTATCTAAAATACCGGCTTTTTTAGCTGCTTCATAAGCTCCGGAATATATTGCTCCCTTAGCTCCCCCTCCACTAAAAGCTATATATTTAATAGGAGCTTTCTGTGCTTGTTCTAACTCCTGCAATGTTTTTGTTTGATTGCTAGAAGACTTTTGAATTTTTTTTAGGTCTTCTAACTCCTCTGGTGTATCAGATTGCTCATTAACTAAAGGAGTTTTTGACTCTTGCTTCAGATTATTAATAATAGGATGTTTTCTTACCTTTATATCAGCCATAGTTTTATTTTATTAAGTTATCTTCTACAAACTTCCAGTTAATCATATGCTTAATAAATATGTCAACATAATCAGGTCGTTTGTTACGATAATCAATATAATAAGCATGTTCCCATACATCACATGCAAGAAGCGGCTTCATACCGTTTGCTATAGGCGTACCGGCATTAGCGGTTTTTATAATTTGTAGCCTATTATCGTGATATACAAGCCATGCCCAGCCGCTACCGAACTGCCCTACGGCCTCTTGCTTAAACTGTTCGCAAAATCCTTCAAAACTACCGAAATCTTTATTAATTTGTTCTAATATTTTACCGCTTGGCTTACCTCCGCCCTGCGGCTTTATTGAATGCAAAAAAAAACTATGATTCCATATTTGGGCTGCGTTATTAAAAATAGCTGCATTTGAGTTTTGAGATGACCATTCTATTATTTCTTCTAAATCTTTTTTTTGTAATTCTTCTTTATCTTTGAGTAAATTGTTTAGATTTTGTACATAAGCATTATGATGTTTACCATGATGATAATCAAAAGTCTCGGGAGTAAAATGTGGTTTAAAACTCTCTTTGTCATAAGGTAAATCAGGTAAGATAAAAGGATATGAGGTTTGATTAGATTTGTTGCAATAGGTCATGTTATTTTCTCCTAGGTTGGTTTTATATATTTATAGCGAGAATCAATACGTCATTGCGAAAAAAAATTGAAAATTTTGACGAAGCAATCTCAGGAGTACTATTTCATGAGATTGCCACGCAGCCTACGGCTGCTCGCAATGACGTTTAACGCAGCAATTTATAAAAATCGGAAGCTAAATAAAGCGATCCGGTTATTATAATATTTGCTTTATTATCACCGTTTATCTTCTTTATATCACTAATCGCTTCTTCGAGTGAGTCGCTTTCGCTAAAATCAATCCCGCTCTTTCTGCCTTCCAAATTTATTGTTTCTGCACTATGGCTTAGTGGTTCGGATAAAACTTTAACACCGTAACCTTTAATTGTCAAACCCTTAAAGTAGGAGCAAAATTCCTCGATATTCCTATTTTTAGTCATACCGAGTATTAAATATATCGGTGATTTTAAATTATCACGAATCCAATTTGTCAAAACTTGAGCTCCGCTATTATTATGAGCTGCATCTACCCAAATTTGAACATTATCACCTATTAATTTAGAATATTTTTTCGGTTCTATTTTTTCGATTCTAGCCCGCCAAATAGTATTTTGCAGTCCTTTAGAGATAATTTCGTTGCTAATATTAAATTGTTTATTTATCAAACTTATTAAAGCAATAACGCTTGCAGCATTTATTAATTGATGATCACCAAGTAGCGAAGGAGTCGGAAACTCATAACTAAAATTTCGTGATGAATAAATAAACCCATTGTCCGTCTTTTTAATACCGTAATCATATTCATAACAAAAACTCGGTACTTCTAACTCTTCAGCCTTTGCAAATAATGTTTCATAAACTTCCAAAGCTTGCATACTTATAACGCAGGGAACGCAAGACTTCATAATACCAGCCTTCTCAACTGCTATTAGGGGTAATGTATTACCCAGCATATTCATATGATCATATGAAATAGGTGTAATTAAAGTAATTAACGGTCGTTCTACTATATTTGTTGCGTCTAACCGACCTCCTAGTCCCGTCTCTAAAATTAATATATCGGCTTTTGTTTTCTCAAATGCTAGAAATGCTGCTGCCGTAGTACCTTCAAAAAAGCTAGGCTCGATATTAAATTTTTCGCTTGCTACCCTCACCTCCTCACAAACCTGCCATAATTTGTTATCCGAGATTTTCTCACCTGCTACTATGATTCGTTCATTAAATTCTAATAAATGAGGAGATGTATAGCAATGTACCTTATAACCGGCAAGCGTAAAGATGCTTTTAAGCATAGCACTGCTTGAACCTTTACCGTTTGTACCTGCTATATGTATGACGGGAGGAAGTCTTAAATGAGGGTTACCTAAGGCTTTTAAAAGTCTTGCTATATTTTCAAGATCATATTTAATATTATTTTTCCAGGTCGGCACCGGAAAATGCGGCATTAGCATTTGTTACTTAGTTTTTTTCGTGAATAATAGAATAAGTTCCATCTCTGTCACCCCGTGGCTTGTCCACGGGGTCCAGTTAAAAATACTAATAGTCATTAGTATTTTTTATTATTTTTCTGGATGCCGTGGTCAAGCCACGGCATGACACCGAATATGCTTTTTGATCATAGGGCGAGGTTTGCCGTAATCTCCACTTAATACACAAACTACAATGTCGCCTTTTTTAATTTCTATTTTGTCCATTTATTAAATCCAATCTGTGTAATCTTGATTTTTTTCCCATTCTTCTTCTAATTTTTTTTGTTCCCTAGATAACAAAGATTGCCGTTTAACATCTTCTGCTTTTAATTGTTTAATACGTTCCTGTCCCTCGACAAATAAACGTACAGCTTCATTAATTAAATCGTTTGGACGACAATGTAATTCTGCAGCTATCAATGTAATTTTTTCACTTAAATTGGTTTCTAAGCGTATACTAGTTAAAGTGCTGTTTTTCATTTTATACCTACATAACAATAGACTTCTTGCATAACTTGCTTCTAAAGGTAATTTATACGTCGATCCGGTACTCGAGTCCTCACGTACTAAGTGTACGCTGCGGCTCTGCGTTCCGTGTCTCCTTTAAATTCCTCTTTATTAGCTACGTTATGCAAGAAGTCTAATATTGATAATATAGATTATAACATATTATATTATAATCTATACTACAACTTGCATTTCACTATAGTAAAATTTTGAAATTTACTCAAATGATTTCAAGAACCCTCATTTTATTTTGAAAGGTGAACACCCGCAGCCTATACTTAATAGGTGAGGATGTGAATCCTTGATAAAATGAAAGAGCAATTCTTGAAATCAGCAGAGTATTCATCGAGTTTTTGGTTTTACTACATTGATAAGTCCGATTAATAAGCCTGATTTAATTATTCCGGGTATTATAAAAGGTAATACACCAGCGTAAAATGCACCGCTTGGTCCTAAGAGTTTAGAAAGCCACATCCAACCAAAACTCATAATAATTATATTACCGATCAAACATAAAGATATCTGATTTAACAATTTATTAGAAGTAAAAATTTTATCTCTTAAGCTAGCCATAACATATACGGCAATTACAAAACCTGCTAGATATCCTGCGGTAGGACCGAATAATATTCGTAACCCGCTCGAAAACTCTCCAAATACAGGAATTCCCATTACTCCAATATATAAGATAATATAGTTAAAGGTGCAGTAGCTTTATTGTAGGTAAGTCCAATAAACATCACTGCAACGGTTTGCAATGAAATAAATATAGGCTTCATAGGTATTAATATTTGTGAACAAATAGTAAGTAATGCCACTCCTAAAACTATTTCTATTGCTTGCCTTTTGGTTAACGGTAGTGAGATTGAATTAAGTTGCATAAAATTACCTCATAATTTATTTTTAAGTAATTACACTAAATAGAATTATATAATGTTCTTGTCAATAATATAAAAATGAAAATTTATAATGATTTAGGAGTTTCAAAAGAAAGTATTAAGCATTGTGTGCATACCTTAAAACTTTATGCTCCAAAATATAAGGTAGATTATATTACTGCACAAGAAATTATAGACGAAAAGTGGTTTCAAAACACATTATTACTTATTTTACTTGGTGGAAGAGATTTATACTATGTACAAAAATTGCAAGGCAAAGGAAATGATAATATAAAAAATTATTTAAAAAATGGCGGTAATTTTCTTGGAATATGTGCCGGTAGTTATTATAGCGGCAATTATTTAGAATTTGCTAAAGGAACAAATATAGAGGTTATAGGTGAAAGAGAATTAAAGATTTTCAATGGAACGGTTAGAGGACCATTGCTTGCTCCTTACTACTATAATTCAAATAAAGGAGCAAGAGCCGCTTACCTAAATATAAATCCAACACTTAATTTAAATATTAAGGATTGTTATGCTTTTTATAATGGTGGTGGATATTTTGTTGATGCAGAAAATACTAAAGATACTGAAATAATAGCAAGTTATGAAGATAATAAACCTGCAATAATAAAATGTACTTACGGTGACGGGACAGCTATTTTAAGTGGAGTTCATCTCGAATATGAGCCTGCACTCATAAAAAATCAATCTCTTAATAATATTCGTAAAATACTAAAAGCTCATGATACGGAAAGAATCAAATTATTAAATTATATATTAGACTTCTTCATAAACTCGCTTATAGAGAGGAATTTGTAGGAAACACGCAGCACAGCACCGCAGCGTACATAGAAGTACGTGAGGATGCGAGCAGCGGATTGACGTACAAATTACCTCTAGAAGTAGAGTTTATGAAGAAGTATATTCAAAAATCTAAATCCGTATAATAGCTAGGAGGGGTAAAGCCAGGGATTCTATCTTGTAATAATAACCTAAAAGCCGGTCTTGATTTAATTAGTGAATACCAATGTTTGATAAGCGTCCATTTATCCCAATAAATCTCGCCGAAATAATCGAGTACCGATAAGTGACAGCTTGCGGCAATATCGGCAATAGTTAGTGAATCCGATACAAGATAACTTCTTTTTTCTAGTAAAGAAGTTATATATTCCAAATGATAATTCAAATTATTTTTTGCAGCGCGTAAAAACTCGGTTCGTGGGCTGCTCATTTTAGCAATTGATCTTATAACTTTTTCATCGATAATAATCTTAGTAACTTCACGATAAAACTTATCGTTAAACCAAAAAAATAATCGTCTAATTTCGCAACAAATATCAATATCTTCATCTAAAAAATTAAAATTCGGATATTTGCTATTAAGATATTCAACAAAAGGATAAATACCTACCACAAATAAGCCGTATGATTCTTCTAAAATGGGCAATGTTCCGGCAGGATTTATTTTTAAGAAATCTTTATTGAATTGCCAATAATCTTCTTTAATCGTAGTAAATTCTATATCTAATTCTTTTAAGAAGACACGAGCTTGTCTTGAAAGAGGACAAATAGGATAATGATATAACTTTTTCATTAAATTTGTGTCATAGTAAGTTCGGTGTGGCCTTGTTGTATGGCTCGAAAAGCCTGCTCGATGTCATACCGTGGTTTGTCCACGGTATCCAGTAAAACAACTAAAAATACTAATAATGTTAGTATTTTTAACTGGATCCCGTGAATAAATCACGGGATGACAATATGGTCTATAAGCCGGATTCTGTATGAATATAAATTCATTGCAGTTATTTATCTAGGATAAACGTTACCGTTTACCTCAAGCGATCTACCCGCATTACAAGCCGGCTAGAGATAACCCGGGAACTTGATAAGTTCTGTAACGCCTATTTGATCTTGCTCTTGGTGGGGTTTACCATGCGTAATTTGTTACCAACTTACCGGTACGCTCTTACCGCACCTTTTCACCCTTACCGAGTACTTACGTACAATTCGGCGGTATATTTTCTGTGGTACTTTCCCTAAAGTAATAATACTCTGCCGGATGTTAACCGGCACCATACCTCTATAGAGTCCGGACTTTCCTCGTGATTATATCATCACGCAACTGCACGACCGTTTAGAATTATGGTCAATTTTCTTAAATTAGTCAATAACATTTAGAAGAAGTTCAATTAACTTATTAAGTTCTGTGAAAGTTTTCTAATTGATTTGCTATTTTGAGATATTTTTTAGCGAAAATTAATAAGATTTTTTTTGAAAATTTGACTTTTGTACATAGAATATAAATTAAATTAATAAGTATAATAACAAATTTATTAACAAATTTAAAATTTCAACTATTTTATTAAAGATATTCTTAATTTAACATTGCTACTATTTTTTTCATACTGTATAAATATGTATTTAATGCTTCTAAACACATAAATTGTTAGCAAATTTTGATATATGATATGAAAAAATTAATTTATTATTTTGGCAGTAATGGTAGTGACGGAAACGCTAGCATGAAGAATGTACTCGGTAACAAAGGTGCAGGTCTTGCTGAAATGTCTAATCTAAAACTACCTATTCCTGATGGTTTTACAATAACTACGGAGCTATGTAATTACTTTTATACCCACAATAATAACTTTCCTAAAAATTTTCAAAATGACTTAAAAAAAGCTATCACCGAACTTGAAATAACTACCGGTAAAATTTTCGGCAGCACAAGCAATCCCCTATTATTATCAGTGCGTTCGGGTTCTACAGTTTCAATGCCTGGAATGATGGATACTATCCTTAATCTTGGAATGAATAACGAAGTGTGTAATGCTCTTGCGGATTCCTGTGGTGATAAACGATTTGCTCTTGATAGCTACAAAAGATTTCTAGAAATGTATGGTTCAACGGTATTATCTATACCTAGTGATCTATTTGAACAAATTTACGAAAAGCACAAGATTCAAGCCGATATTCATAAAGATAGTGATATTACCGTAGAATTATTAGAAAAAATTATTGAGGATTTCAAACGGTTGCATATTAAGTATACTAAGCAACTAATTAATGATCCTTATGAACAGTTAGAATCGGCAATTAAAGCGGTGCTACATTCTTGGATGAGTAATAGAGCGGTTATATATAGAAAAATCAATAATATTTCGGAAGGTTTCGGTACGGCTATTAATATACAAGCAATGGTTTTCGGTAATTTAGGTAAAACTTCAGCTACGGGAGTTGCTTTTACTAGATCACCTTCTACAGGAGAAAAAAAGCTCTTTGGAGAGTTTTTAATAAATGCTCAAGGTGAAGACATAGTATCGGGAACGAGAACACCTATGCCTATTATTGCAAATGATTCAAATTCTATGCAAGCAATGATGCCGGAAGTGTTTAAGGAATTATCACAAATTGCGAAAAAGCTTGAAGAACATTACTTAGATATGCAGGATATAGAATTTACTATAGAAAATAATAAGCTATATATCTTACAAACACGTACTGCAAAAAGAACAGCCATCGCTGCTATTAATATTGCCGTACAAATGGTAGAAGAAAAGCTTATTTCTAAAGAACAAGCCTTAATGCGAATCGATCCGGAATCATTAAATCAATTATTACATACAAGAATTGATTACAGTAAGGGGCTTACTTCTATTGCCGAAGGGTTACCTGCTTCTCCTGGGGCTGCAACAGGTATTGCGGTATTCTCACCTTATGATGCCGAAAAATTATCTCATCATCATAAAGTAATTTTAGTACGCCATGATACTAGCCCTGAGGATATTAACGGAATGCATGTTTCTTCAGGTATTTTAACTATTAGAGGGGGAATGACTTCACATGCCGCAGTTGTGGCAAGAGGTATGGGGAAGCCTTGTGTTTGCGGTACAAGTAATTTATCTATAGATGAGAAAAAGCAAATATTAACAGCAGGCGACATAGTTATTAAACAAGGTGATATTATAACGATTGATGGAGGTAGCGGCAAAATCTTCTTAGGTGAAATGCCGTTAATTCAACCTACTTTCAGTGAGGAATCAAAATTAATTTTAGATTGGGCAGACGAGATTAGTAGCTTAAAAGTTCGTGCAAATGCCGAAACAGTTAACGATGCTTTAGTATCTATAAAATTTGGGGCTCAAGGTATAGGTTTGTGTCGTAGCGAACATATGTTTTTTGATAAAAATAAAATTCCTTTAGTAAGGGAAATGATTATTGCTCCTGATATAGAACGTAGAAAGCTTGCCGTGCAGAAATTATTACCTCTGCAAACTGAGGATTTTAAAGCTTTATTCAGAGTAATGAAAGACAAACCGGTAAATATTAGATTACTTGATCCGCCGCTACATGAGTTTTTACCTACCACCGAAGAAGATAAAAAGAATTTGGCAAATAGCTTAAATCTACCGTTATCCATGATTAATCAACGTCTTCATGCTATGCATGAAGTAAATCCTATGCTCGGTCACCGTGGATGTAGACTTGGTATATGTTCACCGGAAATTTACCAAATGCAAATTGAGGCAATTTTTACGGCTATTTTTGAGCTACATAAAAAAGAACATATAGAATGTAACTTAGAACTAATGATTCCTTTAATTAGCAATGTAGCTGAAATAAAAAAGCTTAAAATGGATATTTATGAGGTAATAGAGGAATTAAAGCAACGTTATAGATATAAATTTTCCTTTACGCTCGGTACTATGATAGAACTACCAAGGGCAGCACTCGGCAGTAAGAAAATAGCTAAGGAAGTTGACTATTTTAGTTTTGGGACTAATGATTTAACTCAGACTACATACGGAATTTCTAGAGATGATATTGCATCTTTCCTCCCATATTATTTAGAAGAGAAGATTTTTGAATCCGATCCATTTACTACTCTAGATGAAGAAGGTGTAGGAGAATTAATTGAAGTTGCTATAAAACGAGGAAAAAGCAGCAATCCTAATTTGAAACTCGGAGCTTGCGGGGAACATGCAGGAAACCCTGCCTCTATAGAATTTTTTCATAAAATGAATTTAAACTATGTTTCTTGCTCTCCATACCGTATCCCTATAGCAAGAATCGCCGCAGCACAAGCTAAAATTAAACACGGGTGATAAAGGCATTGTTGCGAGCAGGCGTTGCCCGCATGAATCGGTAAAACACACTGTGTCATACCGTGGCTTGTCCACGGTATCCAGGAAAATAACTAAAAATATTTAGTATATTAGTATTTTTAACTAGACCCCGTGGACAAGCCACGGGGTGACAGGGGTTTACAAATTAATATGATCATAATACCGATATTAAGCATTTTTGGGTTTTCGTCTTTTTTTGCTAAATATTTCAAAACAAAATTGACCTTTACTATTCCTATAACAATCAGCATATTAGTACCGATTCTATATTGCTTTGCTATATTAAAGCTATTACCGGCTGCAACATATGTAAGTTATTTCATCGGTGTATTTTTGGCTTTCATGTCATTCCTGCGTAAGCAGGAATCCAGAAAAAATATAATTGAAATCATCGTATTTACTTTATTGATTCTTTTGTTTTTTCTTTATACAAGAGAGGCATCTTTGCATGCTTATGACGATTTTTCGCACTGGGGAATATTTACTAAAGAATTGTTATATTTCGGTGTTTTTGAGAATCAGTCTTCGTTAACTTCCATTATTACTACTCATGCCCATTATCCAAGAGGTGCTGCAGTTTATCATTACTTCCTGCTTTCACTTTCAGGTTATTCGGACGGTAACGTATTATTTGCACATTTCTTATTACATTTAGCATTTCTAGCTCCTTTAGCCGCAAATAAGAAATTATGGCAAACCTGGGTATTATTTTCGCTTTTACTTTGCAGCGTAGTATTATATACAACCGGAATTCGCTCTATATATAACGATAGTACTATCGGTTTGATGTTTGGAGCTATTTTTGCAATTTATATACTTGAGGAAGACAAGAAGAAAGCATTATTGCTTATTTTACCTATTACGATATTGCTTGCCTCTTTTCGAGAAATTGGAACATGGTTTGCAAGTTTTGCTTCAATAATTCTTATAGCTCATTATACAATTTTTTATAAAAAACCTAGAAAATCAAGCGATTATATTGTATATCTGATACTACTTATCTTGCCGATTTTGTGTAATTTTATTTGGATGAGTTATTTTAAAAGCACTCATGATTTTTTGGACAGAGGCGAACATAGTTTTAGTAAGTTAATATATATTGCTGAAAATTTTAATGAACAGCATAGAGCATTATTACTAAATTACGGTAAATTTCTCTTGTTATTCTTAGTAAAAGAAGGAAGTTTTGTTGTATATACTATTTGTATAGCAGCATGGTACGGAATTCATAAATATAAACCGAATTTGCTGAAAGAATATAAATTTTTTCTGATAAGTATTTTTGCTTGTTTTATAATTTTTGCCTTGTGGCGATTATATTTATATTTCTTTAATTTTAGTTATGAAGAAGCAATTAGAGGAGCATCATTACTTAGATATCTAGGATGTTATGTTATAGCTATCGGAATGATTGCAGGTTCATATGTTAAAAATAGTATTTTCTTAAATAAGCAAAATAATAAAGAATTATTTATATTCTTTCTGCTTCTTGCTATTTCTACGTTTTCTGTAGTAAAAAATATATTAAGAATCAAGCACTTAAACGTAGAACAAAAGAATTTTATCCAACAAACGACAGAAATTAAAAAACTATTGAAGCAAGGAAATAAAATTGAATTTAACTTTAGCAATAAGAAAGATAATTTACAATGTTATATATTAAATTATAATCTAGCACCGTATTTAGGAAAAAAATCTTTACAAGAATGTATAAAAGCTCCTAAAGAAGCGATTATAGAAATAGAGGAAGAAATGGTATACGCTCCTTTTAAAAGTTGAGTTGTTGCGTGGATCAAAAAACGTACTCGGTGTCATACCGTGGCTTGTCCACGGTATCCAGCAAAATAACTAAAAATACTAATATTATTAGTATTTTTAACTGGATCCCGTGAATAAATCACGGGATGACATTAAATAACAAAATCACTAATAGATTTTAACAACAATGGATATAAAATATAATTTAGCTGCTGCTTATCAAATAATGGCATATTTATCGCTGGATGATCATACTTATACGCATCTATCCGCAAGACCTAAAAATGCCGATTTTTACTATATTTATCCTTTTGGACTAAGGTTTGAAGAGGTAACTACAGAGAATCTTTTAAAAGTTAGTTTAGACGGAAAAATTTTAGAAGGGGAAGAATATCAATATAATAAAACCGGTTACTTTATTCATGGCAGTATTTACAAAGCACGTCCTGATATTTCCGCTATTTTTCATTATCATACTCCCGCAAGCATCGCAGTTTCTGCTTTAAAATGCGGGCTTTTACTGTTCAGTCAATGGGCGTTACATTTTTACGACAGAATATCATATTATGATTATAATTCTCTAGTGCTAGATGCCAACAAGCAAAGCACTAGACTTGTTAATGACCTTAAGCAAAATTATGTGATGTTACTTCGTAATCACGGTGCTATTACCTGCGGCAAAACTATTCATGAAGCTATGTTTTATACTTACCATTTAGAACAAGCTTGCAAAACACAAATACTACTAAATTCTATAAAAGAACAAGAGCTTATAACCCCTTCCGTAGAAATATGTAAGCAGACGGTAAAAGACTTATTATCGTTTGAAGAAGATTTAGGCAAACGTGACTGGGAAGCTTGGCTACGGCTTGTAAAAATGTGATCACAACACCACGACTCCAGCAGCTTTACTTGCTTGTTTTAAGGATTTATCAAGGGTTGCTATTGGTAACCCACAGCGTAATGCTAACTCTAAATAGCTAGCATCATAAAGTGTTAATCCATACTGCCACGCTAAATCCATTGTTTCAAACCATGTGTGCTCTAAGGTTATTTGATCAACTTTGATGTAAATATCTTTTAAAGTATAAATTGCTTGGTGGCGTTGATTGGAAGTAAGACGTTTTGCTCGCTCTGCACATAGTAATACATTTCCAATCTCAAGCCCCCAAATAGAAGGAACGATTGCTCCTTCTTTTATCGTTTTATCTAATATTCCTAAATTTGCTACTTCATCAGGCATAAGCCAGGATAAAACTACTGAAGAATCTAAAACAAAAGAGACCATTTTTTACTTCTTACCCTCGTTTTTGTAATTTAGCCATACTTCTAAATCCGATGGTTGTAAATTAATTTCTTTTGCAAGTTTTCGAAGTCTAAGAGCTGCAATGTTTGCAATCTCAATATTATTATGAGAATCAATAGGAACAATTTTTGCAGCAGCTTTCCCTCTTTTAGTAATTAAAATTTCTTCACCTTTACTAGCTCGGTCTAATAATTTAGAAAAATGGGTTTTAGCATCAAAGGCTGTAATTGTATTTTTCATATAACTGACTAGTTAGTTAACTAGTCAATTATAACATATTCTAAATTCAAATGTCAAAAACTTTACAGATAGCCTCTTAATGCTTACAACCGCTACCGTGAATATGTGGAGGATAGAGTTTTATATGCTTTAACATCTTTTTAAGGAGTGTATCACGCTTAAGTTTTGATAAATAATCTAAGAAAGTTTTGCCGTTTAAATAATCTATTTCATGCTGAATTACAGTTGCTAAAAAGCCTTCTGCTTCTAGCTCTTGCTTATTACCGTTATAATCAAGATATTTTACCTTGATTGCTTTTGATCGTGTAATAGATGCTTCAATGCCTGGAAACGATAAAGAACCCTCAATAAAAGTTTGTTTTTCTTCGGAAAAATAAGTTATTTCCGGGTTAATAAAAACTATAGGCGATGATTTATTATTTTCATGTAGGTCAACTACCGCTATACGCTTTAATATTCCTACCATATTAGCACCCAAGCCCACTGCCCTTTCTATATGTAAAGTCTGAAGCATTTTGTCAACAATAGTACGAATATTATCATCAACAATGTCTATATATTCTGCTTGTTTTTTAAAAATATCGTTTGGTGCATAGACTATTTGGTAGTAAGGTTTATTTTGATTCATAGTATACTCGTTGAACTTGAAAAATTGGCTACGTCGTCTTTGTAAGTCCTCGGATGCTGAACGTTTTAGTATACGCTCCGCTCCTCGGCTTACAGACTCCTTGCTCTTTTCCAAGTTGTACCGAAGTATCCCAACTCTTCATTTCACAGGAGTATATTATATTTATTTAATTACAATAGCTGACAATATATTCTCATTATAAGGTTGTTGCAAGTGAAATGAGCGTCTTCTACTTGGGTATTTTAACGGATTTATGTAAGTATCTTCAGCAATATTTTTTATATCTTTAACGCCTGCTTCTTTAAGTTTTAACTCTACAAAAGCCGGTAAATCAAACATATAATGATTTTCTTTTATCGAGTTTATAAAAAACTGTTTATTGTTAATATCTTTACTTAAGAAAGCTTTATAATATTCATCATCAACCTCATATGAACTTTGATCTATAGCAGGACCTATAATTGCTATTAAATTCTTTGCTCCTTTTTCTATCATTTTAGTAACTATATTACTAATAATATTATTTATACTTCCTTTCCAACCCGCATGTGCCGCTCCGATTATTTTACCGTCGCCGCTTGCAAGTAATACCGGTACACAATCTGCCGATTGTACCGCTAATACTAAATTTTTCTTAGTTGTAATGCTTCCATCTGCTTCAGGTACTGCTATTATGGACTCATCAGCATTAACAATTTGATTGCCATGTACTTGATTTAAAATTAAAATATCTTGTGCTTTAAAATAAGTAGTAATAGATTTTTTGTTTTCAACTATTTCTGTTTCATTTATAGAGTTATTTTTTTTTATATATCTATGACTTGAATTATTGAATGTTTTATCAAAAATTTTATAATAAACTGATCCGTTTATTAATCCTTCCATGAAAATACCCCATATTAATTATAATAGTTTTATTAATACTTTATCCGGTCGTTTACAAAAAAATAAACAGCTAGAAAAAATAATAGCACAATTTCATCAAGACTATAACCTAATCCCTATTATCGGCGTAGAAATAGAGTTTTATTTAAGTCACAATATTGATATAGCTAAATTTGAAATACTTTCAAGAAAATACTTAGCTAGATTTAAAATTTCTAAAATAAAAAAAGAAAAAGGCAATAACCAATTTGAAATAGATCTTCCTCCTTCTGTAAACCTAATACAATATATAAAAAATATATTAGAGGTTAAAACTATTTTAAAAAAAATGGCACAGCAGTTAAACGGTTATATAGATTTTTCTCCTAAGCCGTTTTTGGATGATTATGGTAATAGTATGCATTTTCATATTAATTTTAATTCTGAGCTTAATGATTATTATATAATTTTAGCAGCACAAGGGCTATGTCACTATATGTTAGACACCCTACTCGCTTTTATGCCGACTACTCTAGATTATTCACGGTTAAATAAAAAATTTATGGCTCCTACACATATATCATACGGTGGAAATAATAGAAGCGTAGCTGTACGAATTCCAAATTCTTTTCCTAAACGTTTAGAACATCGCTTATCTTCTCCTGAAACCGATCCGTATATAGCAATTTTTACTATTTTAAAATCAATATTGTTGGCTTTAAAATCTCCAAGTTCGCTCCAAAAAATAGAAAAAATTTATGGGAATGCTTTCGATCCGCAATATAATTTAACTCCATTACCTACATCATCTCAGGATAGCTTTATGTTATTTAAACCGGAGTTTTTTAAATAATTTGTATTTTATTCGCAAAACCTAAAAACTAAAAAATAATTGTTTTTTTACAACTAAAATAGAGATTGATACAAAGTTTTAAATATAAAACTGCCGAAATTGTTTCAATTAATTATTTTATTTTTGTAAAACTAAATACTTATGAAGTGCTTTAAGCTGCACTTCACTCTATATTTTCATAATTTTTCATTAGATAATTAAATTCCGCACCATAGATAAATATCATATTTATAATATAGAAGAATATTAATGTAACTATTATACTACCAAGGGAACCATACATTAGATTTAGTTGATTGTAGTAGACTATATATGTTGAAAGTAAATAGCCGCTTATTATCCATAATATCACAGTTAATAAAGCCCCTGGAAATACATCAATAAAATTTAGCTTTACATTAGGTAATATATAATACAAAGATGAGGCACCTAAAAATAATAAAATTAAAATTAAAGAATATCTTATAAAATTTAAAATGATCTTATATTTTTCAATGGTCTCTAATATTATCGGAATTTTTGTAAATAATATTGGAATCACCACTAAAAGAAACATAGTAAAGGTAATCAAGGCACTAATTATAAGAAACTGTATAATACTAAGTAATCTTCTTCTTATATAAGGGGGGGGAGATTTTATTTGATATACACGATTTAAAATAGTCCTTAAACATTCTACAAAAGAAGAAGCAGTCCAAATACTGCCTACTATGGCAAGATTCATTAAACTTTGAGGAGGAGCACTTAGTAGTTCTCGTATTCTCTTTTCTATTGATTCCGTTGCTTGTTCCGGAAGACTCTCTAGAAAAATTTGTATAAAATTTTGACCAAGTTCTGAAGCTCCTAAAAAGCTTGTTAAAGCTAATAAGAATACTAGGAAAGGGAAAATAGATAAAAGTATCATGAATGACATATATCCCGAATGTTCAACGCCATCATCTTCTATTGTTCTAAATAAGGCTATGTAAAGACAATTAAAAATTTTTCTCATTATAAAAGCTAAGTTGTTATTATTAATTTTATATTTAATCTTAAATAAGTTCGCTGTAAATAATTAATTTATAATTAAAATGAAACTATATTTTATCCTTGATTTGAAATATTAATATAGAAATGAAATTTCCCCTTGCATTAATTTTATATTTTTCTATAATACACCAAAATTTGGTTTTTTTATAAATTGCAATTTATAGGACTGTTAACAAAATAATTTTAAAGTTCTTATTATATTGTTATTTTATAGTTGCTTATAATATTAATTTATGGTATTATTTCTACTTACAATTGGATAAGTTTAATGGTATAAAATTATTAATAACCACATGTTTTATAATAATATAGGATAATATCATTTTTGTTCAAAGAAAATTTTTAAATATAGACATAATTAGTAACCAAGGAGAAGATAATGGGTAGAAAAAACGATATTATACAAAAAATCGATAGTTTTATCGGTAAGAAAATTTATTCTTTAAGACTCGCTAAGGGGTTGTCTCGTCAACAACTTGCTGAAGTAATTGATGTTACTCATCAACAATTACAAAAATACGAAAAAGCAATTAATAGAATTTCTGTAGGAAGACTAGTACTAATCGCAGAAGCTTTAGATAGGAATATTGATTATTTCTTTGAAGGTCTAGAAGAAGCTAATAAACCGCAGCCTGTACATACTCAACATCAACGTATGTGCATTGAAGTTTCAAGAAATTTTATGAAAATTAATAGCACGGAAGAACAACAAGCCGTTAATAATCTAGTAAAATGTTTAGCCGGAAAAGAAAAACTAAAAACTAACGCATAAAGGCACGCTGATCTCCTGATTATGTTTTGATATCATTTATGTCATTCCCGCGGAAGCGGGAATCCGGAAAAATAACTTTAATATAGATATAGAAGTTACATATTTGATAAAATAAACATATAAAAACTTAGTTTTTATATGTTTTACTAGATTCCCGCTTTTAGCTAGGAATGACATTGCTTGCCTTTATAACATACAGCATACAAATCTTGATTAGCGTGGCGGAAAGGAAGACTCTCTTTTAATAGGTGTTGATTTATTTAAATTTTCCGACTGAATAATGCTATCTCTTGCATTCATTAATGCTCCCATAATTTTTATATTATCTTTAATATTAACTCTATCTCTTCCTACTACCATTTTAGCTTTTTCAATATCCGGCTCATCTTTACTTATAGGTTTTAATTCAGACTGTCCTGATACTACCCTTACATCTTCTGTTTTAACATTAGGGTTTTCAATTGCTTCTGCTCGTTTTTGTGCTTGTTCTTGTAATAACTTATCTATAGTTTGTAAACGTATCTCTTTAGATAAAGTTTTATCATCAATTAAATTAGCTTTAATAAAACTTTGCTGTTCTTCAGTAGAAGATTTAGTACCAAATTCCTTTACCAGCTCATCTACTTTTTTTGTTGATTCAGCTTTTTTTTCTTCAAGAGTTTTAAGATTACCATCTGGAGAGAGCATAGCACGAAAATTATTGACTTTCTCAATTGCAAGCTTAGAGATATCATTTAATATACTGGAAGTTTTTTTCACAACTTCTTCTTCTGAGACTTCACGTTTTTCAGGATGAGCATCTAAAACAGGCGGAATAACATTTTTTAATGCATCCGCTACATCTTGAGCTTTGTTATATATATCATCACGAGGCTTAGGTTCTTCTAAATTCTGTCCTTTTAACCCTTCAGTTAAATTTTGAGTTTCTCTTTCTAAAGCTGCCTCACTCGCTGCATCTTTAAGAGCTTGTTTATCTTCCGGTATAGCAGTACTCTTATCAATCCCTCTAGAAACAGCTTTAGTCATTTCAGAAGTTATTTCAGGACCTCCTTTGCCTTCATAAATACCCTCTATTAACCCTTTAGTCATTAACTTTTTATCTTCCAAATCTGTTATACTTTCGGCTACTCCTTTTTCTACGGATTCTATAGCAGAAATTTTTTCTGTAGGTGCTATAGTTTTATGACTAGCTATAGCTTTTCCCATACCTTTAACAATGTCTGCTTTATCTTGACCGTTCAAAGGACTCTCAGCAACTACCTTAGTAATATTTTCAAGTGTTTCACCTTTTATTTCTGCTTTAATCGGACTATCTAAAACCTTTGTAGTAACATTTTGTATTGCCTCAGTTTTAGCGATAGTATTAAATGCAGGGTTAGCTAAAATACCTTGTACCTCTGTTATTTGGGCATTTTTAGTTTGTTCTGCTGTAATCTTATCTAAATTCTGCTGCATCAATTGTTGTTGTTCCGGACTGAGAATTTGGGCTTCTACACCTTTCTTTAATACAGAACCTAATAATTTTTGTTTTTCCGCATTGCTTAATTCAGAGGCATTAACCTTATCACCTACTGCTATAAGCATTGTCCCTTTATCTTCAGTAGAAAGGTTACTTTTTATTACAGCATCCGTAATACCGTCAATTGCCGTAGCTCTACTTGTATCATCTTTAAGACTTAAACCGACATCTACTGCCTTTTCTAACATCTGCTGTTTTTGCTTCGGTTCAAGATTCTCTGAATTTAAAGCAATAGCTACCGTACCTTCAAGCATTTTTGATTTTTCTAGGTCTGGAGTATTTTGATCATTTTTTATGGTTTCTAATACCGCATTTACTCCAGCTACTTTTGTATCCGGTGTGAGGTCGTTATTATTGACCGTATTTTCAGTTAAAGCAATGATATTAGCCTGCTTTTCAGCAATATCACTTTTCTCATTATTAAGAATTGCCGTGGCTGCTTCGTTAATTAAATCAATTTGTTTATTACCGTCTTTTTCTTTTGTTAAACCTGCATTTACATAATTTAATAAATCTTGCATACTGGTTGATAAAGCCGTAGCTGCATTAAGGAGGTTTGGATTCACTTGTTGCGGCTGTGGCATTTGTGAAGTCTCAGGTTGCAGTGGTTGGCTGGCAGGAGTAATTGGCGGCACTTGTGTAGTGGTAGGCGTTTCAATAGATGATTTTAATTCTTGATTCGGAGTTATTATTGGTTGTGGTGTTTCCTGAGATCGACCTTGTACCTTTGTTAAATCTTCAGCTATAGTTTGTGATAAGTCAACGCTCTGCCCTTGGTTTAGTTCTATCTCTTGCATCATTTCTTGATATTTACCGCGTGTTACCGCAAGTGTATAAATTTCTCCGCCATGCTCAATATAAGCTACCGCATCCGGTCCGTCTCCGGCAAATTTTAAAGGTTTCGGCGAGCTTATTTCTTTAAGTTGAGGTTTACCGTTTGGTCCCTCTTCATAGTGAGCGGTAAAATATACTGCTTTATCTTTAGAAGGCTTTGTGCCATCGGCTTTTAATGCTACCATTGATAGATGCATTGACCCATCGGCTTTATCAAGTTTTATAGGAAAATCTATTTCTCTATATGAATTGATTTGAACCTGAGTACCGTCTTGTTTAGCTACAGTAAAAGGCTTAGTTTTAACAGTTGTTTCATTTAAGGTACAGAGTTCATCGCCTGCATCATTTCTAACTACCGTGGCTCTAAGATCGCTTGCACTTATTTGGTTTTCCCACTGTACCGGCTTAAATCCACCCTGATATCCATTAGCGGCACTATATGTTGAGAGAACATTTTTATAGCCAGCTATTTCTATTGATTCTAATTTCTTTTTAAGTTCAGGATTTTCTAAAGCCTTATCAATAAATTCTCTATTAGCCGGATTACCGAAAAAAGCACTTAATGTTTTATCTTTTTCTTTTTCCTCTTCTATTTCTTTTCTTTTTTGTTCAGCTAAATCACGGTCTGCAAGGGCTGCTAGGTCTTTTAATATTTGCTCTGCTATCTCATCTTTTTGCGGTTGTATAATTATTTCTCTTACAGCCTTGGTTATTGGGTCTGATGTCTGACCGTCAGGGGAAATACTGCCCGATAAGCTACTGATTGAAGGAGTAGATTGAGTAGAAGATGCAGGAGTAAAGCTAAAACCATCCTCAGCTGTATCTAGTGTAGGTTGGGCAGGAGCAGCTTGTTCTTGTTTTTTTTCATCTATATCGGATTCATATCCTTCATCATTTTCATATCCAGTATTATCTTTACTCATAAAACCTCTAATTTAACCAAAAATTAATTAGCACAAACTGAATGTCATACCGCAACTTGATAAGCGTTGTTGCATAGCTACCAAATCGTCATTGCGAGGAGCGAAGCGACACGGCAATCCAAAAAAAATAATAAAAAAATTCTGATTTACAGAATTTTTTTTCTTCCTTGCTTCGTCAAATTACTATGTAATTCTTCTCGCAATGACGGAAAACCGATCCACGCAGGCAATGCTGCTACGGGATGACACATTACTTATAGTTTGTGTTATACTGTCAAAGATAGTATATAGAGATTTTAGTAATATCAAGAAAAAATTGATATTATTATTGAGAAAATTTAATAGAATTTTTATATTCTTTATTGAGTTCTTTAGTTGCCCAAAGCCAAGTTAAGCAAGTAATTATAAATATAATCATTAAACAGATGGAAATAGATTGATAACTAGCGGAAGGTAATATTATAAATACCAATGATTGTAAAAATGCACTACCTGATTTACCGAGTTTTGTACCTATCACGTCAGCAGCAGCTTTACCTTTTATTTTTATTTCCGGATCTAAGGGAACATAGGCCATTTCTTTTGTTGAATCAAATAAGGTATATTTGCTTGATTTACTAAGTACATTTTGAATAGCACCTATTGTTATAGCAATTAAAGCAGGATCAGTTAGAATAAAATTTGCTATTATTAAGCCGGCAAATCCTTCAAAGTTATTAACAGCAAAAAATAATATACCGGTAATAAAAACTATTAAAGGTGTGATAACAGCCGCCGTAAACCAGCCAAGTCTTCTAACTATATTTGAACCAAGTACAACAAATAAAATAGTAAATACTCCCGTGTAGCTCAAATAACTTCCTATAAAAGCTGCATATTCGGTTGGAGTTTTATAAATTTTAGTAGCTGCTGCTTTCCAAGGACCTTCTACTAAATTAATGGCAATGCCATAGCAGATAAGCAAAGTTGCAATTAATCTAATATGCCTTGACGATAGAATCATCTGAAAACTTTCAGCAATAGTCATAGATTTTTTCTTTGCTTTAAATTTGAGTAACGCCATATGCTCTTTATCTAGTACTTTATGATTAAGCAGCCAAAAAGTTTTAATAGCTATTATGCCTAAAATTAGTACTATAGTTAGTATAATTTGTATAGAAAGTGTATGAAAAGACGATTGCAATGCAAATTTATTAGTTACGTAATCATTAATATTACTTAGATTTTCTAAAAACTGCCCTGCTAAATAAATACCCGTTTGGCTTAATAAACCGAATAACGGATAAAATCTTTTAGATTCTTCCACTGTAGTAATGTTATTAACAAACTGCCAAAAAAGTAATGCAAAAACTACGTTTGGCCATAATTCAGCAATTATATAAAATAGCGAAAAACTCCATTTTGATAAAAGCAATATAAACCATTTTAAATTAGGTAAACTTGCCGTTAAACTTTGAACGGTTACAGGGCTTAAATGCAGTATTTCATGATTTGGAAAAATAACGTAAGCAAAAAGAGCAAAGAATGCCAAAAAAATTGATATAATAAGATAAAATATATTCTCTGCTTTCATTCTATTAACGAGTTTTACATAGATAGCAGTCATTAAGAAAGCTGATGGCATCACTCCCCAAAACTTCAAAAATGAGATAGTCTCGGCACCTATCATAGTAGTAACAATACTATCTTTTAAAGCTCTGATTAGATTTTGGATAAATAAAATACAGAACATTAATAAGGTGATGAATAAAAATTTAGAAACTTCGTGGCGTTTTATAGGCCAGATATAATCGGTAAGTTTGGAAAAACGGCTATTGATTTTAGAGGGAGGATTTTCTATATTATCTGAGTTAATCGTCATTATTTGGTCTAACCTATATCTTGCTATTGGCTAGAATTATATATTAAAGATTTTCTAAACTTAAGTCAAGGATATACTCGTTTAATTTGAGGTATTAACTAAAAAGAGTTGATATCGTCATTGCGAGCGAACTTTAGTTCGTGTGGCAATCCAGAAAAATTAATAAAAAATGCTAAAATTAGCATTTTTTTACTGGATTACTTCGTAATTCTTCTCGCAAGGCATTGTTGCGTGGACTGGTAAAATCCACTGTGTCATCCCGTGGCTTGACCACGGGGTCCATAAAAATAATAAACAAATACTAATAATTTTAGTATTTTAACTGGATCCCGTGGTCAAGCCACGGGATGACAGAGGTGAAATTGATCCACGCGACAATGTCTTCTTGCAATGATGAAAAAATTTTAAGTTATCAACCCTTCATTTTATGGAAGTATATTAATGAATAGTTATTGGTTAAATATTTATAAACCAAGAGGTATAAGCTCTGCTAAACTGGTTAGCATGGTAAAAAAAATACTCGGTAAAGTTAAGGTAGGATATGCGGGTACTTTAGATGTTGAAGCGGAAGGGATACTACCCCTTGCTGTAGGTGAAGCTACAAAGCTGATACAGCTGCTAATTGATGCTAGAAAAACCTATATTTTTACTGTAAAATTTGGACTACAAACCGATAGCGGTGATTATGCCGGTAAAGTAATAGCAACAAAAGATTATATCCCTTCTCAAGAAGAGGCTTATACTGTATGTTCTAAATTTATCGGTAACGTAACACAAATACCGCCGGCTTTTTCTGCACTTAAAGTTAACGGTGTAAGAGCTTATAAATTGGCTAGAGAGGGGAAAGAAGTAGAATTAAAACCACGAAATATAACTATTTATAATCTAAAATGTTTAAATTTTGATGAGAAAAATGCTACCGCTACCTACTATGCAGAATGCTCAAAAGGTACTTATATAAGGACTTTAGCAGAAGATTTGGCATTGTCCTTGCAAAGTTTAGGATTTGTGATAGAATTACGCCGTACTCAGGTTGGAATATTTAAAGAAGAAAATGCTATTCATATCATTTCACCCGAAGAAATTACAAAAGAATTTCTTGAGACAAAAAGTATAAAGATAGAAGCAATACTGGACGACATCCTGGTTCTTGATGCAACTGACAGCCAAGCACAACAAATTAAATATGGACAGAAATGTTTATTTAATTATGAAAAAGACGTTGATCTTTTATGGGTTCGCTATAAAAGCGTTTTGCTTGCAATAGGTAGTTTAAACAAGAGTTGCTTTAATTCTTTAAGAATATTTAATTTAACACCATAGATTTCTTGCATAACGTAGTTAATAAAGAGGAATTTGAAGGAAACACGGAACACAGAACCGCAGCGTACACTTTAGTACGTGAGGCTTCGAGTACCGGATTGACGTGCAAATTACCTTTAGAAACAAGTTAGGTAAGAAATCTATACATTTAAGGAGAAATTATCGATGTCGATTACACAAGAACGTAAACAACAATTAATTAAAGAATATGCTATAACGGAAAATGATACCGGTTCAAGTGCGGTGCAATGTGCTATTTTAACCGAAAGAATTACTAATTTAACCGAGCATTTTAAGTCTAACCATAAAGATCATACTTCAAGACGCGGATTATTAATTTTAGTCGGACGCCGTCGTAGATTACTTAACTATATTAAAAAGAATAATGTTAGCGAATATTTAGATTTAATAAGTAAGCTAGGAATTAGAAAGATTAAGTAGTACAAATGTCATACTAAGACTGTCATCCCGTGGGGCTTGACCGGCATTGTTGTATAGCTCGTTTTATGTCATTCCCGCTTTTGCGGGAATGACATAATAAAGACCACGGGATGACACTTTGAATAAAATATAAATTATGAAATGAGATAAATAGATGTTTAACGAAATAACTAAGAGTGTTACATGGAACGGGAAAGTTCTTGAGCTTAGTACAGGTAAGATAGCAAGGCAAGCTGACGGAGCAGTTACAGTAAAAATGGGTAATTCCGTTTTATTATGTACAGCAGTAGTAGCTAAAAAAGCAAAAGAAGGTATCGGCTTTTTTCCTTTAACGATTAATTATAGAGAAATGGCATATGCTGCCGGTAAAATCCCCGGAGGATTTTTTAAACGTGAGGGAAAAGCATCAGATAGAGAAGTTTTAGTATCTCGTTTAATAGATAGACCAATTAGACCATTATTTCATCCGGCTTTTGTGAATGAAACGCATGTAACTTGCAGTGTTCTTTCATATGATCCTGAAACTCCGGTAGATATACTTGCAATTATTGGTGCATCGGCTGCCCTTAGCCTATCCCCTGCTCCTTATATAGAAATAGTTGCTGCAAGTAAAGTCGGTTTAATCAATGGTGAATTTGTTTTAAATCCGACACTTGAATTATTAAAAACAAGTCAGCTTGATTTAGTAGTTGCAGGAACATCAGATTCAGTAATGATGGTTGAATCGGAAGCTCATTTACTCGCTGAAGAACAAATGTTAGAAGCCGTAAAATTTGGATTTGAAAGCTTCCAGCCGGTAATAAAGATAATTAAAGAACTAGCAGAAGAAGCTAAAAAACCAAAGCTTGAAATGCAAAATTTATATCCTGCCTCATTAAAGAAAGAAATTGAGAAGTTATTTGTAAAAGAAATTGAACAAGCTTTTGCGATTAAATCTAAACAGGAACGTAGTACTAATTTAGATTTAATACCTGAAAAAGTTCTTACACATTTTGTAAGCGACATAGAAAATAAAAAATATAGTAATTATCAAATAGAATCGGCTTTAAAATCTATTGAATCAGATATATTACGTAACGAGATTTTAGAAAAAAATAGACGTATCGATGGAAGAAGTACCACGGATATAAGACAAATTGCTTGTGAAATAGGTTTATTACCTTCTGCACACGGTTCAGCTTTATTTACTAGAGGCGAGACGCAAAGCTTAGTTAGCACTACATTCGGTACTAGTTTAGATGAGCAGATAGTTGACAGTTTAGAGGGTGAGTATAAAGAGCGTTTTATGCTTAATTATATCTTTCCGCCCTACTCTGTAAATGAAGCAATGCCTATGAAAGCACCTAGTCGTCGTGAAGTCGGACACGGTAAACTCGCATGGCGTGCTATTAATCCAATATTACCTAATAAAGTACAATTTCCTTATTCTATTAGAGTAGTTGCTGAAACTACGGAGTCTAACGGTTCTTCTTCAATGGCAACTGTTTGCGGTAGTTCTCTTGCTTTAATGTATGCCGGCGTACCGATAAAAGCACCGGTTGCGGGTATTGCTATGGGGCTTGTTAAGGAAGGCAAAAAATTTGCGGTATTATCCGACATTCTTGGAGATGAAGATTATTTCGGTGATATGGACTTTAAGGTTGCAGGAACTAGTGAAGGGATTACTGCATTACAAATGGATATTAAAATATCCGGAGTAGATTTTAAAATAATGAAAGTAGCTTTAGAGCAAGCACGACTCGGTCGTTTGCATATACTTGAGCAAATGAATAAAGTTATTAGTAAACCAAATAGCGAACTAAGTAAAAATGCTCCTTCTACTACTACTATAAAAATAGATAAGGATAAAATTAGAGATATTATAGGACCGGGCGGTAAAGTAATAAAGGAAATTTGTGAAACTAGCGGTGCTAAAATAGATATAAGCGATGATGGCAGCGTTTCTGTTTATGCTTCAGATAGAGATAAGCTAAAAGTCGCTTTAGATAAAATTAAAGCTATTGCCGTTGAACCTGAAATCGGTGAAATATTTAACGGTACGGTAATGAAAGTCTTAGATTCCGGTGCTTTTATTAATTATTTAGGTAATAAAGACGGCTTTGTTCATATTAGTGAAATTTCAGAAGAAAGAATAGAAACGGTTAGTAGTGTTTTAAAACAAGGCGATATAGTAAAAGTTAAGCTGATAGGCTTTGATAATAAAGGCAAAGCAAAACTAACTATTAAAAATGCCGATAAGGATAAATCTTCAAATAATCCGAAGCCAAAAAATAATGTTAATAATGCTAAGGAAAATTCAGAATCTGAGCGACGTGATTCTAGTAAAAAACGAGCTTGGAATGAAGATTCTAACAATGATAAAGAAGAAACAATTACGGAACGTAAGTATTTTACATAGGACGTCATTGCGAGCAGCCGTGGGCGTTGTTGCATGGCTCGAAAAACCTGCTGGGTGTCATACCGTGGCTTGTCCACGGTATCCAGCAAAACAACTAAAAATACTAATATTATTAGTATTTTTAACTGGATCCCGTGAATAAATCACGGGATGACAAAGGTGAGGCCGAGCCATGCAACAACGCTGCAGCTGTAGGCTGCACGGTAATCTCATGAAATAATAACAAACTCCTGAGATTGCTTCGTCAAAATTTTCAATTTTTCCTCGCAATGACGAAAAAAGATATAAAAATGACCGACACAAATAATTACCGAATCATCGCAAAGAGGGTTATTTCTAGTGAAGCAAGTGCTTTAGAAAAATTATCCGAAAATATCCCTGAAGATTTTAACAGAATTATAGAATTTTTACTATCTTTCAAAGGACGGGTAATCCTAACCGGCATAGGCAAAAGCGGTTATATTGCAAGAAAAATAGCTGCTAGCTTTTCTTCAACCGGTATGCCTGCTTTTTATTTACATCCGGCAGAGGCTAGTCACGGCGATTTAGGTATGGTGACGAGAAATGATCTAGTAATTATGCTATCTAATTCCGGTGAAACTAAAGAGCTATTTAATATAATTGAATATTGCAAGAACTCTTCCATAAAAATTGCTGCAATGACAATGAATAAAAATTCCACTTTAGCTAAAAGAAGCGATTTTTTATTAATAGTACCTGAATACCCGGAAGCTTCTGTAATTGGAGCTCCTACTATATCATCTTTAATAATGTTATCACTAGGTGATGCTTTAATGACTGTTATACATGAAAAACGAGGCTTTACTAAAGATGATTTTAAAATTTATCATCCGGGAGGTACAATCGGTGCTAATTTAACAAAAATTAAAAACCTAATGCGTAGCGGTGATGAAATACCTTTAGTATATGAAGATACTTCCTTTGCCGAAACTATAATTATTATGAATAAAAAACGTTTAGGTTGTACACTTGTCACAGATAAAAACCAAAATTTGATAGGGATTATAACTGACGGGGATTTACGTCGTCATATTAACGATCAAATTCACTTAAAAACAGCATCAAGCATTATGACCAAAAACCCTATTCATATCTCATCGGAAATATTTGCAAAAGAGGCTTTAAATTTAATGAAAGCCAAAAATATCACTAATATACCGATTGTTGATGATAATATTATCATAGGCATTATTCATATTCATGATTTACTACGCATAGGAGTTAGCTGAAATCTATGCCCTCTTCTTATAAACGGCGAAAAAAAATTTGGAAATCTGTATATCTTTTAATAATAGTTGGAATTTTGTATATAGGATATATATTAATTAAAAGCGGTTATATTAATGAAGAAAATGATATTAACGTTACAAAAAAAAGTTTAAAAGATAATAAAAATTTTGATTTAAAATATAATATTATATTGAAAGATTCAATTTTTGAAGGAGTAAATAAAAATTTAAATGCGTATAAGATTAAAACTGAGCGAGCTATAAAAGAGTCGGATAACAAATATAAACTAGATATAATAAATGCTATTTATAACGTAAATCAAGACCAAACTCTTATTATCAATGCGAAAGAAGGTTTTTTAGATGAAGAATCAAACATATTAGATTTAAAAAACGATGTAAAACTTTTTTTTGATGAGATCATATTTAACACTAACGATGCAAGGATTGATTTAGTAAATAAGAATATAACCGGCAACTCCTCTGCTAAATTACTTTATAAAAACTCTTCAATTACTTCGGATAGTTTTAATACGAGGGATGAAAATAATATTATAATTTTTAAAGGCAATGTCTCTACAATCATCGATTTATCGGATTATTAAACTTGTAGTATTTCTTACTATTAGTATATCTATATATGCTAATAATAGAGATATTTCAAATTTACATATAACATCTGATACCTTAATTATTGATAGAACCAAACAAAAAGCAGAATATCTTGGAAATGTTGTTGTTTACTTCGATAATGCGATACTTAGAACGAAAGAATTATATATTTTTTATAAAACAATAGATGATAAACAAACTATTGATTATATAGTTATTCCGACCAAGTTGACTGTAGAAAGAAAAATAAATAATGAATTATTACTTGCAGATAGTGCTAAATATTTTTTCGATAATAAACAACTTATTCTACTTGGTAATGTAATATTACAGCGTGACGATAATGTCTTAAAAACTAATAAACTAATCTATTATGTAGATATTGTTAAGAAAAATAGTTAGTTTTGTTATACCGTGCTAGGTTGTCACCCCGTGGCTTGACCACGTGGTCCATAAAAACAATAAAAAATACTAAAATATTAGTATTTTTAACTGGATCCCGCGATCAAGTCGCGGGATGACAACAATAAGGCCTGGATTCCTGCTTTCGCAGGAATGACATAAAGAGCAACAAAACACAAATAAAAAAGATGGACAGCTTACAAGTTAAAAATATATCAAAATCCTACAAAAAAAGGAATATATTAACTGATATATCTCTGAATATAAAACAAGGAGAGATAGTTGGTTTATTTGGTCCGAACGGAGCCGGTAAAACAACTTGTTTTAACATTATTATCGGTTTAATGAAACCAGACTCAGGGCAATTACTTTTAAATGATATAAATATTACCAACCTACCTATTTATTTACGAGCAAGGCTTGGAATCGGCTATCTTCTTCAAGAACCTTCAATTTTTCGGGGATTATCGGTTGAGGATAATATTAAGGCTGTAGTTGAGATATCTGAAAATGATAAAGAAGTAATTGAACAAAAAACCCATAATTTGTTAGAGAAATTTTCAATAGTACATTTAAAAGATTTATCCGCTGCTAGCTTATCAGGTGGTGAAAGGCGTAGGCTTGAGATCGCACGTTCACTTGCAATAGAGCCTAAATTTATCATGCTTGATGAACCGCTTGCCGGTATTGACCCGCTTGCTATTTCCGATATCAAAAATCTAATTACTTATTTACGTGAGTTTAATATAGGCATATTAATTACCGACCATAACGTACGTGATACTCTAGATATAGTCGACCGTGCTTATGTTATTTTTGAAGGTAAAGTATTATTAGAAGGAAGTGCTAAGGAAATAGCAAACAGCAAGAAAGTTAAAGAAGTGTATTTAGGTGAAAGCTTTAATTTCTAGACTATGTAACCACGTCATTGCTTGCGTGGATCGGAAAACGCACCCCGTGTCATCCCGTGGCTTGACCACGGGATCCAGTTAAAATACTAAATATATTAGTATTTTTTATTGTTTTTATGGACCCCGTGGTCAAGCCACGGGGTGACAAAAATAGGAATGACATAAAGGGTTTTTTATGCAAATTAACAAAGAAATTTTTAGAGCTTATGATATAAGAGGCAATAGCCTTACAGACTTAACGGAAGAAATAGCCTATAAAATCGGGTTTTGTTTTGCCGAGATGACTATAACGAAAGATAACAACAAAATCTGTGTTGGTTTAGACGGTCGGCTCAGCTCCCCTACCCTTTGTAAAGCCTTAGAATTAGGATTAACTGAGACAGGGGCTGAAATCATAAATATTGGCGTAGTTCCGACTCCCGTACTATATTTTGCCGATAAACAATTTATGCCTGCCGGTAGTATTATGGTTACGGGATCGCATAACCCTCGTGACGATAACGGCTTTAAAATACTACAAAACGGTAAATCTTTTTTCGGTCCTCAGATACAGGATTTATTAGCAAAGATCAATGTCATACCGTGGCTTGACCACGGTATCCAAAAAAACATTAAACAAGACTGGATCCCGCGGTCAAGCCGCGGGATGACAATAATACCTAGCGGGAATGAAACAGAGTACAGCAACACCATCCAATCTAAATACCTAAAGCGTATTTTAGAGGGGATAAACATTAATCCCAAATTAAAAGTAGCTTGGGACTCCGGTAACGGAGCAACCGGTGATATTGTTGAAGAACTTAAAAAATATCTCTCAAACGACAATATAATCATAAATAGTAAGATTGACGGGAATTTTCCAAGCCATCATCCTGACCCTACTAACCCTGCTAACTTACAAGAGCTAATAAAAACAGTTAAAGAACAAAATTGCGATATTGGTATAGCTTTCGACGGTGACGGTGATAGAATCGGCATTGTAAGCGGGAACGGCAAGATATTATTCGGTGACCAAATTTTATGTATATTTGCTGAGGATATTTTAAAGGAAAATCCAAACGCAACTATAATACTTGACGTAAAAGCCAGCCAATTTATAGTCGATAAAATAAAATCATATGGAGGAAATCCTATAATATGGCGAACCGGTCATCCATTTATTAAAAGCAAAATGCTTGAGATAAAAGCTTTACTTGCCGGTGAAATGAGCGGGCATATATTCTTTGCCGATAAATATTTCGGCTTTGATGATGCAATTTATGCATCTCTTAGATTTTTAGATTTACTTAGCAAATCGGATAAAACGCTAGATGAGATAATAGAAGATTTACCGAAAAGCTATAGTACACCGGAAATTAAAATTTTTGTTCCCTCAAGACTAAAGCTAAAAATTATAGAAGAAATAAAGCAAAAATTACTTGATGATAAAATAGAGTTTAATGATATAGACGGTGTACGGGTAAATAATGAGCATGGTTGGTGGTTACTTCGTAGCTCTAATACCGAATCTATTATAGTTGCAAGAGCTGAATCAGCTAGTAAAAATGGTTTAGAGAAAATAATAGCTATAATTAATAAATATCTTGAAAAATACGGACTATTAATTAATTATTAAAAAATTAATTAATCTATTGACTTTTTAAATATTATTTAATATATTCTTCTCACATTAAATTAATATAAGGATAAATAATATGTTCAAACAAGCTCTTAACGCTGGGTTTCCTATTGACATTAAGCAAATTAAAATAGATGTAGCAACTGAACAAATGGTATTAAATGAATTACGTGCTATAGTTAGCAAGCATTCGGTAGGAACAGATGGAAATGGGAATCATATTATTAATGATATTTCTCAGTTTGAAAAAATTAAAAAGCTTACTTCTTTAGCTTTTAGTGTCGGTATATCAATACACACTGAGCCAAATATTATTTTTGACGACAATTTTAAACCAAGTGCAATAACATTTAGTGAGTCCAATACTGTTAACTATGAAGTGGATATTACTAAGGCTTTAGGAAATACTCCTATTGATGAAACTGAAAACGTTTAATTGTATAATGTCATTCCTGCGGAAATACTGAATTATCATGAGCTGGTGTTGTTGCGTGGATACCACCCCGTCATTGCGAGCAGCCGTAGGCTGCGTGGCAATCCAGAAAAATAATAAAAAAATTCTGTAAATCAGAATTTTTTACTGGATTGCTTCGTCGAATTACTACGTAATTCTTCTCGCAATGACGGAAAACCGAGCCATGCAACACCCCAATAATTATAGGCTAAACTATATATCAGTGACAAAAAAAGAAATAATTATATTATGCGGGCCGACTGCTAGTGGGAAGTCTTATTTAGGGCATGAGTTTGCCAAAGCTTATAACGGCGAAATCATTAATATCGACTCAATGCAGGTTTATAAGGAAATTCCTATTATTACCGCCTCCCCTCCTCAAATTTATAAAGCCGAAATTCCATATTACCTTTATAACTTTCTATCAATTACGGAAGATTTCTCAGTAATAAAATATCTAAAACTTGCTACAGAAAAAATAAAAGAAATAACTGCTAGGGGCAAGCTACCTATATTAATAGGCGGAACGGGTTTATATATCAATTCTTTAGTTTTCGGCTATAATAATATTCCTGATATATCAGAAGATTTACGAGAACAAGTAAGAAACTTACATACTGAAATAGGCAATATAGAATTATGGAATAAATTAGAACAGCTTGACCCGCTTGCTGCCTCTAAAACAAACCAAAATGATACTCAGCGTTTAATTAGAGCTTATGAAGTATTCATGCAAACCGGTAAATCTATTTTCTCTTTTCAAACTTTGCCAAAAGAGCAAATTTTATCTGATTTTAATTTCAAAATTATCTTCTTAAATCCTGAGCGAAAATTTTTATATAAAACATGTGATGAGCGTTTACAAAAAATATTTAAAGAAGGGGCAATTGATGAAATTGCTTTGATAAAAAAACAATTTGCTCCTAAAAATTATTCAAATTTAAAAGCAGTGGGAGTAAAAGAAATTTTAGCTTATTTAGACGGTAACCTTACTTTAGATGAGGCTTTAAGTGCAGCTCAAATACGAACACGTCATTATGCTAAAAGACAAGTTACTTGGTTTAAAAATCAGATACAAGATAAAACTACATTAGAATATTCTAACTATGAAGAGTTTGCACAAATATTGAGAAACTTTCCTATATAACTATCTATGTACTTCGTCTTTCTTTTTATTATTAGAAATAGGAGTAATGGAAAATGAACTTGCCTTAGGTTCTACAATATTAATCTTACTATTTAAACTTGAGACGATGTTTTGTGCTTCTTTTAATACATCAGCCGGAACTTTATTTTCTAATTCTACAGGTACCTTATCAGATTTAAAATAACCAACTCCTGCTTTAATGACATTTGGTATTTGTTTTATAATATTCAACGTTTGACCTTCTTTCCAAACTAAACTACCTATACTAGTAGCCACATTCATATACTTCTTATTTTCAATATTTTCTAAGATTTCAACCAGCTTATCCGGTTGATTGAGCATAGGTGTTAGTGTATTATACAATTCTTTCTTATCAAGATTATTGATACCCGGTACATCTTTTAAGGTTTTATCTAAAATGCCCAAAAATATTTCTTTATTATCGTTTAAATATTGTTTAATTTCAGGATTATCTTTAGTTAAAGTTATTAATTCTTTCGCCATTCTCGTATAATCACCTTTAACAAATCCATCAAAAACCTTTTTTAATGATTCGTAAGTATGTGATTTATCGTGATTATCTACTACATGCACTTTACTATCTAAATTTGAAGCTATATTTTTTGCTTCTTTTAAAACATTTAATTTATTAATATTTTCAAACTCATTCTTAAAGTTATCTTTTAACTGTTCATTGAAGATTTCTTTCGGTAAATAAATTCCACCGGTAATAGTGCCTGCCCAAGTATATTTAGATTTAGAATTTAAAGTAGAAGCAATATTACTTGCTAACTTTTCTAGATTTTTCGGCTCTAAAAAATTATTTATATTATCGGGCTCCTCTTTAGAATATTCAGAAACGATAGGTTTTAGCATCTGATTAATCATGTAAAAATCTTCACCTCTATTATCACCTTTATCAAAAAGTTTTTGTGATATTTTCTCGCTTAAAATATTTGCCAATAAATTACTCTTAATATCTTGTTTATTTGCAATATTTTCATATAAAGGGTTCAATATTTGTAAGGGAGAATTTACATGATTTGTAATATGTTTATATTGATTTGTTTTAGGAGTAGCTAGGTTAGTAACCATATTCATAGGTAATGAATTTAGTTTCTCTATAATATAGTCTTTAATCGTTTGATTTTCTTCGCATAATATATTTACCTGTTGAGCAAATTCTTTTTTACTAAGTAAATTTCTTTTTTCTTCGGCTTGTATTTGTAAAAATACTTTATCAATTGCCTTATCAATTAATTTAGCTTGTTGTTCTTTAATTAGTTCAGGTGCTAAATGAGGAATAGCCTTATCGAGATTGTAAGTATCAGTAAGTAGCATTAAATTATCAGGTAATTTAGTCTCTGCTAAATTAGTATTTTTAAAATTACAATCTTTTAAAGAAGTTACTTTAGTTAAATCTGCATTTTTTAATGATACGCCTGAGAAGTCAATATTAGATAAATTACCTGCTAATATAGCTCCCTCTAAGCTGAATTTTCCATTTTGTATTTTATTTAAATTATTTCTAAGAGTAATTTCATCTATAGTTTTATCTTTAAAATCTTGTGATGGACTAAATACGTCTTTTACTTTTTCAGTAGCATAGCTAAAACCTGCTTTTACAATATTTGGCAATTGCCCTTCAAAATAATTTGTTTTTTGAGCTAGATTATATATAGCACTAGCAGCCCCACGATAATTACTTTTTTCAACTTCTTCTATAACTTTAACTAATTCATCAGGATGGTTTAACATTGATGGAAGTATATTATATAATTCTTTCTTATCAAGGTTATTTATGCCCGGTATATCTTTTAAAGTTTTATCTAAAATACTAGCAAATATTTCTCTATTATCGTTTAAATATTTCTTAATCTCAGGATTATCTTTAGTTAAAGCTATTAACTCTTTTGCCATTCCTGTATAATCACCTTTAATAAAATCTCGAAAAACCTTTTTTAATGACTCAGGTTTATCAAGTAATATAGGCATTATGCTCGTTAGCTTTGTAATATCACTCGCTTCCAGACCGTAATTTATAAGTTGTTGTTTTATAGTTTGGCTATTTTTTTCATCCTGTTCTAAAACTCCTGTAATTAAATTATCAAATAGCCCTTCTTTACTTTGTGCTACTAATATATCTTTTAATTTAAATGAAGGATCATTAAGGGCAGAGATTATATTACCGGTTAAGCTCATATAATCGCCTTTATTTAAGTCTGCAATAATCTCATGAGCAATTTCCGGTTTTGACATAACTTCGCCTACTATACTAAGCATTTGTTTATCAAAATTATATTCTTTTGTTATGCTTTGTACGCTAGGAGTATTTTCAATAATACCTAAAGCAATATTTGGTAAGATTGTTTTATTATTAGCAAAAAAACTTTTTAATTTATCATCACCCGCTACCATTTCTAAGGATTTTTCAAGAGATATCATTACACCTTGATTTGGAGCGTTAAGAGTATCAAAAATCTCTTTTGTCTCAGGAATTTTATTTAATAAAGTAGGAATAATATCTAAAATTTTAAGATCAATTTTGTAGCTTTCAAAATGTTCTTTTAAGAAAGGTTTAGCTTGTTCTTTTGCTTCTTCTAAAAAACTTTCAATAATTATTTGTTTTTCAGACGATAGTTTTTTAAATCTTTTTAGAGAATGAGTATTATTTATATTTTCAGCTAGTTCTTGTTTAAAATCAGGATGTTCATTAAATATTTTGATAACTAATGAATATAAATTTTTCTTTTCGGGTTTTTGTAATATATCATCAAAAGTTTTTACATAATCGCTTGGAAGTATTTCAGTTGCTCCGGTGCGTATATAATTCGTAATATCTTCGCTCTTTTCATTAAAGAATTTTTTGAAGTTTTTATCGGTAACCAGCATATCTAAAGTTCTAGAAGTCACTTTATTCCAATCCGGTAGCTCTTGCTTTACTTCAACTGCAATTTCTTGAAGTTTTTTAAGTACTTTTTCATTTTTAAAACATTCTTTTAGTATTTCGAGTCCCTTTTCATCTAAAGCACTCTTATCTTGAAATTCTCTAAAGCCCGCATTTGCTAAGATTTGACCTATTTTAGGTAAATCATCTGAATGTTTTTTTAAAAATTCCCATATTGGAGATTTTTCAAGAAGTGATTTTTGAAATTCCGGATCAAGATATATATTAGAGGATTTAGCAAGCTTAACAAGATTATAACTATTTACAGGATTAGTTAAAACAAACCTTGCTCCGAGTAACATCGTTCTTAAACTTATACTCTTTGAAGATGATAAGTCCTTAATTGCACTCTTTAATACTTTATTAGCTTTAGAAGAAGATAAAACTTTTTCTACAACTTTTTGATAGTTTTTATTATTTATAACAGCCATAAAATTACTCGAAATTTTTAAATATTCTAAATCTATTTTAAAAAATTTTTAAAAATAAAGATTAGGTATTTTTAATTTTTTTTATTCTTGTTGTTAATATGTATACTTCGACACAACACGTTCAGCATCCGAGGACTTACGAAACATGTCTACCAATTTTTCAAGTTCTATCTAAGTAATTATTTAGCTTCCGCTTTTGGCGTCCATCTCAGTGAATACTTCTTCCCATGAACCGGTAGTCGCTGCTTTTGAATATTCAGTCGCTCTATTTTCAAAAAAGTTCGTATGTTCGACGCCGTTTAGCATTTCATCAAGCCAAGGAAGCGGGTTATGATTTACCAAATATACATCTTTGAGTCCTAGCTGCATTAAACGACGATCGGCAATATAACGAATATATTGTCTTACTTCATATGCCGTTAACCCCTCAATACCGCCGACTTCAAAAGCAAGTTCAATAAAGGCATCTTCAAAATGCACAATAGTTGTACAAGCTTCATAAATACGTTTACGTAAAGTTTCCGTCCAAACTTCAGGATTCTCTCTTACAAAAGTCTTGAACAGAGTAATAATTGAATTAGTATGAAGTGTTTCATCACGCACTGACCAAGCAATAATCTGACCCATACCTTTCATTTTATTAAAACGAGGAAAATTAAGCATAATCGCAAAAGAAGCAAATAGCTGTAATCCTTCGGTAAAAGCTCCAAATACTGCGAGTGTAGTTGCTATATCTTCTTTGGTATCTACTCCAAATTGCTGCATATAATCATATTTGTCTTTCATTTCCTTATATTTAAGAAATGCTGAATATTCTACTTCCGGCATACCTACCGTATCAAGTAAATGTGAATATGCTGCTATATGTACCGTTTCCATATTAGAAAACGCCGATAACATCATTAATATTTCAGTCGGTTTAAATACTCGTGAGTAATGCTTCATATAGCAATTATTAACTTCAATATCTGCTTGAGTAAAAAAACGAAATATTTGCGTTAATAAATGTTTTTCACCTGGGGTTAAGTTATATTTCCAATCCTTAACATCATCGGCAAGCGGTACTTCTTCCGGTAGCCAATGGATTTTTTGTTGAGTGTGCCAAGCTTCATATGCCCATGGGTATGAAAACGGTTTATATATTGGACTTGCATCAAGTAATGACATAATTTTCTTTTATTTTTATTCTTTTAATTTTTCTATTTCTTCTAGAGATAATTCTGTAAGTTCAATAATATCTTCTAGCAATACTCCTTTAATTAACATCTTTCTTGCTATTTCAGCTTTCCCCTCAGCTTTTCCCTCATTATACTTACTTTTTTGATGTGGCATTAAATCGATGTATTGTTTCATATTCTATTCTTTTAGTTTCTCTATTTCTTCTTTTAAAAGCTTAGTATACTTAACTATTTTTTCTATAGGCTCATTGTCTCTTAGCATTTCTTTTGCTGTCTCAATTTTTTCTTCAGTCTTACCTTCAGCTTTCCCAATCTCAATGCCCTCAGCTTTTCCCTCATTATATTTACTTTTTTGATTTAACTCTTCCGTTTGAGCAGCAAGCATAGCTTTAATATAATTGTCATATTCTGCTTCGCTCCAGTTAAATTGTTCAATAGTTTTATAGGCTGATAATACTATTTCATCTTTTGTATGTTTCGGGGGTTCTTTTGCTCTATCGAATTTAGCCATCATATATAACCAATCATCTTCTAAGCTTTCTAACTCATCTGCTTCTTTGGTAAATTTGTCTAATTCAACAAATACGTAAGACAAGCATTTAAGTTGATGCTTACCGTTGCCAACATTAATAGTTTGATGATAACTAACACACTCTTTTTCCTCAGGTAATGCCTGAAATCCGGAAGTAATTACTACCATAACTACAGGGGCAAGATCAGCATATTCTTTCCCTCTTTTTAGTTGAGAAGTAAAAGCTATAGAAGCATAAAATTGTACTCTTGCTAAAAAAGCATCGGCATATCCGTTTTGCATCTCAACAATATAAATATTGCCGGAGTTATCTCTAACTTTAACGTCTACTATACTCCTTTTATTCTGCCCTAAATCCGGTACTTGTTCGTTTGAAATATATTCAAGGTCGATAATCCTTAACTCTTCAGGTAGCCTCATAATATTATTAAGAAAGCTTATTAACCTTGTTTTATCCGTAAACAATTTTTTAAATGCTACATCATTTGTTGGATCTAAATATCTTTGCATAGT